>NZ_JBEZUS010000009.1:30714-257803 GCF_040636475.1 Streptomyces sp. NPDC037389
CCTCACCACGCACGCCACATGCCTCTTCGGACACATGGCGCGCATGACATTCGTGCACTTGCAGTTTTTGTCGATCTTCAGTTTTGAACGACGGCGATCGGCCCCCGCCGGTGAGCCCGGCGGTGCCGAACCGTCGCGGCCCGGGGGGTCAATCCCCCGCGATCGCCTCAGCGGCAGCGATCCCGCACACCCGCGCCGCCCCATGCGTGGCGATGTGCAGCGCACCGCTCGGCGGCGCCTCGTTGAGCCCCATCTCCACCACGACCGTGTCCGGCCGTGCCGCCAGCAGCGTCCCGAGGGCCCGGGCCATCCACGGATGCCGGTGGACGTCGCGGACGACCGCGACGATCCGTCGCTCCCCCGCCGCCGCGAGCACCGCTTCCGCCCCGGCCGACTCCGGCCCGTAGGTCTCGGTGAGCGTCCCGGGCCGCAGCCGCGCGAGCTCCGCTCCCACGCCCCACGGCGTCTCGTCGCCGACGGCGATGTTGGCGACGGGAGTGAAGGCGGCGACGTACACGGGCCCGGCGGGAGCCGCCTCGTACCCCACCCCGGAGCGCGTGATCCGCAGCGCGCGTCGCGCGGCGACCAGCCCCACGTCGGGGTCGGACGCCGACGGATCCGGGCGCGCCGCCGAGGACGTCCAGCCCGCCAGAGCCCGTACCCGCTCCGCCGCGTCGGCGAGCCGCTCCTCCGGCAGTTCCCCGCCGCGCACGGCCGCGACGAGCGCGTCGCGCAACCGGAGCACGGTCTCCTCGTCGGCCAGGCCGCCCCCGACGCAGATCGCGTCGGCGCCCGCCGCGATGGCCATGACGCTGCCGCGTTCGATGCCGTACGTACCGGCGATCGCCCGCATCTCCATGCCGTCGGTGACGATCAGGCCGTCGAAGCCGAGACCGCCGGCGGTGACGGGCGCGCGCAGCAGCCCGTGGAGAGCGAGGGGGCTGAGCGTGGCGGGCAGGGCGGCGTCGAGCGCGGGCAGCAGGATGTGCGCGCTCATCACGGCCTTCGTGCCGGCCGTGACGGCCGCCCGGAAGGGCACCAGTTCGCGTGCGTGGAGCGTCGCGAGGTCCGCGTCGATGCGGGGCAGGTCGTGGTGGGAGTCGACGGCGGTGTCGCCGTGGCCGGGGAAGTGCTTGGTGCAGGCGGCGACCCCGGCGGCCTGGAGGCCCTCGACGTACGCGGCGGTGTGCCGGGCGACGAGCGCCGGGTCGGCGCCGAAGGACCGTACGCCGATGACGGGGTTGTCGGGGTCGGAGTTGACGTCCCCGGAGGGCGCCCAGTTGAGGTTGACGCCGCAGGCGGCCAGGCGGCGGCCCAGCTCATGGGCGACGGCGCGGGTGAGCGCGGGGTCGTCGACGGTGCCGAGGGCGAGGTTGCCGGGGAAGGAGGAGCCCGTACGGACCTCCAGCCGGGTGACGTCGCCGCCCTCCTCGTCGATGGCGACGAGGACGTCGTCGCGTTCGGCGCGCAGCCGCGCGGTCAGGGCGGCGAGCTGTTCGGGGGAGGCGATGTTGCGGCCGAACAGGCCGACGGAGGAGAGGCCTTCGCCGAGCCTGCGCAGCAGCCAGTCGGGGGCGGTCGTCCCGGTGAAGCCGGGCTGGAGGACGGTCAGGGCGTCCCGGGTGAGGCTGTCGGGGTTGCTCCGGCTGTCCCGGTGCTGGGTGAGGATGGTCATGTCGATGCTCCTAGCCCTTCACTGCGCCGGACGTGAGGCCTCCGACCGCCTTGCGCTGGAGGATGACGAACAGGACGAGGATCGGGATCGCGAAGAGCGAGGAGGCGGCCATGGTGGCGCCCCAGTCGTCGCCGAAGGTGGTGCGGAAGCCGGTCAGCCACAGCGGGAGGGTCTGCGATCCGGGGTCCTTGTTGAGGATCAGGACCATCGGGAACTCGTTCCAGACGGTGATGAAGCCGAAGAGCGAGGTGGCCATCAGGCCGGGCGCCAGCAGCGGGAAGATCACCCGGATGAAGGCCTGGGTGCGGGTGCACCCGTCGACCATGGCGGACTCCTCCAGTTCCTTGGGCACGGCGGCGACGTAGCCGCGCAGCGTCAGGACGGTGAAGGGCAGCACCATGACGGTGTAGATGGCGATGAGCGGCGGCAGGCTGTTCAGCATGTCCGCGTCGCGCACGATCATGTAGTACGCGATGACCATCACCTCCCAGGGCGCCATCTGGGCCATCATCATCACGAGGATGAAGCTCTTGCGGCCCTTGAAGCGCATGCGCGCGACGGCGAAGGACGCCAGCAGCGCGATGACGAGCGACAGGGCGACGGCCACCAGGGTCACGGTGAGGGAGTTCCCGACGAACGTCCAGAAGCCGTCGGCGCTCACCGCCCTGTCGAAGTGCTCGAAGGTGGGGTTCGAGGGGAACCAGACGGGGCTGTCGCTGACGATGTCCTTGTTGGCCTTGAAGGCCGTGGCGAACATCCAGTAGACGGGGAAGGCGAAGAAGGCGAAGAGGACGACCGCCGTCGCCCCCGGCCAGACGCGACCGACGGTCCTGGGCAGTGAACGCCTCACAGCTCGTCCTCCTCTTGCTTGAGAACCAGGCGCAGATAGTGGGCCGTCAGCGCCAGCAGAATGACGATGGTGAGGATGGAGATCGCCGCGCCCATGCCGAAGTGCTGGCTGCCCATGCCCTCCTGGAAGGCGTAGACGGGCAGGGTCTCGGTGAGCCGGTCGGGGCCGCCCTCGTTGATCGCGAAGACCTGGGTGAAGGACTTGAAGACCCAGATGACCTCAAGGAAGGTCGTGGCGAGGAAGAACGGCTTGAGGAAGGGGAAGGTCACCGAGGTGAACTGCTTCCAGGTGCCCGCGCCGTCCAGCGAGGCGGCCTCGTAGAGCTCCTTGGGGATCGTGGTCGTGGCGGCGTAGAGGTTTATCGCCACGAAGGGCACCGACTGCCAGACGATCAGCACGGTGATCACGAAGAAGGTGGAGAGCTGGTCGCCGGTCCAGTTGTAGCCGGCCATGGAGTGCCGGCCGAGCGCGTCGAGGAGGTAGTTGACGACGCCGAAGCGCTGGTCGAAGAGCCACTGGAAGACGGTGGTCGCGGCGACGACGGGCATGGCCCAGGCGAGGACGAGGCCGAGCGAGAGCAGCAGTCGCGTCTTCGTGCCGAGCCGGGCGAGCAGCAGGCCGATCAGACAGCCCACCACCATGATCAGGACGACGTTGGCGGCGGTGAAGACCACCGAGCGGCCGGTGACGTGCCAGAACTCGGAACTGCCGAGGACGCTGTCGTAGTTGTCGACGCCGGTCCACTCGGTGACGCGCTGGATCAGCTGGCGCTTGTTGAGGTTCTGGAAGGACAGCAGGCCGTTCTTCACCAGCGTCCAGCCGAGCAGCAGTACGACGGCGGCGACGGTGGGGAGGATCAGCAGGTAGGGCAGGCTTCTCGCCGCGCGTTCCCGGTCGCGGCGGGGCGGCGGGGCGCCGCCTTTGCCGATCCGGGGCGTCGGGCCGGTGGCCGCCGCCTCTTCGATCTGCGCTGACATCGTCGTCCGCCTTCTCCCCTGTGGAACGGTTGTGCGTGCTGCGGGGTCCCGTACGGGCCGCCCCCACGGCGGCCCGTACGGGACCGGTCGGATCGCTGTCGGAGGACTACTGCTTCTGGGCGAGGCGCTTGTTCATGTCGCCCTCGACCTGCTTGGCGGCCTCCTCCGGCGACTTGCCGCCCAGAACAGCCGTCATATAGGCCTTGATCGGGTTCGGCGCGTTCTCCACGTTGGCCCACTCGGGGATCAGCGGAGTGGTGCCACCGGTCCTGGCGGCGGGGGCGGCGGCCTCGGCGGCCGGCTGACCCTTCAGGTTGGTCAGCAGCGCGTCCTTGTTGGGGAGCGAGCCGACCTCCTTGGCCAGCGCGCCCTCGTTCTTGTCGGACAGCGCGATCTTCAGGAACTCCTTGGCGAGGTCCTTCTTCTTGCTGCCCTCGGAGACGGCGAGGTTGGAGCCGCCGAGGAAGACGCCCTCGGGCTTGCCGGCGGTCTCACCGGGGATGGTGAAGTAGCCGATCTCCTTCTCGATCTCCGGGTTCGCCTTGACGGCGGTGGCGGCCTCCCAGCCCATGCCGATGAAGGCGCCGGTCTTGCCCTTGGCGAAGACGTCGGCCTGCTGCGGGGTGGCCTCGTCCTTGTCCTTGGGGGCCTTGCTGTAGGACTGGTACTTCTTGTAGACCTCCATGGCCTTGGCGACCTTGGGGTCGCCGAGGTTGGAGACGTACTTCTTGCCGTCCTTCTTCACCAGGTCGGCGCCGGTGCCGATGGTCAGGCCGTCGAAGAAGTACCAGTTCTGGCCGGGCAGGTAGAGCGGCTCGGCGTCGCCCTTCTGCTGAATGGCCTCAAGGTCCTTGAAGAACTCGTCACGGGTCTTCGGGGCGTCCTTGATGCCCGCGTCGGCCCAGATCTTCTTGTTGTAGATGACGACGCGGCTGGCGGCGTACCAGGGGGCGGCGTACTGCTTGCCCTCGAAGACGGCCGGCTTGTTGAGGGAGTCGGTCCAGTCCCCGCCGATCTCCTTCTTCAGGTCGTCCAGCTGGGCGAGGCCACCGGTCTGGGCGTAGGAGGGCGTCTGGGTGTTGCCGACCTCCACGACGTCCGGCGGGCTGGACTCGGAGAGGGCGGTGGTGAGCTTCTGCTGAATGCCGTCCCACTTCTGGACCTGGACATTGAGCTTGACACCGGTCTTCTGTTCGAACTCGGCCTGGACGGCCTTGGTCCAACCCGGTGGATTCGAGCCATCCATGAACCAGACAGTGAGGCTCTTGTCCTTGGAACCGCCATCGGCCGATCCCTTGTCACTGTCGCTGGACCCACAGGCAGCAACACTCACCAGCATGGCCACGACGCCCGTCGCCGCTATGAGCCCTCGCTTCACAGCACTCTCCCTTGAGGACCGAATGTGGTCTTTAATGGTTTAGACCAGTGCCCGCAGCTTGGCCTAGACCTTTTGGGGTGTCAAGGGTGTATAAGAGTCGCTGTCGGCTCCGTTACCGGACCGACACCTCGAGGTCGACCCGGGTATCTCCGGTCTCCTCGGGCTCTGCCCGTGCCACCATGTGACCGCTACAGACACGGAGGAGCCGGTGACGGCAGCAGGATCATCGGAGTCGGGAAGGTCGGGAAGGCACGCCATGGCGACCGAGGGCGAGACGGCGGAGGGCGGCAGCGCCGCGAGCGGCGGACGGACCGCGCGTGTTCCCAAGTATTACCGGCTCAAACGGCACTTGCTGGATATGACCGAAACCATGCCTCCCGGTACTCCCGTACCGCCGGAGCGCACCCTGGCCGCCGAGTTCGACACCTCCCGTACGACGGTGCGTCAGGCCCTCCAGGAACTGGTGGTCGAGGGCCGGCTGGAGCGCATCCAGGGCAAGGGCACGTTCGTCGCCAAGCCCAAGGTCTCCCAGGCCCTCCAACTGACCTCCTACACGGAGGACATGCGCGCCCAGGGCCTGGAGCCCACCTCCCAGCTCCTCGACATCGGCTACGTCACCGCCGACGACCGCCTCTCCGAGCTCCTCGACATAGTGCCCGGCGGCCGCGTCCTGCGCATCGAACGCCTGCGGCTCGCCAGCGGCGAGCCCATGGCGATCGAGACCACCCACCTGTCGGCGAAGCGCTTCCCGGCCCTGCGCCGCAGCCTGGTGAAGTACACCTCCCTCTACACCGCGCTGGCCGAGGTCTACGACGTCCACCTCGCGGAGGCGGAGGAGACCATCGAGACCTCCCTGGCCACCCCGCGCGAGGCCGGCCTGCTGGGCACGGACGTGGGCCTGCCGATGCTGCTGCTCTCACGCCACTCGCTGGACGCGGAGGGCAAGCCGGTGGAGTGGGTGAGATCGGTGTACCGGGGCGACCGCTACAAGTTCGTGGCGAGGCTGCGACGGCCGGTGGCGGAGTAAGGACCACCTCAAGGTTCACCCACCGACTTCATGACCATTCGATGAGCGTTCCGCAAACATGACCTTGGGGCGGGCCCGTTGTCAGTGGCACCCCCTAGCCTGAGGGCATGTCATGCAACGCGACCCTGACCCCGACCCCGGAGCAGCTCAACCACGAGATACGCACGTTCCTCACGGCCCGTCGCGGCCGCACGCTGACCAGCGCCGAGCGCGATGTCTACGAGCGGCTGCGGGCCGAATGGCTGGCGGCGGGCCGCCGCGCCCGGTACATGACGGTTCCCCGACCCGCTCGCACCTCGGCCTGCGGGGCACGTACGGTATCGGAATGAGCCACGCCGTCGACGCGGTCGATGCCGCCGCGATCGCCCTGAACGACCGCTCCTGGACCCCCTCGGACCACGAGCTGACCCTCGCTCGCGACTTCTTCACACGTCGCGACGCCATACCGCAGCGACTACTGCCGGGCATGCCCATGTCCCCCAGCCCCCAAGGCTGGGTCACCCAGCACGTCCTCTGGCTGGAAGACGTCGCCCACCTCGCCGGAGAGCTGCTGGACGCCTGGCGCGGCTGGCTCCCGGACAGCCACATGCTCGGCCTCCTCGGCGCCTACGGCGGCCTGGCCCGCACCGCCACCCCCCTCGCGGCCCGCCTCGGCCGCGACTGGACCGCCGAGTGGCAGGCCCCGCCCTCGAAGCAGGAGACCTCCTCCTGGGAGGACTGGCATCTCCCGACGGAACAGCGCCGGCAGCTCGACGCGCTGACCGACCGTCTGGTCCTGATCGGCGCGGTCATGGTGATGGCCGTCAACCGCGGCGAGACGGGGCACTGACGCTCACGCGGTGACGGTGAGCTCGACGTCCAGGGTGACACCGTCGGCGGCGGTGAGCCGGAGGACGTACGTACCGGGATTCCCGTCGGCGTGGATCGCCGGAAGGGTGACCACGCCATCGGCGCCGGGCGGAGGCAGGACGAGGGTGCGGACGGCCTTGCCCGACGCGTCGGAGAAGTACGGGCCGAGGGTGTTCTCGGCGGTGTTCTCCTTGCTCGTGAGGAAGGTCGCGGTAAGCACCGTGCCGAGGGCGGGCTGCCCATAGCGGGTGGCCTTGACCTGCGGACTCTCGGCGAAGGTGCCGCCGGCCGGTGCGCTCGGGGGCTGTTCGCCGATCCGCGTCAGGGCATCGGCGGTGGCGGAGGAGGAGAGCCGGGCGTTCACCTGGAACGTCACGTCCTTGCCCGCGGTGGTCGCCATGACGACAAAGCCGCCCGGCCGGTCACCGACGCGTATGCGCGGCGCGACGGCGATGCCCTGGGCGTCGGTGGCGACAGTGACCGTCGTGGCGTCCTCGTGCCCGGGGAAACGCGCGTCGGTGTCGGCGCCGACGATCTCGAAAGCGACGTCGGCTCCGGAGACGGGGTCGCCGTGGGCGTTGCTCGCCCGTACCCGCGCGACCTGGTCGAGGTCCTGTCCGGTCTCGGCGTCGCGGCTCGGCTCCCCGAGAGGGGTGAGACGGGTGACGGTTCGGGGGTCGGGCTCGGGCCGGGGCTCGGGTTCAGGCGTGGGCTTGGGCGTGGGCTTGGGCGTGGGCTTCGGCAGGGGCTTGGGCTGCGGCTTCTCCCCCGGCCCGGGGGCGGTCGTCCGCACGGCGGCGTGCGCCGAGGTGACGGACCGCCCGTCGGCCGGGTCCGGGCGATGGGGGACGGCCGGGGTGTCGTCGGGGAGGGCGGTGACCTTGCCGCCCTGGTACGTCCGCATCCACTCCAGGACGGCGTTGACGTATTCACGGGAGTTGTTGTAGCTGAGGATCGCCTTGTCGAGGTCGGCGGGATCCGTGAGGTTCCGGTCACCGGCGCAGAGGTAGCGGGCGGTGCCGAGGGCGGCGTCGTAGATGTTGTTGGGGTCCTTGACCCCGTCGCCATTGCCGTCGGCGCCCCAGGTGACCCAGGTGGAGGGGATGAACTGGGTGGGGCCGACGGCACGGTCGTACTCGGTGTCCCCGTCCCAGCGTCCGCCGTCGGTGTCGCGGATGAGCGCGAACTGCTTCCCGTCCAGCCTCGGCCCCCGGATGGGCTGCTCGGTGGACCCGTCGGTGCGCAGCCCGTACCCGGAAGCGTGCACGGACTCCACACGCCCGATCCCGGCGACCAGCTCCCACGGGATCCGGCACCCCGGCTGGCTCGCGGCCAGCGCCTGCGCGGCCTTCTTGTAGGCGTCCAGCGCGGTGGCCGGAATCCCGGCGTCCCCGTTGGCGGACGGGCCCGGCTGCTGCGGGGGCTTCCGCAGATCGGGGAGGACGAGATTCGGCACGCCCCTGGACGGGCCGGCCTGCGCACTGTCCGGCCCGGGCGCGGCCGGGTTCGCCTGTGCGGTGAGCGGCCCCGCGGCGGCGGCCGTGGAGAGGGACACGACGAGCGTGATCCCGCACAGCCCGCGGCGGGTGCGGCCGGTGAGGTGGATGGGGGCGAGCTTCATGGGGGCGGCGGGTTTCCTGACGTATGAACTACTGAACTGCTGAACGCTGCTGAACTGCTGCGATGCGATGCGGGCGTGGGGCCGGCACACAAGGTGCCGGCCCCACGGGGTGATTCAGCGCTTCAGGTCGCTGTTCCAGGCCTTCACGGGAGCGTTGAAGCCGCTGCCGTTGCTGATGAAGGTCCACAGGCCGACCGACGTACGGCCGTCGGCACCCTGGCCGTAGTCGTACGTGACGCCGATGTCGGCCTTGCCGTCACCGTTGAAGTCGCCGGCGGTGAGCTCGCTCGCGGCCCAGTTCCAGCTGTCGACCGTGGTGCCGCTCTCCCAGACCTTGCGGGGGTCGGTGAAGCCGTCCTTGGTGCCGGAGAAGACCCACAGGCCGGTCTTGCTCTTGCCGGAGACCTTGCCGTAGTCGTACAGGACGGCGATGTCGGCCTTGCCGTCACCGTTGAAGTCACCGGCCGTGACCTTGCTGGCCTCCCAGATCCAGCTGCGGCCCTCCCACGTCAGGCTGTTCCAGACCTTGCGGTGCTCGACGAAGCCGTTGCTGTTGTCGGCGATGAGCCACAGGGCCGTCTCGTTGCGGCTGTCGGAGGTCGTGCCGTTGCCGTAGAGGACGGCGATGTCGCTCTTGCCGTCGCCGTTGAAGTCACCGGCGACCATCTTGCTGCTGTTCCAGTTCCAGCTGGTCGAGCCGCTTTCCCAGGTCTTGCGGGGTTCGGCGAAGCCGTTGCCGTTGCTGGTGAAGGTCAGCAGGCCGCTCTCGTTGCGGGATCCGTTGTTGCCGTAGTTGTAGAGGACGGCGATGTCGGCCTTGCCGTCGCCGTTGAAGTCACCGGCGGCGACCTTGCTGGCGTCCCAGTTCCAGCTCTTCCAGGAGCTGGAAGAGCTCTCCCAGACCTTCACGGGGGCGTTGAAGCCGGTCCCGGTGCCGGTGAAGGTGAACAGACCGGTCCGGTAGAGGCCGTCGGCGGTCTTGCCGTAGTTGTACAGTGCGGCGATGTCGGCCTTGCCGTCGCCGTTGAAGTCACCGGACGTCAGCTTGACGGCGTCCCACCGCCAGCTGTCCGAGCCGGTGTCCCACACGGCGCGCGGCTCCTTGAAGCCTTCGCCGGTGGCGGTGTGGACCCACAGCGCCGCCCGGCCCCGGCCGTCCTTCGACGGACCGTAGTCGGTCAGCATGGCGACATCGGCCTTGCCGTCGCCGTCGAAGTCGCCGGTGGTCGTCACGTAGCGCTTCGGGAGAGCACGCACCTGCTGGACCCAGAAGGCGATGTCGTCGGTCCGGCTCGCGACGGCGCCCTTGCGGGTCTCGGCCTCGTTCCCGAAGCAGCCGCCCTGCCAGGAGGTGCTGCTGACGGCGACCAGCTCCTCGCGCCCGCCGCGCTCCCGCACCACCGGCCCGCCGGTGTCGCCCTTGCAGACGGCCCCGTCCTTGCCGGTGATGTCGAGGCTGGTGCCCTTCACGGCGTCGACGCCGAAGGCACCTGAGTGCACACGGTCCGGCACCCACTCGTCCTTGGTGCGGCCGTAGCCGGCGACCCGCAGGACGTCCCCCTTGGCGGGGGCGCCGCTGCCGAGTTCCGTAGGCTTGACGTCGGCGACGGGGGCGGCGAGCCGTGCCATGACGAGGTCGCGGTCGCCACGCGGGACGAGCTCGACGACGTCCCGCACCTGCCCGGCCTCGGTGGCGAGATCCGCCCGGCCGACGGTCGCCTTGGTCTTCAGCTGGGGCGCCCCGGGAGCGACCTTGCCGCCCGGCTGCGCGGTGTCGGCGAAGCAGCTGCCGGCGGTCAGCACCCACTGCTCGTCGACAAGCGTGCCGGTGCAGGCGCGCTGACCCTCGCCGATGTCGAGCTTGACGGTGGAGACGTACTGGCCGTCCTTGGCCACGTCGCCGATGACGGCGTGTGCGGGGGTGGCGACCAGCGCGCCGGTCGCGACAACAGTGGTGAGGAAACCGGCTGCCCACGCTGCGCGCGAACTACTGCGGTTCATGTGTTCTTCCTTGAGAGTCGTGAGCGAGCGCGGGCAGGACACGCTCAGGTCCGGCCGCCGCCGTGCGCGGCGGGCGGCCGGACCGTGGTTGATATGCGTCGGGCCGTTTCAGCCGACGAGCTGGACCTCGCCGTGCGTGCCGGCGGCGTCGATGCCGGGGTAGTAGCTGACGTTGCCGTCGTTCCACCCGACGAGGACGTCGTTCGGGCCCTTGCCGGGGACGGTGAAGGAGCCGACCGTCAGCGTCCGGGCGTTCTTCCACGCCGAGCCGACGGGCCGGACGGTGATCCGGCTGCCGTGGTATCCGGCGGTGTCGACACCCGGGAAGATCTGGGCCTGGCCGTCGTTCCAGCGGATGAGGAGGTCGGCGGTCTTTTTGCCGGTGAACTCGCCGGCGCTGATCTGGACGGCGTTCTTCCAGCCGTTGTCAGCCTTCGTCAGCTGGGTCTCCTTCTTGACCCCGTTGACGTCCGTGTCGGAGTACATCGACGTGGAGCCGTCCTCCCACAGCACGAGCAGGTCGTCGCGCAGGGCGTTGGCGGTGAAACGGCCAGCCGTGATGAGGCGGGCGTTCTTCCACGAGTCGCTGCGGGCGAGGGTCTTCTCGTCGTGGACACCCTTCTCGTCGACGTGGGTGTACGTCGAGAGCTTGCCGCTGGCCCAGCGGACGGTGATGCCGTCGGAACCGTTCTCGGTGAACTTGCCGCCGGTGACGGCCCTGGCGTCCTGCCAGTAGCTGCCCTTGTCGGCGATCTTGTACTCGGCGGAGAAGGGCTGCTTCGGGTCGTCGTGGTCGGCACCCTGGAAGAGCGTGGCCTCGCCGTCCTTCCAGACGACGAACAGGTCCATGCGGCGCTTGCCGTCGTTCGAGCCACCGGTGAAGTAGCCGGACACGGTGTGGGCAGCGTACTTCCAGCTCGAGCGCGGTAGGAGGGTGCGAGAGGAGACCGACTGGATCCATCCCGCGATGTCGTCGACCCGTGTGTCGACGGCGCCCTTGCGGGTCTCGGCCTCATTGCCGAAGCAGCCGCCTTGCCAGGACGTGCTGTTGACGCCGACGAGCTCGTAGCGACCGCCCACCTCGCGGAGGGCGGGGCCACCGGTGTCGCCCTTGCACAGGACAGCGTCCTCGGCCTTGCCGGTGAGGCTGATCGTGGTGTCCTTGACGGCACCGGCGGTGAACTTCGCGTAGTGCAGGTTGTCCGGCACCCACTCGGTCTTGGTACGGCCGAAGCCGGCCGCCCACAGCTCCTCGCCGGCCAGCGGGGCGCTGACTCCCAGGTTGGCGGGGGTGATGCCGGTGACCGGCTTGTCCAGCTTCGCCATCACCAGGTCGCGGTCCTCACGCGGGACGAGCTCCACGACGTTGGCGACCGTACCCGAGTCCCGCGTCAGGTCCGCACGGCCGATGACAGCGGTGGTCTTCAGCCTCGGCGCGCCTGCGGCGACCTTGAAGTCCTTCGCGGGGTCGTCGGCGAAGCAACTCGCCGCGGTGACCAGCCACTGCTTCTCGACCAGCGTGGCCGAGCAGCCGCGCTCACCACCGATGTCGAGCTTCGCGGTGAAAGGGAACGAGCCGTCCTTGGCACTCGGGCCCACGACGGCGCTCGCCGGAGCGGCGGTCAGCAGGCCGGAACCGACGGCGGTCGCGAGGAGCCCAGCGGCCCATGCGACGCGCGTACGGCTGACAAACATGTTTCTTCTTTTCTTTCTCGGTTCGGGAATCGCCGAAGGCTTACGGGATGCCGAAGAAGAGGCGCCCTGGAATCGTTGCTGGTCAGCCGGTTACGCGAAGCTCGACCAGGGTGGTGGACTTGCCGGGCGGAGAGCCGCCCTCACCGACGCCCTTGTAGCCGTTCTTCGGCACGTCTACGGTCTCGGTCTTGCCGTCGGCGGTGAGCTTGGCCCGGATCGCGTAGTCCTCAGTCGTGAGGTAGAAGGCCTTGGGCACCTCCAGGGTCAGATAGCCGGACTTGCCGTTACCCGTGACCTTGAAGCAGTACTGACCTTCATCGTTGTGGCGCGTCATCACCACGATGTCCTGAGAGGCGGCGCAGTCGGCCAGCAGGATGCGCCCGTCACCCTTGCGGAGAGCGATCCCCTTCTCCTTCAAGATCTTTTCCGCATTCGGGTACTCAAAGGTCTCCACCGCCGAGGGCTGGGTGGCTTCATCGGTTGGCGTGGGAGCCGCGGAAGCCGAGCTCACCGAGACTGCGGCAGCAATAGCGGTGACTGTGCCGACGGCGCCGACGATCAGCATTCCGCGCGCGCGAGATATCACAGAGATTCCCCTCGGATTGTGCAGATGGCGGCAATGCCGCCGGTAATGGCCAGTTAAAGGATCCTTCAAGACGCTATCACCATGAACGCGCAGCCGAGCAATGAGAGGCCATCAACCAGGCCTCACGGGCGGCGCGTCACGGGACGTGACGCCATGTCCAGCCCTTATTGATCAAGGAGACGGCACCCATCGACCCCTTTACTAAAGAAAGAGCGCGACATGTCCACGTCACCTCTTCTCAGAATTTCTGACCCGCCATCAGAAATATAGGTGCCCAGCGAAACAAGATGATCGGCAAGGTTATGCTCACCCGGCCGAATGCGGCATCAGACAGCTCGTGAGATGAGAAAGGCTTTTTGGTGAGGGCAACCGTCTATGCAACCCGGGCGAGAGGGGTGCGGTCGCGCGGCATACGCGCCTTGTCCGCAGGCGTACTACCTCTGGCGCTCGTCGCCGGCATCATTGGCACCGGTCCCGCCCATGCGGCGGATTCATGGGACGAAGACGAGCCCGTCAACCCGATTCCGGCCACCGATCGCGGCCGGGTAGTTCAGCTGTGGAAAGATGGCGGCCCCAGTGTCAAGGCGGCGGCGGAAGCCGCGCTCCTGGGATCGGACGCCGACCTGCGACGCTTCTTGGACAGCGAGCAGGAAATCGCCGAGCGCCATGACGATCGCGTCACCGCCGTTCAGCTGCATTCCATGGGCGGCCAGGGGGTCCGCGAAGCAGCCCAGAAGGCATTGGCCGGCACCCATGATGACCTGCGGAAATTCCTCAAGGACGGCTGGAAGAAGCCGCTCGAGCAGGACCAGCGCGTTCAGGTCGCCCAGATTGTCAGCGCCGGCGGGCCCGGAGTCCAGGAAGCCGGTCAAGCTGCGATCAAGAGCTCGATCGAGGACGTCAGAAAGTTCCTCGACAAAGGCCAGCACACCGCCCGTCAGGCGGACAACCGCGTCCGCGTCGTCCAGATTCTGAGCGGTGGCGGGCCGACCACCAAGGAGGCTGCGAGGCTCGCCCTCAAGGGGACCCCTGACGACATCCAGGAGTTCCTGAACGTAGGCCAGTACGTCGCTCGTTCACGGGACCAGGAACGTGCGACCGTCTCGCAGCTGGCCGAGCAGGCCAAGGAAGCGGGCGCGCAGGCCAAGCGCGAGACCATCGCCGCGAAGGCGGCCTCGGACCGCGCGGTAGCCGCTGCCCAGCTTGCGAAGGAAGCCGCTCAGAAGGCGGCGAAGGAGACAGAGGAAGCCCGCAAGGACGCGAATCGGGCCGCCGGTGCGGCCAGTCGCGCCGCCCAGGCTGCGCGGAGTGCAGCTGAGGCCGCGCAGGAAGCCATCAGCGCCGCGCGGGCCGCCAACCAGTCGGCCCGTGTCGCGGCCGCAGCAGCGGAGCAAGCCGCTGCCGCAGCTGCGGGCGCCGCACAGGCAGCGGCTCGGGCACGTGGCGCCGCCGCCGACGCCGCCACGGACGCCGGCAACGCCTCGGCCGCGCGCCAGGCCGCGGAGAACGCCCGTAAGGCGGCCCAGGCCGCCGACGACTCGGGCATCGCCGCCGGCCACGCGATGGACGCCTCCCGGGAGGCCGCGGCCGCGGCGAAGGCCGCGGCCGGTGCCGGCGGCAACGCCGACGCCGCTGCCGCCGCAGCAGACGAGGCCAACAGCCTCGCCGACGCCGCCGGTGCCCACTCTGCCGAGTCAGCCGCGGCCGCGGCCGCGGCTCACCGCCACGCACGCGAGGCGACCCGCGCGGCGAACGCCGCGGCGGCTCTCGCCGAGGAATCCGCGCAGGCCGCGCAGGAAGCCCAGACCTGGGCCCGTTCGGCCGCCAATCACGCCCGGAAGGCGGCCGACGCAGCCGAGGAGGCGGCCAAGCAGGCGGGGGAGGCGGCCAAGGCCGCCGATCAGGCCAAGGAGCACGCCAAGGCCGCCAAGGAGGCCGCCGATGTCGCGACCGGCGCGGTGAAGAAGGCGCGAGAGGTCCACGACCTCGCGCGCAAGATCGAGGCAGAGCAGCTCAACGCCCGTACCGCGGCGGCGATCGAGAAGGCCAAGGACCTCAAGGCCGAGAACGACAAGCGCAAGGCGGAGGCGGCCGACAAGGCCAAGGACACACAGGCTCTGGAGGACGAGGCGGCACGGCTCGCCGCGGGCGCCGCCAAGCCTGGGGGCGATGCCAAGGAGATCACTTCCAAGGGCCGTCAGCTGGCGCTGTTGACAGCACAGGTCTCCGGCCCGTGGGGCCGGACCGCAGCCGAGGTCGCGCTCGCCGGCTCGGATGACGCCATGCGGGAATACGTGCGCACCGGCTGGAAGCGGGCCGCCGATCAGGACGACCGTTCCCGGGTGGTACGGCTCGCCACCGATGGCCTGTCGGACAAGGTCAAGCAGGAGGCCAAGAAGGCCCTCGACGGCGACACGAAGCAGATCAGCGAATTCCTCCTCAACGGTCAGCACAAGACCGCCGCCATCGAGTACCGCGTGCGTGCGGCGCAGATCTCCAGCGCCGGTGGGCCGGGTGTGCAGGAAGCGGCTCAGGCCGCGCTGAAGTCAGGTTCGCCCGACAAGCTCCTCGCTTTCCTTGATGAGGGACAGTTCGTCGCGCGGGAGGCCGATGAGCGGGTACGTGCCGCGCAGTTGGTCAGCAGCGGCGATCCGGAGCTCCAGGCCGCCGCCCGGATCGCGCTCGCGGGCCCGCCGCAGCTGCTGCACGACTTCCTCCAACGGGGCCAGTACATGGCCAAGCGCAAGGACCAACTGGCGGCGACGCACATCGCCCAAGTCCAGCGCCTCATCGCTGAGGCCGCAGGAGTCGCGGCGACCGCGCAGCAGAACGCCGCTCAGGCTCAGGAGTCCGCGCTTCGCGCTGCCAAGGCCGCGGAAGAGGCGGACAAGTACGCCAAGCAGGCGAAGGCCTCCGCCGAGGAGGCCGACAAATACGCCAAGCAGGCCGCCCAGTCCGCGAAGGACGCTGCGGCTTCTGCGGCGCAGGCGGCCGAATCGGCCAAGCAGGCGCGCCAGGCTGAAGCCGACGCCCACCAAGCGGCCCTCGACGCGGACAACGCGGCGGCTCGCGCGGAATCCTCCGCTGTTTCCGCCCGCGGTTCGGCCGCCGAGGCCTACGCCGCCGCCAGCGAGGCTCGCTCCTCGGCCGAGAAGGCCGGCAAGGACTCCGATGCCGCTTCGTCGGCCGCGAGCGACGCTTGGTTCGCCGTCGCCGTCCTGCAGGAGAAGGAGTGGCAGAAGGAGTGGGAGGACTACGAGAACCGCCAGCTGACCTCCTCGCTCCAGGGGATGGAGGACGAGTTCCGGGCCGCGCAGAAGAAGGACAAGCGTGGTTGGTTCAGCAAGTTCTGGAACTTCGACAACTGGCTTGAAGACCTCCAGAAGGGCATGGACTACGCGGGCCTGGTCCCTGGGGCCGGTGAACCTTTCGACGGCATCAACTGTGCTGTCTACGGCGCGCGCGGGAAGGGCACCGAAGCCACTCTGTCCTGCTCAGCCATGATCCCCTTCGTCGGCTGGGGGGCTGCTGCGACGAAATTCGGCCTCAAGGAGGCGAAGAACGGAAAGAAGGGCGCCGAGACCCTCGAAGCGTTCCTCAAGGCAAACCGTGAGGCCGGCAGGCCGGCCGAGGTCTGGACTACTCCGAATAAGGCCAGCAAGGGCAACCGATTCCAGCAGGCCGTCGATCACTGGCGCAAGCACGGAGGCGAGTTCCCCGAGCTCAACGGCGCCAAGGAATACGTGACGAAGGCCCACAGCTATCGTCAGCTCATTGACCCGGACACTCCGCCGGCGGGGTACCGCGTGTTCGTTCGCCAGAAGGACTCCGACATCACAGGCTGGGCTGTGTACGAGGAGAAGACGAACACCCTCACCGCGTTCGATAAGAAGGGTCTACCAATTACCATGCACAAGCCGAGGCCCTACGACAAGGAAACCAACCCGAGCGGATACAAGGGCACCCTTGAGGACCATCTGAAGTCCCAGGGGAAGTACGAAAAGGGGCGCTGATGAGCACCCCGGTCACGAGGACAGCTATGGAGAACACGGACGACTTCGAGGACGTATGCCGCATCTGCGGCTACTCCGACGGTGAGTCCTTCCGCGAGGACGGATGGCCCGTCGGCACGATCTGCCATTGCTGTGGCACCGAGGCCGGCATCGGGGACAACGACCTCGAGCAGGTTCGCGAGATCCGCGAGCACTGGCTGCGCCATGGCGCGCAGTGGTGGCAGCCGAAGTCCAAGCCTGCAGACTGGGACCTGCAGAGACAACTGGCCAACGTGCTTCTGCAATGGCGTTGACCGGTACCCCCGAAGGCCTTGGCGAGCTTTCGGGGAGCTGGACGCCGGGGAACAGAGGACGCCAGTAGAAGGGGTGGGGCCGCACACGATCGTGTGCGGCCCCACACGCCTCTTCGGCCGAGAGCGCGGGCAAAATCACAGCCATGAGGCGGAGTTCCCCGAACCGAGTCCGACGGGCCCCTTCCCATCCCCGAAGCGATGACATGTCCAGTACGAGGAACTCCCGTGATCTTCTAGTCAAAAATGGGTGCATTCCCCCGTGAAGTCGGCCCGTGCTTCCGCAACCGTCGTCGCCGCTGCACTGGCTCCGGCCGTTCTCCTCTCCAGCTATTGCCGCTGATGTCACCACGCCTGCCGGGGCCTCCGCCCCCGACAAGGCCGCTGAGGTGAAGCCGGAAGAAGGCACCCACAAGAAGCAGATCGGGGACGACAAGTTCGCGATTCTGAAGATCCTCGGCGAAGAAAACATCGGCTGCGGTCTCAAGACGAGGGCCGAGAAGGCGCTCAACGACACCCCCGCGGATATGCACGGATTCCTCACCACCGGCCAGTACGCGGGCCGTGACGAGGACAACCGCTTCGCGATCCTCAGGATGCTCGGGATGGACAAGAACGTCGGTCCGGGCGTCCGGGAAGCCGCGAAGACGGCGCTCAAGGGAACGCCCGAGGATGTTCGGCGCTTCTTGGAGGTAGGTCAGTACGAGGCCCACGCCAAGGACGAGGCCGCCGAGAAGGAGGCCAAGGACAAGGAGAAGACGGCGCCGGGACCGGCGGTGACAAGGACGGCAAGCCGTCCACCGGCGATCGGGCGAAGCCGGAGAACGGCAGCGGCAGCGATGCCAAGCCGGCGGCCGACGTCGCCGTGAAGCCCACCGCGAAGGACACCGCCGCCGGCGGACAGATGGCCGCCACCGGCGCCGGCTCCTCGCTCCCCTGGGCCGTGGGCGGCAGCGCCGTCGCCCTCGCCGCCGGTGCGGGCATGCTCGTGACGGCGCGCCGTCGCCGCGCCACGAACTGAAGGCCGGGAGGGGGAGGGGCGGAGCACCGCCTCTCCCCCTTTCCCTTACGCGAGCTCCGGATGCCGTACCCGGACCGCCTCCGTCCCCTCCGTGTTGTGGCGTTCCGCCCACCCCTCCAGGGCCGTGCGGCACGCGTGGTCCAGGTGGCGGACCGCTGACAGGTCGAGTTCGACCGGGCGGTTCTGCGGGAGGGCCTCCAGGGTTTCCAGCAGGCGCGGGAGGCGCAGGAAGGTGGCGTGACCCGTGATCGTCACGACCACGCGGCCGCCGGTGAGTTCGCGGGTCTCGACGTGGACGTGGGAGACCTCCCACGCCGTCTTGACCACCGCCAGCAGCAGCCCCAGCACCACACCCTCGAACATGCTGGTCGTCACGATCGCGATCGCCGTGGCCGCCAGCACCAGCGCCTCGCCGCGGTGCCCCCGCCACAGCGGCGGCAGCTCCCGGACCGGCACCAGCTTGCAGCCCGCGTGGACGAGGACGCCCGCCAGCGCGGCCAGCGGGATGACGCCGATCGCGGCGGGCAGTGCGACGGCGAAAATCAGCAGCCACAGGCCGTGGAGAACGCGGGAGAGCGATGTCCTGGCGCCCGCTTGGACGTTGGCGGCGCTGCGGACGATGACGGCGGTCATGGGGAGGGCGCCCAGGAAGCCGCAGAGCGTGTTGCCCACGCCCTGGGCCAGGAGCTCCTTGTCGTAGTGGGTGCGCGGGCCCTGGTGCATCCGGTCGACCGCGGCGGCGCTGAAGAGGGATTCCGCCGAGGCGATGAGGGTGAAGGCCAGGACCGTGCCGAGGACGGCGACGCTGCCGAGGGAGGTGAGGTCGTTGAGGCCCGGGGGCTGGATGGCGTCGGCGAGGCCCTTGACCTCGACACGAGCGATGTCCAGGCCGGCGACCGCGGTGACCGTCGTGGCCAGGGTGACGGCCACCAGCGGGGCGGGGACGAGCCGGGCCTTCCCGGGGAGTTTCTTCCACAGGACGAGGACGGCGATGGTGCCCGCGCCCACCGCACACGCGGTCAGCCGGCCGCGGTCGGTCACGGCGTCCATGGCGAGACCCGGCAGGCCCGTGATCTTCGCGAGGCCCGAGCCCGGCTGCCGGGCGCCGGTCATGGTGTAGAGCTGGCCGAGGACGAGGACCAGCCCGATGCCCGCGAGCATGCCCTGGACGACCGCGACGGATATCGCGCGGAACCAGCGGCCGAAGCGCAGCGCCCCCAGGGCCAGTTGGAGCACACCCGTCGCCAGCACGATGGCGCCCAGGGCGCCCAGGCCGAACTCCTTCACCGCCTCGAAGACGAGGACGGTCAGCCCGGCGGCCGGGCCGCTGACCTGGAAGGTGCTGCCCGGCAGGGCGCCGACGGCCAGGCCGCCGACGATGCCGGTGATCAGGCCGAGTTCGGCGGGGACACCCGAGGCGACGGCCACGCCGACGCACAGCGGGAGGGCCACCAGGAAGACGACCAGGGAGGCGAGGGCGTCCTGGCGCAGCGCGCCCGGTCCGCCCGTATCAGATTTACCTGCTTTACCGGAGGAAGTGAGGGTTTTGAGGGTGGAGAGCATGAACGTGGGGGTTCCTTGTAGGTCGCTCGCGGCGCGGGCGAGGGATATCCCCGCCCGCCCACGCGAAGAAGTCCGCTTGCCTTGCTTGCGTCGTGGCAGCGCCCGTCACGGCGCCCGATCGGCGCCCGGCCGTCTCAGAGGGGCCCGAACGTACAGCTGTCCCCACCGGGTCGGTGCGCACGGACCGCACCCGTGTGGACCTCGTAGTACCAGGCGTGGAGGGAGAGCAGCCCTTCCTCGACGCGTTCGCGGACGCACGGGTAGGTGCGCAGCCGGTCGAGCTGGGCCACGGCGTGCCGCTGGACCGCGTCGGCGAGATCGGCACCGAAGGACGAACCGGCCGCCTGTGTCGCGAGCCAGTCGCGGACGGCGGGGGCGGCGGAGAGGTCGTCGCCCTGGACGAGGGCGCCGATCGCGCCGCAGTGGGAGTGGCCGCAGACGACGATGTCGCGGACGCCGAGCACGCGTACCGCGTACTCGATGGTGGCGGTCTCGCCCATGGGGCGGCCGCCGCCGTACTCAGGAACGATGTTGCCGGCGGTGCGGAGTTCGAAGAGCTCCCCGGGCCGGGCGCCGGTGATGAGCGAGGGGACGACGCGCGAGTCGGAGCAGGTGATGAACAGCGCCTCCGGCGACTGGCCGGCTTGGAGGGCACGGAAGCTCTCGGCGCGTTCGGAGTCCGCGACGTGGGCCGCGAAGGAACGGGCGTGGGCTATGAGCGACTTCATGATGGGCCTGCCTCCTGCGCCCGTGACGCGTGTGGGGACGCGCCGGGCACGGTGTGGTCGGGTCGGATCAAGAGCGGGGGACACCGGGGGACCCGGCGTCCGGATGCGGCGCGCCGGGGCCACTGCTTCGGGGCACACCGGCTGCCGAGGCCCGATTCTGCCCGGCCGCCGCGACAAACACTTTACCTGCGCATTACCCGTCGATGACAGATCGAAGTTTCGTCAAATACTGGACAACCCTGGCCCGCGCAAGGCGACTTGACGCCACATGTACACGGCCCGCCACCAACCACCATCCGGACGATGGGATTCCGCCCACACCCCTGCTGGTGTTGCCATTCCGATATCCGGAAAGGGGGTGACGCCCGGAGGCACCCTCACCTAGATTTCCAGCGCATTACGGCAAGTGATCGCACAGGGGACGGAGTCACCGCATGTCGGAACCACCCGAGCATCCACCCGGCCGCGCGGCCGCACAAGCCGCCGCGGACGGCCATAAACCACTCTTGACCGTACGCAACCCGGTCTTGACCGTCCCGCTGATCGTCGCGGGAGTATGCCTCGCCATCCCCTTCGTGGCGATGCTCTGGGTGGACTCCTACGCCAGACTCACCCCGGCCCTCATCGGCATCCCCTTCTTCTACTGGTACCAGATGCTGTGGGTGCTGCTGTCCACCCTCCTCACTGTCATCGCCTACGTCATCGTGCGTCGGCGTGAGGAGACGGCTCGGCGCGAGCCCTCACGCGGCGCGGAAGGGAGCGTGCGATGAAGGACGGCGTGAACGGCGTGGCACTCGCCGTATTCCTCTTCTTCTTCGTCGTCGTCACCGTCATGGGCTTCCTCGCCGCCCGGTGGCGAAGGGCCGAGAACTCCGACAACCTCGACGAATGGGGCCTGGGCGGCCGCTCCTTCGGCACCTGGGTCACCTGGTTCCTGCTGGGCGGCGACCTCTACACCGCCTATACGTTCGTGGCGGTGCCGGCGGCGATCTACGCGGCGGGCGCGGCCGGCTTCTTCGCCGTGCCGTACACGATCATCACCTACCCGCTGGTCTTCACCTTCCTGCCCCGCCTGTGGTCGGTGGCGCACAAGCACGGCTATGTGACGTCGTCGGACTTCGTCCGGGGCCGGTTCGGCTCCCGGGGCCTCTCCCTCGCCCTCGCGGTGACCGGGATCCTGGCCACGATGCCGTACATCGCGCTGCAACTGGTCGGCATCCAGGCGGTGCTCGACGTCATGGGCGTCGGCGGCGGCGAGAACGCCAACTGGTTCGTCAAGGACCTGCCGCTCCTCATCGCCTTCGGCGTGCTCGCGGCCTACACCTACTCCGCCGGGCTGCGCGCGCCCGCGCTGATCGCCTTCGTCAAGGACGCGCTGATCTACATCGTGATCATCGTGGCGATCATCTACATACCGATCAAACTGGGCGGCTTCGAGCACATCTTCAGCAAGGCCGGCGAGGCGTTCGCGACCGAGAATCCCGCTACCGGAAAACCCCGGGGGTCACTGATCCCGGGAGCGGAGACGCAGTGGGCGTACGCGACGCTGGCGCTCGGTTCGGCGATGGCGCTCTTCCTCTATCCGCACTCGGTGACGGCGGTCCTCTCCAGCAGGAGCCGCAACGTCATCCGCAGGAACACCACCATCCTTCCCCTCTACTCCCTGATGCTGGGCCTGCTGGCGATGCTCGGCTTCATGGCCATAGCCGCCGGGGTGAAGGTGAAGAACGGCCAGCTGGCGATCCCCCAGCTCTTCGAGGACATGTTCCCGGACTGGTTCACCGGGGTGGCCTTCGCCGCGATCGGCATCGGCGCGCTCGTACCGGCGGCCATCATGTCGATCGCCGCCGCAAATCTCTTCACCCGCAACATCTACAAGGACTTCCTCAAACCGGACGCCTCGCCCGAACACGAGGCGAAGGTGTCCAAGCTCGCGTCCTTGCTGGTCAAGGTCGGCGCGCTCGTTTTCGTCCTCACCATGGACAAAACGGTCGCCATCAATTTCCAGCTGCTGGGTGGCATCTGGATCCTCCAGACCGTGCCCGCGCTCGTCGGCGGGCTCTTCACCCGCTGGCCCCACCGCTGGGCGCTGCTCGCGGGCTGGGCGGCCGGCATGGCGTACGGGACGTGGCGGGCGTACGCCACACCGAGCGCCACCCAGGATCACTTCGGGAACACCAACCTCATCCCCTTTATTGGAGAAAAGGGATATATCGGGCTTACCGCCTTTATCCTTAACGTGATCGTCGTCATCGTCGCGACGGTCGTCCTCAAGGCACTGAAGGTGCCCGACGGCGAGGACCGGACCCGGCCCTCGGACTACACGGCCGACGCCGGTGACCCGGGGGTCCGCGCGGACCTCCCGCCGGCCACCGCAGGAGCCCCCGGCGGGCACTGACTCGCCGCCCCCGGGACCACCGCCCGGAGGCCCTCCGGAGGGCCGCCACATCCCCGTCCAGGGGGCGTGGCGGCCCTCTTCTCTTGCCGTGCCAGGGACGCCCGTTAGCACATTCCGCGACCGTCTCATGACGCGACGACACAACATGTGGGGGCGCGTGCGAGACCCGGCACTAGATGTATGCTCGTCTCCGCTGTCGTCGCAGGGGAATCCGGTGGAAATCCGGAACTGTCCCGCAACGGTGTATGTGTGCGCATATACCCAGCGCACCTGAAGTCCGACGACCTGCCGACAGCGCGCCCACCACCGAGCCTGCCCCGGCTCGGTCATGGGCGTTGAATTCGTCCGGGCCTCGCGGGTTGGGCCGATGGACGCCTACGAGGCATGCCCTGGTGCAAGTGGCATGCGCGTGCGCGCCCCATCGCTCTCCCGCCCGGCCCACCCAGCCGAGCGAGGGAGAGCCTCAGTGACCATCGCGCCCGCAGATCCGGTTTCAGCTCCGGTCTCAGCGAATGCGGAAGCGACCGGCGGCCCCGGGACCGCGCTCCTGCGCACCCTGACCGACCTCACCGCCAACCTTCCGGCCACCGACCCGGGCAAGGTCGCCGCCGCCGCGCTGCGCGGCCGCAGCGCCGCCGCGGACGACGCCGAGCTGCGCTCCCTCGCCACCGAGGCCGCCGCCGGCCTGATCTCGGAGGAGCCGGAGTACTCCAAGCTCGCCGCGCGCCTGCTCACCCTGGCCATCGCCGACGAGGCGGCCGGCCAGGGCGCCACCTCCTTCTCCGCCTCGGTCGAGGTCGGGCACCGCGAGGGGCTCATCGCCGACGACACGGCCGCCTTCGTGCGCACCCACGCCGCACGCCTGGACGCCCTCGTCGAGGCCGCCCTGACCGACGGCGCGGACGACCGCTTCGGCTACTTCGGCCTGCGCACCCTGCACAGCCGCTACCTGCTGCGCCACCCGATCCACCGCGACGTGATCGAGACCCCGCAGCACTTCCTGCTGCGCGTGGCCTGCGGTCTCGCCGAGGACCACTCGGAGCGGGCCCTGGACGACGTCGCGGAGCTGTACCGGCTGACGAGCACCCTCTCGTACCTGCCGTCCTCCCCGACGCTGTTCAACTCCGGCACCCGCCACCCGCAGATGTCGTCCTGCTACCTGCTGGACTCCCCGCTGGACGAGCTGGACTCCATCTACGACCGCTACCACCAGGTGGCGCGTCTGTCGAAGCACGCGGGCGGCATCGGCCTGTCGTACTCGCGCATCCGCTCGCGCGGCTCGCTGATCCGGGGCACCAACGGTCACTCCAACGGCATCGTGCCGTTCCTGCGCACCCTCGACGCCTCCGTCGCCGCCGTCAACCAGGGCGGCCGCCGCAAGGGCGCGGCCTGTGTCTACCTGGAGACCTGGCACGCCGACATCGAGGAGTTCCTGGAGCTCCGCGACAACACCGGTGAGGAGGCCCGCCGCACCCACAACCTCAACATCGCGCACTGGATCCCGGACGAGTTCATGCGCCGCGTCGAGACGGACGCGGACTGGTCGCTCTTCTCCCCCGCCGACACCCCGGACCTGGTCGACCTCTACGGCGACGAGTTCGACGCCGCGTACCGCAAGTACGAGGCCGAGGGCAAGGCCGTCAAGACCATCCCGGCGCGCGTGCTCTACGCCCGGATGATGCGCACCCTCGCGCAGACCGGCAACGGCTGGATGACCTTCAAGGACGCCGCCAACCGCACGGCCAACCAGACGGCCGAGAAGGGCGCGGTCGTCCACTCCTCGAACCTCTGCACCGAGATCCTCGAGGTCACGAACGACGGCGAGACCGCGGTCTGCAACCTGGGCTCGGTCAACCTCGCGCAGCACCTCGGTGCCGACGGCGAGATGGACTGGGAGAAGCTCGACCGTACGGTCCGCACGGCCGTCACCTTCCTCGACCGCGTCGTGGACATCAACTTCTACCCGACCGAGCAGGCCGGCAGCTCCAACAGCCGCTGGCGCCCGGTGGGCCTGGGCCTGATGGGTCTCCAGGACGTCTTCTTCCGGCTGCGTCTGGCCTTCGACTCGGCCGAGGCGAAGGAGCTGTCCACCAAGATCTCCGAGCGGATCATGCTGGCGGCGTACGAGGCCTCCGCGGACCTCGCCGAGCGCCACGGCCCCCACCCGGCCTGGGCCGCGACCCGCACCGCCCGCGGTGTGCTCCACCCGGACCACTACCCCAACGCCGTCGCCGCGTGGGAGGACCGCTGGGAGGCGCTGCGCGCCCGCATCGGCCAGGTCGGCATGCGCAACTCGCTGCTGCTCGCCATCGCCCCGACGGCGACCATCGCCTCCATCGCCGGCGTCTACGAGTGCATCGAGCCGCAGGTCTCCAACCTGTTCAAGCGCGAGACGCTCTCGGGTGAGTTCCTCCAGGTCAACACCTACCTGGTGGAGGACCTCAAGAAGCTCGGCGTGTGGGACCGCGCCACCCGCGAGGCCATGACCGAGGCCAACGGCTCCGTCCAGGACATGAAGTGGATCCCGCAGGAGGTCCGCGACCTGTACCGCACGGCCTGGGAGATCCCGCAGCGCGCCCTGATCGACATGGCCGCGGCCCGTACGCCGTACCTGGACCAGAGCCAGTCGCTGAACCTGTTCATGGCCTCGCCGACCATCGGCAAGCTCAGCTCGATGTACGCGTACGCCTGGAAGCAGGGCATCAAGACGACGTACTACCTGCGTTCCCGCCCGGCCACCCGGATCGCCCGCGCCGCGTCCGGCGGTGCCGCCGCGACCGCCGCGACCATCCCGGTGCAGCAGGTCGCGCCCGACGAGGACGCCATCGCCTGCTCCCTTGAGAACCCCGAGTCCTGCGAGGCATGCCAGTAATGTCCATCGAACGCCAGAAGAACCTGCTCGACCCCGGCTTCGAGCTGACGCTGCGCCCCATGCGGTACCCGGACTTCTACGACCGCTACCGCGACGCGATCAAGAACACCTGGACCGTCGAGGAGGTCGACCTCCACTCGGACGTCGCCGACCTCGCCAAGCTGACCCCGGGTGAGCAGCACATGATCGGCCGCCTGGTCGCGTTCTTCGCGACCGGTGACTCGATCGTGGCGAACAACCTCGTGCTGACGCTGTACAAGCACATCAACTCGCCCGAGGCGCGCCTCTACCTGTCGCGGCAGCTGTTCGAGGAGGCCGTGCACGTCCAGTTCTATCTGACGCTGCTCGACACCTACCTGCCCGACCCGGACGACCGCGCCGCGGCGTTCGACGCGGTGGAGAACATCCCCTCCATCCGCGAGAAGGCGCAGTTCTGCTTCAAGTGGATCAACGAGGTCGAGAAGATCGACCGTCTGGAGACGAAGGCCGACCGCCGTCGCTTCCTGCTCAACCTGATCTGCTTCGCGGCCTGCATCGAGGGCCTGTTCTTCTACGGCGCCTTCGCCTACGTGTACTGGTTCCGCAGCCGCGGCCTGCTGCACGGCCTGGCGACCGGCACCAACTGGGTCTTCCGCGACGAGACCATGCACATGAACTTCGCGTTCGAGGTCGTGGACACCGTCCGCCAGGAGGAGCCGGAGCTCTTCGACGACGAGCTCCAGCAGCAGGTCACCGACATGCTGAAGGAGGCCGTCGAGGCCGAGCTCCAGTTCGGCCGCGACCTGTGCGGTGACGGCCTGCCGGGCATGAATACCGAGTCCATGCGCGAGTACCTCCAGTGCGTCGCCGACCAGCGCCTCCAGCGCTTGGGCTTCGCCCCGGTCTTCGGCTCGGAGAACCCTTTCTCCTTCATGGAGCTCCAGAACGTCCAGGAGCTGACCAACTTCTTCGAGCGCCGCGCGTCCGCGTACCAGGTGGCGGTCGAGGGCACGGTCGGTTTCGACGAGGAGTTCTAAGCCCCGTAAGGGGCGCGGGGCTGCACCTTACGGGGGCAGCCCCCGGACCCCCGGGCGCGACCGGCCACGGCCGGTCCGCGGTTGCCACTGAACGACCATGACGAAGGGCCCGTACGGAAACATTCCGTACGGGCCCTTCGCCGTGCTGCAGGTCAGTCGTTGGCGACGACCGGATACCGCGGCGTACCCTCCGCCATCTGGCCAAGCGCGTCCTTGCGGTCCCGCTTCGACAGGCGGTCGATGTACAGGTAGCCGTACAGGTGGTCCGTCTCGTGCTGGAGGCAGCGGGCGAAGTAGCCCGTGCCCTCGACGGCGATCGGGTTGCCGTGCATGTCCTGACCGCGCACGACGGCGTAGTCGGGGCGGGCGAGGGCGGCGTAGGCCGTCGGCACGGACAGGCAGCCCTCGTTGGACTCGTCCAGGACACGGCGGTCGGCCGGCAGGTCGTCCAGGACGGGGTTGATGACGTGGCCGACGTGGCGGACGCCCTCGTCGTCGGGGCAGTCGTAGACGAAGACCTTGAGGTCGACGCCGATCTGGTTGGCGGCCAGGCCGACGCCCTCGGCGGTGCGCTGGCTGGCGAACATGTCGTCGATCAGCTGCGCGAGCTTCTCGTCGAACTCGGTGACGTCCTGGCACTCCTTGTGCAGGACCGGGTTGCCGACGACGGTGATCGGACGGGAGGTGCCCCGCTCGCGGTGCGCGAGCTCGCGCTCCTCGCAGTCCTCGGTGTCCACGATGAACTCGCTCTTCGGCTCGTCGTTCACCGACTGCTCAGTGTCTTGCTGCGACATCTCCGCCGTACGCCTCTCTCACAACCCGAAAGCAATATCTTGCCCTGAACCCATAGGGCCCCATACAGGGTACGGGGGCCGGGGCGCGAGCTCAGCAGACCTCTTCGAGATCCCGCCACTCGCGGGTGTCGGGGCTGTCGGCGACCCAGCCGTCCAGCAGGCCGCGCACCAGGCCGGGCGGGGCCGCGATGCCGCACTCGCGCTCGGGCACCCACAGGGACCCGGAGCCGGAGCCGGCCGTGCGGTGGCCGAGGGGGCCGGGGTGGCCGGGCTCGCTGTGGTCGTGGGGGTCGAGGTGCTCGCCGTCGCCCTCGTCACTGGGCATCCGGCTCTCCGAGCACGTACGGCACAGCAGCCGCACGGAGGAGGACCAGTCCTCGGCGGCGAAGCCCGCGTCGGCCGCGAGCCGCTCCAGGGCGTCCCGGTCGGCCTCGGTGGCGGCCTCCAGCAGTACGACCCAGGTGGGGACGGGCGAGGGGGCCCACAGCTCGATCTCGTCGAAGACCGGGTAGGCGGGCCCTGCGGCGGTGACGCGCTCGCCGTGCGGGACGCCGTCGTGCAGCACGACCTCGCCCCAGCGGCGGCCGGAGGACGGCAGCGGGATGGAGAGCACCTCGATGCGCGCCGGATCGAGCCGGCGGCCCCAGACGACCTCGGCCTCGCCCTCCGGGGAAAGGCGCACGGCCGCGCTGCCCAGCTCCATGCCGGCCGGCTCACCGGCCGGGCCGCCCTCGCCGGGCACCTTGAGCCCGTAGGCCTGCCAGGCGCGGCGGGCCAGCGGCCAGTCCTGGAGGGCGGTGGCGGCGATGCCCACGTTCCACCAGTCCGGGGCGCCGGCCTCGCGGTCGAGCAGGGCCACCGCGCGCAGGCCGGCGGCGCGGGCCTGCTCCCAGTCGTGCCGGAACTTGTGCAGCAGGGCGAGGTTGAACCACGACTCGGAGAGCCAGGGCTCCATGTCGGCGGCCCGCGTCAGCAGCGCGCCCGCGTCCTCGTACCGGCCGTCGCCGATGAGCGTGAAGGCACGGTCGGTGGCCTGCCGCCACGAGGCGGAAGGCCGGTGCCGTACCCTGCCGAAGATCCTCACGATTCCCGCCTGCCGGTTTCTGCGTGTTCCGCGTGCGACCACGCCGGATGGACCGGGTGGCGACCGCCGTCCTCCCCGACGACTGCCCGCCACACCCCATGGGTTCCGGGGAGCACTGCCGCCCTCACCGTCTCCTTGCCGACGACGGCGCGCATGACACCCCCCGATTTCCGCGTTCTCGCCATTCTCTTTGTCTTCTTCGCATCCAACCATGCCCTTCCGGACGCCCGCTCATTACCCGTGGGTTCGGCGGGCTAGTCCCGGTTCGCCCGCACTCCCGCGAGTGCGGTGGTGCGGGCCGCCGCGCGCGAGCACCCTCGCGAGCGCCTCCACGACCCGGGGCTCGTGGTCGTGCGCGGTGGCCAGGCGCAGCCGCTCCAGCGCGCGCAGCGGACCGCACGCCGGGTCGCCGGCGAGGTCGTCGTAGGCGTTGACCGTCCGGACGATACGGGCGGTGAGCGGCTGGTCCCGGTATGGATCCGCCTGGCGCTCGACCACCAGTGCGACTTCTGGCGGTACGCCGGTCTGCCGGACCACGGCGCCGCCCAGCAGGGCGATCCGGCGGCGCTCCTCGGCGGGCAGCGGCTCGGTGGCGCCGGCGGGCACGGGTTCGAGGAGGGAGAGCTGGCCGATGTCGTGCATCAGCGCGGCCTCCTCGACGACGCCGAGGCCGGCCGCGGACAGGCCCAGTTCCCGGCCGACGGCCCGGCCGAGCGTCGCCACGCGGCGGGCGTGCCCGGCGGGGGTGTAGCCGGCGATCTCGGTGGCGCGGGCGAGGGAGGCGACGGTCTGCCGGCGGGTGGCCCGTACCGCCTCGTAGCGGTGCACGGACAGCTGGGTGACCAGCAGCGGCAGGCAGAACACGGGCAGCGCCCAGAGGCCGGCGACGGCCACGGCCAGCGCCAGTACGACGCCGGTGGCGCCGATCGCCGAGCCGATGCCGGGCAGGGCGCGCAGCTCCTCGCGGAGGGCCGGGCCGTACGGACCGCCGGTGCGGGCGCGGGTCAGGGCGGCCGCCAGGACGGCGTCGCACAGGGCGGTGAGGGCGAGGAGGAGGAGCAGGAACAGGGGGTAGTACGGGCTGTGGGCGAACCGGGGGCCGAGGGCGCCGGAGGCGTGGAGGGGCTGGAAGCAGAGGGCGGCGAACCCGGCGCCCAGCACGCGGCGGGCGAGCCGGTCCAGCGCGGGGGGCCGGCCGACGGCTCCCGCGAGGGTCGCGCCCAGCACGACGGCCACGACCTGCGCCGCGCCGTGCGAGGCGGGTTCGCCGCCGATCTCGCCGAGCAGCGCGTACGCGAGGGTTCCGGCCGATCCGACGGGCGCGGTCTCGCGCACCCCGCCGGCCCCGCCCGGCCGCCGCCGCGCGGCCTCCCCCAGCGCGATGAGCGCCCCATAGGCGAGAGCCACCCGCGGCTGCGCGACCCCCCACCACGCGGTCCACACGAGCGCCCCGAGCGCGGCGCCCCCGGCGAGCGCGTGCACACCCCGCACGACCGGCACGGCGCGGCGTGCGGGGCGCCCCCCGGGCCGGCGGCCGGGTCGGGCCGGGCGGGTGGTCCGCGCGGGGTGCCCGTCCCGGTCGCGGGGCGACGGCCCGCCTCCCGGGACGGCCCCCGACACCTGCCGCGCACGCGGCAGTGCCCGTGCGGGGTGTCCGTCCTGGCCACCGGGGACCGACCCGCCGCCAGGCACAGGTCCTGGCGCCTGCCCTGCCCCTGGCAGGCCCGGCGCCGCGCGTCCCTCCCTGCCGTCACCGGACGTCGGCGCGCCACTGGGCGCCGTGTCCGGCGTCTGCCCCGCCCCTGGGCGGCCCCGTGCCGCGCGCCCGTCCCGGTCGCGGGGCACCGATGCGCCCGCGGGCCCCGCGCCCGCCCCCCGGCGTGCCCCCGGTACGACCCCCTCCGCAGGGGCCGTCGGGCGCGGCCCCCGGCCCCCGGGGTGGGCTGGCGTCATGCCGGGCCGCCCGGGTGCGCGAAGCCCGCCGCAGGCGAGGTCGCAGGCGAACGGTGATCAACAGGGACGTTTCGGCTGGGCGGAATGATGTCTTCCGGGCAGCGTTCCCGAGGGCTCGCGGGGCGCCAGCCGTGGCGGTCGAGGGCGCGGGAGAGGGCGGCGACCATGCGGGGGTCGAAGTGGGAGCCCGAGCAGCGGTGGAGCTCGGCCAGGGCCACCGGGACGGGGCGGGCGCGGCTGTAGCTGCGGGTGGAGGTCATCGCGTCGAAGGCGTCCGCCACGGCCACCACCCGGGCGAACTCCGGGATCTGATGCCCCATCAGGCCATAGGGGTAGCCGCTGCCGTCCAGGCGCTCGTGGTGGTGGAGGATCGCGTCCCGCGCCTCGTCGAGGAAGCCGATGCCGCGCACCATCTCGTGCCCGTACTCGGGGTGGAGCTCGATGACGCGGCGCTCCTCCGCGGTGAGCGGGCCGTCCTTGCGGAGCAGCCGGGTGGGGACGCCGAGCTTGCCGACGTCGTGGAGGGTGCCGGCGAAGCGGACGGCCTCCAGGCGGTCGCCGGCGATGCCCAGCTCCCGGGCGATCAGCACGGACGCGCGGCCGACGCGCTCGCTGTGGCCGCGCGTGTAGCGGTCCTTGAGGTCGACGGCCTGGACCAGCGCCCGGACCGTCGCCTGGTGCGCGGCGCGCTCACGGCGGCAGCGGTCCAGGACCCAGGAGGAGACGGACATGGGGAGCAGCACCAGCAGGGCCGCCACGGGCCCGTACGCGCTGTGCCACAGGAGCGCCGTCATCAGGCCCGTCGGCCCGTGGAGCAGCGGCGGCACCACCGCCCCCGGCAGCGGCGCGCCCCAGGCCGCGCGCGGGGAGCGGCCCTCGGCGGCGACCAGGACGCCGCCGTCGAGCGCGGTGACGACCAGGGCGAGCGTCAGCGCCGCGGCGAGCGCGGGCAGCAGGGCGTAGGGAAGGCCGGACGCCGGGGCGCCCAGCCCGTGGACGAAGGAGGCCGCACTCGCGGCGAGGGAGAACTGCGCCGCGTGCCACAGCCGCCGCACCCACACGGGCCGCCGGCCGACCCGCCCCAGGAGCGCGCCGGGCACGGCCACCAGCCCGGCGGCCCCGGGCGGCAGCAGAAAGGCCCCGGCGAGCAGCACGGGCACGGTCAGTGGGCAGCGCGGCAGCCGCTCGGAGACGACGCAGAGGCCCGCGAGGAGCGCGACCGCTCCCCAGGGCACGGCCGAGGCGTCCCGCACGGCGGGCACGGCGCACAGCGCGGCGGCGAGCACGGCCCCCGCGATGTACACGCGAGCCGCCGCCGGAAGTGCCCCCATGGCGCGTCCTCCCCGACCCTTGGACCTGGCGTCTGGATGGGGAGAATAGGCTCAGCCGAGCCGGGAAAACCGCCCCGTTGGTATTGCGCCGTCCGTTCGGGTGACGTTCCCGGGTGCGGTGGTTTGGATCAACGGCGTCGGCCTACCGCCGACGCCGGACCGGTGGTCAGTCCTGCCGCCCGGCGGCCTCCGCGGCCTCGGCCGCCCGTGCCTCGGCGACCACGTCCTGCTCCGGCACGGCCTCCCCGGCACGGATCAGCTCGATCCGGCCCATGACCTTGGAGCGGAGGTCGGCCGGCACGTCGTCGTGGCCGCAGCAGCGCTTGACGAGCTTCTTCACGGCCTGTTCCAGCCCGTACTTCTCCAGGCAGGGCGAGCACTCGTCGATGTGCACCTCGAACTCGGCGCACTTGCCGTCGGGCATCTCGTGATCGAGGAACTCGTAGAGATGGTCGAGGACTTCAGAGCAGTCCGTCTCGTGCGGGTCTCCGCAGCTCATGAGTCCGACCCTTTCCGGTTGTGCGACGCGTCGGCCCCGTTCGGCGCGGGGGCGGCACCGGCCGGGACCAGTCCGCGCTCACGGGCGTAGTCCTCCAGCATGCCGCGCAGCTGACGACGGCCGCGGTGCAGCCGGGACATCACCGTGCCGATGGGGGTACCCATGATGTCCGCGATCTCCTTGTACGCAAAGCCCTCGACGTCCGCCAGGTAGACCGCGATGCGGAACTCCTCCGGAATGGCCTGGAGGGCCTCCTTGACATCGGAGTCGGGGAGGTGGTCGAGCGCCTGGGACTCGGCGGAGCGCAGCCCGGTCGACATGTGCGACTCGGCACGCGCGAGCTGCCAGTCCTCGATCTCCTCCGACGCGCTGCGCAGCGGCTCGCGCTGCTTCTTGCGGTAGGAGTTGATGAACGTGTTGGTCAGGATGCGGTACAGCCAGGCCTTGAGGTTGGTGCCGTCACGGAACTGGTGGAAGGACGCGTAGGCCTTGGCGTACGTCTCCTGCACCAGGTCCTCGGCGTCGGCGGCGTTGCGCGTCATGCGCAGCGCGGCCGAGTACATCTGGTCGAGGAAGGTCAGGGCGTCGCGCTCGAAGCGGGCATTGCGCTCCGCCGTGGTCTCGGCGTCCCGCCCGCTCGCGGTGTTCTCCGCGTCGGTCCCAGCGACCGGACCCACCTCCTCCAACACCATGGCGGCGCCCTTGTCGGACCCGCTCGAATCGGAGAATAGACGACGATCCGGTCCGCCCGCCGCTCCAGCCACGGCCGGATCCGCCATGCTCATGACCGCCCATCCCGGGTCGGCCGTGAGCGGGCGGGACGGGCATGCGATCGAACCCATGCGGGGAGCTCCCATTCCTTCGTCTGTGCCGGTACCTGACTACAGACCGCACAACAGCCCGCTCCCGTGGATCATTCCCGGCGGTAGGAAACTTCTCCGGAAGATCCTCAAGATCCTCGGAAGGCCCTCGGTTCGCCCTCGGAAGGCCCTCAGATCGCCTTGAGCCACATCCCCACGGCATCGGTGATCACGGCCAGGGCCTCCGTCTGGGTGATGTCCGCCTTCTTGGGCACCGCGAAGCCGTGGTCCCCGGCCGGTACCGTCACCGGCTCGGTGCCCGGCGGGAACTCCTCCGGCCGGCCGAAGGGGTCGCGGGCGCCCTGCACCACGAGCGTGGGCAGGCCCGCGCCGGTCAGCTCGTCGGCCCGGGACCTCTCCGGCTTGCCCGGCGGGTGGAGCGGGAAGCTCAGCGCGAGCACGGCCGCCGCGCCCAGCTCCGCGGCCGTCCGGCACGCCACCCGGGCCCCCGCGCTGCGGCCGCCCGCCACGACGGGCAGCCCGGGGGCGGCGAGCGCGGGCCACAGCGCCCGCCATGCCTCGTCGAGCGCCTTGGGCGCCGGGGCCACCTTCTTGCCGGCCACCCGCCAGGGCTGCTCGACGAGGGCCACGGTGACCCCGCCCAGGGGCAGGGCGGCGGCGAGCGCCCGGAGGTCACGGGCCTCCACTCCCCCGCCCGCGCCATGGCCCAGGGCGAGCACGAGGCGGGCGTCCGGCGCGAGGTACCAGTGGACGCGGGCGTCCCCGGCGGGGGTCGGCACGTCCTGCGCGGTCTCAGCGATCTTTGTCGTCACCGCTCCATCCTGCCGCCCCGCCCCCTCAGAACAGCGTCGACTCCTCCGGCGCAGCCAGCTCGGTCAGCAGCTCGGGACCGTTGTTGCGGACGTCGCTGACCGCCGTGGCGACCGGGTACGCCCGGACGAGCCCGGGAGGCGGGGGCGCCAGCAGCGCCCGCAGCTCCTCCGGGTCCGTACGGGCGGGATCCAGCCAGGCCTCCCACCGGTCGGGAGTGAGCAGCAGCGGCATCCGCGGATGGATCTCCGCCAACGAGCGGGGCCCCGGTTCGGCGGAAACGGAGGGTGTCGCCATGGCGAACGGCTCCGTTTCCGCCTCGGTGGTTATCACCGAGCAGGTCGCCCACCACGCCTGCGGATGGTCCGGCGGCAGCGTCGGGTCGCGCCAGAACTCGTACACCCCGGCCATCGCCATCACCGAGCCGTCGACGGGCGTGACGAAGTACGGCTGCTTCCGGGTGCGCTTGCGGCGCCCCTTCTCCTCCAGCTCGCGCTCCTGCGCGCCGGTGACCCACTCGTAGTAGCCGTCCGCCGGGAGCAGACAGCGCCGGGACTCGAAGGCCCGCCGGAAGGACGGCTTCTCGTGGACCGTCTCCGACCGGGCGTTGATCATCTTCGCCGCGCCCTCCGGCGTCTTCGCCCACGACGGCACCAGCCCCCACCGCAGCGCCCGCAGCTGGCGAACCGGACGCCGGTCCGCTGCGTCTTTCAGAGGACGTTCGAGCACCGCGTACACGCTCTTCGTCGGCGCCACGTTCCAGTCCGGAGCCAGCGTCTCCTCCGGTACCCACTTCTCCACCTCGAAGAGCCCGGCCAGGTCCTCCGGCCGCCGACTCGCCGCATATCGCCCGCACATGGGTGTCACACTGCCACGAAGACGCTAGGAGCGGCTCACAGATGGACAGCAGCACCACCGCCACCGACCTGTGGAACCGCGTGGTCGGCACCCAGCCCCACCCCTCGCTCTGGCTGGTTCTCGCCACCGGCGTCATAGCCCTCGCCGCTGTCACCCCCTACGGCGTCTGGCGCGTCACCCGCAACGCGATCACCATCGCCCACGAGGGCGGCCACGCGATCGTCGCCCTGCTCAGCGGGCGCCGGCTGGACGGCATCCGGCTGCACTCCGACACCTCGGGGCTGACCGTCTCCCGGGGCCGGCCGACCGGGCTCGGCATGATCCTCACCGCGGCGGCCGGCTATCCGGCCCCGTCCCTGCTGGGCCTGGCCGGGGCCGCCCTGCTGGCGGCCGGGCACACCACCGCACTCCTGTGGGGCGCGGCGGCGCTGCTCGCCGCGATGCTGGTGATGATCCGCAACGCCTACGGGGCGCTGACCGTCGTGCTCTCGGGAGCCGCGTTCGTCCTGGTGTCCTGGCTGGCAGGGCCGCAGGTGCAGGCGGCGTTCGCCTACGGGGTCGTGTGGTTCCTGCTGCTGGGCGGCGTCCGGCCGGCCTTCGAGCTCCAGCGCAAGCGGAAACGGTGGGGCGGCGCGACAGCGCCTCGATCAGGGGTGGTGGCCGGGTGGCGGGCGGGAGCCCCCGACTCCGACGCGGACCAGCTGGCACGGCTGACGCACGTCCCCCCGGTGGTGTGGCTGGGCCTCTTCCACGTCGTTTCCCTGTGCTCCCTGACCGGGGGAGGCCGCTGGCTGCTCGGACGGTGACCGGCGGCGAACCACTAAGGTGAGGGCATGACCGAGAGCCCCGTGCACACCGACCTCTGGCCCGCCCCCGTCGCGAACGGGGCCGTCGACGCGACCGTCACCGTGCCCGGATCGAAGTCCGTCACCAACCGTGCCCTGGTACTGGCCGCTCTCGCCGCCGAGCCCGGCTGGGTGCGCCGCCCGCTGCGCTCGCGCGACACCGTCCTCATGGCCGACGCGCTGCGCGCCATGGGCGTCGGCATCGAGGAGGGCGTGGGCCCGGACGGCACCGGAGAGGCCTGGCGCGTGATCCCCGCCCGGCTGCACGGCCCGGCCGAGGTCCTGGTGGGCAACGCCGGCACCGTCATGCGCTTCCTGCCGCCCGTCGCGGCCCTCGCCGACGGCCCGGTCCGCTTCGACGGCGACCCCCGCAGCTACGAGCGTCCCCTGCACGGCGTGATCGACGCGCTGCGCGCGCTGGGCGCCCGCATCGACGACAACGACCGCGGCGCCCTGCCGCTGACCGTGCACGGCTCCGGCGCCCTGGACGGCGGCCCGGTGGAGATCGACGCCTCCTCGTCCTCGCAGTTCGTCAGCGCGCTGCTGCTGTCGGGTCCGCGCTTCAACCAGGGCGTCGAGGTCCGGCACATGGGCGCGTCCCTGCCGTCGCTGCCGCACATCCGGATGACCGTGGACATGCTGCGCGCGGCCGGTGCCCAGGTCGACACCCCGGAGTCCGGCGGCGAGGCGAACGTCTGGCGGGTCTCCCCCAGCGCCCTCCTCGGCCGTGACCTGGTCGTCGAGCCGGACCTGTCCAACGCCGCGCCGTTCCTGGCCGCCGCCCTGATCACCGGTGGCCGGGTCACCATTCCGGACTGGCCCGAGCGCACCACCCAGCCCGGCGACTCCCTCCGGGAGATCTTCACCGCCATGGGCGGCCGCTGCGAGCTCACCGACGCCGGCCTGACCTTCACCGGCACCGGCCGGATCACCGGCATCGACGCCGACCTCCACGACGTCGGCGAGCTCACGCCCGTGATCGCCGCGGTCGCCGCGCTGGCCGACTCCGAGTCCGTCCTGCGGGGCATCGCCCATCTCCGGCTGCACGAGACCGACCGTCTCGCCGCCCTGGCCAAGGAGATCAACGAGCTCGGCGGCGACGTCACCGAGACCGAGGACGGCCTGCGCATCCGCCCGCGCCCGCTGCACGGCGGCGTCTTCCACACCTACGAGGACCACCGGCTGGCCACCGCGGCCGCCGTCATCGGCCTCGCCGTCGAGGGCGTCCAGGTGGAGAACGTGGCCACCACCGCCAAGACCCTGCCCGACTTCCCGGAGCTGTGGACCGGGATGCTCGGATCCGTCGCGGGGGCGACGACGGCGCCGAGAAGCTGAGAGACCTGGAAGCACGATGCGCCGCTACGGCAAGCACACCGACGAGGACGACGTCCGCGTCCGCCCCAACCGCAAGGGCAACCGCCCCCGCACCAGCATCCGGCCCAAGCACGAGGACGCCGCCGAGGGCCTCGTCCTCACCGTCGACCGCGGCCGGCTGACCGTCCTGGTCGAGGACCGGAAGATCACCGCGATGAAGGCCCGCGAGCTGGGCCGCAAGAGCGCCGTCGTCGGGGACCGGGTCGCCGTCGTCGGCGACCTCAGCGGCGCCAAGGACACCCTCGCCCGGATCGTGCGCGTCGAGGAGCGCAGCTCCGTGCTGCGCCGGACGGCCGACGACGACGACCCGTACGAGCGAGTGGTCGTCGCCAACGCCGACCAGCTGGCGATCGTCACCGCCCTGGCCGACCCCGAGCCGCGCCCGCGCCTGATCGACCGCTGCCTGGTGGCGGCGTACGACGCCGGGCTGGAGCCGCTGCTGGTGCTCACCAAGTCGGACCTGGCGTCCGCCGAGACGCTGATGGAGTCCTACGGCTCGCTGGGCGTGCCCTATGTGGTGACCAACCGCGAGGAGCTGGCGAACGGGGACGCCGCCGACCGGGTCCGCGAGCAGCTCGCGGGGCGCGTCACCGCGTTCGTCGGGCACTCCGGCGTCGGGAAGACGACGCTGGTCAACGCGCTCGTACCGGAGCGGCAGCGGGCCACCGGCCATGTCAACCGGGTCACCGGCCGGGGCCGGCACACCACCACCTCGGCGCTGGCCCTGCCGCTGCCCGACGGCTCCGGCTGGGTGATCGACACCCCGGGCGTACGGTCCTTCGGGCTGCACCACGTGGACCCGGCGCGGGTCATCCACGCCTTCCCGGACCTGGAGCCCGGCACCGAGGGCTGCCCCCGCGCGTGCAGCCACGACGAGCAGGACTGCGCGCTGGACCAGTGGGTGGCCGACGGCCACGCCGACCCCCAGCGGCTGTACTCCCTGCGGCGGCTGCTGGCGACCCGGGAGCGCCGCGAGGGCGACTGACCGACCGCGTTCGCGATCGCCCACGTTTGCGAGTTGCCTCCAGCGGCAAGGGCATGCAAGGACAGCAGAGCACCGGTGCGCACGGGGCGGTCCGCGGAACGGGAGGCAATCTGATGGCGTGGCTGCTGGTCGTCGTCGCCGGAATCCTGGAAACCGGCTTCGCCGTCTGTCTCAAGCTCTCGCACGGTTTCACCCGGCTGTGGCCCACGATCGCGTTCGCGGCCTTCGCCCTCGGCAGCTTCGGCCTGCTGACGCTCTCGCTGAAGAAGCTGGACGTGGGCCCGGCCTACGCCGTGTGGACGGGCATCGGCGCGGCCGGGACGGCGATCTACGGCATGGTCTTCCTGGACGACCTGGTCTCCACCCTCAAGATCGTCTCCATCTCCCTGGTGATCGTCGGGGTGATCGGGCTCCAGTTGTCCGGCTCCTCGCACTGAGCACGGCCGGTCCCGCTGAGCACGGCCGGTCCCGCGCTCACCCCTCGGCCAGCAGCGCCCGGACCAGCCCGGCGACCTCCGTCGCGGCCTCCTCGTCCGAGGCGGCCGGGGCGATGACGTACGAGAGGGTCAGCCGGACCGCCGCCTCGCAGGAGCGCGACACGACGTCGGGAGGCAGGCCGGGCGCGTCGGCGTCCACGACACCGGCCACGCTGTCGCGGATCCGTTCGACCAGGGCGCCCGGCGCGAGCGCGCCCCTGGGCGGTCGCGCCTCGCGCCCGGCGCGGGGCGCCGGTACGGACGGCGCGGCGGCGGGCGGCAGCCGGTCGCCGCGGCAGCCGGTGAGCGCGGCGCGGACGAAGGGGTTCGCCCGGGCCGTCCGGAGCGTCCACAGGGCCGCGGCGGCGCAGCGGTCCCCGGCGTCGGCGGTGTCCGGCGCGGCGGCGAGGGAGTGTTCCACCCCGGCGAGGAACGTCTCGGCCTCCCGGCGCACCAGGGCGCGCGCGAGGCCGTCCTTGCTGCCGAACTCGTTGTAGAGGGTCTGCCGGGAGACCCCGGCGGCGGCCGCGACGTCGACCATCCGGACCCCGTGCCAGGGGCGGGTGGTGAGCGCCGTGAAGGCCGCGTCCAGCAAGAGCTCTCGTGCCGCGGGCATCGTCGCCTCCCCGGCCGTACGGCCGCACGACAGTGGATGGCCAGGGCACAGAATTGACGCGCCGCCGGACGGTGTCAAGAGCCTTCACAGGTCGCGCCGCGCACGCCCCGGCCGTGGCCACGGGTAGTGTGCGTGGCATGTCCGATTACCACGATGATCTGCGTCTGGCCCATGTCCTGGCGGACGCCGCCGACGCGGCCACCATGGACCGGTTCAAGGCTCTCGACCTCAAGGTCGAGACCAAACCGGACATGACCCCGGTGAGCGAGGCGGACAAGACCGCCGAGGAGCTGATCCGGGGCCAGCTCCATCGCGCCCGGCCGCGGGACGCGGTGATGGGCGAGGAGTTCGGCATCGAGGGCTCGGGCCCGCGCCGCTGGGTGATCGACCCGATCGACGGCACCAAGAACTATGTGCGCGGAGTGCCGGTCTGGGCGACGCTGATCTCCCTGATGGTGCAGACCGAGTATCAGGGCGAGATCGGTTACGAGCCGGTGGTGGGCCTGGTGTCGGCGCCCGCGCTGGGCCGGCGCTGGTGGGCGGCGAAGGGGGCGGGCGCCTACACCGGGCGCAGCCTGACGTCGGCCAACCGGCTCCAGGTCTCCCGGGTGGGCCGGATGGGGGACGCGTCGTTCGCCTACTCCTCGCTGAGCGGCTGGGAGGAGCGCGGGATGCTGCCGGGCTTCCTGGAGCTGACGCGCGCCTGCTGGCGGACGCGGGGCTACGGCGACTTCTGGCCGTACATGATGGTCGCCGAGGGGTCGGTGGACATCTGCGCCGAGCCGGAGCTGTCGCTGTGGGACATGGCGGCGAACGTCGTCATCGTCGAGGAGGCGGGCGGCCGCTTCACGGGGCTGGACGGGCGCCCGGGGCCGCACAGCGGCAACGCGGCGGCGTCGAACGGGCTGCTCCACGACGAGATGCTGAACTACCTGCGGCGGTAAGCACTCCGGAGCGTCCTAAACCCACAAGGCCGTCGTAAAAATCTGGCAAAAATCACCCTCGTTCAGGCCTTGTTGGCACTCTTGACGGTGTGTGACGATGACAGCCTCCCGGGTTTGTGAACTTGTGAAGTCCGGTGTTTCCTGCTGGAGTTCACGGTTCCGGGAACGTTCCGGGAACGCATCGCAGTCCACCAAGGAGGTGGCTACGGCCATGCTCGTCCGCGACGCCATGAGCACGGTGGTCCTCACCATCGGCCCCGCGCACACCCTCCGCCAGGCCGCCCGGCTGATGTCCGCCCGCAGGGTGGGCGCGGCGGTCGTCCTCGACCCCGACACCTATGGGCTCGGGATCCTCACCGAGCGGGACATACTCGACGCGGTCGGGGCGGGCCAGGATCCCGACCGCGAGACCGCCCACGGCCACACCACCACCGACGTCGTCTTCGCGACCCCCGAGTGGACCCTGGAAGAGGCGGCGGCCGCGATGACGCGCGGCGAGTTCCGGCACCTGATCGTCCTCGAACGCAGCGAGGCGGTGGGGGTCGTCTCGGTGCGCGACATCATCCGCTGCTGGCTGCCCGCGCGCCGGCGCACGCAGCCGGCGGCGGTCTCCGCATGAGCGGAGGGACGTGAGCCGACGCGGAGAAGGCCTGGGGCAGGCCGAAGAGGCCGGAGCCCCTTGGCGTCCGGCCTCTTCGGTTTGTACGGCAAGCGTCCAGGGTCGTCAGCCGCGCAGGGCCTGGACGGCGGCCTCCAACCGCTTGCCGTAGTCGGGGTCCGCCTGGCGGAAGTTGCTGATCGCGCGCTCGGCGATGTCGTCGCGCGACACCTTGGCGATGAAGCCGGCGAGGTTGGCGATCAGGCGCTCCTTCTCCGCCTCCGACATCAGGCGGTAGAGGTTGCCCGCCTGGACGAAGTCGTTGTCCTCGGCGTGCGAGGGAGCGACGTGGTTGCCGGTGGCCCCGGTGACGGGCACCGGCTGCCACAACGGCCGGTCCGTCTGGAAGGGGCCGCCGAAGCTGTTCGGCTCGTAGTTCTTCGCGCCCTTGTGGCGGCCGTCGTAGAGGAAGCCGTCACGGGAGTGGGTGCGCGCCTCGGTGGCGTGCGGGCGGTTCACCGGCAGGTGGTCGGCGTTGATGCCGACGCGGTAGCGGTGGGCGTCGCCGTAGGCGAAGAGCCGGCCCTGGAGCATCTTGTCGGGGGACGGGCCGATGCCCGGCACGAAGTGGGCCGGCGAGAAGATCGACTGCTCGACCTCGGCGAAGATGTTCTCGGGGTTGCGGTTGAGCTCCAGCCTGCCGATCTCGATCGGCGGGTAGTCCTCGTGCGGCCAGACCTTGGTCAGGTCGAACGGGTTGAAGCGGTAGTTCGCCGCCTCGTCCGCCGGCATGATCTGCACCTGGACGGTCCAGGTCGGGAAGTCGCCGCGCTCGATGGCCTCGCGCAGATCGCGCTGGTGGCTGTCGGGGTCCTCGCCCGCGAGCTTGTTGGCCTCGTCCTGGGTGAGGCTCTTGATGCCCTGGTCGGTCTTGAAGTGGTACTTGACCCAGAAGACCTCGCCGGCCTCGTTGCTCCACTGGTAGGTGTGGGAGCCGTAGCCGTTCATGTTGCGGTACGAGGCGGGGATGCCGCGGTCGCCGAAGAGCCAGGTCACCTGGTGGGTGGCCTCGGGCGACAGGCCCCAGAAGTCCCAGACGTTGTCCGCCTCCTGCGAGCCGGTGTACGGGTCGCGCTTCTGGGTGTGGATGAAGTCGGGGAACTTGATGGCGTCCTTGATGAAGAACACCGGGGTGTTGTTGCCGACGAGGTCGTAGTTGCCCTCTTCGGTGTAGAACTTCAGCGCGAAGCCGCGGGGGTCACGGACCGCGTCCGCCGCGCCGAGGTTGCCGGCGACCGTCGAGAACCGCAGGAAGGTCTCGGTCTCCTTGCCCACCCGGGAGAGGAACTTCGCCCGGGTCCAGCGGGTGACGTCGGCGGTGACGGTGAAGGTGCCGTAGGCACCGGCGCCACGGGCGTGCACGACGCGCTCCGGGATCCGCTCGCGGTTGAAGTGCGCGAGCTTCTCCATCAGCAGCTGGTCCTGGATCAGCATGGGGCCGCCGGCGCCCGCGCTCTCGCTGTTCTGGTTGTCCGCGACCGGAGCACCGGACTCCGTGGTCAGCGGGCCCGTCACCGTTGCCGCCTCGCCGTTCGTCGACACGTACGCCTCCGTCGTCAGATCGTCTGTCCCTTGGCCTGAGCCGAGATCGATCCTACATTGGACTTTGTCTAAGTCAAGATGCGGACGATACAAATATGGGATCCAGTGGTGGACAAGGCCCGCTGCTACGCTGGTCCTATCTGACTGATAGGTGAATGGCATGAGTGACCTGCTGGAACGGCTCCGGGGCCGCGGCTGGCGGCTGACCGCGCAGCGACGCGTCGTCGCCGAAGTGCTCGACGGAGACCATGTGCACTACACCGCCGACGAGGTGCACGCCAAGGCCGCCGGCCTGCTGCCCGAGATCTCGCGCGCCACGGTGTACAACACGCTCGGCGAGCTGGTCTCCCTGGGCGAGGTCCTCGAGGTGAGCACGGACGGCCGCGCCAAGCGCTACGACCCCAACGCGCACCACGCCCATCAGCACCTGGTGTGCTCCCGGTGCGGCACGATCCGCGACGTCCACCCCTCCGGCGACCTGCTGGGCGACCTCCCGTCCGAGGAGCGCTTCGGCTTCCAGGTCTCCGCCGTCGAGGTGACCTACCGCGGCATCTGCCCGAACTGCGCCACGGCATGACGAAAGGCCCGGATCCAAGGATCCGGGCCTTTCGTTTCAGTAGCGGGGACAGGATTTGAACCTGCGACCTCTGGGTTATGAGCCCAGCGAGCTACCGAGCTGCTCCACCCCGCGTCGATGCACTTACTCTAACCCGTCCGTGACCGCTGATGCAAACGCCCTTACGAGCCCGCTTACGTCACGGTGCGGCCACCGGGCGCCGCCCTACGCACTGAGCTCCTGCTGGAGCGCGTCCCGCAGCCGGGCCGCGCGTTCGGCGACCTCCGCCGGGCCGAGCTCGACCGCCTGCGCGCACCACAGCCGCCCCTCGGCGAGGTCGCCGCGCCGCGCCGCGAGCAGGGCGAGCCGCAGCGCGGCCCGGCCGTGCCCGGCCTCGGCGGCCCGGGCCCACCACAGCGCGGCCTCCTGCTCCCGGCCCTCACGGGCCAGCAACAGCCCGAGGTTGAAGGCGCCGTTGCGGCTGCCGGCCTGCGCGGCCTCCCGGTACCAGTGGGCGGCGGCGGCCGCGTCGCCGCGCTGGGCGACCAGCATGCCCAGGCGCACCTGGGCCCGCCGGTGGCCGTGCCGGGCGGCGCGTTCGTACCACTCCTCGCACTCGCCGCGGGTCTCGTCGTCGCGATCGAGCAGGGCGCCCAGCCGGAAGGCCGCCTCGGCGTTGCCGCCCCTGACGGCGATCCGCAGATGGCGCTCCGCCTCGTAGGTGTCCTCGGCGCCGCCGTCCCGCAGCAGGGCCATGGCGACCTGGAGTGCCGCGTCCGTGTGCCCGGCGGCCGCGGCGCGCTCGTACCACTGGAAGGCCAGGTGCTCCTCGTCGCGGCCGGTGTAGAGGATGCCCAGGTTGAAGGCGGCGTCCACGCTGCCGGCCTCGGCGGCCTTGGAGAACCACGGCTCGGCGCCGGCCGGGTCGCCGTTCTGGAGCAGCAGGACGGCCAGCGCGTTGGAGGCCTCCTTGTGCCCGGCGTAGGCGGCGCGGCGGTACCACTGCTCGGCCTGGGCGGTGCGGCTCTGCTCGGAGCAGAGCAGGCCGAGGTTGTACGCGCCGTTGATGTCGCCCGCGTCCAGCGCGGCGCGGTACCAGCGCTCGGCCTGCTGGGACTCGCCCCGGTCGGCGTGGAGGGCGCCCAGGGCGTTGGCGGCGTTGCCGTCGCCCTCCTGGGCGGCGCGGCGCCACCAGATGGCGGCGCTGTCGCTGTCCCCGGCGTCGCGCAGCAGGAAGCCCAGGGCGCAGGCGGCGCGCGGCTCGCCGTCCTTGGCGGAGGTGAGGTACCAGCGCGCGGCCTCCTGGGTCTCGCCGCGCCCCTCCAGCAGGGTGCCCAGGTGCAGGGCGGCACGGCGGTGGCCGCGGGCGGCGGCCTGCCGGTACCACTGCTCGGCCTCGCCGGCGGGGCCGTCCTGGCGGCGGCCGCCCGCGGCCGCGGCGCGCAGCTCGCGCACGGAGGTGTCACCGCCGGCGACGTTCACATGGCGGCCGCCGGTGGGCGGGCCGAGGCCGGCGGCGAGGCCGTTGGCCGCGTCCTGGGCGGCTCGTGGCGCCCGGCCGTCGAGTATCCGCGCCAGCCGGTACGCGGCCTCGCGGTGGCCGCGCTCGGCGGCGGAGCGGAACCAGCGCTCCGCGCCCACGTCGCTGCGGTGCTCCAGGAGGTCCGCGAGGGCGTACGCGCCCAGCGCGTGCCCGGACTCGGCGGACTGCCGCAGCCAGTACTCGGCGGCGGGCTCGTCGCCGCGCTCGCGGTGGTAGCGGCCCAGGGCGTGGGCGGCCGCGGCGGAGCCCGCGACGGCGGCGACGCGCCACCAGGTGGCGGCCTCGTCGGCGTAGCCGCGCTGGTGCAGCAGGACGCCGAGGTTGTTGGCGGCGGAGCGGTCGCCCTCGGCGGTGGCGGCGCGCAGATGACGCTCGGCGCCGTCGAGGTCGCCGCGGCGCAGCAGGAGGGCACCGAGCCTGCTCAGGGATGCGGGGTCCCCGGACTCGGCGGCACGGCGGCGGGCCGTCTCCAGCTCCAGGTCGGCCGCCTCGGTGGCACAGGAGGACTCGGATCCCTCCCGCGTCCCGGCGGTCCCCAGCGGCCCCCCCGGGCCGGACGACGACGGGTCCTGATCATCCCGGTGGCTCCCGTCCCCGGGAGCCTCTACAAGCCGACGTGTTTCCAACAGCCTCGCCTTGTCCCCCATAAGTCCCATCGTCGCACTCCCGCAACCTGCGTACACCACGAATACCGCAGTCAGTGAGGTCACTTCAGCGTTTTGTCGACTTCCCGACTTCCCGACACGGCGGTGCCCCAAACTCTAATCAAAAGCCCCGCACACAACCCGCACAGACCACCCGGACAGCCGACAGCGGTCTCGCGCACGGCACTCGGGCGGCCGTCGGGCGGCCCGGTACGCGAACAAGGCCCGGAGTCCTGGGACTCCGGGCCTTGCCTTTGAGTAGCGGGGACAGGATTTGAACCTGCGACCTCTGGGTTATGAGCCCAGCGAGCTACCGAGCTGCTCCACCCCGCGTCGTTGTGGCACAACTGTACCACGACGACGCGGGGGGCGGGACGGTCAGCTGCCGGGCTTGGTGCCGGCGGGCGCCGCGGCCTCGGCCTTGGCGATCCGGTCGAGGGCGGCCTTCAGATCCTGCTGGGCCTTGCCGTAGGCGGCCCAGTCCTTGTTCTCCAGCGCCTTCTGCCCCGCGTCGAAGGCGTCCTGAGCATCCTTCACGGCCTGCTTGACCGTGGGGTTCTCACTGGCCGGGGGCGTGGGGCCCTCGGTGGGCGGCTTGGTGCCGGGCGCTGGGCTCTTCACCTCGAACACGGCGTCGAGGGCCTTGCCGAGGTCGTCCTCGAAGGCGGTCTTGTCGCCGTAGGTGACCAACACCTTCTTCAGACGCGGGAAGTTGGAGCCAGCGCCGCGCACATAGACCGGCTCCACGTAGAGGAGGCCGTCGTCCAGCGGCACGGTCAGCAGGTTTCCGTACTCGATCTCGGAATCGCCACGCTTCAGAATATTGATCTTATTGGCGATCTCGGGGTCGCCGTTGAACTTGCTCTGGACCTGCTGGGGACCCGAGGTCGTGGTCTCCGACGGCAGCTTCAGAATTCTGATCTTTCCGTAACCGGAGCTCTTGGCATCGGCGTCGACGGCCATGAAGGCGCCCAGGTTCTCCCGGCTCTTCGGCGTGAACGTCGTCGTCAGCGAGAAGGCCGACGCCGGCTGGCCCGGCATCCGCATGCTCAGGTAGTACGGCGGGACCGCGTTGCCCGACTTGTTGGTCGGGTCGTCCGGGACCTGCCAGCGCTCACTGCCGGTGTAGAACGTACCGGGGTTGGTGACGTGATAGCGGGTCAGCAGTTCGCGCTGCACCTTGAAGAGGTCCTGCGGGTAGCGCAGGTGGTCCAGCAGACCGGCGCTGATCTCGCTCTTCGCCTTCACCGTGCCCGGGAAGGCCTTCATCCAGGTCTTGAGCACCGGGTCCTTGGTGTCCCACTGGTACAGCTTCACCGTGCCGTCGTAGGCGTCCACGGTCGCCTTGACGGAGTTGCGGATGTAGTTGACCTGATTCTGCTGCGCCACCACCGCGCGCTGCCCGGTGGTCAGCGAATCGGCCGTGGAGTCGCCGAGCGTGGTGCGCGAGGCGTAGGGATAGCCGTTGGTCGTGGTGTACGCGTCGACGATCCACTGAATGCGCCCGTCGACCACCGCCGGATAGGCGTCGCCGTCGATCGTCAGCCACGGGGCGACGGATTCGACGCGCTCCTTCGGGGTGCGGTTGTACAGAATCCGCGAGCCGTCGCCGATGGCGCCCGAATAGAGGATCTGCGGCTCGCCGAACGCCACCGCGTAGGCGGCCCGGTTGACCGGATTGGCGAGGCTGACGCCGCTCTTGCCCTCGTAGCTGTAGCTCTTCTCGCCGCTGTCGCCGGAGTAGTCCAGCTCCTTCTGCGGGCCGCCCACGATGGAGTACTGGGTGGTCTTCTCGCCGTAGTACACCCGCTGCTCGTACTTTCCGAGCGCGCCCTTGGTGGGCAGGTCCCGCTCGGTGAAGGCGGGGTCGCCCTCGCCGACGGCGGTGGTGCCCTTGGCGGTGATGGCGCCGTAGCCGTGGGTGTACTTGAAGTGGTCGTTGATCCAGTTGCGCTCGGGGATGCCGTTGATGTTCAGCTCGCGCAGACCGATGACCGTGTCCTGCTCCTTGCCGTCGACCTTGTAGCGGTCGACGTCCAGCGTGGAGGGGAACTGGTAGTAGCCCTTCACCTGCTGGAGCTGCTGGAAGGTGGGCGAGACGATGTTCGGGTCGAGCAGGCGGATGCTGGCGGTGGAGTCCGCCGCGGCGCGCAGCCGCTCCTTGTCCTGCTGGCTCTTGCCCTTCAGGTCGCTCTTGCCCACGTAGTCCGTCACCTCGGACCCGTCGATGCCGTAGGCCTCACGGGTCGCGGTGATGTTCTTCTTGATGTAGGGCGCTTCCTTGGCCTGCTCGTTCGGCTGGACCTGGAACTTCTGCACGATCGCCGGGTAGAGCCCGCCGATCAGCACCGCCGAGAGCACCATCAGGCCGAAGCCGATCACCGGCAGCTGCCAGGTGCGCCGCCAGAGCGTCGCGAAGAACAGCACGGCACAGATCAGCGCGATGATGAACAGGATCGTCTTGGCCGGCAGATAGGCGTTGGCGTCCACATAGCGCAGCCCGGTCCAGCCCTCGGTGGACTTCAGGCCGCTGGACTTCACGGCGAGCCCGTAGCGGTCCAGCCAGTAGGCGACCGCCTTCAGCGTCACGAAGACGCCGAGCAGTACGGACAGGTGCCCCGTGGCCGCCGCCGTGGCCCGGCCGCCCGGGCTGGTGAGCCGCAGACCGCCGTAGAGGTAGTGCACCAGGGCGGCGGCGATCAGCGACAGGACCGCCGCCGCGAAGCCGAAGCTCAGCAGGAAGCGGTACCAGGGCAGGTCGAAGGTGTAGAAGGAGATGTCCTTGTGGAACTGCGGGTCCCGCTGCCCGAAGGGCACGCCGTTGACCCACTGGAGCCAGGTGCGCCACTGGCCGGCGGCGGACGCGCCCGCGACCAGGCCCACCAGCGACGTGACCGCCAGCAGCACCCACCGCTTGTAGGGGGCGATGCTCATCCGGTAGCGGTCGAGGCTCTGCTGCTCCATGGACATCGCGCTCAGCGGCGGCCGCAGCCGGTGCGCCAGCCAGATGTTCGTTCCCACCGCCAGGGCCATCAGCAGGCCGAAGACGGCGAACAGGCCGATCTTGGTGCCGAGGGTGGTGGTGAAAACGGAGGAGTAGTCGACCGAGCGGTACCAGAGCCAGTCGGTCCAGAACCCGGCGAACATGACGAAGAGCATGGCCAGCACCGCCAGCACGCCCAGGGTCATCAGCAGGGTCCGGACACGCCGGGACGGTCGGCCGACTCTGATCCGTGGCCCGGACGGGCCTCCGCCGCGGTCCGGCATCTGGAAAGCCAAGGTGCGCACCTCGAAGTTCGCTGTCGATGAAGCTTGTCGATCGAGCTCGACCGAGCCGCTGTGAAGCTTGGGGAACGAGCTGTCGATCAGGCCCACGCGATAGTAGGACCCACTGTGGCAACTTACCGACGCTTTACTCGGTTCCCGTTTTCGGGCTCGGTCAGGGCACGATATTGACCATGTCCAGCAATACCGGTTCGAACCTTCCCGGCTCCCAGGAGCCCAGCGTCCCCATGGCGGCCAGCCCGCTCACCCGTGCCGTGCTCGAGATCGACGAGTACGCCTCCACCCTGGGCTGGGATCAGCCCGCGCGCCTGTTCGCCCTGGTCGACACGGCCCGGCTGCGTTCCCAGGAGCCCGGTCTGGCCGCCCAGCTCGGCCTCGACGACGAGGCGTCGGCCAGCGCCTCCTTCACCCCCATCGAGCAGGAGGAGCTGCCCAAGGGCACCGCCCTCGACAAGTTCCTGGGCACCATCGCCTGGCCCGACCCCGTGGTGGGGTGCGCCCTGACCGTGGAGCGGCTGATGCTCCCGCCGTCCGCCGAGGCGTCCGTGCCCCACGGCCTGAAGGGGAAGCAGCTCGCCGCGTGGGTCGCCAAGCACCCGGACCGCCAGGAGGTCCGGATGACGGTGGCCGTGCTGCGTGACGGCGCGCGCGAATCCGCCATCCGGCTGCGCGAGAAGGACTCGCCGACCGAGGTCCTCACCGGTGCCGACCTGGTGCCGGGCCTGGCCGAGGCGCTGGCCGCCACCTTCGAGGACTAGAAGCCCCAAGCGCCTGGAGGGCTCCGCGAGGGGGCCGGTCAGCCCGTCTTGCACCGGGGCAGGCCGGCCGTGTCCCCCTTGCGGAGCTTCTCCAGCGACTGGAGGGCGTCCTTGATCGCGTCGACCTTGATCAGGGTCAGGCCCGACGGGGTGTCCTTGGCGGCGGCCGCGCAGTTGTCCTTGGGCGTGAGGAAGTAGCGGGCGCCCTTGTCGCGCGCCCCGACCGTCTTCATCTCCACGCCGCCGATCGGGCCGACCTTGCCCTCGTCGTCGATCGTGCCCGTACCCGCGATGAACTTCCCGCCGGCCAGATCGTCCGGCGTGAGCTTGTCGACTATCCCCAGGGCGAACATCAGCCCGGCGCTGGGACCGCCCACGTCCGCCAGCTTGATGTTGATCGTGAACGGGAAGGTGTGGTCCGTACCGGCCTGGATGCCGACGATGGCCCTGTTGTCGTCGGGGGCCTTGTTGGTGACGAGAGTGACCGTGTCCTCGGTCTTCGGCTCCCGCTTCTCCTTCTCCGCGGCGGCGGCTTCCTTGGCGGGAACGACCCGGAACGTCACCTTTTCACCGGGCTTGTGCCGGGTGACCAGCTTGGCCACGTCGCCGGGCTGCTTGATCTCCGTGCCGTCGACGGACTTGATCACGTCTCCGGCGTGCAGCGTCCCCTCGGCGGGGCTGCCCTTGACGACGGACGACACGACGATCCGCGAGCCCACCGGGATGCCGAGCTGCTTCAGGGCGGCGACCTTGGCGCTCTCCTGGGATTGGCTGAACTCCTCCGCCGTCTCCTGGTTCAGCTCGTCGGGGGACTTGTCGTCCGGGTAGAGCGTGCTGTGCGGGACGACCAGGTTGTCGTGGGCGAGCCAGCCCCAGACCGCCTCGACCAGGTTCATCCGGTACTGCGAGCCGGTGACGCGGACCGTCGTCATATTGAGATGGCCGGTGGTCGGATACGTCTTGCGCCCGGAGATCTGGAGCACCGGCTCACCACCGTGCTCACCCAGGGTGTTCACCGTCGGCCCCGGGGACATCTCCGCGTAGGGCACGGGGATCAGCACGCCTGCGCAGAGCAGCGCGATCAGCATCAGGAGGGAGGCGAGCATCGTCGCTGTCCGGCGGGGCATGGAACGACAGTACGGGACCGGTCCGACAGCCCCCTCCCGGGGCGGTCCGTCCGGGGCAGATATGGGAACTCTCCGACGACTTCGGTCAGCTCGCCGGACCGGATCCGGACTCGGCCCGTTCCATCGCCTCACGGAACTTGGCGTAACCCGCCAGCTCCGCGACATCCCCGGACTTGCGGTTTCTGGCTGCCCAGCTTCCCCAGAGCGCGGCCACCACGGCCGCCGCAGCGGGAATCAGCAACCAAGCGAGCGCCGCCATGCCGGCCTCCGACCCCTTACGCAATCGCCATTAACCGATGAGCAGATTAATCATCTTCGGTCTCAACGCTTACGTCAGGGGGCCGGTTACGCAACCAGGGACGGCCCAATAGTGGCCAGCTTCGGACACCGGGGCGCCTACCGCGCCCCCACCCTCCCCCGGCTACCGCTGGGCGGTGCCCCCGGGCCGACGGCGCTACGCGCCGACCCATTCCTCTGTCCCGTCCGCGAAGGTCTGGTGCTTCCAGATCGGCACCTCGCGCTTGAGATCGTCGATCAGTCGCCGGCACGCCTCGAAGGCCTCCGCCCGGTGCGGGCACGAGACCGCCACCACCACCGCCAGGTCCCCCACGGCCAGCTCCCCCACCCGGTGGACGGCGGCCAGCGCCCGCACCGGGAAGTCGGCCGCGACCTTCTCCGCGACCCGGCGCAGCTCGGCCTCGGCCGTCGGGTGCGCGGAATAGCCGAGCCCGGTGACGTCCGCGCCGCCGTCGTGGTCCCGGACCGTGCCCACGAAGAGGGCGGTGCCGCCCGCCGCGGCGTCGCCGACCGCCGCGAAGACCTCGTCCACGGACAGCGGGGTCTCCCTGACCGCCAGGAGGCGTACGGGGTCCCCCGCGGCGAGCTCGCCGGGGTGGTCGTCGTGCGTATGGGGGCGGGGCGTGCCGGAGGGCGGGTGAGGTGCCATGGAGCCAATCGTGCCGTATGCCCACGGCCGGCGGTCGTGGCGATTCCACCAGCGCCCGCGCGAGGCGCCCTGTGCGGTTCTACGGGCCCCGACGGCCCCACCCGGACCGGGAAGTCGCTCACGCCCCTTCCGGCCGCGCAGGGCCCCTCCACGGGCCCGTACGCCCGTACATCCGTGCCCGCGGGCTCCCGTGCGAACCGCTACAGCCGACCGTTACAGCCGGCGGCGGGCCTTGCGGGCCCTGCGCACCAGGGCAGCGGTGCCCAGCAGCGCGACGGTCGCGCCGGCGGCGCCCGCCGCGGTGGCGTCCTTGCGGCCCAGGCGGCGGCCGGCGACGGTGTGGCGGCCGGCGACCTCCTCCAGCAGCTCGGCGAGGACCTCCTCGTTGGTCCACCGGGGCCGCCAGCCCGCGTCGTGCAGCCGGTGGCCGCTGACCACCCAGGGGTGCATCGTGTACGCGAGGTCGCCCGCCGGGGACGGGGTCAGCCCCAGCCGGTGCAGCCGGGAGGCCGCGCCGAGGGCGACCGCCGAGGGCAGCTCCATGCGGCGGATGCCGGTGAGCTCCTCGACCTCCTCCTGCTCCAGCCAGCCGTCGCAGCCGACGGCCAGCTCCCCCTCCGCCTTCTCCAGGGCGGCGAACTCCAGCGCGCTCACCAGGTCCTCCACATGGCAGAACTGCCAGGTCGGCCGGGATCCGGCGACCACCAGGAGGCGGGGCGACTCGAAGTAGCGGGTCAGGGCCGTGTCGGTGCCGCCGACCAGGACGGCGGGCCGCAGCACGGTGACGTTCAGGCCGGGGTGCGCCCGGGGCGCTCGCCTGGCCAGCCGCTCTATCTCCAGCAGGTCTCCCACGCCCGTCGCCTCGGCGGTGGCGCGCAGCTCGGCGTCCTCGGCGAGCGGTACGTCGTTGTCCGGGTGCGCTCCGTAGACCATGGCCGAGGTGCACAGCACCACCCGGTGCACCCCGGCGGCCGCCGCGGCGGTCAGCACGGTCTGGGTGCCCCGCACGTTGTAGGCGGTGCGGGCGGCGGCGTCGCCCTCCAGGTCGAGGTCCAGCGCGAGGTGGACGACGACGTCGGCGCCGCGCAGCTTCTCGGCGATCGCCGGGTCGCGGACGTCCAGGACGTGCCACTGGGCCTCGGTGACGTCGCCGCGGCGCTCGTCGATCGCCACCACGTGCTTGATCTCCTCGGACGCGGCGAGGCGCCGCGTGAGCAGCGCTCCGACGCCGCGTGCGGCACCGGTGACCGCGACGACGGGCCGGCGGCCGCGCGCGGGCATGCCGCGCGGCGCCAGGGCACGCGGGATCGCGCTCTCGCGCGCGGAACCGTTTCGCGCTGCGCGAACTTCTCGGTCGGCTTCTCGGTCGGGGGAACTCACCGGGCGTCTCCAGCGGTTGTCTTCAGTACGTATGTGCCATCACGTTTGTCATGACGCGTACGTACCAGGTGACGTCCATCCTGCCGCAGGCCCCGGACGAGCGGAGCACCAAGCCCGGATAGCGGCGGGGTGTCTACGCTTGGTGGTGTTGTCGGGCATTCGCCGCCGGTCCGGAGCCGGCGGCCCTACGAGCCGAGGAAACCCGTGAGTGACACCCCATTCGGATTCGGTCTTCCGCCGGAGGAGCCGGAGAACGGCGACGACGGCAAGAGGAAGGGCGGTGGCCAGGGAGGCGGCCAGGGGCCCGCGAATCCCTTCGGGTTCGGCGGGCTCCCCGGCGGCGGGGACAACCCCTTCGCCGCGATGTTCGGCTCCATGAACCCCGGTGATCTCGGTGCCGCCTTCCAGCAGCTCGGGCAGATGCTCTCCTACGAGGGCGGCCCGGTGAACTGGGACATGGCCAAGGACATCGCGCGCCAGACCGTCGCCCGTGGCACCGCCGACGGTTCCAAGGACGCGAGCGTCACGGACGGCGAGCGCGCCGCGGTCGAGGAGGCCGTGCGCCTTGCCGACCTGTGGCTGGACGGCGTGACGTCCCTGCCGTCGGGCTCGGGCACGGCCGTCGCCTGGTCCCGCGCGGAGTGGGTCGAGGCGACCCTGCCCGTGTGGAAGGACCTGGTGGACCCGGTCGCCGAGCGCGTCGGCGCCGCCATGGGCGGTGTGCTGCCCGAGGAGATGCAGGCCATGGCCGGCCCGCTGCTCGGGATGATGCGCAGCATGGGCGGCGCCATGTTCGGCACCCAGATCGGGCAGGCCCTGGGCGTGCTCGCGAACGAGGTCGTCGGCTCGACCGACATCGGCCTGCCGCTGGGCCCGGCGGGCAAGGCCGCGCTGCTCCCGGTGAACATCGAGACCTTCGGTTCGGGCCTTGAGGTCCCGCAGGAGGAGGTCCGGCTGTACCTGGCCCTGCGCGAGGCCGCCCACCAGCGGCTCTTCGCCCACGTGCCGTGGCTGCGCTCGCATCTGTTCGGTGCCGTCGAGGGCTACGCCCGCGGCATCAAGGTCGACACGTCCAAGCTGGAGGACGTGGTCGGCCAGCTCGACCCCACCCACCCCGAGCAGCTCCAGGAGGCCCTCCAGCAGGGCATGTTCCAGCCCGAGGACACCCCGGAGCAGAAGGCCGCGCTGGCCCGCCTGGAGACGGCGCTCGCGCTGGTCGAGGGCTGGGTGGACGCGGTCGTGCACGCGGCGGCGGCCCCGCACCTGCCGTCCGCCGACCGGCTGCGCGAGACGCTGCGCCGCCGCCGCGCCTCCGGCGGCCCCGCGGAGCAGACCTTCGCCACGCTGATCGGCCTGGAGCTGCGCCCCCGCCGGCTGCGGGACGCCTCCCGTCTGTGGGCGTCGCTGACGGACGCGCGCGGCCTGGAGGGCCGGGACGGCCTGTGGGAGCACCCGGACATGCTGCCCACCGCCGCCGACCTGGACGACCCGGACGGCTTCGTCCACCGCGAGCACCTGGACTTCTCCGAGCTCGACAAGATGCTCGGCGAGGCCGCCAAGGGCCACGGGGCACAGACCCCGAAGCCCGAGGACGGCAAGGGCGAGTCCGGGAACGCAGAGGGCGAGCCCGGCTCCGGGGATGAAAAGGGCGAGTCCGGCAAGTGAGTCTTCACGAGAACGCGGCCCTCGTCCTCAAGGAATACGCGGACCAGCCGGAGCTGCGCGACGTCTATCTGGACCACCTCGCCGCCCACCCGGACGGCATGTGGAAGCCCTGCCAGGCGGGGCACGTCACCGCGAGCGCCCTGGTGATCGACCCCGCGCGCGGCCGGGTGCTGCTCACGCTGCACCGCAAGCTCCGGATGTGGCTCCAGATGGGCGGCCACTGCGAGCCCGGTGACGCCACGCTCGAGGAGGCCGCGCTGCGCGAGGCCACGGAGGAGTCCGGCATCGCGGGGCTGACGCTGCTGCCGGGCGGCCCGGTGCGGCTGGACCGCCACCCGATCCCGGCGCCGTGCAACTGGCACCTGGACGTGCAGTACGCGGCGCTGGTGCCGGACGGGGCCGTCGAGGCGATCAGCGACGAGTCACTGGACCTGCGCTGGTTCCCGTACGCCGAGGTGGGCTCGGTGGCCGACGAGTCGGTCGTCGAGCTGCTGCGCCGGACGCTCGGGCGCCTGTAGGCGACCCAGAGCGACGTAAGGGGCGGTCACCCATGGTGACCGCCCCTTACCTTGCCTCTGAGCGCGACCGCTCAGTTCGTCCAGATGTTGCCCTGGTTCTGGGCGTGGGCGCCGTGCTGGCCCAGACCGTACTGGGCCATGAGGCCCTGGCCGATCTCCGCGCCCTGCGGCGGCAGCAGTTCGCTGGGCTGCACCAGCGCGTAGCCATGGCCGGAGAAGCTGAGCTCCCAGCCCTCGCCCGTGCCGCCGCGGCGGCGCCACACACCGGACGAGGACGTCTGTGCCTGCATCTGCACCCGCAGCGACGCCGACCAGGCGACCACCGCGTCCGCGTCGGCGCTGACGACGCGGTCGGGAGTGACCTGGAGCATCAGCGGATGGCCGGAGGTCATCAGCGCGACCTTGCCCTGGCCGGAGATGTTCAGCTGGTACGCGCCCGTGCCGGAGATCCCGTACTGGCTGTCCACCGCGATGGTCTCCCAGTGGAGGCCGGAGTCCAGGGCCAGGACGTAGGCGCCGTCGACGGTCAGGCCGTCCCGGTCCACGTCCATGATGTGGACGTGCTGGGCCAGGTTGGCGAGGTAGACCGTGCCCTGGCCGGAGCAGCGCATCAGGTCCAGGCCCTCACCGGTGTAGGAACGGGAGTGCTGCTGGCCGCGCGTCTGGTACTCGGCGTCGAACTCGACCATGCCCTGGTAGGCGACCATCGAGCCCTTGCGGGCGAGGACGTCCTCGTGACCGGTGAGGGCGACCCGCAGCATCTGCGCGTTCTGAAGGGCGTAGCGGTCCTGCGTCTGGGTCTCGGCGTAGGCGAAAAGCGGGCTCTGCATGATGTTCTCGTTCTCCCCCTCAGCCCCGGGCCCGGAGCCGGTCGGTGCTGTCCTCGCTGGGCTGTACGACCACGAAGCCCTCGCCGGAGAAGCCCAGTTGGTAGGCCTCTCCGCTGCCGCGGCCGATCAGGGAGGACGCCTTGAAGCTGCGCTTGCCCTTCATCCGGAGGTTGCTGGACCAGGCGACGAGCGCGTCGGGGTCGACGTAGGTCTCGTCGTCGCCGCGGCCGCAGTCGACGACGATCGGTGTGCCGCGGGAGGTCAGCGCCACCCAGCCGGTGCCGCTGATGCCCACGTTGAACAGGCCCTGTCCGGCGAACTTCGCCATGCCCTTCACTCGCTCGACGCCCCACTGGAGCTGGGCGTCGAAGGCGAGGACGTTGGTGCCGTTCACGGAGAGGGACTCACCGTTGAGCTGGAGGCAGACGACGTCCGCCCCGTAGTCGGCGAGGTAGAGCAGACCGTCGCCGTGGCAGCGCATGAGGGGGACGCCCTCGCCGGTGAGCCACTGGGAGGCCATCTGCCGGACGGCGGGCGGGTTCGGGTCGTACTGGACGTAGCCCTCGTAGGCGACCATCGAGCCCGTGCGGGCGAAGAGGTCCTGGCCGGTCATCATGGCGACCTTGAGCATGCTGCTGCCGTGGTTCTCCATGCGCGGCCCCGACGGTACGGGGGCGGCGTGGCCCGGGAACGGCGGCTGGCCCATCGGCATCTGGTGCATGGTCATTTCGGCTTCCCTCAGACCTCGTAGGGCTGGACGACGATGAAGTTGCCGGGCGCGCCCCGGAACTGGAGGTTCACGGCCTCACCGCTGTGGCCCGGGTAGGAGGCGCGGCGCAGTCGCACCTGGCTGGAGATGATCACCTGGGCACCCGCCGACCAGGCCACGATGGCGTTGCTGTCGGCGAAGGTGGTGGGGGTGACGGGCAGCACCACGGGCGTGCCGTGGGTCTTGACGACGACGGTGCCGGTGCCCTGGAACTGCATGGTGAACAGCGCCCCGCCGGGGATGCCGTGGCCGTCGATCCGGCGCACCTCGTGGTGCAGCGACTCGTCGAAGGCGAGCACCGCGTCGGCGCTGACGCAGATCGCGTCGTTCTCCAGCTGGATGGGGTGGACGTGCGCGGAGTTCTCGGCGAGGAAGACCTGGCCGCGGCCGGTGCAGCGCATCAGCTGCATCTCCTGGCCGGTGGCGCCGCCGACGATGCGGCCCATGAAGCCGGCGCCCTTGTAGCCGAAGTCGACCTTGCCCTGGTACAGCACCATGCTGCCCTGCCGGGCGAGCACGGGCTGGGGGTCGGCGCCGAGGTCGACCCGGATGAGCTTGGAGTTCTGGAGCGTCCAGCGCTGTCCGGTGGGAACCTCGCGGTACTTGTCCAGCGCCGCCTGGACGCCGGGCACGACGGGCGGGGGCGTGCCGGGGGCCGCCGGGGCGTACGGGCCGGGGTGGCCCTGCTGGGCGGGGGCGTACGGGGCCTGCGGGGCGCCCGGGTAGGGCTGCGCGGGTGCGCCGGGGACGCCGGGCTGCCCGGGGGGCGGGGGCGGCGCGCCGTACGGCTGCTGCGCGGGGTACGCGTGGGCCGGCGCGGCGGCCTGCCGGCCGTACGGGGCGTGCTGCCCCGGAACGCCGGGCGGGCCGGGCGGCGGGACGACACCGGCGGGGGGCGTGTGGCCTCCGCCGGGCGTGTGGCCGGGGGGCGTGTGGCCGGGGGGCATGTGGCCGGCGCCGGAGAAGTAGCCGGGCGGGGCGATGGGCGCGGCGAGGGTGGGGGCGGCGTGCACCTGGGCCGCCGGGGGCGGGGTGCTGCCCGGCGGGGGCGCGAACCCCTGGGCGGGCGCCGGGGACTGGGGCGCTTGCTGGGCGGCGGCAGGCTGCTGCCCGGGCGGGGGTGCGAAGGCCGGGGGCGCACTGGACTGCGCCGGGGGCGCGAAGGCGGGCGCGGCGGCGGCCGGGGCGGGTGCCTCGGCCGGAGCGGGCTCCTCCTCCAGTACCTCGCCACCGAAGTTCGTCAGCAGCGCCTCAAGACCGCCGTCGAAGCCCTGACCGACGGCGGCGAACCGCCAGACGTCCTTGAGGTAGATGTCACCGAGCATTACCGCGCGCTCGGTGGTGAACTCCGTGCCCGTGAAGGAGTAGCGCGCCACCTCCATGCCACCCGCGACGACCCGGAGGTAGCCCGGGCCCGCCTGTGACATCTGGCCGGCGCCGTCCAGCGTCGCCGTGAAGCTGAGCTTGCGGATGTGGGCCGGGACGCGGTCGAGCGTGACCCGGAAGGACTCCGTGTCACCGGCCTGCTCGCCCAGCTGCTGGATGGCCTCCTCCGGCGACTTCGGCTGGTTGAAGAAGACGAAGTAGCGGTCGTCCGAAAGCTTCTCGTCGGCGTCGAGGCCGAAACAGCTGACGTCGAAGGTCAGGCCGGGGCCGCCGATCTGCACTCCCACATACAGATCCGTCCCCGCCGTCAGGTCACTGATCTTGGCCTTGTGGCCGCGCTGGAATTCCCTGGACATGCGTGACGCCCGTCCCCCATCCGTACCCGTGGTGAATGCGTTGCGCCAGGCTAACCGCTGGCGGCGACAGCCGCCGATCCCGGGGCGGCCCGGCTCACGGGCCCGTCACTCGCTGCGGGCCGACGGGAGGTGGGGCAGCCGGTCGGCGGCGACCACGCCCTCGAGGTAGCCCCGGGCGCGCTCGGTGCGCGGGTACGCCTCCAGGAGCCGCCAGAACTCCGGGCCGTGACCGGGGACGAGAAGGTGCGCCAGCTCGTGGAGGAGGACGTAGTCGACGACGTACTCGGGCATGCCCTGGAGACGGTGCGAGAGACGGATGCTGCCCTCGGCGGGGGTGCACGAGCCCCATCGGGTGTTCTGATTCGTGACCCAGCGCACGGAGGCGGGCCGGGCGCGGCCGTCCAGATACTGCTCGGAGAGGCGACGGGCCCGGTCGGCCAGCTCGGTGTCGCCCAGCATCCGCCGGCTCTCCTGCGCCGCGAGCTTGTCGAGCATCACGCCCACCCAGCGCCGCTCCTCCGCGTCCGACATCCGGGCGGGGATGAGCACGATCGTGCGGTCGCCCTCACGGTACGCGGAGACCGTCCTCCTGCGGCGCGTGCTCCGCCGGACCTCGACCGCGTCGGCCTCCTGGCCTCGGGAAAGCGGGCTCGGGGCGCTGCGCGGCGGTCTCGCGGCACTGTGCAGGGGGTCGACGGGCACGCCCCGACGTTACCCGCTGGCGGTACGGGAAGTCCCGCCCCTCCGTCGGTTGTCGGGGAAAGACCCCAAGGAGCGCACGGCTTGTACGACTAACGCCCCCTTCCTGTGGACAACGCCGCGCGGCCGACGGCCGCGGCGGGCAGGCTGTGGCACGGACGAGGGGGGAACCATGCAGACGACGACCACGATCACGACTGCGACCACAGCCACGACCGGGATCGGGCCGACCGGGATCACGCATCCGATGCTCAAGCCCGCGCTGCGCCGGGCCTGGCGCAGCCGGGACACGGTCCAGTTCGGGGTGGCCCCCGCGCACGCGGTGCTGCTGGGGCCGGTCGACACGGCGACGGGCTCCTTCCTCGGGCTGCTGGACGGGACGCGGGGGATGCCCCTGCTCCGTGAGGAGGCCCGGGGGATGGGACTGCCGGAGGGGCGGGCCGACGAGCTGGTGGGGCGGCTGGCGGCGGCCGGGCTGCTGGACGATCCGCGCGGGGGCGGAGCGGAGGCCGCCGCGCTGCGGGGCCGGGGCGGCGGCCTGGAGCGGCTGCGGCCGGACCTGGCCGCGCTGTCCGTGCTCCACTCCGAGCCCGGCGCGGCGCTGCGGGTGATGGCCGCGCGGCAGAGGGCGCGGGTGCAGGTGCGGGGCGCGGGGCGGGTGGGGGCGACGGTCGCGGCGCTGCTGTCCGCGTCGGGAGTGGGCCGGGTCGATGTACGGGACGGCGGCTGTGTGGAGCCGTGGGACGTCGCGCCCGGGGGTGTGGGCGCCGAGCGGACCGGGGAGCGGCGGGACGTCGCCGCGCGGCACGCCGTACGGCTGGCCGCGCCCGTGCCCCCACCCCGGGGCCGGGCGGGCGGCTCCCGGGGCGGGCGCGGGGAACGGGCGGCGGAGGGCACGGAGAAGCCGCTGGGGCTGGTGGTGTTCGCGCCGCGCGACGGTCTGGCGGCCTTCGCGCCGGACCCGGCGGCGGCCGAGGAGCTGATGGCGGCCGGGACCCCGCATCTGTACGCGGGGGTGCTGGAGGCCACCGGCCTGGTGGGTCCGCTGGTGCTGCCGGGCGGGTCGGCGTGCGCGGGCTGTATCGAGCGGGAACGGGCCGAACGGGACGCGGCATGGCCCCGGATGCTCGCCCAGTGGAGGTCCGGGCGCGTCTCGGGGGTACCGTCTTGCGACATGGCACTGGCCACGGTCGTGGCGGGGCTGACCGTGGTGTGGGCGCTCGCCCTTCTCGACGGTGGGGCCGCGCCGGGCGCCGGGGTCCGGCTGGAGCTGGCCCTGCCGGGTCCGGTCTGGCACCCCCGGCCCGTCGCACCGCATCCGCGGTGTCCGTGCGGTGCCGCGGCCCGGGGCGACGGGATGTCCAGGGGTCGCGGAGGTGGCGCACGGGAGAATGACCCGGTAACCGCCGTCCGAGGCGTGGCTGTTCAGCTAGTTGGAGGGGCGCATGTCTGATCTACCCCGCAAGGCGGTCACGCGTACCGTCAAGTTGGCCGCGCTGCCATTGGGGTTCGCGGGGCGCACGGCGCTCGGGCTGGGGAAGCGCATCGGTGGCCGCCCGGCGGAGATGATCGCCGCCGAGTTGCAGCAGCGTACTGCGGAGCAGCTCTTCTCGACCTTGGGGCAGCTCAAGGGGGGTGCCATGAAGCTGGGGCAGGCGCTGTCCGTCTTCGAGTCGGCTCTCCCCGAGCAGATCGCCGGACCCTACCGGGCGGCGCTCACCAAGCTCCAGGAGGCGGCTCCCCCGATGCCGGTGGCCTCGGTGCACGCGGCGCTGGCGGAGCGGCTCGGCGAGGACTGGCGCGAGCTGTTCGAGGAGTTCGAGGACAAGCCGGCGGCGGCCGCGTCCATCGGGCAGGTGCACCGGGCCGTCTGGCACGACGGGCGCGAGGTGGCCGTCAAGGTGCAGTATCCGGGAGCGGGTGACGCGCTGCTCTCCGATCTGACGCAACTGGGCCGGTTCGCCAAGCTGCTGGGGCCGCTGGTGCCCGGGATGGACCTCAAGCCGCTCATCTCCGAGCTGCGCGACCGGGTGTCGGAGGAGCTGGACTACGAGCTGGAGGCGCGGGCCCAGAGCGCCCACGCCCGGGAGTTCGCCGGGGATCCCGATGTGACGGTGCCGGACGTCGTCCACCACGGGGATCAGGTGCTGGTGACGGAGTGGCTGGACGGGGTGCCGTTGTCCGAGGTGATAGCGGACGGCAGCCAGGAGATGAGGGACCGGGCCGGGCAGTTGCTGGCGCGCTTCCTCTTCTCGGGCGCGGCCCGCACCGGGCTGCTCCACGCCGACCCGCATCCGGGCAACTTCCGGCTGCTGACCGGGGACGCGCCCGACGGCCCGCCGGAGAAGTGGCGGCTGGGGGTGCTGGACTTCGGCACGGTCGACCGGCTGCCGAGAGGGCTGCCCGTCGAGATCGGCACGGCGCTGCGGCTGACCCTTGAGGGCAAGGCGGACGCGGTCCATGAGCTGCTGCGCGACGAGGGCTTCGTCAAGCCGGAGATCGAGCTGGACCCGGGGGCGGTGCTCGACTATCTCCTGCCCATCATCGAGCCGGCGCAGGTGGAGGAGTTCACCTTCACCCGGGACTGGCTGCGGGCGCAGGCGACCCGGATCGCCGATCCCCGCTCCCCCGCGTACCAGCTGGCCAGGCAGCTCAATCTGCCCCCGGCCTATCTGCTGATACACCGGGTGACGATGAGCACCATCGGGGTGCTCTGCCAGCTGGGTGCCACGGTACGGCTGCGTGACGAAATGGAGGCGTGGGTGCCCGGTTTCACCACCGACGAGCGCAGTCAGGACACTTCCGCCTGAGGGCGGTCCGGGGCGCCCCGGTCCGTCCCGGCTCACCACCAGGACGAGTCGAGGCGCCCTTCGATAGCTCTGAGGTTGGCGCGGGCACAGTCGTCACAGAAGTAGTGGCGGCTGCCGTTCTCGACGGAGCAGATCCAGGTCGGCGGCGGTGTCCCACCCGGTGCCGGGGCGCCACAGCGAGCGCACGCTACGGGCCTGTCGGCCTTGGGGTCCAGCCGCGCGGATTCATGCGTCTTGCGGTCCACTCCCAGACGATATCCCCGTGAGCGGGCCCGGCGTGGGTGGCGCACCCGAACGGGGTGCGGGGCCGGTCCGAAAGGACCGTCCCCGCGGTGGCTCACTGCATCACGGCCATCGCCAGGGCCCGGCGGGCCCGCAGCGAGGCGCGCTCGGCGCGGCGCTGCATCCGGCGGGCGGCGGCCAGCCGCACGGCCCTCCGTTGGGACTCGGCCTCCCTCAGCCGGTCGTGCATATGAGCCCTGGCCAGGGCTTCTGGGATGAGTTGCATGGCGTGGTTCCTGTTCTGGCGCGAGGCGGTCGCGCCGGTGCGTTCATGGGTGGTGCCGGGGGCGAATGGCTCGGAGGTGGGGTGCATCGTCGGGTCCTGCTTCTTGGGGTCGTGCGTCGGAGGGCGGTCGATGGTGCCGATGGCGGTCATGCGCTGACCGGGTTCTTGCGCGGACGACCACGGGGACGCTTGCGGGCGACGACCACACCCTGGACGAACAGCTCGCCACCCCAGACGCCCCAGGGCTCGCGGCGGTCCTTGGCCCCGGCGAGGCAGGCGGCGCGCAGCGGGCAGGTCTGGCAGAGGGACTTGGCGTACTCGACGTCGGCCGGGGACTCGGCGAAGAAGACCTCCGGGTCATAGCTGCGGCAGGGCACCGGGACGCCGAGGTTCTCAATGGCCTCGTCGAGGTCGGTCAGGGCGGTCAGCGGGGTCAAGGTGTCCTCCGTGGGGACGGGCGGGGGGATCAGGTCGGTCGCTACGGACGGGGTGTGCGCCTTGAGTTGCACGGTGGTGTTTCCTCGTCTGTTGTTCCGGCTGGTGGCCGGGCTGGTTTCCCCCGGCTGGGGGGCAAACAAAAGGGCCGCGGATCCCGGTGTGGGTTCCGCGGCCCTGGAAGGTGCCGACCTGATCATGCCGATCAGGCTGGATCTCTCCAGGGTTCGAGCCCACGGAAGGCCCACGTCTTGGGAAGGTGGTGCGCTGCGTTCAGGGATCCGGCGCCATTGGCGACCGCCGCGACGGCATAGGCCTGGTGCGCCTGTGCCTCAGCTGCTGCCCTTACCTCGGATCCCTTGGTCGGTCGCTGTTCCGGCCGGACCGGGGTGGCGCCGGACAGACCGGTGCCCTGGAAGGCGCCGAGGAAGCCGAGCATGGCGGCGGAGCCGATCTGGCGATCGGTCATTTTGTCGCTGGCCATAAAGCTGATCATTGTCTCCGCCTCCTCTCGGCGTCTCGGGGGACCGCTGTGACACGGTCCAAGTTTTCGGTTTCAGTACAGCACGGAATCAACGGAACCTGAAAGGCCCGTCGCTTCCCTGCTCGGAAGGCTATGGGCACTGCCTCCACACGCGCAAACTATTTTTCCGGAGTTTCTTGGGAGGTGTCCTGGGACACATCCGTCGAGCCCGGATCTTCGCCCGCGCACAGGGCGAGAACGTCGGCTCCGAACTTCCCGAGCTTCCGTCCTCCGACACCTGAGATGCTCGCGAGCTCCGCTTCGGTTCCCGGAACGGCCTCGGCGATCGCGAGAAGCGTCTTGTCGGTGAAGACGCAGAAGGCGGGCTGACCCAGCAGGCGGGCCTGCTCGGCCCGCCAGTCGCGCAGCCGTTCGTGGAGCGCCTCGTCGAGCTCGCAGGGGCAGTCCTCGCAGCGCATCAGTTTGATCTCGCCCGCGTCGGTCAGGGTCCGGCCGCAGACCCGGCACCGGGCGGAGCCGCGCCGTCTGCGCGCCCCGGCGCCCCGCTCGACGCCTCCCTGTCCGGCCGCGGCGGAGTAGGCCGGGCGGACGGCCGCGGAGCCCGGCCGCAGGCCGTTGAGGAAGCGGGTGGGCCGCCGGGAGGGCCGGCCGCCGGGTGTCCGGGACAGCGCCCAGGACAGCGACAGATGGACCCGGGCCCGGGTGACGCCGACGTAGAGCAGTCGGCGCTCCTCCTCCACCTGTTCGTCGGTCTTGGCGTAGGTGATCGGCATCATGCCCTCGGCGAGCCCCACCAGGAAGACGGCGTCCCACTCCAGACCCTTGGCCGCGTGCAGTGAGGCGAGCGTCACACCCTCCACCGTGGGCGCGTGCTGGGCGCTCGCCCGCTCGTCCAGCTCGGCGACCAGGTCGGCGAGGGTGGACTCCGGGCGGGCCCGGACGAAGTCCTCGGCGAGGCGCACCAGCGCCGCCAGGGACTCCCAGCGCTCACGGACCGCCCCCGAGCCCGCCGGGGGCTCGGGCGTCCAGCCCCGCGTGCCGAGGACGGCCCGCACCTGGGAGGGCACGTCGTCGACGCCGGCGAGCTGGGGGTCGGAGTGGCCGCCGGCGCGGGCCGCGCCCCGCAGCAGCAGCCCGGCCTCGCGCACCTCGGGGCGCTCGAAGAAGCGCTCGGCGCCGCGCAGCTGGTAGGGCACCCCGACGTCGGCCAGGGCCTGCTCGTAGATCTCGGACTGGGCGTTGACGCGGTAGAGGATCGCGATCTCGCTCGCGGGCACCCCGGAGTCCATCAGCTCCCGGACCCGGCGGGCCGTGCCCTCGGCCTCGGCGGGCTCGTCCGCGTACTCCCCGTAGACCGGCTCGGGGCCGCGGTCGCGCTGGGAGACCAGCTCCAGCCGGTGCTCGGCGGCCCGGCCGCGGGCCTGGGCCAGCAGCCCGTTGGCCAGGTGGACCACCTGGGGGGTGGAGCGGTAGTCCCGGACGAGCTTGACGACGGTGGCCTGCGGATGCCGGGCCCGGAAGTTCAGCAGGTGGTCGGGGGTGGCGCCGGTGAACGAATAGATCGTCTGACTGGCGTCACCGACCACGCACAGACTGTCGCGGTCGCCCAGCCACAGCTCGAGCAGCCGCTGCTGGAGCGGGCTGACGTCCTGGTACTCGTCGACCACGAAGTGGTGGTACTGGCGGCGGACGGTCTCGGCGATGTCGTGCCGGTCCTGGAGGACGCCCACGGTCAGCAGCAGCACGTCCTCGAAGTCGATCACGCCGCGCTCGCGCTTGAGCTGCTCGTACGTCCCGTAGACCAGGGCGATCTCGGCGGGGTCCCGGGGGGCCTCCCGGCCGGTCTTGGCGGCGACGGCCGGATAGTCCTCGGGGACGGTCTGGGTGACCTTCGCCCACTCGATCTCGGCCGTCACATCGCGCAGCTCATTGCGGTCGAGCCGGATCCGGCAGCGGGCCGCCGCCTCCGCCACCACCTGGACCTTGCGCTCCAGCAGCCGGGGCAGCTCGCCGCCCACCGCCTTGGGCCAGAAGTACTGGAGCTGGCGCAGGGCGGCCGAGTGGAACGTACGGGCCTGGACGCCGCCCGCGCCCAGCTGGCGCAGCCGGCCGCGCATCTCGCCCGCCGCCCGGTTGGTGAAGGTGACGGCGAGCACACTCGAGGGCTGGAGCAGACCGGACCGGACGCCGTAGGCGATGCGGTGGGTGATCGCACGCGTCTTGCCCGTACCGGCGCCGGCCAGCACGCACACCGGACCGCTCAGGGCCGTGGCGACCTCGCGCTGCTCGGGGTCGAGCCCGTCGAGCACCGCGTCGGCCGAGTCCGGCACCTGGGGGAAGAGAGTGGAGTGCGTTGCTGCTGTCACCCCGCCATGCTGCCAGGTCCGGCGGGGCAACCGGGAATGTCGTCCACAGACGGGGCAGGGCGGTCGTACTAATACGGGGATGCGTCGGAAACGCTCGGGAATGCTGGGCCGTGGGTGTGCGTTCTTCCTCCGGAATCTCCCCCGAGGAAGAAGGAGCGCGGGTCGCATGTCGAGCACCGTGACGATGTACAGCACCACCTGGTGCGGCTACTGCCGCCGTCTGAAGACCATGCTGGACCGCGAGGGCATCGCCTACAACGAGATCAACATCGAGCTCGACCCCGAGTCGGCCGCCTTCGTGGAGAAGGCCAACGGCGGAAACCAGACGGTCCCCACCGTGCTCTTCGCCGACGGCTCCACGCTCACCAACCCCTCGCTGGCGCAGGTGAAGGCGAAGATCGGCGCCTGATCCCTGATCTTCCGAGGCAAGGAGCCCCCGCTACGGCGGGGGCTTCCTCATATCCGGATGTCCAACCCGGAGGGAAGTTCACGAACCGTGCCGGCCGGCGGTGCTCCCTACGGGAGCGGCTCGCCGTACCAGAGTTCGATCAGGCGGGCCGCGATGGAGATGCCGGTGGGAGGCAGGACCTCGCCGCTCTCGAACGCGGCCCGCAGCTCGTCACGGGAGAACCAGCGCGCCTCGTGGATCTCCTCGCCGTCCACCTGGATGTCCGAGGACGTCGCCCGGGCCATGAAGCCCAGCATCAGGCTGGACGGGAACGGCCAGGGCTGGCTGGCGATGTACTCCACGTCGCCGACGACGACGCCCGCCTCCTCGGCGACCTCACGGCGCACCGCCTGCTCGATGGACTCCCCCGGCTCCACGAAGCCCGCGAGCGTCGAGAAACGGCCCTCCGGCCAGTGCATCTGGCGGCCCAGCAGCGCCCGGTCCTTCGCGTCCGTGACCAGCATGATCACGGCCGGGTCGGTACGGGGGTAGTGCTCGGCGCCGCAGGCCTGGCAGCGGCGGATGTGGCCCGCGGCCGCGATCACCGTGCGCTCGCCGCAGCGCGAGCAGAAGCGGTGCAGGCGCTGCCAGTTCTCCAGGGCCACGGCGTGGACGAGCAGGCCCGCGTCGCGCGGGGAGAGCAGCAGGCCGGCCTCCCGCAGGCCCGCCGGGCGCGCGGACTGGTCGATGCGGCCGGGCAGCGCGTCCTTCTGGAGCGCGAAGTAGGCCACGCCGTGCTCGTCCTTGCCGAGGAAGTAGCGGTGCGTCTCGGTGACCGGCGCCTCGAAGGCGGGCGTCATCACCAGTTCGGTGCGGCCGTCGGGGGTGTCGTCGATCAGCGCCTGACCGCCGGAGACCACGAAGACCCGCGTCGTGGGGTGGCTCCACGCCGCGGCGAGCCACGCCTCGTCCAGACGGTGGTGCGCGGCACGGTCGATGCCGCTCGCGCCGCTCAGTGCGACGTCGAGCGCATCGGGCCGGGTGGCGGTGAATTCGGTCCAGGTGGTCACGGCTGCTTCCAACTCCCCCTCTTGACAGTGTTCATGCTTCTTGGGCACGGGCCCTCGCTTCGCCACTAGGCGCCGGCGCGGCCGGTGCCCGTGCCCGTGCGGGCCGTTTCGGCCAGGTCCCCCCACAGGTGGGCCGCGGTCTCCACGCCCTTCATGAGCAGGTCCAGCTCGACCTTCTCGTTCGGCGCGTGCCAGCCGTCCGACGGCACCGAGATGCCGAGGAACAGCACCGGGGCGCCCAGCACGTCCTGAAGGTCCGCCGCCGGGCCCGAGCCGCCCTCCCGCGTGAAACGGATCTTCTGGCCGAAGGCCTTGGTCATGGCCCGGACGACCGACTGGAGCGCCGGGTGGTCCAGCGGGGTCAGACAGGGGCGGGTCGAGCCGGTGAACGTGATCTCGTGCCGGATGCCGCCGCCCTGCGGGAGGCGGGCCGCCACCCAGTCGCGCACGGACTTCTGGACGCGGTCGGCGTCCTGGCCCGCGACCAGCCGGAAGGACAGCTTCAGCCGGGCCGACGACGGGACGATCGTCTTGCCTCCGGGGCCCTGGTAGCCACCGCCGATGCCGTTGACCTCCGCCGTGGGGCGCGCCCACACGCGTTCCAGTGTGCTGTAGCCCGCCTCGCCGAGGGTGCCGTGCGAGTGCGCGGCACGCAGCCAGCGCTTCTCGTCGAACGGCAGCTCGGCGATCAGCTCGCGCTCCTGCTCGGTCAGCTCCACGACCCCGTCGTAGAACCCCGGGATCGTCACCCTGCGGTCCTCGTCGTGGAGGGCGGCCGCCAGCCGGGCGGCCTCCGTGGCCGGGTTGGGCACGGCGCCGCCGAAGGAACCGGAGTGGATGTCCTGGTCCGGGCCGTACAGGTCGATCTGGCACTCGGCCAGGCCCCGCATGCCCGTGCACACCGTCGGGGTGTCCTCCGACCACATGCCCGTGTCCGAGACGATCACGGCGTCGCAGGCGAGCCGGTCGGCGTGCGCGGCGATCAGCGCGGGGAAGTTCGGCGAGCCCGACTCCTCCTCGCCCTCGATGATCAGTTTGAGGTTGACGGCCGGGGCGGTACGGCCGGTGGCCGCCAGGTGGGCGCGGACGCCCAGGGTGTGGAAGAACACCTGGCCCTTGTCGTCGGCCGCGCCGCGCGCGTACAGCCGGCCGTCGATCGTCCTCGGCACGAACGGGTCCGTGTGCCAGCCGTCCTCGCGGGCGGCGGGCTGGACGTCGTGGTGGCCGTAGACCAGGACCGTGGGGGCCTCTTCCACGCCGGAGGGCCACTCCGCGAACACGGCGGGGGCGCCGTCGCCGCCGCCCGTCTCCCAGAGCTCCGCCGTCGGGAAGCCCGTCTCCTTGAGCTTCGCCACCAGCCACTCGGCGCTGCGGCGCACATCGGCCGCGTTGGCCGGGTCGGCCGACACGGAAGGGATGCGCAGCCACTCGGCCAGGTCGGCGAGGAAGGCGGCGCGGTGCTCGTCGATGTACGCGCGGACGGCGTTGTCCGGGGCATTGCTCATGCCATCGAGCCTATCCGGACACGCGGGGCGACCAGGACCGGGTTTCCTCACACGTCCTCCCCCAGGAGGATCCGTTCCAGCCCGGCGCGGTCGGGCAGGTCCGGGGGGATCGCCTTCTCGCCGTCGCGGATGTACACGAAAGCGGCCGTCACGGAGGAGAGCGGCAGTCCGTGCTGCTCCGCCCAGGCCAGGCGGTAGATCGCCAGCTGGAGGGGGTCGGCGGTCTGCGCGCGGGCGGTTTTCCAGTCGACGATCTCGTAGCGGTCGCCGTCGGCGTCGGCGTTCGTGTTCCGTTCGCGGTACACCGCGTCAATGCGGCCTCGGATCGTGCGGCCCGCGAGGGTGAGCTGGAAGGGGGCCTCCACCCGGTACGGGGTGCGGCGCGCGTACGGGGTGCGCTGGAATGCCTCCTTGAGCTCGGCCAGGTCCTGCTCGTCGGCGATCTCGCCCGGGTCGACGCCCCCCGGGAGCTCCTCCGGGCCCAGGAAGGGCAGCGGGAGGGCCTCGAAGCGGGACTCCAGCCAGGCGTGGAAGCGGGTGCCCCGGCGGGCGGCGGGCTGGGGGCGGCGCGGCATGGGGCGTGCGAGGTCGCTCGCGAAACCGTCGGGGTCCGCGGCCAGGTGCATCAGCTGGGTGGCGGTCAGGCTGGACGGCAGCAGCACGTCGTGGACCTTGGCGCGGGTGCGCCGGAGCTCGCCGGCGAGAGCGTTCAGGTCGCGGTCCCAGGAGGCGATGGCGCGGGTCTCCTCCGGGGGGAGCGATTGCGTCGTGGGGCCGACGGAGCCCTCCCGGCCCTCCTCCATGGCTTCCATGTCCTTCAGGTGTGCCAGGACCGCCCCGGCCGCCTCTCGGCGGCGCGCCAGGGAAGCCCCGTCCAGGGGCAGGGGCCAGGCATGGTCCGTCTCCTGGTGGAGTGCCGGGTTCTCCGCGTCCTCGGCCGGGGCGTCCGCCCAGGTCTCGATCTCGCCGTGGCCCGCCTCGCAGTGGGCGCGGAGGGCTTCCAGGAACTCCGACGGGCCGCGCGTCCGCTTCTGGTTCGGGCCCCACCAGTGGCCGGAGCCCAGGAGGAGGTTTCGGGGGCGGGTGAAGGTGACGTAGCCCAGACGCAGTTCCTCGGTGTGCTGGTGGGCCTTCATCGCGCCCTTGAAGGCCGTCAGGCCCTTGGCGGTCCAGTCGGTGACGTCGGGGAGGGTGGCGGTGTCGCCGCGCAGGGCGTGCGGGAGGACCTTGGGCTGGGACGTCCAGGAGTCGCGGGACTGCTCGCTGGGGAAGGTCTTCGCCACCAGGCCGGGGACCGCCACCACGTCCCACTCCAGGCCCTTGGACTTGTGCGCGGTGAGGATCTTGACGGTGTCCTCGCCGCCGGGCAGGGAGTTGTCGAGGCCCTTCTCGTACTGCGCGGCCGTGCGCAGGAAGCCGAGGAAGGCGGCCAGGGTGACCTCGCCGTCCAGGGCGGCGAAGCCGGCGGCGACGTCCATGAACCGGGTGAGGGTCTCGCGGCGGCGGGCCGCCAGGGCGTGCGGGGAGGCCGACAGCTCGACCTCCAGGCCCGTCGTGGCCAGGACGCGGTGGAGGACGTCCATCAGCGGGTCGCCGAGGCCGCGGCGCAGGTCGCGGAGCTCGGCCGCGAGGCGGGCGAAGCGGACGCGGGCCTCGGCGGAGAAGGGCAGGTCGTCGCCGGGGTCGGCCGACAGGAAGGTGTCCAGGGCGTCGGCCAGGGATGTCGTCTCCGTGGGGTCCACGCCCTCCACGGCCTCGGCGAGGCGGCGGTCGGGGTCGGTGCCGGTGGGGCCGTAGGGCACGAGCGTCCGGGCGCGGCGGCCCAGCAGGGCCAGGTCCCGGGGGCCGACGCGCCAGCGGGGGCCCGTCAGCAGGCGGACCAGGGAGGCGTTGGCGGTGGGGTCGTGGAGGACCTCGCAGACCGCGACCAGGTCGGCGATCTCGGGCAGGTGGAGCAGCCCCGAGAGGCCGACGACCTCGACCGGGATGTCGCGCCGGACGAGGGCGCCCTGGATCTCGGCGAAGTCGGTGGCCGTGCGGCACAGGACGGCGATGTCGCCCGGGCGGGTGCCGGTGCGGACGAGGTGGGCGAGGGAGTCCGCGAGCCAGTCGAGCTCCTCGGCGTGGGTGGGCAGCAGGGCGCAGCGGACGACGCCGTCGCGCTCGGCGCCCGGGGCCGGGCGCAGGGCCTCGACGCCCTCGTGGCGCTCGCGGAGGGGGGCGGCCAGGGTGTTGGCGAGGTCCAGGAGGCGGCCGCCGCTGCGGCGGTTCTCGCTGAGGGAGTAGCGCCGGGCGGGCTGCCCGTCGGTGTGGGGGAAGTGCCGCGGGAAGTCGTCGAGGTTGGCCACGGAGGCGCCGCGCCAGCCGTAGATGGCCTGGCAGGGGTCGCCGACGGCGGTCACGGCGTGGCCCGTGCCGGCGCCGAAGAGGCCGGCCAGCAGCAGTCGCTGGGCGACGGACGTGTCCTGGTACTCGTCGAGGAGGACGACCTTGAACTGCTCGCGGAGGATGCGGCCCACCTCGGGCCGGGTGCGGGCCAGCTCGGCGGAGCGGGCGATCTGGTCGCCGAAGTCGAGGAGGTCGCGGGAGCGCTTCTCCGCGCGGTACGCCTCGACGAGTTCCAGGAGCTCCAGGCGGGCGCGCACCGTCTCGGGGATCTTGCGCAGGTCCGCGTTGGTGAGCCGGGCGCCGGCGAGGGTCTCCAGGAGTTCGCGGTCGTACGCCCGTAGCCCCTTCGGCTCGACCAGGTGCTCCGCGAGTTCGCCGTCGAGGGCCAGCAGGTCGGTGACCAGGTCGGCGAAAGGGCGGGTGAGGGCCGGGTACGGGCCCGGTGAGAAGCGCAGGACGCGGGCGGCGAGCTGGAAGCGGGTGGCGTCGGCGAGGAGGCGGGAGGTGGGTTCCAGGCCGATGCGCAGGCCGTGCTCCTTGAGGAGCTGGCCGGCGAAGGCGTGGTACGTGGAGATCCGGGGCTCGCCGCCGGTCTCCTTCTCGGAGGGCTCCGCGCCGATACCGGCCCTGTCGACACCGGCCCCGTCGACACCGGCCCCGTCGATACCGGCCCCGTCGATACCGGCCCGGCCGAGGGCCTTGCGGACGCGCTCGGCGAGCTCGCCCGCCGCCTTGTTGGTGAACGTCAGTCCGAGGACCTCCTCGGGCGCGACCTGCCCGGTGCCGACCAGCCAGACGACGCGCGCGGCCATGACCGTGGTCTTGCCGGACCCGGCTCCGGCCACGATGACCTGCGGGGCGAGCGGCGCGGTGACGCAGGCCGTCTGCTCCGGGGTGAAGGGGATGCCGAGGAGCTCCTTGAGCTGCTCGGGATCGGTCAGGCGCGGGGTCACGCCGGTAACGCTAGAGGGACCCACTGACATCTCACTCCACGATCTGCCGGCCCTCGGGCCGGGCACTGCACGAGGCGCGGAACGAGCAGTGGTCGCACTGCCGGCCGGGGCGGGGGGTGAAACGTTCCTCAAGGACCCGGCCCGCGGCCTCGGCGAGCAGATCGCCGACCCATTCGCCGTCGAGGGGCTCCTGCGCCTGGACCTTGGGGAGGGTCTCCCCGCCGTCCTTCTTGGCCGCTCCCTGGCGCAGGTGGACGAGTTCGGCGCCGCCGGGCCGGGGCCGGACGCCGCCGAAGGCGTCGTCCACGGCGCCCTCGGCGACGGCGAGCTGGTAGACGGCGAGCTGGGGGTGGTGTTCGACGTCCTTGGCGGAGGGCGCGCTCTTGCCGGTCTTGAAGTCGACGACGTACGCGCGGCCCTGGGCGTCCTGCTCGACGCGGTCCATGGAGCCGCGGATGCGCACCTGGTACTGCTGTGCCTTGAGGGTGACGTCGAAGGGGTGCTCGGTGGCGACGGCGTCGCGGGCGCGCTCCATCACATGCCAGCGCAGGAAGCGCTCCAGGGCGGCGCGGGCCTGCTCCATCTCCTGCCGCGACTTCCAGGGGGCGTCGAAGGCCAGGGACTCCCAGACGGTCTCCAGTCGCTCCATCAGCACGGCGAGGTCGGCCGGGGTGCGGCCGGAGGCGACCTCGTCGGCCAGGACGTGGACGACGTTGCCGAAGCCCTGGGCGGCGGTGGCGGGGGCGTCCGCCTTCACCTCGCGTCCCAGGAACCACTGGAGGGAGCAGCCGTCCTCGGTGAGCTGGCCGAGGGCGGAGCCGGACAGCGCGAGGGGCCGCTCCGGGTCGCGCAGCGGCACCTCGTTGTGGGTCGGCTCGTCCAGGCCCCACCAGCGGTAGGGGTGCGCGGCGGGGACGAGCGGCTGGCCCTCCTCGTCGCGCAGGGCGGCGAGCCGGGCGAGGCGTTCGGCGGCGGCGGCCCGCAGCGCATCGGAGGCGGCGGGGTCGACGGTGGTGGCGCGCAGCTCGGCGACGAGCGCGGCGACGGCCAGGGGGCGGCGCGGGCGCTGGGTGACGTCGACGGGCTCGGTGCCCGGCTCGGCCAGGAAACGGGAGGGCTGGTCGCCGTCCTCGGCGGCCGCCTTGACCGCCGTGACCACGAGCCGGTCGCGGGCGCGGGTGGCGGCCACGTAGAACAGCCGGCGCTCCTCGGCGAGGAGGGCGCCCGCGCCGAGGGGCTCGGCGATGCCGTCGCGGCCGATGCGGTCGGCTTCCAGGAGCGAGCCGCGGCGCCGCAGGTCGGGCCAGAGGCCCTCCTGGACGCCCGCGACGACGACGAGCCGCCACTCCAGGCCCTTGGAGCGGTGCGCGGTCATCAGCCGTACGGCGTCGGGGCGCACGGCCCTGCGGGTGAGGGTGTCGGCGGCGATGTCCTGGGCGTCCAGCTCGTCGAGGAGGTTCAGGGCGCCGCGGCCGCCGGTGCGTTCCTCCGCGCGGGCGGCGGTCTCGAAGAGGGCGCAGACGGCGTCGAGGTCGCGGTCGGCGTTGCGGCCGGCCGGGCCGCCGCGGTGCGCGGCGCGGCGCAGCCGGGTGGGCCAGGGGGTGCCGTCCCAGAGGTGCCAGAGGGCTTCCTCGGCCGTGCCGCCGCGCGCCAGGAGGGCGCGCGCGCCCGCCAGGAGGGCACCCAGTCGCTGGGCGGGGCGTGCGTACGACGGGTCGTGCGCGACGAGGCGGGCGGGCTCGGCCAGGGCTTCGGCGATGAGGGTGTCCGAGGGGCGCGGCATGCCCTCGCCCGCCGCGCGCTCCTCCTCGCGGAGGGCGCGGCCGAGACGGCGGAGGTCCGCGCTGTCCATGCCGCCCAGCGGGGACGTCAGGAGGGTGAGCGCCGTCTCCGGCGTGAGCCAGGGCCGCGCCTGCGGCGCGGGGTCTCCCACCTGCCCGCCCGTTGCCGCGTCAGGGGCGTCCACCGTGGGTTCCGCCACCGCCCGCAACGCCGTCAGCAGCGGCGCCACCGCCGGTTCGTGGCGCAGGGGGATGTCGTCGCCGTCGACCTCGACCGGGACGCCCGCCGACGTCAGGGCGCGGCGCAGGGACGGTATCGAGCGGGAGCCCGCGCGGACGAGGACGGCCATGTCCTGCCAGGGGAAGCCGTCCTCCAGGTGGGCGCGGCGGAGGATGTCGGCGATGTTGTCGAGCTCGGCGCCCGCCGTCGGGTAGGTGTACGCCTCCACCCGGCCCCCGTCCCGGACGGCCGTGAGCTCGCGGTGGGCCCGTACGGCGGCGGCCGGCAGCCGGGTCAGCGGCATCCGGTGGGTGAGCAGCCGGGTGGCGGCGAGCAGGGCGGCGCCGGAGCGGCGCGAGGTGGTGAGGACCGCGACCGGGGCGGGCGTGCCGTCGGTGCGCGGGAAGTCGTGCGGGAATTCGAGGATGCCGCCGACGTCCGCGCCCCGGAAGGCGTAGATGGACTGGTCGGGGTCGCCGAAGGCGATCAGGGTCCGGCCGCCGCCCGCCAGCGCGCGCAGCAGCCGCGCCTGGGAGGCGTCGGTGTCCTGGTACTCGTCGACGAAGACCGCGTCGTAGCTCCGGCCCAGCTCTGCCGCGACCTCGGGGCGCCCGGCGAGGAGGACGGCGCGGTGGACGAGCTCGGCGTAGTCGAGGACGCCGCGCGCGTCGAGGACGTCCAGGTACTCGGCGAGGAAGGAGGCGGCCGCACGCCAGTCGGGGCGGCCCGCGCGGTGGGCGAAGGCGTCGAGCTCGCCGGGACCCAGGCCCAGCTCCCGGCTGCGGGCGAGGACGGCGCGCATCTCGTCGGCGAAGCCGCGGGTGGTCAGGCAGGCGCGCAGCTCGTCGGGCCAGCGGACCCGGCCGCGGCCCTCCTTGCCCAGCTCCAGCTCGCCCTCCAGCAGCTCGCGCACCATGACGTCCTGCTCCGGGCCGGACAGCAGCCGGGTGGGCTCGACGAACAGCTCGACGTCCTGGTGGGCGCGCACCAGCGCGTAGCAGTAGGAGTGGAAGGTGGTGGCCTGCGGGCCCTGGGCGCCGCCGAGCCGGGCCGTCATCCGGTCGCGCAGTTCGACGGCCGCCTTGCGGCTGAAGGTCAGCACGAGGATCCGCGCGGGGTCGGTGCCCCCCCGCACCCGTTCGGCCACCGCCTCGACGAGCGTGGTCGTCTTGCCCGTACCCGGACCGGCGAGCACCAGCAGCGGTCCCCGCCCGTGGTCAACCACCGCGCGCTGGCACGCGTCCAGCTCAGGAGGGACCACCGGGCCCGGCGGCGTGCGCACGAGGCGGTACGCGCCCGTGGCGGGCCGCTGGTGGGACGACGAGGAGCTCACGTGTGTTGCCGGTCCTGAGGGGGGGAAGGTACGGGTGGTCGGTCGGCCGGGACGCGTCACGGCGAGAAGGGCGACCCCCGACGCTACGCCAGGAGACCCGTGTGGCGCAGTGCGTCCCGGGAGCCTCCGTCCCTCTTCGGTGATCTCATCCGTTCGGGTAACGCCTTGCGGTCACGGGCCGGGGCGCGGCCCGGCGGTGGCGGCCCCCGGGCCGTCAGGTGTGCGGAGTCACATCCGGGGCGCCGTCCCAGCGGGCGCGGGTCATGACGAGCCGGGGCATCCGGACGTCGGCCGCGCGGCCCGACTCCCGCAGCGGGGTGCCCTCGGCGCGGTAGTGGGCCAGGGCCTCCCGCTCATGGCCCGGCAGCAGCACCCCGTCCGCCCGGACGACACGCCACCAGGGCACGGCCCCGCCGTAGAGGGCCATGACACGGCCGACCTGCCGGGGGCCGCCCTCGTCGAGCCATTCGGCGACGTCTCCGTAGGTCATCACCCGGCCCGCCGGAATCAGCTCGGCGACGGCCAGCACCCGTTCCGCGTACTCGGGAAGCTCGTCCATCCGGTGCATACTGCCGCATCGCACCCCGGACGGGCCCTCCCGACCGGCGGAACCAGGCCGTCCACAAGATCACCCAGAGTGCGTCATCGCACTACAGGGCGTACGATCCGGAGTCCGCGCCCCCCGAAATGCACCCTGATACCCCCTTGCCCGGCCGGGCCATGCCACCATCTTCCGGGCGGTGACTGGTGATACGAGACCGAGAAGAGACCGACGAGCAGCAGGGCGCGCAGCCTCCGGACGAGGCCCGCGCCCGCGACGTGCTGCCCTGCGACAGGGACCGCGGCGCGTACCCGTGCGAGGACGGTGAGGGCCACATCGACAAGGTCTCCGGCGACGAGCCGCTGCTCCCCGCCCGTGTCCACCGCCCGGCCGACCTGGTCCGGCTCTTCCTGGGCATCGTGGGCATCGCCCTCGTGCTCGCGCTCGCCGCCTTCGCCCACGCCACCACCTCGGGCCTGGCCCAGGACATCAGCGCGAGCACCGGCAAGGCGCCCCATCTGCTGGCCAGCTTCGCCGGGCTCACGGCGAACATCGCGGTCTTCATCGTCCCGGTGGCCTTCGCCATCGAACGGCTGATCAAACGCGACGGGCTGCGCATCGCCGACGGCGTCCTCGCCGCCGTGCTGGCCCACGGCGTGTCCCTCGCCACCGACCTGTGGGTGGCCGAGTCGGCGCCCGAATCCATCCGCGCCGCGCTCACCCAGCGCGCCCCCGGCGGCGGCTTCACCGACCCGGTGCACGGCTATCTGGCGCCGGTGATCGCGTATATGACGGCCGTCGGCATGTCCCGGCGGCCGCGCTGGCGCGTGGCCATGTGGGCCGTGCTCCTCCTGGACGCCTTCGCGGTGCTGGTCAACGGCTACACCACGCCGTTCTCCATCGCCATCACCGTCCTGATCGGCTGGACCGTCGCCTACGCCACCCTCTACGCCGTCGGCTCCCCCAACGTCCGCCCCACCGGCCAGCACCTCCTCGCCGGGCTGCGGCGCGTCGGCTTCCGGCCGGAGACCGCGCTGCGCGCCGAGGACAACGAGACCGCCGAGCAGCACCCCGACCGGGGCCGCCGCTACATCGTCACCATGGAGGACGGGCCACCCCTCGACGTCACCGTCGTCGACCGCGAGCAACAGGCCCAGGGCTTCTTCTACCGCGTCTGGCAGCGCCTGGCCCTGCGCGGGATCACCCAGCGCCGCAGCCTCCAGTCGCTGCGCCAGGCCCTCGAACAGGAGGCGCTGCTCGCCTACGCGGCCATCGCCGCCGGCGCCAACGCGCCCAAGCTCATCGCCACCTCCGAGCTGGGCCCGGACGCCGTGATGCTCATCTACGAGCACATCGGCGGCCGTCCCCTGGTCTCCGTCCCCACCGAGGAGATCACCGACGAGCTGATGCGGGGCGCCTGGCACCAGCTCAAGGCACTCCAGTCACGCCGCATCGCCCACCGCAGGCTCGACGGCGACGCCCTCCTGGTGGATCGTTCCGGCAATGTGGTCCTCACGGACCTGCGCGGCGGCGAGATCGCGGCCGGCGACCTGGTGCTCCGCATGGACGTCGCCCAGCTCCTCGTCACCCTCGGCCTGCGGGTCGGCGCCGAGCGGGCCGTGGCCACCGCCGTGGAGGTCCTCGGTCCCGACGCCGTCGCCAACAGCCTCCCGCTCCTCCAGCCCCTCGCCCTCACCCGCGTCAACCGCGCGACCCTGCGCCAGCTCGCCCGCGAGCGGGCGCAGCGCGAACGGGACCGGGTGCTGGAGAACGCCCGCCTCGCCAAGGAGGCCCGGGACGCCACCCGCGCCGCCGAGGCCGAGCCCGCCGACGCCAGCCGCAAGGCGCTCAAGGCCGAGCGCCAGGCGGAGAAGAAGGCGATCGACGAGGCCATCGAGGAGGCCCGCGAGGAGGACCTGCTCGCCCAGATCCGCCGCCAGGTCCTGCTCATCCGGCCGCAGGCGCCGATAGAGCCGGTCCGCCTGGAGCGCATCAAGCCCCGGACGCTGATCAGCTTCGTCGCGGGCGCGATCGCCGCGTACTTCCTGCTGTCCCAGCTCACGCACGTCAAGTTCGGCGATCTCGTCGACAAGGCCAACTGGGCGTGGGTCGCGATGGCCGTGGCCTTCCAGGCGCTGACCTACGTGGCCGCCGCGATGAGCCTCCTCGGCTTCGTACCGGAGAAGGTGACCTTCGGCCGGACGGTCCTGGCGCAGGTCGCGGGCTCGTTCGTGAAGATCGTCGCCCCGGCCGCGGTCGGTGGCGTGGCCCTGAACACCCGCTTCCTCCAGCGGGCGGGCATCCGCCCGGGCCTGGCCGTGGCGAGCGTCGGCGCGTCCCAGCTCTTCGGCCTGGCCTGCCACATCATGCTGCTGCTGTCCTTCGGCTATGTGACGGGCACGGAACGCAGCTCCTCCCTGGGCCCCTCCCGGACCGTGATCGGCGGCCTGCTGACGGCCGCGGTCCTGGTGCTGGTGGTCGCCGCGATCCCGGTGCTGCGGAAGTTCGTCTCGACCCGGGTCCGGTCGCTGTTCGCGGGCGTCGTGCCGCGCATGCTGGACGTGCTCCAGCGGCCGCAGAAGCTCTGCTTCGGCATCGGCGGGATGCTGCTGCTGACGGCGGCGAACGTGATGTGCCTGGACGCGTCGATCCGGGCGTTCGGGGGCGACCTCAGCTACGCGAGCATCGCGGTCGTCTTCCTCACCGCCAACGCGCTGGGGTCGGCGGCGCCGACGCCGGGCGGTGTGGGGGCGGTGGAGTTCGCGCTCACGGGTGCGCTGACCTTCGCGGGGCTGCCGGCGGAGCAGGCGGCGCCGGCCGTTCTGCTGTTCCGGCTGATGACGTTGTGGCTGCCGGTGCTGCCGGGGTGGGCGTCGTTCAGCCACCTGACGCGGAAGGGTGCGATCTAGGGGGCCCACTGAACGCCTGGTCCAGGGGGCAGAGCCACCCGGACCAGGCGTTCAGCCTTGCATATGCGAGCCACAGCGACATACCGTGCCGCACATGCGGTCGTACACCATCGGGCAGGCAGCCCGCCTCCTGAGCGTCAGTCCCGACACCGTCCGCCGCTGGGCCGACGCGGGCAGGATCCCCACCCGTCGTGACGAGGCCGGCAAGCGGATCGTCGAGGGGCCCGATCTGGCCGCCTTCTCCGTGAGCCTCGCCGCCGAGGCGAACGAGAGCGACGACGAACCGCACACCAGCGCGCGCAACGCCTTCCCGGGGATCATCACCGCCGTGAAGCTCGGCGACGTGGCCGCACAGGTGGAGATCCAGGCCGGGCCGCACCGGCTGGTCTCCCTCCTCACCCGCGAGGCCGTGGAGGAACTGGGCCTGGCCGTGGGCATGGAGGCCGTGGCCCGGGTGAAGGCCACCAACGTGCACATCGACCGCGCCTGACCAGGAGAGACAATGCCCCGCACCCTCGCACGCACGGCCCTGGCGGCAGCGCTCCTCCTCCCCCTGGCCACGGCCTGCGGCGGCAGCGGGGACAAGAGCGACGACGCCAGGCGGCGGACCACCCTCACGGTCCTCGCCGCCGCCTCCCTCACGGACGTCTTCAAGGAGGCCAAGGCCGTCTACGAGAAGGAGCACCCCGGCACCAAGGTGAACTTCTCCTTCGCCGGCTCCCAGGAGCTCGCCGCCCAGGTGCGCCAGGGCGCGCCCGCCGACGCGCTGGTGACGGCCGACACCAAGACGATGGACGGTCTCGCCCAGCAGACGAACGCCCCCACCACCATCGCGAAGAACCGCCTGACGATCGCCACGGCCCCCGGCAACCCCCAGAAGGTCCAGGGCCTCTCCGACCTCTCCCGGTCCGGCCTCAAGGTGGTCCTGGCCGCCCCCGAGGTCCCCGCGGGCCGCTACAGCAAGAAGGTCCTCGACCAGCAGCACGTCGACGTCAAGCCGGTCTCCCAGGAGCCCAGCGTCCGCGCCGTGCTGAGCAAGGTCACCCTCGGCGAGGCGGACGTGGGCATCGTGTACGTCACGGACGCCACCGCGGCCAAGGGCAAGGTCGCGACCGTCGCCGTCCCCGACGCCCAGAACGCGGTGGCCGCCTACCCCGCCGCGACCCTCAAGGGCTCGAAGCACACCGAGGAGTCGGCCGAGTTCGTCAAGTGGCTCAGCTCGTCCGAGGCCCAGAAGCTCCTCCGTGAGGCGGGCTTCCAGCAGCCATGAGGGCCCGTACGCCCCTGACCCTGGCGATCCCCTCCGCCCTCGCCGCCGGCTTCCTGTTCCTCCCCCTGGCGGGCGTCCTCACCCGCACGCCATGGGGCTCCCTCCCGTCCCGGCTCACCTCCGGCGAGGTCACCCGGGCCCTCATCCTGAGCCTCACGGTCTCGGCGTACTCCCTGGCGCTCTCCCTCGCCCTCGGGGTGCCCCTCGCCTGGCTGCTGGCCCGGGTGGACTTCCCGGGCAAGGCACTCGTCCGCTCCCTCGTGATGCTCCCGATGGTCCTGCCGCCGACCGTCGCGGGCGTGGCGCTCCTCCAGGGCTACGGCCGCCGGGGCGTCCTGGGGTCCTGGCTGGACGAGTGGTTCGGCGTCACGATCCCCTTCACGACCACGGCGGCGGTCATGGCGTCGACCTTCGTGGCCATGCCCTTCCTGGTGATCAGCCTGGAGGGCGCTCTCAGCGGCCTCCACCCCCGCTACGAGGAGACGGCGACTTCCCTCGGCTCTTCCCCCCTCCGAACGTTCCGCACGATCACCCTCCCGATGATCGCGCCGGGCCTCTTCGCCGGAGCGGCGCTCTGCTGGGCGCGCGCGCTGGGCGAGTTCGGGGCGACGATCACGTTCGCGGGCAACCTCCCCGGCATCACCCAGACGCTCCCCCTCCAGGTCTACCTGCTCCTCCAGGACGACCCGGAGGGCGCGACAGCGGTCAGCCTTCTCCTCCTCGCCATCGCGACAGCGGTCCTCCTCACCCTCCGGGGCCGCTGGCCGCAGACGCCGACGGCGGGAGTACGGCCAAGTGCGGGGCACCCGGAACCGGATACGGCAACGGCCGTACATCACGCGGTCCCGGAGGGCCCTCCCCGCCCCGGCCCCGCCCGCACCACCCCGCACCCCCTGCGCACCACGGTCACCGGCGCAGTCCAAGCGGCCCTCGACGCCCCCGCCGGCACCACGATCGCCGTCGTGGGCCCCAACGGCGCCGGCAAGACCACCCTCCTCCGCGCCCTCCTCGGCCTCACCCACCGCGCCACGGCGGACACGCTCACCCTCGGCGGCCAGGACGTCTCGTCCGCCCCGCCCCACCGCCGCCGCATCGCCTGGGTCCCCCAGGACGGCGCCCTCTTCCCGCACCTCACGGCACTCGCCAACACCGCCTACGGCCTACGCGCCCAGGGCACCCCCAAGGGCCGGGCCCACGCCACCGCCCAGCAGTGGCTGAACCACCTGGGCATCGGCCACCTCGCCCACCGCAGGCCCGGCCTGCTCAGCGGCGGCCAGGCCCAGCGCGTCGCCCTGGCCAGGGCCCTGGCCGCCGGTCCGCACCTGCTGCTCCTCGACGAGCCGCTGGCCGCCCTGGACCAGTCGGCCCGCGCCCAGGTGCGCCACGCCCTGCGCACCCACCTCGCCGACTTCCCCGGCGTGTGCCTGATCGTCACCCACGACCCCGTGGAAGCCGTATCGCTGGCCGACCACGTGCTCGTCCTGGAGGACGGCCGTACGACCCAGTACGCGCCCCCGGCCGAGCTGGCCCGGCACCCCCGCTCCCCCTGGGTGGCCCGCATGCTGGGCCTCAACGCCTGGCCGGCCGAGGCGACGGCCGACACCCTCGACCTGGGCAACGGCGCGACCCTGACCACGGCGGACCCACCCCCCACCCCGGGCCCCGGCCTCGCCGTGATCGCTCCCGAAGCGGTGTCCCTCCACACCACCCGCCCCACAGCCACCACCAGCAGCCCTCGCAACGTCTGGCAGGGCAAGATCCGCGAACTCACCGCGCAAGGCAGCAGAATGCGCGTCCTCGTGGACGCGGACCTTGAGATCGTCGCTGAGATCACCCCGGCCGCGGCAGTGGAGCTGAGGCTCGCCGAGGGCACTCCCGTCTGGGTCACCGCGAAGGCGACGGAAGTCGGATTCGTCCCCCGGTAACCCGTACGACCCGTCCCCCATACGGCCCACCCTGCGCGCGCCCCGGCCCGCCCCGCCCAAAAGTGGGAGGCGTGTCCAGATCCGTACGCGTGTCCAGAGGGCGAGCGCTGCTCGCCGCCGCGCTGCTGACCACGGTCACCGGGCTGACCGGGCTCACCGGTTGCAGCGGCGACGCCGACGGCGAGGCGCGGCAGGCGGCGCCCTCCTCCGCGAGCGCCGCCACGGCTGCCGCCGGCGCCGCCCTCCAGAAGCAGAAACCGGACTGGAAGCCCTGCCCGCCCCCCAGCCGCAGCGAGGACGCGGGCACCGCCGGCCGGCCCCCCGGCCCGGACTGGGAGTGCGCGACCCTGCGCGCGCCGCTCGACTACGCCCACCCGGACGGCGAGAAGATCGGCATCGCCATGATCCGGGCGAAGGCCACCGACCAGTCGCGCCGCATCGGCTCGCTCGTCTTCAACTTCGGCGGCCCCGGCGGCTCCGGAGTGACGACGCTCCCGGCGTTCGCCGACGACTACCGCACCCTGCGCACCCGCTACGACCTGGTCAGCTTCGACCCGCGCGGGGTCGGCCGCAGCAGCGGGGTGACGTGCCTGCCGGACAAGGAACTGGACGCGTACTACGCGGCGGACGCCACCCCGGCCACCACCGCCGAACAGAACGCCCTCGTGGGCCGGGTGAAGAAATACGCGGAGGGCTGCCAGAAGCGCTCGGGCAAGGTCCTCCCCCATATCGGCACCACGAACGCCGCCCGCGACCTGGACCTCATGCGCCAGGTCCTGGGCGACGACAAGCTCCACTACTTCGGCGTCTCCTACGGCACCGAACTTGGCGGCGTCTACGCGCACTTGTTCCCCAAGAACGTCGGCCGGGCGCTCATGGACGGCGTGGTGGACCCGTCGAGCGATCCGTTGCAGAGCGCCCTCGCCCAGGCCGCGGGGTTCCAGCTCGCCCTCGGCGACTACATGACGGCCTGCACGAAGACGTCGGACAACTGCCCCACGGAGCAGCAGATCAGCTCGCTCCTCGACCGGCTGGAGAAGAAGCCGGTGCCGGGCAGCGGGGGCCGCGACCTCACGCAGTCGCTCGCCACCGGCGGTATCGCGCAGTCGCTCTACTCGAAGCAGTTCTGGGACTACCTCACCGAGGGCGTCGAGGACGCCGAGAACGGCGACGGGAAGATCCTCCTCATGCTGGGCGACTCCATGAACGGTCGTGGCCAGGACGGCACTTACAGCTCCCTCCAGGCGTCCCTCAACGCCATCACGTGCGCCGACTTCGCCCAGCGCTACACCGCGGACGACATCCGGCGCAGGGCGGCGGAGTTCCGCAAGGCGTCACCGGTCTTCGGGGACTTCATGGGGTGGAGCCTGTTGCAGTGCACCGGTTGGCCCGTAAAGGGCGAATGGCAGACGCCCGATGTCAGCGCGAAGGGCTCGGCGCCCATCCTCGTCGTCGGCAACACCGGCGATCCGGCGACTCCTTACGAGGGAGCGCGCAAGATGGCCCAGGAGCTCGGCAAGGGCGTCGGAGTCGAGATGACGTACCGGGGAGAAGGCCACGGCGCCTACGACAGCGGCAACGCCTGCGTGAAAAGCGCGGTTGACGCATACCTGCTGGAAGGTACTGTTCCGGCACCCGGGAAGGTGTGCTCATAGCACCCATAGCACATCACACCGGTACTACGAACTCCAGCGGCTCGAATGTCAGTGGCCCGCACTACCATCGCCCGCACAGAGTTTCACTCGGACCGTTTTCACCGCGGGCGACGGAGGGGGACAGAGGTGTTACGGACGGCCGAACACCCGGGCCGCAGGGCCAGACTGCTCACCGGCGCCCTGGCCATAGCGGCGTTGCTGGCGGCCCTGATGGCCCTGTGGCAGGCGCAGTTCAGGCCGCTGGCCAGGCAGGACTACTGCTGGGGCACTTGGCCGGAAGAGGGCGGCCCGTTCCGCGGGGAGACCGGTGGCGCCCGGCAGCGCGTGTCCCGGGAGAGCGCGCCGGGTCCCGGCCGTCCCCACGGCCGCTGCACGCTGAGCTGGCGCGGCGGCGACCGCGGGGGCCGCGGCACCGAGCGTCGCCTGGAGGTCCGTTACGGCACGGGCCCCGAGGCGGCGGACGAGCGCCGGGCCTGGCTGACGGGGCTGTTCGCCGGGGGCGACTCGCCGCTCCCGGACGCCCTCCCGGGCTTCGTCACGGCCGCGTCGGGCACGTTGGTGCTGCCGGAGTCGTGCGATGTGCGCGGCCGCCCGTCAGTGGTCACACTGACCGGGTCGTTCCCGGACGCCTCCCCCGCGCGGACGGGCAGGCTCCTGCTGGAGGTGGCCAACCGGGCGGCGAAGGCGACGGGGTGCGCCGGGGAGGCACGGCCGATGGCGTCGCCCGGCGCGCCCGGCGCCTGTGCGATACCGGGCATAGCCGGTCCGGCCGGCACGGGCAGTGCCGAGCCGGACTTCGAGACGTGCGCGCTGGCGGCGACGGACGCGTTCCGCTGGGCGGCCCGGTTCGCGATGACCGCCCGGCCCAGGATCGTCGCCCTGTTCGACGGCCTCACGGGCGACAGCCCGCCCGCGCCCGGCTGGCGGGCCCATGGGCGGATCGAGGCGACGGGCGCGCTCGTACGGGCCGACTGCGCGGGCCGCCCCACGGTGTTCACCATGCGTACGGGCCCCGGCCGCACCGGCACCCGGGCCGACGATCCGCGCCGGGCGTTCCCGGCCTTCGTGGACGCCGTCGCGGGGCGGATCGGCTGTGCGCCCCTGCGCTCCGCCTGACAACGTCCGTACGCCGGGTCCCCAAGGGGCCGGGAAAGGGCGATTCATCCGTAGAGTCGGTGGAATGAGTCCCACACGGCCCCGGGTCACGGCCCTCGCCTCCCTCGCCGCCACCGTCCTCGTGATCGCCCTCGCCGCCACCGGATGCGGTGACAACGGCGGCGACAGAGCCGGCGGCCAGGACGGCGGCAGCGGCAGCGGCGCCGACAGCGGCAATGGCAACGGCGGCAAGAACGGCTCCCCCGTCCCCAAGCTCAGCTGGAAGACGTGCGCCGCCCCCACCGCCGCGCAGGGCGTGGGCAAGGCCCCCGGCAAGGCATGGCAGTGCGCGAAGCTCCCGGTGCCGCTCGACCACTCCAAGCCGGACGGCGCGAAGATCGACCTCGCGCTGATCCGCAGCAAGGCCACCGACTCGTCCCACCGCATCGGCTCGCTGGTCTTCAACTTCGGCGGCCCCGGCGCCTCGGGCGTCTCCGCGCTGCCCTCCCTCGCCGACGGCTACGACACCCTCCACGCCCGCTACGACCTGGTGAGCTTCGACCCGCGCGGCGTCGGCGAGAGCGCGGGCGTGCGCTGTCAGAGCGACAAGGAGCTCGACGCGGCGTACCAGGTGGACGGCACCCCTGACGATGACGCCGAACTCCAGCAGACCCTGGCGGCCAACAAGGCGTTCGTCGACGCCTGCGCCAAGAACTCGGGCAAGGTCCTGCCGTACGTGGACACGATCAGCGCCGCCCGTGACCTCGACCGGATCCGGGCCGCGCTCGGCGAGTCCAGGCTCCACTACTTCGGCATCTCGTACGGCACCGAACTGGGCGGCGTCTACGCGCACTTGTTCCCCAAGAACGTCGGGCGCACCGTACTCGACGCCGTGGTGGACCCGACGCAGGACACCGTGCAGGGCGACCTCGGCCAGACCAAGGGCTTCCAGCTCGCGCTGGACGACTACCTCAAGGACTGCGCCTCGGCGGGCGCCACGGGCGGCGGCGGCCGCTGCCCCACCCTGGACGAGATCACCACGCTCCTCAAGGACCTCGACTCACGGCCCCTGCCGACGAGTCAGGGCCGCAAGCTCACCCAGGACGAGGCGACCAACGGCATCGCGGCGGCGCTGTACTCCAAGGACACCTGGAAGTACCTGACCGCCGCGCTCCAGGAGGCGCGGGTCAAGGGCACGGGCAACACCCTGCTCCTGCTCTTCGACTCCATGGCGGGCCGCGCGCCCGACGGCCGCTACAACAATCTCCAGGCCGCCAACCGGGCCATTTCCTGCGCCGATTCGGAGGACCGCTACGGTGTGGAAGACGTCCGGCGGCTGCTGCCGGAGTTCAAGGCCGCCTCGCCGGTCTTCGGGGAGTCCGCCGCGTGGTCGCTGCTGTCGTGCACGGGCTGGCCGGTGAAGGGCAAGTGGAAGACCCCGGAGGTGGGCGCCGAGGGGGCCGCGCCGATCCTGGTGGTCGGCAACGCGGGCGATCCGGCGACGCCGGTGGCCGGCGCGGCGAACATGGCCGAGAAGCTCGGCAAGGGCGTCGGGGTCCGGCTGACCGTCAAGGGCGAGGGCCATGGCACATACGGCGTCGACGCGTGCGCCACGAAGACCATGGACGCCGCGTTCCTCGACGGCCGGCTCCCGGCGGACGGCACGACCTGCCCGTGAAGCACGGCCGGCTCCGCTCGCCTCTCGGCGAGCGGAGCCGGTTCGCGCCAAAACCGTCAGTACACCGGCTTCTGCGGCTCCACCTGGTGGACCCAGCCGATCACACCGCCGCCCACGTGCACCGCGTCCGCGAAGCCCGCGGACTTGAGCACGGCCAGCACTTCCGCCGAGCGGACACCCGTCTTGCAATGCAGGACGATCTTCTTGTCCTGCGGCAGCCCCTCCAGGGCGCTGCCCATCAGGAACTCGTTCTTGGGGATCAGCCGGGCGCCGGGGATGGAGACGATCTCGTACTCGTTGGGCTCGCGGACATCGATGATGTCGATGTTCTGGCCCTCGTCGATCCACTCCTTCAGCTGGAGCGGCGTGATCGTCGAGCCGGCGGCCGCCTGCTGGGCCTCCTCGGAGACGACGCCGCAGAAGGCCTCGTAGTCGATGAGCTCGGTGACCGTCGGGTTCTTGCCGCAGACCGCGCAGTCGGGGTCCTTGCGGACCTTGACCTGCCGGTAGGTCATCTCCAGGGCGTCGTAGATCATCAGCCGGCCGACCAGCGGGTCGCCGATGCCCGCCAGCAGCTTGATGGCCTCGTTGACCTGTATCGAGCCGATCGAGGCGCACAGCACGCCCAGCACGCCGCCCTCGGCGCAGGAGGGCACCATGCCCGGCGGCGGGGGCTCGGGGTAGAGGCAGCGGTAGCAGGGGCCGTGCTCGCTCCAGAAGACGGACGCCTGGCCGTCGAAGCGGTAGATGGAGCCCCATACGTACGGCTTGTCGAGCAGCACGCACGCGTCGTTGACGAGGTAGCGGGTGGCGAAGTTGTCCGTGCCGTCGACGATCAGGTCGTACTGGGAGAAGATCTCCATCACGTTGTCGGCTTCGAGCCGGGTCTCGTGCAGGACGACGTTCACATAGGGGTTGATCCCCAGCACGGAGTCGCGCGCGGACTCGGCCTTCGAGCGGCCGATGTCGGCCTGGCTGTGGATGATCTGGCGCTGGAGGTTCGACTCGTCGACCTCGTCGAACTCCACGATGCCCAGGGTGCCGACGCCGGCGGCGGCGAGGTACATCAGCGCGGGCGAACCCAGACCGCCCGCGCCCACGCAGAGCACCTTGGCGTTCTTCAGCCGCTTCTGCCCGTCCATCCCGACGTCCGGGATGATCAGGTGGCGGGAGTACCGGCGGACCTCGTCGACGGTGAGCTCGGATGCCGGTTCGACCAGGGGTGGCAGCGACACGGGGACTCCGTAGGTCGGTATGTCAGTACGGTGGTGCTTCCCGTAACACTGCCACGCCCTGTCTCATTCCGAGACACCAGGTCCGATGCGCGAGACGAAGTCGTCCCAGTAGCCGGGCAGGGACTCCCAGGGGTCCAGGGCGTCGCGGTCGGTGCGGTCCGTGAAGTAGACGGTGCCCGCGCCCTGCCAGCGGGCGACGCGCAGCGCCTCGTCCAGGTGGGTGCGCGGCACGCCGTGCACCAGGTGGCAGAAGCGCTCGGGCGGATGGTCGGCCGTCCATTCGGCGGCCCGGGACCAGCGGTAGCCGGACCAGGGGCCCGCGTACGTCACCAACTGGTCGCCGACGTCCGCGTATCCGGGGTTGGGATGGGCGCCGTGGGACAGGACCAGATACGCCCCGTCGAGCAGGGTCCGCAGCGCGCCCGCCATCCGCCGGGTCCCGGAGAGCCCGGCCTCGTCGTCCGGGCAGCGGGCAAGCGTGAAGCCGTCCACCCGGTACCAGTTGAGGTAGCGCTGCGCGTCGGAGAGGAGTTCGCCGAAGGACCGGGTGCCGTGCCGGACGTCCAGGTGGCCCAGCACCCGGACGCCGGACGTGCGCAGCGGGACGACGGCGGACAGCCAGTACGGGTCCTGCCGGGCGCCGGGGCCGCCGCTCGTGCCGTCGGGCTCCACCGGCGCGCCGCCGCCGATCGCCACCCAGTCCAGCGGGAGGCCCGCCCGCTGGAGGCCGCCCCACTCGGCGGGGGCCACCAGCGGATGCGCGAAGCCCGGCACGGCGACCCGGAGCGGGGCCTTCCGGGCGGCGAGGGCGCGGCGGTATCCCGGGGAGATCAGATACGACACGCCGCCTCCATCCAGATGTCGGCCAGCGATTCCTCCAGGGCGATGCGCGGCCGCCAGCCGAGGCGGTCCCGGGCGGTGCGCACGTCGGCCTGCTGCCAGCTGCCGCAGCCGTCCGGGTAGGGGTACGCGGGCGGGGTGCCCAGGTGGGGGTCGTCCAGCTCGTGGAGGGCGCCCCCGAAGCCCGCGACCCGGGCGAGCAGGGTCGCCGCGTCGCGCAGCCGCACGGCGCGGCCGGTGCCGATGTTGACGGCGCCCTGGGCGGCGGAGAGGGAGGCCGCGTGGACGGCCCGGGCGATGTCGCGGACGTCGACGAAGTCGCGCTGTACGCCGAGGCCGGTGAGCTTCAGCTCGTTGTCGCCGCTCTGCATCGCCCGTCTCATGGCCTCCGCGAGCCGGCCCAGCGGCGAGCCGGCGGGGGTGCCGGGTCCCACCGGGGAGAAGACCCGCAACACGATCGCGTCGAGCCCGGAGCCGAGCACCAGCTCGGTGGCGGCGAGTTTGCTCACCCCGTACGGGCCGCCGGGGCGCGGCACCGCGTCCTCGGCGGTGGACGAGCCGGGCTGCGAGGGCCCGTACTCGGAGGAGCACCCCACCTGCACCAGCCGGGCGCCGCAGCCGCTGCGGCGCAGCGACTCGCAGACGGTGGCGACGGCGACGGTGTTGTGCCGGGCGAGGTCGCGGGCCCCGCCCCGGGTGGCGCCCGCGCAGTTGATGACGACGCCGGGGTGGACGGCGTTGAGGAAGCGGGTGAGGGCGCCGGGGCTGCCGGAGGCCAGGTCGAAGCGGACGTCCGCGTCGTCGCCCCGGCCCAGGGCCGTGAGCTGGACGGCGGGGTCGGCGAGCAGCCGGTCGGCCACGAAGCGGCCGAGGTAGCCGTTGGCGCCGAGGAGCAGGACTCTCATCGGTCGGGCCCTCGCTCTCGCCCGGTGGTGCGCGGAGGGGAAACGGTCATCGTGCTTGCTCTCTCTCCTGTCGAAGGGGGGCGGGCGGGTGGTGTCGTCACCGGGGTCCGTGGACCGAGGCCCGGGACAGCGCGGAGACGGCGTGGACCAGCAGGGCGAGGGCCGGCGGGACGCACGCGGCGAGCGACAGGGCGGTGGGGCCGAAGGCCCCGGCCGCCCAGCCGACGGGCCAGCGCAGGGCTTCGCAGCCCGGAAGCCGGGCGGCGAGCAGGGTGAGCGGGGGCAGGGCTTCGGCCGCGGCGGCGGCCAGGGTGGCGGCGACGGCCGCCCGGGGCAGGCCGTGGGCGGTGAGCAGCCCGGCCAGGAAGAGGAGCACGCCGAGCGCGGCCACGGCCGCGTAGTCGAGAACGGGAGCGGCGTGGAGGACGGCGGGGGCGGCGCCGGACGCCGGGCCGGTGCCCGGCAGGGCGGACCTGGCCGGCCACAGGGACGTCAGCAGCGCGCCCAGGAAGAGAGTCAGCGCCACCAGCAGCGCGGGCCGCACTCTTCTGCCGAATTCCGCGAGGTCCCGGCTGGCCGGGAGCGCACGGCGCGCTCTGGCCGCGAACCAGTGCGCGCACCAGGCCGCGGGAGCGGCGGCGCAGGCCAGGGCGAGGGCGGTGGGCGCCGCACCGGCCAGGGCGGCCGGGAGCGGGGTCGGCTGGCCGGCCCAGGCCCGGCGGCCGTGCAGCAGTGCCGCGATCAGCAGGTCGCCCACGAGGGCGTAGGTGATCAGCCAGAGGGAGGCCAGGGCGCCGGCGACGCACCGGCCGCCGCCCAGGGCGGCGCAGGAGCCTTCGCGTCGGCGGCCCCTTTCCCCGGGCGCGGCCCGGACCGCTGCGTCCGACTCCGTGCGTTCCACTCTCGCGTGGAGCTCCTCCGCGAGGGAGAAGACGTCGCGGTGGCGGTAGTCGGTGGCGGCGATGCGGTCGCAGATGCCGCGTGCCTCCAGGCCGGCGGCGATCTCCAGGGGGTCCACTGATCTGGCGCACAGCCTGTGGTGGCGCGTGAGCAGTACCTTCACCGGGTCCGCTTGCGTGCTCGCGTCCGTGGGTGGGCACAACAACTGGTCTTCAGTTATCGACGTCGTCATCGGCGGCCCGCCCAAGTCGGGGAGGCCGAGCGGGAGGTCGCGGAGAGGGGGGCCGCCGCGTGGGAGAAGGGGACGGACGGGTCGGGGGTGCCGAGCTGGACGGGGGCTCGGGAGAGTACCTCCAAGTAGATCGCCCCGAACCCGGCGACGTTCTGCTCGACGGTGAAGAGCTCCAGCGCGCGGGAGCGGGCCGCGGCGCCCAGCCGGGCGCGGCGCTCGGGGTCGCCCAGCAGCGCCAGGCACGCGTCGGCGAGGGCGGCCGGGTCGCGCGGTGGGACGACCAGGCCCGTGCCGCCGATGACTTCGCGGACGGCGCCGACGTCCGGGGAGACCGTGGCGCGGGCGCAGAACATCGCCTCGGCGAGGGCGGCGGGGAAGCCGTCGACGGCTCCGGAGAGGAGGACGACGCTGCCCGTCGCGTAGTCCTCGGGGCCGCAGGCGGGGCCGAAGGACACGCCTTCCGGGGGGGTGTCGGTATCCGGAGGTACCCCCACCACTCTCAGCCGCAGCCCCGGTTCGGCGGTGCGCAGGGTGGCGAGGGCCTCCCACAGGTGGGGTTCGGTCCGGCCGCCGGCCCACACCAGGGTGGGGGGGCCGTCGGTGCGGGGGGCGGCGCGTTCGTCGCCCTCGCCCACGGCCTCGTAGAGGCTGGCGTCCATGCCGGGGTGGACGGTGCGCAGCCGGGAGCGGTCGGCGCCGCCGCGCTCCTGCCAGCGGCGGCCCTGGCCGTCCCCGGCGGTGATCACGGCTGCCTCGGCGTAGATCAGCGCGGTGAGGCGGCGGTGGAAGGCGGAGAGGAGGGTGCGGACGGACGGGGAGAGGTCGGCGGGGGCGGCGGACAGGTAGTACTCGCGGAGCCCGATCTCGTACTCGGTGACGAGCAGGGGGGTACCGAAGAAGCGTTTGGCCAGGAGACCCGGGAGGGCGGCGGAGCCGGCGGAGGTGGCGTGGCACACGTCGACGGCCGCCAGGCCCCGGTCGCCGTCGGCGGTGCCGTACCAGTCGAGGGAGAGCGGGCGCAGGGCGCGCTCGATCAGTCCGGAGACGACGAGGAGGTCGGCGACGCGGGTGCTGTAGGCGGCGGGGTGGGCGCCGGGTGCGCGGCAGGCGGTCTCCAGGGCGCGCAGGGCCAGTTCGGAGCGGAGGGCCACCGCGAGGCCGCCTTCCTCGCGGGCGAGGTCGGCGAGGCCGCCCAGGCCGTCGGCGAAACGGTACGCCTGATCTCCCGGCAGCGTGATGGCCGCCGCCAGGTCCCCGAAGTGCGCGGTGAACCGCCGTCTCTGGTCGCGCCCGTACGCGCCGTAGGCCCGTCCGCCACCGCCGGGGGCGGGTCCGCCCCACAGGGGGGCCGCTCTCACTCGCCGGACGTTGCCCGGCAGCGCGTACCAGCCGCTGTCCTCCTGACGGGCCGTCCGGCTCAGTGCGTAGAGCTCGAAGTCGTGCTGGCCGAGCCCGCGCACCAAGCGGTCGCACCACTCTCCGCCCTCGCCGGCGGCGTATGGGTAACCGCCCTCGGAAAGCAGTCCCACGCGCACGAACACACCCCCGTTCTCCCTTGTCGGCAACCGCCGTTACGGCAGCGGGGAGCACGCTATGCGCGCTTCCCGGTGGCGCGGCGGACGGTTGTCCGTCGCGCCACCGGAAGGGGTGAACAGAAGTGACTTTCGGCCAGATGCGGCGTTGTTCCGCGCTATGCGGTGGCTTCCGCCGGTTCGAGCCGGGGCACCGCCGCCAGCAGGCCCTGGGTGTAGGCGTGCCGGGGCCGCTCGTAGACGGTGTCGGCGGGGCCCTCCTCGACGATCCGGCCGTCCCGCATGACGACGAGCCGGTCGCTGACCTGGCGGACGACGGCGAGGTCGTGGGCGATGAAGACCACGGCCAGTCCGAGCTCGCGCTGCAACTCGCCCAGCAGCCGCACGACCTGCGCCTGTGTGGTGACGTCGAGGGCGGAGACGGGCTCGTCGCACACGATCAGCTTCGGTTCGGGGGCCAGTGCGCGGGCGATGCCCACGCGCTGCCGCTGGCCACCGCTGAACTCGTGCGGGTAACGGTGGTAGGCGTCGGGGTCGAGGCCCACGCGCTCCAGGAGTTCCCGTACGCGGGCGACGACCCGGGCGTCGTCCAGCCGTCCCGCGGCCCGCAGCGGGTCGGCGATCGACTCGCCGATGCTGCGGCGCGGGTTGAGGGAGGAGACGGGGTCCTGGAAGACCATCTGGAGCTCGTTGCGGAAGGAGCGCAGCTCACGCTCTTTCAGGCCGCCGATGTCGCGGCCCCGGTAGCGCAGCTCGCCGCCGGTGGGCTCCAGCAGGCGGACCAGCATCCGGCCGAGAGTGGTCTTGCCACTGCCGGATTCGCCGACGACGCCGACGGTCTCCCCGGCCCGGATCGTGAGCGACACGTCGTCGACGGCGGTGACGGTCTTCTTCCCTCGCCCGAACTCCCGCCGGAGGCCGGAGGCTTCGAGCAGGACGGGGCGGTCGTCCTCCGGAGCGGTGGCGGTCTCGCGGCGGATGTTTACGCGCGGGACGGCCGCCAACAGTTCACGGGTGTAGTCCTCGCGGGGCCGGGCGAGGATCTCGTGCGCCGGGCCGTGCTCGACGGCTCGTCCGTCCTTCATCACCAGCAGTTCGTCGACGCTGGAGGCGGCCACGCCCAGGTCGTGGGTGACCAGGATGAGGCCCATGCCGGTCTCCTCGCGCAGCTCGCGCAGGAGGCCGAGGATCTGGGCCTGGACGGTGACGTCGAGGGCCGTGGTGGGCTCGTCGGCGACGAGGAGCCGGGGGTCGCAGGCGAGGGCCATGGCGATGAGGGCGCGCTGGCGCATGCCGCCGCTGAACTCGTGCGGGCGGGAGCGGGCGCGCCGGGCGGCGTCGGGGATGCCGACGCGGTCGAGGACCTCGACCGCGCGGGCGCGGGCCGCGCGGCGTCCGGCGCCCGGGTGGTGCAGCCGGTGGACCTCGGCGATCTGGTCGCCGATGGCCTGGTACGGGTCGAGCGAGGACAGCGGGTCCTGGAAGACCATGGCGGCCGTTCCGCCGCGCAGCCGCCGCAGGGCGGCGTCGTCGGCCGCCCGGACGTCCTGGCCGGCGACGCGCACGGTGCCGGTGACCTCGGCGCCGGTGCCCCGGTGGAGGTCGAGGAGGGCGTAGGCGGCGGTGGACTTGCCGGAGCCGGACTCGCCGACGACGGCGAGGGCGCCGCCGGGGGCGAGGGTGAAGGAGAGCCCGGAGACGGCCTGGACGCCGCCCCCTGTGCCAGTGGGGAAGCGGACGGACAGGTCGTCCACGACGACCAGGGGCGCATCGGTAACGACCGTCATCGGAGCACCACCCTTCGGTCGGCGGCGGCGTAGAGCAGGTCCGCCACGATGTTGGCGATCACGACGGCGGTTCCGGTGACCATCACGACGGCGACGACGACCGGCAGGTCGATGGTGCGGGTGGCGTTCACCAGGAGCTGTCCGATGCCGGGCAGACCGAACATCATCTCGGTGAGCACGGCGTTGCCGAACATCGACCCGAAGTCGGCGGCGGTGAGCGCGACGACGGGTGCGACGGCGCCTCGCAGGGCGTGCCGGCCGATCAGGGAGCGCTCGGTGGCCCCGTAGGCGCGGAAGGTGCGGATGTGGTCCTCCGCCAGCGTCTCCAGCATGGAACTGCGGGTCAGCCGGGCGTATTTCGCCGACTCCAGGAGGCCGAGGGCGAGCCAGGGCAGCAGCATGTTCCAGGCCCACTGCTCGGGGTCGTCCATGAGCGGCACATAGGCCGGGAAGGGCAGCCACTCCAGGTAGGCGCAGAACAGCATCAGCAGGCCGAGGCCGCTGATGAAGACGGGGGTGGCGGTGCCGGCGAGGGTGAGCCAGGTGAGCACGCGCTCGGTGGGGCCGCCTCGGCGGAGCGCGGACAGCAGTCCGGTGCCGGTGCCGAGCAGCAGCCAGACGACCATGGCGCCGACCGCGAGGGAGGCGGTGGCGGGCAGCCGCTGGACGATCAGGTCGGTGACCTGCTGATCGTTCTGGTACGACAATCCGAAGCACGGCGCCTGGCAGTGGAGGACTCCGGTGCCGGTGGAGTAGTCGTGTCCGGTGACGATGCCCTGGAGGAAGTGCCAGTACTGCACGTACACGGGGTCGTTCAGGGAGAGCTGCTCGCGGACCTGGCTGATCTGTTCGGGGTTGCAGCGGGGGCCGCAGGCCAGGCGCGCGGGGTCGCCGGGGGCGATGTAGAAGGTCGCGTAGACAACGGCGGAGAGGACGAGGACGACGGCGAGCGCGCCGAGGGCGCGCCGCAGGAAGTAACCGGTCATACCGCGCCTCCCGCGCCGCTCGTACGGGTCGTGCGCCGCTTGCGGCCGACGCCGAGCCGGGACGCCTGGCGCGGGTCGAGCGCCGTGCGCAGCCCGTCGCCGAAGAGGGTGAAGGCGAGGGTGGTGACGAAGAGCATGAGGGCGGGCAGCAGGACGTACATGGGGTCGGCGCGGAACCAGGTGGTGGCCGTGGAGAGCATCTGTCCCCAGGAGGGGGTGGGCGGCTTCACGCCGACGCCGAGGAAGGACATGCTCGCCTCGATGACGATGTTGGCCGGCAGCAGCACGGCCGCGTAGGTGATCACGGGGGCGGCGAGCGAGGGCAGCAGTTCCCGGCGGGCGATGCGGCGCCGGGAGGCACCGGTGAGCCGGGCCGCCGAGACGAAGTCGAGCTTCGTCAGGCTCAGGGCCTGGGCGCGGACGAGCCGGGCCATGCCGCCCCAGTTGAGCAGTCCGATGGCGATGACGAGCAGCACGGGGCGGGGGAAGTCGGCCGGGACGACGGCCATCAGGGCGATGGCGAAGACCAGCAGGGGCATGGCCACCATGACGTCGGTGAGGTGGCCGAGCGCGCTCTCCACGGCGCGGCTGCCGAGCGCGGCCGCCAGGCCCACGGCGAGGCCGATGAGCACCTGGACGAGCGTGGCGCCGACGCCGACGAGCAGCGAGACGCGGGCGCCGTAGAGGAGGCGGACGAACAGGTCGCGGCCGGTGCCGGGTTCGACGCCCAGCCAGTGCTCGGCGCTGATGCCGCCGAGGCCGCCGAGCGGGACGCCGCCGCGGGCGGAGTCGACGAGGGTGTCGTGGTAGCTGTTGGGGTCCTGGCCCTCCAGGGCGGCCAGCAGGGGCGCGCCGAGGGCGAGGAGTGCGAGCAGGCCCAGCACGGCGGCGGCCGCGAGCGCGGACTTGCGCGCGCGCAGCCGACGCCATACCTGCCGGGCGCCGGAGGCGGGAGCGGTTCCCGCCTCCGGTTCCTGGGTGGTGATCGGTGTTGTGGTGATCGGTGCCGTGGTCACTTGACGGCGACCTGGGAGACGTCGAGGACACCGGTCCAGTCGCTGATGACGACGTTCTTGACGTCCTTGCCGACGAGGCGCTTGTAGACCGGGTGGAAGAGCGGCACGGTCAGCGCCCGGTCGCCGATCCTCTGGTCCAGGGCGCCCCAGCGCTTGGCGGCGGCGTCATGGTCGGTGATCTTGTTGATCTCGTCGATCTCGTTGTTGACCGCGGAGTCGTCGAGGCGGGAGGCGTTGAAGTTGGCGCCGTCCTTGACGATCTGCCGGCCGTCGAAGACCGGGGCGAGGAAGGGGCCGCCGGAGGGCCAGTCGGCACCCCAGTGGGCGAGGAAGAGATCGGGCTGCTTGTCGACGCTGTGGGTCTTCTCGTCGTAGTCGTTCTCCTCCAGGCCCTCCAGCTTGACCCGGATGCCGGCCTCCTTGAGAGCGGCCTGGAGCGCGGTGGCGATCTCGGGGCTGGTCTCGAAGTTCTGGGCGGTGGAATGCGTCAGCGTGATGTCCAGGCCGTCCGCGTAACCGGCCTCCTTCAGCAGCTCCTTGGCCTTCGCGGCGTTGCCGTCGGCACCGGCCGGGAAGGGGTCGTGAGGAGTGAAGCCGAAGGACTTCTGGTTGGGCAGGAAGGTGGTGGCGGGCTCGGCCAGCGCGGAGCCGCCGGCGGCGTTGGCGACGCTGGTGCGGTTGACGGCGTAGGCGACGGCCTCGCGCACCTTCGGGTTGTCGAAGGGCTTGGACCTGGGGTTGAACGCCAGGTAGTTGGTGTAGCCGAAGTGGCCGGTGCCGACGCGGGCGGCCAGCTTCTTGTCGCCGGTGACCTGGGCGAGCTCGGCGGGGCCGAGGTTGGTGTCGGTGGTCACGGCGGCCGCGTCGGCGCCCTGGCCGGCGGAGAGCCGCTGGTTGATGACCGCCGGGGCGAGGCCGGACTTGACCTCGATGCGGTCGGGGTAGGCGTGGCGCTCCTTGTCGGTCTCCTCGGACCAGTTGGGGTTGCGCTCCAGGACCATCTGCTCGCCGTCGTTGGTGTTCTTCACGACCTTGTACGGGCCGGAGGAGACGGGGTGCTCGGCGTACTTGGCGCCGGTGTCCTTGGCCTTGGGGACGGGGGCGAACTGGGTGGAGGTCGCGAAGTAGGGGAAGTCGCCCTCGGACTTCTTCAGCTTGAAGACGATGGTCTTCGCGTCGGGGGTCTCGATGGAGTCGAGGCCCTTCTTCTCCTTGTAGGGGCCCTGGTAGGTGTCGCCGCCGATGAGCCAGTCGCGCAAGTAGGGGGCGCCGCCGGAGAGTTCGGGGGCGAAGGAGCGCTCGACGCCGTACTTGACGTCGGCGGAGGTGATGGGCGTGCCGTCCTCGTACTTCAGCCCGTCCTTGAGCTTGTACGTCCACGTCTTCGCGTCGTCGCCGGGCGTGCCGGTGTCGGTGGCGAGGTCGGGGACGACCTTGGTGCCCTCGGCGCCGTTCTCACGGTTGCGGGTGGTGAGGGTGCGGTAGACGAGCGAGGGGATGTTGCCGCCGCCGGAGGTGTAGAGGCGGGCGGGGTCGAACTGCTTCTGCGGCGCTCTGTTGAGGACCGTGAGCGTGCCGCCCTTCTTCGGCGCGCCGTCGGCGCCGCCGCCGGCGGAGTCACCACCGCTCCCCTTCGGGCCGCACGCCGCCGCGCCGCCGATCAGGACCACGCTGACGGCGGCCGCGGCCACGCGGCGGGATATGACGGACAGTTGACGCATGACAGGTCAGGCCTTTCGCGGGAATGCGAGGGGGAAGGAGCGCGGAACGCGTCCCCGGAAGGCGGCAGGAGAAGAGCGCGCGGAAGCGCCCGTACCGCCCCCGGCGGACGCGGCGCGTGAAGGCGCGCGGAAGTACGCGGGGAGATGCCGGAACAGGTCGTTCAGCGACAGTGAATGTCGGCGACGGAGTGCGCGGCCACGCCGATCAGCGCCAGCTCGAAGGCGGCGTTCTCGAAGGCGGGGCGGGACGACATGCCGAGAAGACTGAACGAATTTTCGCCCAGCCGCAAAGGTGTCTCAGGGAGCGAGACCCATCGTCTCAGGAACCGGACCCCGGAAAGGGCCAGGCGTTGGGGCGGCAGGTCTTCCCGTCGGTCGTGAGGAACTTGGTCTGCTGCATCATCACGGGCGCGAGCGCGCCCTCCTTGGCGCAGGACTCGTGGTCGTGGCCGAGGCGGTGGCCGACCTCGTGGTTGATCAGCATCTGCCGGTACTCGTGCATCCGGTCGCCGAAGGTCTGTGAGCCCTGTGCCCAGCGGTAGGCGTTGATCATCACGCGGTCGGTCGCGGCCGAGTCGCAGGAGACGTTGTCCTCGGTGGTGTCCAGGCCGGACTTGGCGCACCAGGCGGCCGTCGTCTTCGGGCTGGCCAGGGTGACGACGAAGTCGGCGTCGCCGGAGGAGACGCGCTCGAAGGTGCGCTTGCCACCGTGGCCCCAGCTGCGGTCGTCGTTGAGGGTGCGGTGGACGGCGGTGGCGAAGAGCGAGCCGTCGAACGGCAGGCCCTTCTCCACGTCAACGCGGTACCGGAGAACATCACCCTTACCAGGCGCCTTGTCATGACCCGCCACGGCCACGAATTCACCCGAGGCCCCCGCGTCGGCCTCCAGCGGGTACTTCTTCGCCATCTTCTGCTCGTACGTGGCGGGCACCTCGGCGCCGCCCTTGGGCGTGGGCCTGCTGTCGGAGCGCGAGGCCGTGTCGGGGTCCACGCGCTTGCCGACGTCCGCGGCGCGCGCCCGCGCCGCGTCGTCCCCGCCGTCCCGCAGCTGGACGGTCACCGTCACCGCGAGGACGGCCGTCACCACGGCCGCCGCGACGCCGGTCACCGTCCGCCCGACGCCACCGCCGCGGCCTCCGGCACCACGGGCCGCCGCGCGCCCGCCCCCACGGCGGGGCCGGGGCGGGGCGGGTGCCACGGGCGGGGCGGGCTCGGCCGACGGTCCGGGTGGCGGATCGCCGTGGAGGGCGTCGGCGGGCACGTATCCCGTGGTGAAGCGGGTGGCTCCGGCCGGCGGGGCGGCCGGCCCGGCCACGCCCTGGGCGCGCTGGGCGCCGATGACGCCCCAGCCCAGCACCGGCTCCCGCGGCTCGGCGGCCGTGCCCGGAGTGAAGCCCGAGCTGTAGCCCGCGTGGTAACCGGCGTCGTAGTCGTGGCCGAATCCCGCGTCGAAGTCGGCGGCGAGCTCCTCGGCCTCCCTGCCGGAGGCGGTACCGCGCCGGCGCCCCGGGCCGGGGCCGGGCACGGGCTGCCCGGCGTCGGGCAGCGAGGCCCCGGGGCCGGGCCCGCCCTCGGTACGGCGGCGGGCCGAGCCGGGAGCGGCGCCCGCGGCGGCCCCGTGGGGCGGCCGGTCGGCGCGTGCGCTGTGTTTACCCACGGGGCGGGGCGCTCCGTTCCGGTGTCGGTGTCGTGACGGTGTCCGCGAGCAGGTCCCGGAAGGCGCGAGCCACCGTGTCCGGGTCCTCCATCATCGCGACATGCCCCGCCTCGAGAAGCGTCAGCAGCCGCGAGTCGTGGAAAGCCTTGCTCGCGCGGCGGGCCATGCGGATGGAGACGAGCTGATCGCGCACTCCGTACACGAGCAGAGTAGGGGCAAGGACCTTCTCCGCCTGACGCCACAGCGAATGCTGTCCGCCGAGCGTGTACGCGTCGACGATGCCACGCGCCGAGCGGGCCATGACGTCCCAGAAGTAGGGGAGCTCCAGGCGCCGCTCGTATTCGGCGACGGCCAGGGCGAAGCCCTCGGGTGTCACCCGGCCGGGATCGCCGTAACAGAGGGCGAGCACCTCGCGGGTGCGGCGCTCGGCCGTCCACTCCTTCGTCATCCGGGCGAAGAGGGAGACGACGCCGGGCACGGCGAGCAGCCCGGTGGGCACCGCCGTGCGCTGGGGGCGCAGCTCGGGCAGGGCGGGCGAGACGAGGGTGAGCGTACGGACGAGGTCGGGGCGGACCGCGGCGACGCGGGTGGTGACGGCGCCGCCCATCGAATTGCCGAACAGGTGGACGGGGCCGCGGCCGCTGCTGTCGAGATGGCGGATGACCGCTCGCGCGTACCCCGTGATGGAGTAGTCGCCGTCCTCCGGCGGGGGCGCGTCACCGAAGCCGGGCAGGTCGAGGGCCTCGCCGTCGACGGTGTCCGCGAGCCGGTCCATCAGCTGGGACCAGTTCTGCGAGGAGCCGCCGAGCCCGTGGACGAAGAGCGCGGGCGCCAGCCCGGCGCGGACGGGCGGGCGGGAGCGGACCGTCAGCGTGACCCCGGGCAGGGCCACCGTGCGCAGCGTCTCCCCCGGCCTGACCCGCGAGGACCGCGTGGGCGGCACCACGGGCACGGCACCGGTGTCCGGCGACTCGGTCGATGACATGCGGGCAATGTTACGAGACGATCACGCCGGGGCCCTTGTGGTGGGGGTCACAGATCGCCTGGCGGTGCGGGGCGCTCTCTCCTAGGCTGCCCAACAGGGAGTATCAAGGAGTAAGAGGGGCGTTCATCCCGGATCACCGGAAGGGATCCCTTATGCCAGTCGACCCGGCCGACCCGGACACCTTTGAGGAAGCACTCGACGACGAGGCGGTTGCCATGGAGTTCGACGCGGAGACCCCGGAGGCGGATGCCGCGGAGCAGCACGCGGACCTGTCCCCGCACGAGGACGACCCGCTGTCGAGCGTCGACCCGGACGCGGCGAACGCGGCGGACGTGGCCGAGCAGGCCCGGGTGGTGGACCTGGACGAGGACGACTACCGCTGACTCCCGGGGCACCTGTGGTGATAATCAGCGATTTGTCGATTTCCCACAGCATCCGGTCCATGAAATTCTCCGCTCCTACCGCGCACGCCCCGGTTACCCAAAAGTACGATGGCGGGCGCGTGCACACCGGGCACCTCCCGGCTGCCGCCGGGGGGAGCACAGAAAACGACATGGGAGGCGGCGTGACAGCCATCGAGCAGACCGAGGCGCGCCCGCGTGGCACCCGCCTGCCGCGCCGAGCCCGACGCAATCAGCTTCTGGGCGCGGCCCAGGAGGTCTTCGTGGCGCAGGGGTACCACGCGGCCGCGATGGACGACATCGCCGAGCGCGCGGGCGTGAGCAAGCCGGTCCTCTACCAGCACTTCCCCGGCAAGCTGGACCTCTATCTGGCCCTGCTGGACCAGCACTGCGACAACCTCCTCCAGGCGGTCCGCACGGCACTCGCCTCCACCAGCGAGAACAAGCAGCGCGTGGCGGCCACCATGGATGCCTACTTCGCCTACGTCGAGGACGAGGGCGGCGCCTTCCGTCTGGTCTTCGAGTCCGACCTCACCAACGAGCCGGCCGTGCGCGAGCGCGTCGAGCGGGTCTCGCTGGAGTGCGCGGAGGCGATCAGCGAGGTCGTGGCCGAGGACACCGGCCTGTCGAAGGACGAGGCCATGCTGCTGGCCGTGGGCCTCGGCGGCGTCTCCCAGGTGGTCGCCCGCTACTGGCTCTCCAGCGAGAGCACCGTCCCGCGCGAGACGGCCGTCCAGCTGCTGACCTCGCTGGCCTGGCGCGGTATCGCGGGCTTCCCCAAGGTCGGCCACGAGCAGGCTTGACGCACAGCGCCGGCGCACCGGCGCCGGGCGCCGTCCCCCGCGGCCGGGCGTGTCCGAATGATGTTCGCTGCGAGCGTGCGGGCGAGGCCCGGCGGACCGCCCGTACCGGGCTAATGTGTGGAACGTACGGCGCGGCTGGTCCGCGCACCCCTCCCCTGGGCTCAGCCATGGGGGACCCCAACCTTCGGAGGGACAGACCGTGGAGGTCAAGATCGGCGTGCAGCACGCGCCCCGCGAGATCGTTCTGGAGAGCGGGCTGGCTGCCGAGGAAGTCGAGCGTGTGGTGGCCGAGGCGCTCGCCGGCAAGTCCGCGCTGCTGAGCCTGACGGACGACCGCGGCCGCAAGGTCCTGGTGCCGGCCGACCGCCTGGCGTACGTGGAGATCGGCGAGCCCGCGGTCCGCAAGGTCGGCTTCGGCGCCATGTGACCCGCTTCGAGCGGAATTGAACGGCGGGGCCCCGGTGCGGAATTCACCGGGGCCCCGCCGTTGTTCCTACGCGATACAGGGCCCGGAACGGGGGCGCACCGAGATCGTCGCCGAGGGTTGCCCCGGGGTGTCCCGGGGTAAGACCGCTACGACCGATTTGCACCCCGCTTCTCGGCCACCTCACTGGGAGGGTATTGAGCATGATCCTCTGGGAAGCGCTCGGCTCGGTCCTCATCGGTCTCGCCGTCGCCTGTGCGGCCCTGCGCTGGCTTCCCGCGCGCTTCGGGCAGATCCGCTCCCGGGGCCTGGCCCTGTCCACCGGACCGGGTGCCGCCCTCTTCGGCGCCCTCCTGGGCCATTCCGTGCTGGGCCCGGGCCACACCCTCGCCACGCTGGGCGTCTCCCTGGGCGTCTGCGTGGCGCTGCTCTCGCTGCTGCTGCGCCCCACCGGCCGGCCCCGCCGCTCCGCCACGGCCTGACGACCGCGGTCCGCGACGGGATACCGGTGGTGGTGAGCGTTGACCGTCCCGCTGCTCCGGCGCCTGTTACGCGGCCAGGCCCAGCGCGGCCATGCGCTTGGTGTGCGCCTCGGTGATCCGGGAGAACATCTTCCCGACCTCGGCCAGATCGAAGCCGTCGGCCACTCCGCCCACGAGCATCGTCGACAGGGCGTCCCGGTCGGCGACCACGCGCTGCGCCTGCGAGAGCGCCTCGCCCATCAGCCGGCGCGCCCAGAGCGCGAGCCGCCCGCCCACCCGGGGCTCGGCCTCGATCGCGGCACGCACCTTCTCGACCGCGAAGGAGGCATGGCCCGTGTCGTCGAGCACGGCCAGCACCAGCGCCCGGGTGTCGGAGTCCAGCCGCGCCGCGACCTCACGGTAGAAGTCACTGGCGATCGAATCGCCCACATACGCCTTGACCAGGCCCTCCAGCCAGTCCGAGGGCGCGGTCAGCCGGTGGAACTCGTCCACGCCGGCGGCGAAGGGCTCCATGGCCGCGGTCGGCGGCGCGTCGATCGCCTCCAGCCGGTCCCGCAGCCGCTGGAAGTGCTGGAACTCGGCCGCGGCCATCTTGGCCAGGGCAGCCTTGTCGTCCAGGGTCGGCGCGAGCTTGGCGTCCTCCGCCAGCCGCTCGAAGGCGGCCAGCTCACCGTAGGCGAGGGCACCGAGCAGATCGACGACGGCAGCCCGGTACTGCGGGTCCGCGGATGCCGTGGCCCAGTCCTGGGCGGCGATTCCGGTGTGCTCCCCGGCGTCCGGGGAGACGGGCTCGGTGGCGTTCTCTGGCGTGTCGGGCGTCTCCATGCAGCGAACGATAGCCCGCCACGCGACACGGCGAACCCCCTGGTCAGACAGTTCATCCCGATCCGGACACCCGATTGTCCGGACACACATGCGCCTTTCCGGGGTACAGTGCTAATAGGCCAGCCGAGTATTCGGCAGGCCGAACTCATGCTGTGTCTTCTGGAGGCGAGTCTCCAGGACTCCAGCGGATGCCCGGTCGGTGGCCCGATCGGCTTCCACACAACCGACCGCCCTCCGCGGGGTGCGCACGAGTCGTACGCACCTGGAGGGATCCGCTCGCGGCACGTGTGCTCGAGCGAAGGCAGTGGTCCCGCGCCGCGCCCGGCCCCCACCCGGTGGCCGGCTCAGTACCCTCGCGCGGTCCGTACGTCCCTCACGTACGACCCCCTTCGCCGCCTCGTCGCGCCGCGTCTCACAGAAGAGGCAAGACTCTGTCCACTTTCCGTGACCTCGGGATTCTGTCCGAAACCGCCGAGGCCCTTGAGGCCGTCGGCATCGTGAATCCGTTCCCCATCCAGGAGATGACGCTTCCCGTCGCGCTCTCCGGCTCCGACGTCATCGGCCAGGCCAAGACCGGCACCGGCAAGACCCTGGGCTTCGGCCTGCCCCTGCTGGAGCGCGTCGTCGTCCCCGCCGACGTGGAGGCGGGCCGGGCCAAGCCCGAGCAGCTGACCGACGCCCCGCAGGCCCTGGTCGTCGTCCCCACCCGTGAGCTGTGCCAGCAGGTCACCAACGACCTCCTCACCGCCGGCAAGGTGCGCAACGTCCGCGTCCAGGCCATCTACGGCGGCCGCGCCTACGAGCCGCAGGTCGAGGCGCTCAAGAAGGGCGTCGACGTGATCGTCGGCACGCCCGGCCGACTGCTCGACCTCGCCGGCCAGAAGAAGCTGAGCCTCGCGCACGTCAAGGCGCTCGTCCTGGACGAGGCCGACGAGATGCTGGACCTGGGCTTCCTGCCCGACGTCGAGCGCATCATCAACATGCTGCCGGCCAAGCGGCAGACCATGCTGTTCTCGGCCACCATGCCGGGCGCGGTCATCTCGCTGGCCCGTCGCTACATGTCGCAGCCCACGCACATCCGCGCCACCGCGCCGGACGACCAGGGCCAGACACACGCCAACATCGCCCAGCACATCTTCCGCGCCCACAACATGGACAAGCCGGAGATGGTCGCCCGCATCCTCCAGGCCGAGGGCCGCAACCGCGCGATGATCTTCTGCCGCACCAAGCGGACGGCAGCCGACATCTCCGAGCAGCTCACCCGCCGTGGCTTCGCCGCCGGCGCCGTCCACGGCGACCTCGGCCAGGGCGCCCGCGAGCAGGCGCTGCGCGCCTTCCGCAACGGCAAGGTCGACGTCCTGGTCTGCACCGACGTCGCCGCGCGCGGCATCGACGTCGACGACGTCACGCACGTGATCAACTACCAGTCCCCCGAGGACGAGAAGACCTACCTCCACCGCATCGGCCGCACCGGCCGCGCGGGCAAGTCGGGCACGGCCGTCACGCTGGTCGACTGGGACGACGTCCCGCGCTGGAAGCTCATCAACAAGGCGCTGGAGCTGTCGTTCGACGACCCGGAGGAGACGTACTCCACGTCCCCGCACCTGTACGAGGCGCTGAAGATCCCCGCCGGCACGAAGGGCATCCTGCCCCGCTCCGAGCGCACCCTCGCCGGCCTCGCGGCCGAGGAGATCGAGGACCTCGGCGAGCCGGGGGGCCGTGGCCGTGGCCGTGACGGTGGGCGGGACGGCAGCCGTGACGGTGGGCGGGACGGTGGCCGCCATGGCGACCGCGACCGTGACCGTGACCGCACGGAAGAGGAGCGTCCGGCCCGTACGCCGCGCCAGCGGCGCCGTACGCGGAACGGCACGCCGATCGGCTCGGACGCCCCGGCGGCCGGTACGACCGTGACCCCGGCCGAGCCGGCTGCCGCGCCGGCCGAGGCCGTGTCCGGTGTTTCCGGTGCCCCGGAGACCCCGGCCCGTCCGCGTCGCCGTCGCCGCACACGTGGCAGCGCGGGTACGAACGCCGGTGCGGCCACGGCCGTCGCCACGGCGCCCGCCGTGACCGCTCAGCCGGCTCCGGCCGCCGCCCCGGTCGCCGCCGCCCCCGCGGCGGAGCCCGAGGCCCCCGCCCGCACGCGCCGCCGCCGCACCCGGCCGGCCGTCGCCCCGGTGACCGACACCGTCGACTTCCAGACCGTCGAGAGCGCCGCGGCGGCCCTGGCCGTCCCGGCCGCCCGCGTGGCGGAGGCCGTGGAGACGGTGGAGTCCACCGAGGCGAAGCCGAAGCGCACGCGTACCCGCACGGCCAAGAAGGCCGTCGCCGTGGTCGAGCCCGTGGTCGAGCCCGTGGCCGTGGCCGTCGAGACGGCCGAGGTGGCGGAGACCAAGCCGAAGCGGACGCGCACGACGGCGAAGAAGGCCGCCGAGGCCACCGTCGACACCGCCGAAGCGACCGCCGAGGCCAAGCCGACGCGTACCCGCACGGTCCGGAAGGCCGCTGAGGCCGTTGTCGACACCGCTGCCGCCGAGGTGACGGAGACGAAGCCCAAGCGCACCCGCGCCACGGCCAAGAAGGCCACCGAGGCCGTCGTCGAGACCGCCGCCGAGGCAGCGGAAACCACGCCCAAGCGGACCCGCACCACCGCGAAGAAGGCTGCCGAAGCCGCCGTCGACACCGCCGAAGCGGCCGAGGCCAAGCCCAAGCGGACCCGCGCCACGGCGAAGAAGGCCGTCGAGGCCGTCGTGGACACCGCCGATGCCGCCGAGGCGAAGCCGAAGCGCACTCGCGCCACCGCCAAGAAGGCCGTGCCCGCCGAGGCCGTCGTCGACGCCGCCCCCGAGGCGACGGAGACGAAGCCCAAGCGCACCCGCGCCACGGCCAAGAAGGTCGCCGAGGCCGTCGTGGACACCGCCGAAGCGGCCGAGGCCAAGCCCAAGCGCACCCGCGCCACCGCCAAGAAGGCCGTCGAGGCCACCGAGGCAGCGGAAACCACGCCCAAGCGGACCCGCACCACGGCCAAGAAGGCCACCGAGGCCGCCACCGACGTGGCCGAGGCCAAGCCGAGGCGCACCCGCGCCACGGCGAAGAAGGCCACCGAGGCCTGATCCCGAACCCGAGCGCCGGGTGGGCTGATTGTCAGCCCACCCGGCGCTCGGGCGTATCCGGGCCCGGGAGTAAGGCCAGGAGCAGGGCCGGGAGCGGGGCCGGGGACCCCCTCCGGGCCGTCATCCGCCCCGCGCTAGCCTCGTGCCATGAGCCGGCCTCCCTTCCTCGCCCTCCCGCCGTGCGCCGAGGCATACCTCCTCACCACCGCCCGCGGGGAGTTCGCCGTGCACGACGCCCGCCCCACCTCCCCGCCGCGTGGCACCGCCCTCCTCGTGCCCGGATTCACCGGCAGCAAGGAGGACTTCATCGCGCTGCTCGAGCCGCTCGCCGCGGCCGGGTTCCGGGTGGTGGCCGTGGACGGGCGGGGGCAGCACGAGAGCCCGGGGCCGCGCGACGAGGCCGCGTACACGCAGGACGAGTTGGCCCGCGACGTCCTCGCGCAGGCGGCCGCGCTCGGCGGTGACGTGCATCTGCTCGGGCACTCGCTCGGTGGCCTGATCACCCGCGCCGCCGTGTTCACGGACGCGTCCCCCTTCCGCTCGCTGACCGTCATGAGCAGCGGCCCCGGCGCGATCTCCGCCCCGCAGCAGGCCCGTACACGCCTGCTCGTCCAGGCCCTCGGCCTGCTGGACATGGAGAGCGTCTGGCGGGAGATGCAGCGCGAGGGGGCGGAGGGCGCGTCGGCCGCCGACACCCCGTCGGAGCTGACGGAGTTCCTGCACCGGCGCTGGCTGCGCACGGTTCCCGAGCAACTGATGGCGACCGGCGTCCAGTTGACGGTCGAGCCCGACCGTACGGCCGAGCTGGCGGGGGTGCCGCTGGCCAAGCACGTGGTGTCCGGGGAGCTGGACTACGCCTGGCCGGTGCCGGAGATCGACGCGATGGCCGAGAAGCTGTCGGCGGTCCGTACGGTGATCCGGGGCGCGGGGCACTCCCCCAACGCCGAGCAGCCTGCCGCCACGGCCGAGTCGCTCGTCCGCTTCTGGGAGGACGCCGCCGCGGCGGCCTAGCGGCCCGTCTTCTCGGTGACAGTGAAGAGGCCCCCCTCGGAGTCCCGCAGGGTCGCCTCGCGTCCCACCCGTGAGCGGGCCGGCTCGGAGACGACCGCGCCGCCCTCGGCGAGGGCGGCCTCCACGGCCTTCTCGACGTCGCCGACGCAGAAGTACACGTGCCAGCGGGGGCGGATGCGCGGGTCGGGGTCGGCCTCGACGGCCCCGCCGCGCAGCGAGGCCACGGTGCGGCCGCCCGCGCGGACGGTCACGGCGTCGTCCTCGTAGCGGACCTCGCAGCGGCCGGGGCGGTCCATCGCCCAGTCGAAGACCTCGCCGTAGAACATGGCGGCGGCGAACGCGTCGCGGGTACGGAGTTCCAGCCACGCGGGCGCGGAGCCGGAGCCGATCCGCCAGCCGGGGAGGTTCTCGCCCTCCCAGAAGCCGAAGACGGCGCCCATCGGGTCCGCCGCCAGGACGACGCGGCCCCGACCGACCGCGAGGGGACCGACCGCGACCGTGCCGCCTCGCTCCCGGACCCGGGAGGCCACCATGTCGGCGTCGTCGACGGCGAAGTACGAGGTCCAGGAGACGGCCACGCCCAAGCTGCTGGCGGCGTCGCTCAGCCCGGCGACGGGCTTGCCCTCGGAGATCGCGACGGAGAAGCCCTCGCCGAGCGTCCCGGCCCGGAACGTCCAGCCCATCACGGCCGCGTAGAAGTCCTGCGACGCCTTGAGGTCGGCGGTCAGCAGGCTCACCCAGCAGGGCTGCCCCAGCCCGGCACCCTCCGTGGCAGCCATCGGCGATCGCCTCGTTTCCGTGTCCGGGGGTGTCCACGTCCGGGTGTTCCGGGACCAGCGTTCCACTCGCTCCTCTCGAACGCACTCCGGCACGCGCGGCCGCCAGGGGTCGATCGGTCACCACCCGGTCACTCATTAGTCATGTTAAAAATTTCTTTAGCGTAGGGAATGTTTCGAGGGTTAAACTCGTTGGACACTCTTGGAACGCGCGTCGCAACGTCGCCGCGTGCGTCACTGTTCACAGTTCTCCGCAGGAGGATCAGACGAAGGGAGAAGCCTTGCGCTTCGAAATCATGCGCCTGGACGACGTCGACGGCACCGCCGTCGACAGCACCGTCGTGGACGCCGCCTCCGTCAACCGGATCGTGCAGCAGGCCGCCTCCATCGGCCAGCGCATATACATCCGCCCAGCCGACTCCTCGGTCCGGTAGCGCCCACGCGCTCCGGAAAGCCGAACGCCCCTGTACGACGACCGTACGGGGGCGTTCCGCGTTCGCGGGGAGGCGTCAGTGGTGCTGGATCACCTGCGTGATGCCGTTGATGATCTGCTGCACGGCCAGCGCCGAGAGCATCATGCCGGCGAGGCGGGTCACCAGCACCACACCGCCGTCCTTGATCACACGGATGATGTGCAGCGAGTTCCGCATCACCACCCACAGCACGACGTGGATCGCCGCGATGGCGCACCACACCGAGACCTGCGAGGCCACCGAGTCGGCGCGCTGCACCGCGAGGATCACCGAGACGATCGCACCGGGGCCCGCCAGCAGCGGCATGCCCAGCGGCACGAGCGCGACATTGACGTCCTTGGTCTGCTTGGGCTCCTCCGACTTGCCGGTGAGCAGGTCCAGCGCGACCAGCAGCAGGAGCAGACCGCCCGCGATCATCAGGGCGGGGGTGGTGATGTGCAGATAGTCGAGGATCTGCCGGCCGCAGATGCCGAAGAGGGCGATCACGCCGAAGGCGACGGTAGCCGCCTGCCAGGCCATGCGCCGCTGGACCTTGGCGGGGCGGCCCGAGGTGAGGGCGAGGAAGATCGGCGTGATCCCGGGCGGGTCCATGATCACGAACAGGGTGAGGAAGAGGGAACCGAAGACAGCGATGTCGAACACGTGAGGGCCTTGCGGGTGCGGAGCGAGCAGGAGCGGTGGGGGAGGTACGAGGGGGCGCCTCGGGAGGGGCCGGGGAGGGCGTGCGCGAACGGCTCGTACGCCTCGGACGGTCGCCGCGTGCGCGTGGACGCGGTGAGAGGGGAGGAGACGTACGGGCGCGCTCATCCGCCCGTGGACGGACGGCCTGGCCCGGAGCGCGGAGTGGTCAGCCGCCGGCGCCCGGGACGGGGAACGCGCCCGTCGCACGGCGCGTGATCTCCCCGTAGATCTCCGGGTCGGTCGTGTACTCGCCGAGGCGGCAGCTCTTACGGCTGCCGTGGTAGTCACTGGAGCCGGTGGGCAGCAGGCCGAGTTCGGCGGCAAGACCCCGCAGCCGGGCGCGGGTGGCGGCGTCGTGGTCCATGTGGTCCACCTCGATGCCGTCCAGGCCGGCCGAGGCGAGCTCGGCTATCCGGCCCTCGGAGACGCAGTTGCCGCGCTTGAGGGCGAGGGGGTGGGCGAGCACGGTGACGCCGCCGGCCGCCTTGACCAGGCGGATGGCGTCGAAGGGGTCGAGCTCGTGCTTCTCGACGAAGGCACGGCCGTCACCGGCGAGCCACTCGGAGGTGAAGGCGTCGGAGACGCTGTCGATCACGCCGAGCTCGATCATGGCCGTGGCCACGTGCGGACGGCCGACGGCCCCGTCGCCGGCGATGCGTGCGACGCGCTCCCAGGCGACGGGCACGCCGAGCTCGTTGAGCTTGGCGACCATGGCGCGGGCGCGCGGTTCGCGGTCGTCGCGCACGAGCTCGCGCTCGCGGGCGAGCTCCGGCTCGTGGGGGTCGAAGAGGTAGGCCAGCATGTGGACGCTGAAGCCGTCGGGGCCCTCGAAGCGGCAGGAGAGCTCGGCGCCGGTGACCAGGGTGAGCCCGGCGGGGAGGGCCGCGATGGCCTCGGCGTGCCCGCCGACCCCGTCGTGGTCGGTCAGCGCGACGACGTCCAGTCCGGCGGCGGCGGCGTTGCGCACCAGCTCGGCGGGGGTGTCCGTACCGTCCGAGGCCGTGGAGTGGGTGTGCAGATCGATGCGCACGACACGACTCCCGACAACGACCGGAACAGACAGGACCGGTTCAGGATAACGGGCGCGGCTGTGGGCAATCGTCCCGCTGGACTCAGGGCGACAGGATCCGCGGCGACAACGCCCCGCACGGCAGAAGATCGACCTCCGCCCCCGCATCCCGCAGATCCGTCAGCACGAGCTCGTCGTACATCAGCAGTCCCGACCGCTCGGGCCACACGATCGCCCACAGCCACAGCCCCCGCGCCTCCCCCGCGAAGACGGCCCGGTCGCCGGGGGCGCCCTCGACGTGCCAGAGGGGGGTGGGGCGCCCGGCCGCGTGGACCTTGGCGTGCGGCGAGCGGTCGACGCGGAGGTACGGGCCGGGGTCGGGGCCGTCGACGCCGGCGTAGCGCGCGCCGAGGCCCACGCCGAGCTCCTCGGCCACGAGCAGCAGCTCACCCGGGCCGCCCAGCGGACTGGGCCCCGAGCAGGCGACGGCGGTCGCCCGCGCGCCCGCGCGGTCGTCGCCCGCGCCGGCCACACCGGTGAAGAGCCAGCCGACGGGCAGGGGCCATGGCATCCAGACCGGCACCCGGGCCCGCCCCACCGCGACGGCCAGTGCCTCGACGCTCGGCGGGACGACCGGTTGCAGAGGGTGCACGGTGCCGTGCACGGCGCACTGCCACGAGTCGGCGAAGAGACCGGGCGCGCGCACCCGGCCACCGCACTTCGGGCAACTGGGTTCGCCCCTCATAGCCTCCAACGGTCCTACCAGGGCGCCCCCGCGTCAAGGACGATCACCCGTCCGGAGTCGGGGCGTCCCCACCCTTCGGGACACCCCGGGCGGCGTGGCGCCCGCCGGTCACCCGCCGAGCGGCACCCCGGCGCGCAGCGGGTCGCGCAGATCCGTGCCGTGTCGCAGCCACCGTTCCTCCAGCGCGGCGGCGCCCTGGACGCGCTTCCACGCGGCCTCGTTGGGTGTCATCGGCAGCAGGGGCAGGAAGCGGACGGGATCCAGCGGAGCGTCCAGTTCCAGGTCCTCGACCAGACCGCCGGACTCCGCGACGAGCACGGAGGTGAAGGGCGCCCCGGGCCAGAGCGGCTCGCCGGTGTCCAGCGAGGCGCCGGGCGCCACCACGAGCCCCTCGACCTGGGGTGACGCGGCGAGGACGGCGAGCGGGCGGAGCACCTTGTCCGTGTCGGCGCGGCCGGCGCGCACGGAGAGGACCAGTTCGGCGCGGGGGCCGCGCAGGGGGTCGGCGAGGGTGGCCGTGGGGTCGGTCATGGGCTGGGCGGACATGCCGAGGGTGGCGTAGCGGACGATGTCCCCGGAGTCGTCGGAGTCAAGGAACCGGAGGACCTCGATCCGGTCGGTGCCCAGGAAGGTGATCGCGGCACGCGCGTCGGGTGCACCGAGGGCCGTCAGGAGCCGGGCCTCGACCAATGCGAGAACGTCTGACATGCAGTGAGCATAGAACGCGTATCGAACAGGCAAAGCGGGGCCTTGACGCGCCGGGGCACTGCTAGCCTTGACTCGCCTCGGCCTCTGGTCAAGGCATGACGTTCGTCCCTTACGTGGGGACCGGCCGGAGGAGGTGGGGCTGCGGTGGATCCTAGTCGACCGTGCAGTACCGGCAGTTCTCCCGTCTCCTCGCCCCGGACGCGCGTCACCCTGTGATCTGAGGCCTTCCACGACCGGCCCCTCCGCCGGACGGAATCCCGGAAGTCCCTTCACACCCGCGGCACTTGACGGAAGAGCGCCTTCCCCTCGCTTTGTTCCGTGTTCTCCGCAGTTCTCTGCGAACTCTCCGCGAACTGCCGTCGGCCGCCACGCACCGCGCGTAGCGCCGCCTGATTCGCGGACGTGATCCCCCGCGCCACGGGCGCCCGGCCACGTCCTCCTTCCAGGCAGCGTTGTACCCGCGTAGCGGCCCGCGGCCGGCCCGTGAAGGAGCCAGCCATGTCGATGATCCGTGACCTGCGTGCCGCCGTCCGCCCCGCCCTGCGCCGGGTGCCCGCCCAGGGCGGCGGTTACGGCACCACCCGTGACGCTTCGGTCAGCAGTGCCGTCGTGGACAGCGCCGTCTACCGCGACGGCAAGCGCGTCAGCGAGCTCGTCAGCCCCGCCGAGGCGCTGCGCCGGGTGCGGAACACCGGTGGCTTCGCGTGGATAGGGCTGCACGAGCCCACGGAGGCGGAGTTCGCCGGGATCGCCCGCGAGTTCGGGCTGCACCCGCTGGCCGTGGAGGACGCGGTCCACGCCCACCAGCGGCCCAAGCTGGAGCGCTACGACGACACGCTCTTCACCGTCTTCAAGACCATCCACTATGTGGAGCACGCCGAACTCACCGCCACCAGCGAGGTGGTGGAGACCGGCGAGGTGATGTGCTTCACCGGCCCGGACTTCATCATCACCGTCCGGCACGGCGGCCAGGGCTCGCTGCGCGCCCTGCGCCACCGGCTGGAGGAGGACGCCCAGCTGCTCGCCAAGGGCCCCTCGGCCGTGCTGCACGCCATCGCCGACCAGGTGGTCGACGGCTACATAGCCGTGGCCGACGCCGTGCAGGACGACATCGACGAGGTGGAGATCGACGTCTTCTCCGAGCCCAGCAAGGGCAGCCGGCGGGGCGGCGACGCGGGCCGCATCTACCAGCTCAAGCGCGAGGTGCTGGAGTTCAAGCGCGCGGTGACCCCGCTGATGCGGCCGATGCAGCTGCTGAGCGAGCGGCCGATGCGGCTGGTCGACCCGGACATCCAGAAGTACTTCCGCGACGTCGCCGACCACCTGGCGCGCGTGCACGAGCAGGTGGTCTCCTTCGACGACCTGCTGAACTCCATCCTCCAGGCCAACCTCGCGCAGGCGTCGGTGGCGCAGAACGAGGACATGCGCAAGATCACGTCCTGGGCGGCGATCTTCGCCGTCCCGACGATGATCGCCGGGATCTACGGCATGAACTTCGACAATATGCCGGAGCTGCACTGGAAGTACGGCTATCCGGCGGTCATGGCGGTCACGGTCGCGATCTGTGTGATCATCCACCGCGGCTTCAAGCGGAATGGGTGGCTGTAGGGCGGTCTGACGGACGGATGCCGGGTCGCCCTCCCGGCCGGGGGTCCGGGGGCTTTCCCTCGGGGAACACAGCAAGCGGAACGGGTGGCTGTAGGCGCGTCCCAGATCTTTAAACCCCGGACTCCGGGGCCACCGCGTCCTTCTTACGACCGCCCATGATGACCAGCGCCAGCCCCGCCATGATCACGGCCAGCGCCGGATACGCCACCGCGGGCGGCTCCTGCCCCAGCCACAACGCCGCGATCAGCGCCGCCCCCGGCGTCTCCAGCAGGATCGCCGTGGACGTGACGGACGGGCCCAGGCCCTTGACCACCCGGTTGATCAGCGAGTGGCCCAGCAGCTGGGCCGCGACCGTGAGCACCGCCAGCTTCAGCCACGTCTCCCCGCTGTAGCCGCCGAGGGACACTCCCCCGCACAGGCACGCGGCGAGCAGCAGCACCGTCGTGGTCGTGTAGCAGACGTAGGTGTACGCGACCGTGCCCACCGTCCGGCGCACCTCCGCGCCCAGCAGGACGTATCCCGCGGCCGCGATGCCGCCCGCCAGCGCGAGGGCGTCCCCGGCGAGGGCGCGCGGGGAGAGGGACATGTCGACGCCCGTGAGCGTCAGCACGCCGAGGAAGGCCAGCGCGGTGCCGGCCCAGACCAGCGCGGGCGGGCGGTGGCCGCGCAGGCGCAGCAGCAGGGTGGTCCAGATGGGCGTGGTGGTGACCAGCGCGGTGGACGACGCGACGGAGGTCATCTGGAGGCTGGGCAGCCAGACCCCGAAGTGGACGGCGAGCAGCGCTCCGGCGGCGACGGCCAGCAGTGCCGTCCGCCGGCCGATGCCGCGCAGTTCGGCGCGGTGGCGTCGGCGGAGCAGGGCGACGGGGGTGAGCGCGCCGACGGCCATGGCGTTGCGCCAGAAGGCGATGGCCAGGGCGGGGGCGGCGGTGGCCGCGATCAGCGGCGCGGAGAGGGAGACGCCGGCGATCGCGACGGCGAGGAGCAGCAGCTCCGTGCGGACGGAGGCCACCGGCACGCCGGGGGCCGGGTCCGGGCCGGCCGGTCCGGGGGTCGTCCTGGGCGTCGGTATCGCGTCGCGTCTCGCTCGGGCAGCACTCACGAGCCCAGCCTAGGGCGCGTGCGTAAGGTAGGGCGCATGACGTTGACGCAGGCGCTGATCGAAGAGGCCACGAAGAAGTCCGGCCTCATCTGGGTGAAGGGTCCGGCCGGGCCCAGCAGGGCGCTGTGGCACGTCTGGCACGAGGGTGCCGTGCATCTCGTGGGCGGCCCGGGCGAGCAGCCCGTGGACGAGCTGGGGCTCGCCGAGGGCGCCACGGCCACCGTCACGGTGCGCAGCAAGGACAAGGGCGGGCGGCTGGTCTCCTGGACCGCGTCGGTGAGCGAGCTCCCGGCGCGCGGGGAGGAGTGGGCGGCGGCCGTCGCCGAGCTGAAGGGCAAGCGGCTCAACGCGCCCGGCGCGGAGGGGCTGGAGGAGCGCTGGGCCGAGGAGTGCCGGGTGCTGCGGCTGGCGCCGTCCGGTGCCACCGCGGACCTGCCGGACGGTTCCCTGGCGGCGGTCCCGCTGGCGACGCCGGCGACGACGCGCGAGCCCATGCCGGCGGCACTGCCGCGGCTGCTGCGCCGGGGACGCCGCGCGGGGCGCTGAATACCCGCGCCGGGCATCCCGCGCGTCACCGCCCCGGGTTCGCGCCCTCTCCCGATGACGGGAGCGCGCCGCCCGAGGGGATGCGCATCTGCTTGCCGTAGTCGACCGTCTGGTTCTTGTCGGGGACGGCGAGGGCGAAGTCCTTGCCCCAGCCGTCCAGCTCCAGCTGCCCCGCGCCGCCGGCGCGCTGTACCCGCACGGGATACGGGGTGCCGCCGAGGGAGACGTCCATCGTGCCGCCGCCGCCCTTGGCGCCCGTGACCCGGATGGTGCGGACGCCGCCGACCGTGCCGTGGTCGCCGCGGGCGAGGGTGCCGTGGAGGGTGAGCAGGCCGTCGAGGAGGACGTCCTTGTCGGTGAAGCCCCGGAACTGCTGGTAGGCGGGGTCGTCCGAGGGCACCTTGACGTACTTGTCGTCGAGCTTGCCCGCGGCGGCGGCCGCGTCCCCCTTGGCCGGGGCGGAGGGGGCGGGCGCCTTCGAGGGCGCCGGCGTGGACCCCTTGGCCCAGAACCCGGCGGGCGCCTTGAGGTAGAGGTCGTCGCCCACGCGCAGCAGCTCGAAGGAGCTGGCGGCGGAGGAGGACACCCGGCCCGTGCCGCCGTTCTTCTTCAGCCGCATGTCGATGCGGTACGTACGGCCCTGGCTGACGACGTTGCCGGACAGGTGGACGGCCTCGGCGCCCCGCGCGGCGGTGCGGGCCTTGTCCTGGATGGCGGCGGGTTCGAGCTTGCCGACGCCGTTGGTCCCCGCGTCGGGGTCCTCGCTGCCGCCGCCGCAGGCCGTGAGCACGGCCGACAGGCCGACGCACAGGGCTCCCACGAGAGCCGCGTTCCGCGTTCGCACCTCTGCTCCTGTCCTCCGGTCACCGGTGGGCTACGGCGCAGCGTACCCGTGCCACCGAGGAGCGGAAGCGGGGAGTCCGTACAGGATCCGTAGAGGCTCCGTACGGCCGTCTCTCCCGCGCCCGGCGAAGCCGGTCACGTTAGCCTGAATCGGACACCACCCGGCCTGGGAGGAGGTACGCGGCCATGGCAGCAGGCGCCCCCCGGGTGTTCGTTTCGCACATCTCGGGCGTGGCGGTCTTCGACCCCAATGGGGACCAGGTGGGCCGGGTCCGCGATGTCGTGGCGATGCTGCGCGTGGGCAAGCGGCCGCCCAGGGTGCTGGGGCTGGTCGTGGAGGTGGTCAGCCGCCGGCGGATCTTCCTGCCCATGACCCGGGTCACCGGCGTGGAGTCCGGGCAGGTCATCACCACGGGCGTGGTGAACATGCGGCGGTTCGAGCAGCGGCCCACGGAGACGCTGGTCTTCGGCGAGCTCTTCGACCGCCGGGTGATGCTCGTCGGCACGGACGAGGAGGTGACCGTCCTCGACGTGTCCGTCACCCAGCTGCCCGCCCGCCGGGACTGGGAGATCGACAAGGTCTTCGTCCGCCGGGGCAAGGGCGGCGCCCTGCGCCGCAAGGGGGAGACGCTGACGGTGGAGTGGTCCGCCGTCACGGGCTTCTCGCTGGAGGAGCACGGCCAGGGCGCCGAGAACCTGCTGGCCACCTTCGAGCGGCTGCGCCCCGCCGACCTGGCCAATGTGCTCCACCACCTCTCCCCCAAGCGGCGCGCCGAGGTCGCCGCCGCCCTGGACGACGACCGGCTCGCGGACGTCCTGGAGGAGCTGCCGGAGGACGACCAGATCGAGATCCTCGGCAAGCTGAAGGAGGAGCGGGCCGCCGACGTCCTGGAGGCCATGGACCCCGACGACGCGGCCGACCTGCTCTCCGAGCTGCCGGAGGAGGAGATGGAGCGGCTGCTGACGCTGATGCGGCCTGACGAGGCGGCCGACGTCCGGCGGCTGATGTCCTACGAGGAGCTGTCGGCGGGCGGCCTGATGACCACCGAGCCGGTCGTGCTGCGCCCGGACGCGACCGTCGCCGACGCGCTGGCGCGGGTGCGCAACCCCGACCTCTCCCCCGCGCTCGCCGCCCAGGTGTACGTGTGCCGCCCGCCGGACGAGACGCCGACGGGCAAGTACCTGGGCACCGTCCACTTCCAGCGGCTGCTGCGCGACCCGCCGTTCACGCTCGTCGGCTCGCTCACCGACACCGAGCTGCGGCCGCTGCCGCCGGACACCCCGCTGCGCGCCGTCACCAGCTATCTGGCGACGTACAACATGGTCGCCGTGCCCGTCGTGGACGACAGCGGCTCGCTGCTCGGCGCGGTCACCGTGGACGACGTCCTCGACCACCTGCTGCCGGACGACTGGCGGGAGACCGAGCTCCACCACGGCGCGTTCGGCATGGACCTCCCGGGCGGCGCGCCATGAGGCCCGGGGACCGCGACCGGGCCCGCACCACGGCGCCGGCGCTGCGCGCGGACCGGTCCGCCGAGCGGGTCAAGGCGGAGTCGGCGGCCGTGCACCCCCACCCCCACGGGCCGCCGCGCGCCCGGCTCGACCTGCCGCGGGTGAAGCGCGCCCGCTGGCTGCCGGAGTACGACCCGGAGGCCTTCGGCCGGATGTCGGAGCGGATCGCCCGTTTCCTGGGCACGGGCCGCTTCATCGTCTGGATGACGGTCTTCATCATCCTCTGGGTCCTGTGGAACACCACGGTCCCCGGGGACCTGCGGTTCGACAGCTACCCGTTCATCTTCCTGACGCTCGTGCTGTCCCTCCAGGCGTCGTACGCCGCACCCCTGATCCTGCTGGCGCAGAACCGCCAGGACGACCGCGACCGGGTCAATCTGGAGCAGGACCGCAAGCAGAACGAGCGCTCCATCGCGGACACCGAGTACCTGACGCGGGAGATCGCCGGGCTGCGGATGGGCCTCGGCGAGGTCGCGACCCGGGACTGGATCCGCTCGGAGTTCCAGGACCTGGTCAGGGAGCTGGAGCAGCTCCGGGTATTCCCGGCGGAGAGTGAGGAAGGCGACCGCTGAGAGGCTTTCCCGAGGCCCTGTGCCGAGCCGTACCATCGGAGCTATGGCTACCGACACTCCCCCAGAGTCTTCGACCTGGGAGGTACCCCCAGACACCGCCGCGCCGAGTGAGGACGCGATCCGCGCCGAGCTCGCGACGGTCAACGACCCCGAGATCCAGCGCCCCATCACCGAGCTGGGGATGGTCAAATCGGTGGAGATCGCGGCGGACGGTACGGTCGCGGTGGCGGTCTATCTGACGGTCGCCGGCTGCCCCATGCGCGACAAGATCACCTCGATGGTGACCGAGGCCGTCTCGCGGGTCGAGGGCGTCACGGGCGTCACCGTCGAGCTGGACGTGATGAGCGACGAGCAGCGCCGCGAGCTCGCGTCCTCCCTCCGCGGCGGCCAGGCCGAGCGCGAGGTGCCCTTCGCCAAGCCCGGCTCGCTGACCCGCGTCTACGCGGTCGCCTCCGGCAAGGGCGGCGTCGGCAAGTCCTCGGTGACGGTCAACCTGGCCGCCGCCATGGCGGCCGACGGCCTGAAGGTCGGTGTCGTGGACGCCGACATCTACGGCCACTCGGTGCCCCGCATGCTGGGCGCGGACGGCCGTCCCACCCAGGTCGAAAACATGATCATGCCGCCGTCGGCGAACGGTGTGAAGGTCATCTCCATCGGCATGTTCACCCCGGGCAACGCCCCGGTGGTCTGGCGCGGCCCCATGCTCCACCGCGCCCTCCAGCAGTTCCTGGCGGACGTCTTCTGGGGCGACCTGGACGTGCTCCTCCTCGACCTGCCGCCGGGCACGGGCGACATCGCCATCTCGGTGGCCCAGCTGGTCCCCAACGCCGAGATCCTCGTGGTGACGACCCCTCAGCAGGCCGCCGCCGAGGTCGCCGAGCGGGCCGGCTCGATCGCCGTGCAGACCCACCAGAAGATCGTCGGCGTCGTGGAGAACATGTCCGGGCTGCCGTGCCCGCACTGCGACGAGATGGTCGACGTCTTCGGCACGGGCGGCGGCCAGAAGGTCGCCGACGGCCTCACCCGCACCACGGGCACGAACGTTCCCGTCCTGGGCTCGATCCCGATCGACGTCCGGCTGCGCGAGGGCGGCGACGAGGGCAAGCCGGTCGTCCTGAGCGACCCCGACTCCCCGGCGGGCAGCGCGCTGCGCGCCATCGCGGGCAAGCTCGGCGGGCGGCAGCGCGGCCTGTCGGGCATGTCGCTGGGCATCACGCCGCGCAACAAGTTCTGACGCGTCACGCGGTGGGGCGCCGGGCGGATCCCGTCCGGCGCCCTCCGCATGCCGTGGGCGCTACTTCTCCTGGTGTCCCAGGTCCTTCACGGGGGCCGTCGCGGCGTTCTGCTTCACCGACTCGATGCCCTTCTCGCACGCCGACTTGCTGTTGTAGGCCTCGCCTACGGCGATGATCTCGCCGTTGCCTGCCTTCAGCCGGTAGCGGTAGTGGCCGGCCCTGTCCTCGTACATCTCGAACTTGCCCGTCATGGCGCGTCACCTTCCCGGAAGTCGGCCCCCTGCGGGCATTCAAGCCCGGCTCCACGGGGCACGCAGCCCGGGACGGCCCGACGGGTGACCGGGGACCGATGACCGGGGACCGATGATCCGGCCGGGCCCGGGTCAGTCCGCGGCGTAGACCCTGATGTCCGGGATCACCGCGAAGCCCATGCCGTACGCGCTCATGCCCCGCCCGTACGCGCCTAGGTGCACACCCTCCGCCGAACCGGCGAGCACCCAGCCGTACTCCGACTCCCGGTAGCGGAAGTCCGTGGGCACCCCGTCCACCGGGAGCGACAGCGTCGTCCAGGCCGGGTCGTCCAGATGGTCGGCGAGCTCCCAGGCGAGGGCCGTCTGCTGGTCCAGCCAGTCCTGGCGCAGGGCGCGCTCCATCTGGGAGGGCCAGGTGCAGGCCAGCAGCCCCGAGCCGGCCAGCCAGGCGGCCGAGGAGACCGAGGTGGCCTCCAGCACGCCCGTGCCGTCGGCGCTGCGCCGCACCGGGCGGCTGGCGACGGTGACCACGACCGCGAAGCGCTGGGTGGCGGTGTCGTGCTCGATCCGGCCCATCCGCAGCTGCGGCTCGGCACCATGGCCCGTGGAGCCGTGCTCCACGGTGCCGTCGGCGGCGGCGCCGACCTGCATCAGCCAGCGCGGCCCGGTGTAGGCCTCGTCCAGGCCGTACCACGGGAACGACGCCAGGAGATAGCCGTCCACCGAGCGCCGGCTACCGGGCCCGCCCTGCCCGTCCGGCGTACCGGCGGCGGACGCGTCGGCCTCGCCGGCCCCTCGCGCCCCTGCCCGACTCGTCGTCTCCATCTGCGCGGCGCCTCCTCATAGCCCCGTCGTCCTGGGCGGACCGGCCGCTCGCTCCCGACCGCACCCCAAACAAAGGGAGGATAGCCACCCCCGTCAATGGGGCCCCGCATCGACGGGCTCAGGTGGCGTCGGCGTCGTACGGAGGACGCTCCCCCGGCTGAATGCCGCTCTCGCGCTTCTTGAGCAGGTCCGGGGTGCCGGAGCCGGCGGAGGAGCCGGCGGAGGAGCCGGCGGACGAGGGGGCCGTCCGGCCGTGCGCCGCGTCGGTGACCTCGGCCATCTCGGCCATCTCGGACTTGAAGTCGAAGCCGTTGCGGATCTCCTTCAGGCCGAGCTCGTCCTTGTCCAGCACGTGCTTGCGCACGAACGTCTTGGGGTTGAGGTCCTCGAACTCGAAGTCCTTGAACTCGGGACCGAGCTCGGTGCGGATGTCTTCCTTGGCGTTCTCGGAGAACTGCCGGATCTTGCGCAGCGTGCGCGACACGTCCTGGATCATCTTCGGCAGCTTGTCGGGACCGAAGATGAGCACGGCAAGGACGATGAGCGTGATCAGCTCGAGGGGTCCTATGTCGAGCACGTTGCTCAGCTCCTTGGGGGCGTCGATGGCCGGGAAAGGCCGGGTATCACGGTACCTGGCCCGCAGGGGGCGACGGGAGACACGCCGGTCAAAATCGGGCGAAGGTTCGGAGATCGGTGAGCGCGCGGTGGGCGGCGGATGGGCCGCCCCGGCCCCTCGGCCGCTGGTCAGCCGCTGGTCGCGGAGCCCAGTGTCAGCCGGGCGATCTGCTCCCGGCCCTCCCGTTCGAGGGTCAGGGAGAGGCTGTCGCCCGGACGGTGGCCACGGATCTTGACGATCAGCTCCTGGGCGGCGTGCACGGGGACGCCGTCCACCTTCTTGATGACGTCGCCGGCCCGGATGCCCGCCTTCTCGGCGGGACCGCCGGGGGTGACGGCCGGGGCCTTGGAGCCGTCGGCGTTCACCCGTGCGCCGTCACCCGCATAGGCCATGTCGAGTGACACGCCGATCACCGGATGGGTGGCCTTCCCGGTGTTGATCAGCTCCTCGGCGACCCGCCGCGCGGAGTTGATCGGTATCGCGAAGCCCAGGCCGATGCTGCCGCCCTGGCCGCCTGCCCCGCGGGACTCGGAGTCCCCGGCGGAGCGGATGGCGCTGTTGATGCCGATGACCCGGGCCTGGGAGTCCATCAGGGGGCCGCCGGAGTTGCCGGGGTTGATCGGGGCGTCGGTCTGGAGGGCGTCGACGTAGCTGATGTCGCCGCCGTCCTGCTTCTTGCCGCCGGCGGTGATCGGGCGCCCCTTGGCGCTGATGATCCCGGTGGTGACGGTGCCGGCGAGGTCGAAGGGCGCGCCGATCGCGATGACGGAGTCGCCGACGCGCACGGAGTCGGAATTGCCGAGGGGGAGGGGGGTGAGGCCGGACACGCCGGACACCTTGATCACGGCGAGGTCGTAGCCGCCGTCGCGGCCGACGAGGTCGGCCTTGGCGGTCTGGCCGCCGTTGAACGTCACGGATATGGAGCCGCCGCCGGACGCGGCGGACTGCACGACGTGGTTGTTGGTGAGGATGTGCCCCTTCTTGTCGAGCACGAAGCCGGTGCCGGTGCTCTGGTCGCCGCCGCCGCGCACGTGGATCGTGACGACGCCGGGCAGCGCACGGGCGGCGATCCCCGCGACGCTCCCGGGCGCGCGATCGACGCTCCCGGCCCCGGACTGCGGCAACGTCACCCGCCCGGCGACTCCGCCGTCCCGCTCCAGATACATCCCGACCCCGCCCCCGATCCCCCCGGCGACCAACGCCACGACGGCGGCCCCGACCACGATCCGGCCACGCGCCACGGTCACCCGCTTGCCGGGCTCGGCGCCGTACGCCGCCGTCGGCAGCGCGCCGCCGACGGCCCAGGGGTCGTAGGCCCACGGGTCGGGGGGAAGGGCGGAGTTCGGGGGTGCGGGGTGCGGCTGGGGCTGCGGTTCCGGCTGGGGCTGCGGTTCCGGCTGGGGAGCCGCCTGCGGCTGAGGCACCGGGTACGGGATGTGCTCGGCGGCCGGGCCGGCCGGGGGCTGCGGCCGCGTGGCCGGTTCGGCGGGCGGCGGGGCGTACACCGCAGGGGCCATCGGGGGCGGCGTCGCCCCCGGTGCCAGCGGGGTGCCCTGGGGCGGGGTCAGGGCGGGGCGTTGGACCGGAGGGGCCGGGGCCCAGGGGCCGGGGCGGCCGTAGGGCGGGGTGCTGTAAGGGTCCGGGGCGTGCAGCGGCGCGGCGGGGGTGTCGCCCGGGCCCGCGAGTGGCTGCGGCGGGACGCCCTCCGGTGTGCGCCGGCGGTGCCACCAGTGCGGCTTGGGCGCGGACGCCCGCGCCTTCCCCTCGTCCATTCCTCTCCCCACCGTTCGTCGCCGAGGCGCGCATGCTCGAAACACGCGCGCCCCACAGACGATTACACCAGGTCCCCGGCCATGTGCGGAGGGGGGAGGCCGCCGCGGTCAGCGGGGAGGCACCACCGGTGCCGAGGGCGCCGACGACTTGGCCCGCGGCTGCGCGGCGAGGGTCGCGGGCTTGCGGACCAGCGGCGGCAGCATCCGCGTGCCGGAGGGGCGCAGCAGGGAGACGCCCGCGACCAGTGGGGCCGCGAACGTCGCCGACAGTTCCTGCGCCGTCGGCTGCGTCCGGCCCAGGTCGCGCTGGTCGTACCGGTCCAGGGGCACGCCCTGCGCCGACCCCAGCGAGCTCGTGGCCGCGCTGGTGCCGTCGCCACGGGCCTGCCCCGACGCCACGGGCGTCTCCAGCGGCTGCGCCCCGGCGAGGGCTATCGCGGCCAGCGAGACCGCCCCGGCCGCCGCGAAGGCGAACCGGCGGCCGCGCGAGCCGCCCTGCCCCACCGGATGGGTGCGGAAGCCCCGGTCACGCGGCTGGGGGCCGACCGCCGGAAGCAGGACGAAGGCCTCCGCCCCGGCGCCGAAGGCGCCTCTTCCCACGACCGGGGCACCGCCTTCACCCCCGTCACCGGACGGCCCGGGCCCGGGGCCGGGCGGGCCGCCGCCCACGCCGCCCGGCAGCCCTTGCAGCCGGGCGAGCAGCGAGTCGGAGAGCGGCGGCGGTGCGGCCTCCGCGAACACGCTTTTGAGCCGACGCTGCGCGTCGGCCTCCGCTTTGCATGTCCAGCAGGTGGCGAGGTGCGCCAGCACCCGCTCCCGCGAATCGTGCCCCAACTCCCCGTCGACGAGGGCAGCGAGGCGGTCGCCGAGATGGTGCTCGGCGGGGGACTGACCGCCGGAGGTGGTCACGCGATCCCGACCTCCCCACCGAGAGCCCCCATGGCCTGAACGGCATGGGAGGTACCCCCACCGCCGGAGGCCACTCCCGCCACCGCGCGCTGCTCGGCCCGGGCGGCGGGCGAGCGGTGCTGGAGCGCCTTGCGGAGGTGGGAACGGCCGCGGTGGATACGGCTGCGCACGGTGCCGAGCTTGACGCCGAGGGTCGCGGCGATCTCCTCGTAGGAGAGCCCCTCGATGTCGCACAGGACGACCGCGGCGCGGAACTCCGGCGCGAGGGTGTCCAGCGCCTGCTGGACGTCCGCGTCGAAGTGGGTGTCGTTGAAGTGCTGCTGCGGGGACGGCTCACGGCTGGGCAGCCGCTCGGCGGCGTCCTCGCCCAGCGCGTCGAAGCGGATGCGCTGACGGCGCCGGACCATGTCGAGGAACAGGTTCGTGGTGATCCGGTGGAGCCAGCCCTCGAACGTCCCCGGGGTGTACGTGGACAGGGAGCGGAAGACCCGCACGAAGACCTCCTGTGTGAGATCCTCGGCGTCGTGCTGGTTTCCGGTGAGCCGGTAGGCGAGACGGTAGACCCGGGCGCTGTGCGTGCTGACGATCTCCTCCCAGCTGGGCGGAGTCCACGCCTGCTGCGCATCCGCGTCGGTGGCGAAAGTCGCGGTGGTCGCGGTGCGGGCGGCGTTGGAACGGTCAGCGGTGTAGGTCACGGATTTCGGCTCGGGAGCTGACCGGCGGAAGCGCCTGAGCACTCCCCGGCGGTCGCCGTCCGCAGCCGCACCTCCCCTGTCGGCTCTGGTGGTGTCCAGTGGAGCCCCTACCATATCCACCTCGCCCGTTAGCTCCGGATAAGCATTTTTGACCCGGTTTTTGGTCTTGATCCGTTGTCATCCGTGACGAACGGCCCGCGCCGGTGGTTCCCGCCGGACTCCGCCCCCTCCGTCGGCGTCCCGTACCCATCAACGCCCGGTCCCATCTGCGGGTTCCCATGGGCAGCGGATACAGTCACGGTTGCGTCGACCACGGGGACAGGAGAGGGCCATTACCGGCAACCAGCAGACGAGCTGGGCGTTCGCCGATGTGTTCGTCGCCGAGGACGAGGCACTGCGCTGGGCCCGGGACCGGGCCTACGAGGCGGGGCTCACCTCGGTGTCGAACGGCACCGGTGGGGCGCTGCGCCTGCTCGCCGCCGCTGTGGACGCCAAGGCCGTCGCCGAGATCGGCACCGGCACCGGGGTCTCCGGCATCCACCTGCTGCACGGCATGCGGCCGGACGGGGTGCTGACCACCGTGGACAGCGACCCGGAGTGCCAGCAGTTCGCCCGCCAGGCCTTCCGCGCCGCGGGCTTCGCCGGCAACCGGGCGCGCTTCATCCCCGGCCGGGCCCTGGAGGTGCTGCCCCGGCTCGCGGACGGCGGATACGACCTGGTCTTCTGCGACGGTGACCGGACGGAGTTCCTCGACTACCTAGCCGAATCGTTGCGCCTGCTGCGCCCGGGCGGGCTGGTCTGCTTCGAGGGCGTCTTCGCGGACGGCCGTACGGTCGACTCGGCCGTGCCGCCCGCCGAGGTGCAGCGGCTGCGCGAACTGCTGCGGGCCGTCCGGGAGTCCACCGCGCTCGTACCGTCCCTGCTGCCGGTGGGCGACGGGCTGCTCTGCGCCGTCAAGCGCGGCTGATCGCGCGACGGAGCGACGGGGCGGGGCAGGGCGGTGCAGGGCGAGGCGGGAACGGCGGCCGGGTACGGCCCGGCGCCGTACGGCCCGCCCCTCGGCACCGGCGGGCGGGCCGGCATCCGGATGCGGATACGCCGCCGCCCCGGGACCGGGACGAAGCCGGGTTGCCGGGGCGGTGCGGGAGAATTCTGGGCCCGTGGCCTATGAGGCCTGGGCGTCAGACGACGACCTTCTCCAGGGCCTCGCCGAGGGCCTTGGCCTCGTCGGGGGTCAGCTCGACGACGAGACGACCGCCGCCTTCGAGCGGAACCCGCATGACGATGCCCCGCCCCTCCTTGGTCACCTCGAGCGGGCCATCGCCCGTCCGCGGCTTCATGGCCGCCATGCTCGTTCCCCTTCCTGAAACCAGCTCATCGTCAGCCGACGGCCCCGGAAAGGGCACGCGTCACCGGCATCGAACACATTGCTTCCAGGCCATTATCCCGCATCGCGCGACCCGATGACCAACATCAGTCCGCATCCCTTTGGCAACGCGCTGCCGCAAAACCACCCAATTCGGGGATCGCGAGGTATTCCTGCATCGCTCTCACGGCCGTCTCGGCGGCTGATTCTTTGACGCAGGTCACATATCCGGTCCCGATGATCTCCGGCATCCTGGGCACGCATCCCCACTTCTCGCACCGCAGCCGACCCAGGGAGGGACCGCACCATGGCGGACACCGTGCTCCACGAGGTGACCGACGGGCTCGCGACGATCACGCTGAATCGTCCCGACGCCATGAACGCGCTGAACACCGAGACGAAGATCGCCCTCCGCGACGCCCTGCGCCGGGCAGGCGAGGACCCCGCCGTACGGGCGGTGCTGCTGACCGCCACCGGGCGGGCCTTCTGTGTGGGCCAGGACCTCAAGGAGCACGTGACCTCGCTGGCCGCCGACCGTGAGAACGGAACCCGGTCGGCCATGGACACCGTCGAGGAGCACTACAACCCCATCGTCACCGCCATCACCCGGATGCCCAAGCCCGTCGTGGCCGGGGTCAACGGCGTGGCGGCGGGCGCCGGCGCGGGCTTCGCCTTCGCGGCGGACTACCGCGTGGTCGCGGACTCGGCCTCCTTCAACACGTCCTTCGCCGGGGTCGCGCTCACCGCCGACTCGGGCGTCTCCTGGACCCTCCCCCGGCTCATCGGCCGCGGCCGCGCCGCCGACCTGCTGCTCTTCCCCCGCAATGTGAGCGCCCAGGAGGCGTACGAGCTGGGCATCGCGAACCGGGTCGTCCCGGCGGCCGAGCTGGCCGTCGCGGCGACGGAGGTCGCCCGCCGGCTGGCCGAGGGGCCGACGGCGGCGTACGCGGCGATCAAGGAGTCGCTCGCCCACGGGGCGGCGCACGGTCTGGAGGAGACCCTGGCCAAGGAGGAGGAGCTCCAGCGCGCGGCGGCCACGACGGAGGACCACGGCATCGCCGTGGCGGCGTTCCTGGCGAAGGAACGCCCGCGCTTCGTGGGCCGGTAGAGCCGACAGGGCCGGCAGGGAGGGGATTCAGCCCTTCCGCGCGTGACAGTCCGCCAAGTGGTCGTTCACCAGCCCGCACGCCTGCATCAGCGCGTACGCCGTCGTGGGCCCCACGAAGCGGAAGCCCTGCTTCTTGAGGGCCTTGGCCAGCGCCGTCGACTCCGGCGTGACCGCCGGGACGTCGGCCGCCGAACGGGGCGCGGGCCGGGTGGCGGCGTCGGGGGCGTGGGACCACACCAGGGCGTCCAGCTCCCCCGGCGCCAGCTCCGCGGCGGCGCGCGCGTTGGCCAGCGTCGCCGCGATCTTCGCGCGGTTGCGGATGATGCCCGGGTCGGCCAGCAGCCGTTCGGCGTCCTCCTCCGTGAAGGCGGCCACCTTCTCGATGGAGAAGCCCGCGAACGCGGCCCGGAACCCCTCGCGGCGCCGCAGGATCGTCAGCCACGACAGCCCCGACTGGAAGGCCTCCAGTGATATCCGCTCGAAGAGGGCGTCGTCGCCGTGGACCGGGTGGCCCCATTCGGTGTCGTGGTAGACGCGGTAGTCCGCGAGGGTCTCCGCCTCCAGCCCCCAGGGGCAACGGGCCAGGCCGTCCGCCCCGATGACGACTCCACTGCCGCTCATGACGTCTTCCCCCGGCTGTCCTGCGGTTGCTGCTCCTCCTGCGGTTCCTGCCGCTCCTGCTCCCGCTGCTCCCCGCCCGGCCGCTCCTCCGCGCCGCTCTCGCGCTCCAGCAGCCCCTGCACCCCTATCGCCGCCGCCTGCGCCCCGGCGAGCGCGGCCTCCAGCTCGGCGATGCGGGCGTCGCGCTCGGCGAGCTCCGCGCCGAGGCGGTCCAGGGCGTCGTCGGTCTCGGCCATGCGGTAGCCGCGCAGGGCCAGGGGCAGGCGCAGCGCCTCGACGTCGGCCCGGCCCAGCGGCCGGCCGGCGGGCAGCGGCCAGGCCATCCGGTCGTGGGCGGCCTCGGGCAGGGTGTCCCCGCCACCGCCGTCACCGCCTCCCCCGGCGACGGCGAGCGTGACCGCGGCGACCACCACGACCAGCGCGATGAGCAAGAACCAGAACACGGCCGTCCCCTCGTTGCGTCCACAGGCCGGCGTCGGCCAAACCGTCGACTCCGATCGTGCCATGCCGCACTGACAGTTAAGGTCGCTGGCGGACCAGGGAGAGGAAGAACGGAAAATGCTGCGGCTTGGACGACGCGAGTTCGACACCCACGAACCGGTGATCATGGCGATCGTCAACCGGACCCCGGACTCCTTCTACGACCAGGGCGCCACGTTCAGCGACGAGCCGGCGCTCGCCCGGGTGGAGCAGGCCGTGGCCGAGGGCGCCGCCATCATCGACATCGGCGGGGTCAAGGCGGGCCCCGGCGCCGAGGTGACGGCCGAGGAGGAGGCCCGGCGCACGGTCGGGTTCGTCGCGGAGGTCCGGCGGCGCCACCCGGACGTGATCATCAGCGTCGACACCTGGCGGCACGACGTCGGCGAGGCGGTCTGCGAGGCCGGGGCGGACGTGCTGAACGACGCGTGGGGCGGTGTGGACCCCAAGCTGGCCGAGGTGGCCGCCCGTTACGGCGCGGGCCTGGTGTGCACCCACGCGGGCGGCGTGGAGCCGCGGACGCGGCCGCACCGCGTCGAGTACGACGACGTGATGGCGGACATCCTGCGGGTGACGCTGGGGCTGGCGGAGCGGGCCGTGGAGCTGGGCGTACGGCGCGACGGCATCATGATCGACCCCGGGCACGACTTCGGCAAGAACACCCGCCACTCGCTGGAGGCCACGCGCCGGCTGGGCGAGATGACGGAGACGGGCTGGCCGGTGCTCGTCTCGCTGTCCAACAAGGACTTCGTGGGCGAGACGCTGGACCGGCCGGTCAAGGAGCGGGTCCTCGGGACGCTGGCGACGACGGCCGTCTCGGCGTGGCTCGGCGCGCAGGTGTACCGGGTGCACGAGGTCGCGGAGACGAAGCAGGTGCTCGACATGGTGGCGTCGATCGCGGGCCATCGTGCGCCGGCCGTCGCCCGGCGGGGGCTGGCCTAGCGTTCTTGAGCGCCGGGACGGGCGGCGAACACGGCCCGTCCGGCGCTCGAGAAAGGCGCGATCAGGTGCCCGCCTCCTTCGTGACGACCCCGATCGCCTCCTCCACGTCGTCCGTGATGTGGAAGAGCTGGAGGTCCCCGGCGCTCACCTTGCCCTCGGCGACGAGCGTGTTCTCCAGCCAGTCGAGCAGGCCCCGCCAGTAGTCGGTGCCGAAGAGGACGATGGGGAAGCGGGTGACCTTCTTCGTCTGGACGAGCGTGAGGGCCTCGAAGAGCTCGTCGAGGGTGCCCAGTCCGCCGGGCAGGACCACGAAGCCGCTCGCGTACTTCACGAACATGGTCTTCCGGACGAAGAAGTACCGGAAGTCGACCCCCAGGTTCACATAGGGGTTGAGGCCCTGCTCGAAGGGCAGCTCGATGCCGAGGCCCACCGAGACCCCGCCGGCTTCCGTCGCACCCTTGTTGGCGGCCTCCATCGCGCCGGGCCCGCCGCCGGTGATGACGGCGAAGCCCGCCTCGACGAGGCCGCGCCCGATGGCCACCCCGGCCTCGTAGTCCGGCGAGCCGGGCTTCGTACGGGCCGACCCGAACACGCTGATAGCCGGTGGCAGTTCGGCGAGCGCGCCGAAGCCCTCGACGAACTCGGACTGGATGCGCAGGACCCGGAAGGGGTCCTCGTGGACCCAGTCCGCCGTCCCCCGGGTGTCCAGCAGATGCTGGTCCGTGGTGCCCGCCTGCATCTGGCCGTGCCGGCGGACGACCGGCCCCCGGCGCTGTTCCCGTCGCCCGCGCGACGCCTCGGGACTGCCCATGCCGTGCTCCCTCCGCCGCGGGCCGCAGAACCCGCGGTTCGTCGGTCTCGTTGCGCTTCAGCGTAGGTGGTGGCCGCCGGGACGCCGTCCCCCCGGGCGACCGGATCAAGCCGTCAGCCAGGCCCGCAGCCGCTCCTCGCAGTGGGTGATCTTCGCGGTGTCCACGTGCTCGTCCCGCTTGTGGGCGTAGAGGGGGTCGCCGGGACCGTAGTTGACGGCGGGCACGCCGAGGGCGCTGAAGCGGGCCACGTCCGTCCAGCCGAACTTGGGCCGTGCCGTGCCGCCGACGGCCGCCATGAACGCCATGGCCGCCGGGTGGTCGAGGCCCGGGCGGGCGGCGCCGGAGTGGTCGTCGACGACGAACTCGATGACGCCGCAGTCCGCGAAGACCTCGTGGACGTGCGCGAGCGCTTCCTCCGGCGTGCGGTCGGGGGCGTAGCGGAAGTTCACCGTCACGGTGCACTCGTCGGGGATGACGTTGTTGGCGACGCCGCCCTCGATCCGTACGGCGTTGAGGCCCTCGTGGTACTCGAGCCCGTCGACGACGGGGCGGCGCGGCTCGTAGGCGGCGAGGCGGGCGAGGACGGGGGCGGCGGCGTGCACGGCGTTGGAGCCCATCCAGCTCCGCGCCGAGTGGGCCCGCTCGCCCGTCGTGCGCAGCAGGACGCGCAGGGTGCCCTGGCAGCCGCCCTCGACCTCGCCCTCGGAGGGCTCCAGGAGGATGGCGAAGTCGCCCGCCAGCCAGTCGGGATGGGCCTCGGCGACATGGCCGAGGCCGTTGAGGTGGGCGGCGACCTCCTCGTTGTCGTAGAAGACGAAGGTGAGGTCGCGGTTGGGCTCGGGGACGGTCGCGGCGACGCGCAGCTGCACGGCGACGCCGGACTTCATGTCGCTGGTGCCGCAGCCCCACAGGATGCCGTTCTCGTCCAGGCGGGAGGGCACGTTGTCCGCGATGGGCACGGTGTCGATGTGCCCGGCCAGGACGACCCGCTCGGCGCGGCCCAGGTTCGTACGGGCCACGACGTTGTTGCCGTGCCGGTCGACCGTCAGGTGCGGCAGCCCGCGCAGCTCGGTCTCGATGGCGTCGGCGAGTGCTTTCTCGTCACCGCTCTCGGAACGGAAGTCGACGAGCCGGGCGGTGAGGGCGGCGGCGTCGAGGGACAGGTCCAGTGCGGGGTGATCCATGCGGCGAGCCTAACGCGACGCCCGGTACGGTCCGGAGGGGCCGCCGGGCGGTCTCTCAAGTAACGTGGCCCGCATGTCCGGGATCAACGTCACCCGCCGTGGCCGCCTGCTGCGCACCGTGGCCGCCTGCGCCGTGCTGCTGGCGCTGGCCGGCTATCTGGTGGCGCAGCTGATCACCGGTGGGCCCGGGGCGCCGCGCTGCACGATGCGGGCGAACGGGCAGACGTACTCCCTCTCCCCCGAGCAGGCGGTCAACGCGGCGACGATCTCCGCCGTGGGGTCGGCGCGCGGGCTGCCGGAGCGGGCCGTGACGATCGCGCTGGCGACGGCGATGCAGGAGTCGGGGCTGCGCAACATCCACCACGGCGACCGCGATTCGCTGGGGCTCTTCCAGCAGCGGCCGACCCAGGGCTGGGGCACGGCCGCGCAGATCACGGACGCGGTCTACGCGTCGGGGAAGTTCTACGACCATCTGGTGGAGGTGCCGGGCTACTCGCGGCTGCCGCTGACGGTGGCCGCACAGAAGGTGCAGCGCAGCGGTTTCCCGCAGGCGTACGCCAAGCACGAGCCGGACGCGTCGTTGCTGTCGTCGGGGCTCACGGGCCGCACAGCGGCCTCGTTCAGCTGTACGAAGAGCCCGAGCGACGGCAAGGCCGGCGATCCGGTGGCGGTGCGGTCGAAGCTGAGCCGCGAGTTCGGGGTGAAGGCCACCCCGTCCGTGACCGGGGACGGCCGGGCCGGGGTGGCCGGCGGCCGCACGGTGACCGTGCCGGTGCGCCCGGGGCCGGACGACGAGACCCCGTCGCGGCGCGGCTGGGCGGTGGCGTCCTGGGCGGTGGCCCACGCGGCGGAACTGCGGATCGAGCGGATCTCCTTCGGCGGCCGGGTGTGGTCGGCGGAGAATTCGGCGGACGGCTGGCGGAAATCGGCGGAAGAAGCGGGCGGCGACGGCACGCCGGCGGTTCGGATCACGACCGTTCAGTAGTACGACCGTCCCCTCGCCGGGAGTACCCGCCGCATACGGGAGTTGCCGGTTCGACGGCAATCCGCACGCGTTCTCGACCCGACCCCAACTCCCTTGTGAATAAAGGCTTTTCGGGCTTCCGTATCGATTGACAACCTGCCCGGTATGGCGGGTTTTCAGTGCTCCCGATAATGCGACGCATTACTCAGTCTTTACCTTGGTCCACCGCAACCTTCGCCGGGCTCACGCGGTAGTCACTGCGTCCGCACGCCGGACAGCAACCGACTTCCCACTCCGCCAAAGGAGCAACATGTCCCTCCCCCTCACGCGCCGGATCGCCCGGGTGGCCCTGCTCGTCGCTGCGGGTGCCGCTCCCGTCGTCGGCGCGGCCGGCTCCGCGAGCGCCGCGGACCTCACCAAGGCCACGGATCTGGCTCCGGTGAGCGCGCTGGACACCACCACCGTGAGCAAGGCGGCCGGTGCCACCTCCCACACGGCCGGCAGCATGGCGACGGGCGTCGGGCAGCAGGCCGTCGGCACGGCCGTACCGATGGCCTCCCACGCGGTGCACAAGGCCGGCAACGAGACCGTTCCGGCCGCCAACAAGGCCGCGGGCAACCTCGTGGGCGGCGCGGCCTCGGCCGTCGGCGGCACCGCACAGGGCGTGACCAAGGGCGGCGTTCCGCAGCTGCCCGGCGTCGGCGGCTGATCCGTCCGTCGGAAGCGGCGGCGTCACAGCACCGGAGTGGCGGCGTCACACAGCGGCACCGAGGGGCCCGGGAGCGAAAGCTCCCGGGCCCCTCGTCTTGCGCGGCGCGCGCGGCGTGCGTAGGCGCTACTCGGCCAGACGACGGACCGCCGCCTCCACCCGCTCATCGGTGGCGGTGAACGCGATCCGTACGAACCGCTCGCCCGCCCGGCCGTAGAAGTCACCCGGCGCGACGAGGATGCCGCGCTTGGCGAGCCCGTCGACCGTCTCCCAGCACGACTCGTCGCGCGTGGCCCACAGGTACAGCGACGCCTCGCTGTGCTCGATCCGGAAGCCCGCGGCCTCGAAGGCGGCGCGCAGCGCGTCCCGGCGGCGGGCGTAGCGGGCCCGCTGCTCGGCGACGTGCGCGGAGTCGCCCAGGGCCGCCACCGTGGCGGCCTGGACCGGGGCGGCGACCATCATCCCGCCGTGCTTGCGGATCTGGAGCAGCTCACCGAGGACGGCCGGGTCGCCGGCGATGAACGCGGCGCGGTAACCGGCGAGGTTCGAGCGCTTGGAGAGCGAGTGGACGGCGACGATCCCCTCGTACGAGCCGCCGCAGACGTCCGGGTGGAGCACGGAGACCGGGTCGGCCTCCCAGCCCAGCTCCAGGTAGCACTCGTCGCTGAAGACCAGCACGCCGTGCTCGCGCGCCCAGGCCACCGCCCGGCGCAGCTCGTCCTTGGACAGGACGCGGCCGGTGGGGTTGGACGGCGAGTTCAGCCAGAGGAGCTTCAGGCCGGCCGGGTCGAGCTCGGTCGGGTCGTCGTAGACGACGGGCTCGGCGCCCACCAGGCGCGCGCCGACCTCGTAGGTCGGGTAGGCGAGGCGGGGGTAGGCGACCTTGTCACCGGGGCCGAGGCCCAGCTGGGTCGGCAGCCAGGCCACCAGCTCCTTGGAGCCGACGACCGGCAGCACATTGGCGTGCGTCAGGCCCCGGGCGCCCAGGCGGCGCTCCACCCAGCCGGTCAGCGCGTCGCGCAGCGCGGCCGTGCCCCACACCGTGGGATAGCCGGGGCTGTCGGCCGCGTCGGCCAGCGCCCGCTGGACCACGGCCGGGACCGGGTCGACCGGGGTGCCCACCGACAGGTCCACGATGCCGTCGGGGTGGGAGGCCGCGGTGGCCTTGTAGGGCTCGAGCCGGTCCCAGGGGAAGACGGGGAGGCGGGAAGAGACTGCGCTCACGGTGCTCGCTGCTCGCTCTCGTGCGCTAGGGGTGGCCGGTGGGGGGAAATGCCGCGGGCCCCGTACGGCGATGGCCGTACGGGGCCGCGGTGAGGACCGCTGTCGGTCAGTGCTCCGGGTTGATGTCCGCGGGCAGAGAGGCGATGAAGGGGTGGTCGCGCTCGATCAGGCCCAGCTTGGAGGCACCACCGGGCGAACCGAGCTCGTCGAAGAACTCGACGTTCGCCTTGTAGTAGTCCTTCCACTCCTCCGGCGTGTCGTCCTCGTAGAAGATCGCCTCGACGGGGCAGACCGGCTCACAGGCACCACAGTCGACGCATTCGTCCGGGTGGATGTACAAGGACCGGGAGCCCTCGTAGATGCAGTCGACGGGGCACTCCTCGATGCACGCCTTGTCCTTCACGTCGACACAAGGCTGCGCGATGACGTAGGTCACGCTGTCGTTCCTCCTCGGTAGGGCTCATCTCGCGCGGGAGCGCGGCGTCGTCGATGCCCACACCTAGTATCTCCCTCCCCGGGCACATGACGAACAAGAGGGGCGGACGGAGCTGTGGAATTCACCACGGGCGGAAGACTGGAGGTCCGGATCTCCACGGCAGATGTGGGAAAAAGGGTCTCCGTACGGCGGCTGAACGACTCCGGGAGTTCTCCGGAGCGTTTCACCGACGCGGTGGGCCTACTGACCTCCTGGAGCGACGGTGTGCTGCGAATCACACGGCGTACCGGGGAGGTCGTGGAGGTTCCGGAGGCTTCTCTGGTCGCGGGCAAGGTCGTCCCCATGGCACCCGCCCGGCGGCGGGGGCCCGCCGCCGGGCTGCGTGAGCTCCAGGAGGTCGCGGCGCGCGGCTGGCCCGCACGCGAGACCGCCCGGCTGGGCGGCTGGACGCTGCGCGCGGCGGGCGGCTTCAGCTCCCGGGCCAACTCCGCCCTGCCCCTCGGCGACCCCGGGCTGCCCCTGCCGGAGGCCCTGGACCGGGTGGCCGCCTGGTACGCGGAGCGTGGCCTGCCGGCGCTCGTCCAGGTCGTCACCGGTCACCCGGACGCGGACGAGCGGCTGGACGCGGAGCTCGCCCGGCGCGGCTGGACGGCCCAGTCGCCCGCCGTGACCCGGACGGCCGCGCTGGCGCCGATCGCCGACGCCGTGGCCCCCGGCGCGGGTGACGTACGGATCGCCCGTGAGCCGGACGCGGCCTGGCTCGCGGCTTACGGGCGGAGCGGCGCGGACCCGGTGGACGCGCGGGCCGTGCTGGGCGGCGGGCCGTCGGTGTGGTTCGCGACCGTGCCGGGAGCCGCCGGGGAGCGCCCGGCGGCCATCGCGCGCTGTGTGGTCGACGGCCGGTGGGCCGGGTTCATGGCCCTGGAGGTGGCCCCGGAGCGGCGCCGGGAGGGGCTGGGCACGCTGGTCATGGCCCGGCTGGCCCAGGAGGCGCTGCGCGAGGGCGCCTCGGCGGCGTATCTCCAGGCCCTGGCGGACAACACGGCCGCGGCCGGGCTCTACGACGAGCTCGGTTTCACCACCCACCACGCCTACCACTACCGTCGCGGCCCCGAGCACTGACACGGTCGCACCATGGACAGTGGCGGTGGCTGCGCCACCGCCCCGAGGGGTACGAGGCACGCATGTACGACGACACGACCGCCCGGCGGCACCGCTTCGCCGGGGCCGCCCGGGACGACCGGCCCGACCTGGCGCTGCTGTGCCTGCTGATCTCCGCCGAGGCCGAGGCCGTGGCGGGCGGGGAGCTGGGCGAGGACGCGACCGACGCAGCGCAGATGGAGCTCGACCGGCTCGCCGGGTCGCTGCCCGCGCTGGGCCGCGGGGTGGCACCGGCCCGCTGGGCGGACGCCCTGGCCACGCTCCTCGGCGAGCGCTGCGGCTTCCACGGCGCGCCCGCGGACTACCGGCGGCTGGAGTCCTCGCTCCTGCACGAGGTGCTCCGGCGGCGGCGCGGGCTGCCGATCCTGCTGTCCGTGGTGTGGATAGAGGTAGCCCGCCGGGCGGGCGCGCCCGTGTACGGGGTGGCGCTCCCCGGCCACTTCGTCGTCGGCATCGGCGACCCGCGGGGCGAGCATGTGCTCGTCGACCCCTTCGACGGCGGCCGGATCCTGTCCGAGGAGGACGCGGGGCTGCTGGTCGCGGGTGCCACGGGCACCCCGCTGACGCCCTCGATGTTCTCCCCGGCGGTCCCCCAGGAGATCGTGCTGCGCGTCCTGAACAACATCCGCGCCTGGGCGGCGGCGCGGCCCGAGCGCAGTGACGTCCAGCTGTGGGCCGTCGAGCTGTCCCTCCTCCTGCCCAGCCACCCCGCCCGGCTCCGCTACGAGCGCGCCGAGCTCTTCGTCGAGCGCGGTGACTTCGCGCGGGGGGCGCGGGAGCTGGAGGAGTACGCGGAGGTCATCGCGCCGGTCGAACCGGACGCGGCGGAGTCCGTCCGCCACCAGGCGCTGGCGGCGCGGGCGATGCTCAACTGAGGGCGGGGTGGGGCACCGTCACAGCCACCCCTTGTCCCGCGCGATCCGTACCGCTTCCGCACGGTTCCGTGCCCCGGTCTTCTGGATCGCCGTCGACAGATAGTTCCGCACCGTCCCGTGCGAGAGGTGCAGCGCCCGCGCCAGCTCCACGTTCGTCGAGCCGTCGGCGGACGCGGTGAGGACCGCGCGCTCGCGGTCGGTGAGCGGGTTCGCCCCCTCGGCGAGCGCGGCCGCCGCCAGGGTCGGGTCGATGACGCGCTCGCCGCGCAGCACCCGCCGCAGCGCGTCCGCCAGCTGGGCCGCCGGGGCGTCCTTCACCAGGAACGCGTCCGCGCCGGACTCCATGGCCCGGCGCAGATAGCCGGGCCGGCCGAAGGTCGTCAGGATGACGACCTTGAGCCCGGGCAGTTCCCGCCGCAGCAGCGCCGCCGCGTCGAGCCCGGTCATCCCGGGCATCTCGATGTCCAGCAGCGCCACGTCGAGGGACGTGGCGCGGGCCGCGTCCAGGACCTCGTCGCCCCGGGCCACCTGCGCGACGACCTCGATGTCGTCCTCCAGGCCGAGAAGCGCGGCCAGCGCCTCCCTGACCATCGACTGGTCCTCGGCGAGGAGGACACGAATATTCCCGGGCGGCGGTGCTGAAGTCACAGCGACAGGGTAGAGGTCAGACGGCCACCCGCCGCGAGAGCGGTACGCACGCCCGCAGCCGGAATCCGCCGCGCGCGCCCGGGCCGGTCTCCAGCCTGCCGTCGGCGAGGGCGAGCCGCTCGCTCAGCCCGGTCAGCCCGTTCCCGTAACCGCGCCCCGGACCGCGGCCGTTGTCGGTGACGGTCAGGCACATGTCGTCGCCCGTCTCCGCGAGCGTCACCTCGCAGCGCGTGGCACCGCTGTGCCGGACGACATTGGTCACCGCCTCGCGCAGCGCCCACGCCAGGGCGCCCTCCTCATCGGGCGGCAGATCGGGGTGGCCGTCCGCGGCCCGGCTCAGGTCGGCGGTGATGCCGGCGGCGGCCAGGGCGGTACGGACCCCGGCGAGCTCGGCCTCCAGGGTGGGGCGGCGAAAGCCGCTCACCGCCTCCCGGACGTCCACCAGGGCCTGCCGGCTCACCCGCTCGATGTCGGCGACCTGCCGGGCCGCGTCCTCCGGCCGGTCCGGGAGCATCCGCCCGGCCAGCTCGCTCTTGAGCGTGATCAGCGAGAGCGAGTGGCCGAGCAGATCGTGGAGGTCGCGGGCGAGCCGCAACCTCTCCTCGTTGGCGGCGAGATGGGCCACCGTCGCCCGTGCCTCACGCAGCGCACGGGTCGTCAGGGCCATCTGCCGCACCCCCACCATCGCGAAGCCGCCGAGCAGAGCGGGGACGACGAGCGCCACCACGAACTCCGCCACCGGGCCCCGCATGCTCGCGCCGACGGCCACCAGTACCCCCGTGACCAGTGGAACGGCGAGGCGAGCGAGCTTGGTGGGGAAGACCGCCCCGCAGGCGATGCTCGAGAAGACGAAGAGCACCAGCCAGGGGGTCCCCAGAGTGAGGGACAGGACGAGGGCCAGACTCAGCATCACCCCGATCCAGCCGAGCACCTTGGGCCGGTCCAGGGCCCGGGAGGTGTGGCGGAAGACCAGGGTCAGGTAGGCGGCCACGAAGGCCGCCAGGCCCACGCCGCCCAGGACGTCGCCGACCAGGGTGTGGTGGTCGCCGAGGACGTCCTCCGCCGGGGCGGCGAGGTAGAAGAACCAGATGGAGATCCACAGCAGTTTGATCACTATCTGGCGGCGGTTCTCGGGCTGGGAGCCCATGCCGTTGTGGGTCTCGGCGGCCGACGGGTCGTCCTCGGTCTCCATGACGGCGCGCCAAGGGTTCCAGCGTCGCTCGCGTCCGGCCATCGGCCCCTCTCTCCCTCCGTCCGTCCCTCGGACCCGTCCCGCGTCGGCTCAGGCCTTGCGGGTGTCCTTGCGGTAGAGCCAGGCCGCGCAGCCGGCGAAGACGACAAGATAAGCCAGCAGCAGGCCGACGTCCCTCAGGTGCGGCGCGTCGCCGCCCTCGATGGCCTGGCCGAGCGCCGCGTAGGCGTGGGTGGGCGTCCACTTGGCGATGGACTGGAGCCAGTCCGGGAAGGTCGTGGTCGGCATCCACAGGCCGCCCAGGATGGACAGCGCGAAGTAGACGATCATCGTGACCGGCCGGACGGCGTCACCGGAGACCAGGTAGCCCAGGGCCACACCGAGCGCGGCGAAGACGATGCTGCCGGCCCAGATGGAGCCCGTCAGCGCGCCCCACTGCCAGGCGTCGAGCCGGACGTGCTTGACGGCCGCGGCGATGGCGAAGACGACGAGGATGGAGGGGAGGGAGACCACGGCGGCCGAGGCCACCTTGGCGGACACATAGCCGCGGCCGGGCAGGGCGGTGAGGCGCAGCTGGCGCACCCAGCCCTTCTCGCGCTCCTTGGCGATGCGCTCGCTGTTGCCGACGAGGACGGCCGTGATGGCGCCGAAGGAGGCCATGGAGACCATCATGATCAGCGGCAGCGTCAGCCGCGTGCCCTTGACGAGCTCCTCCTCGCTCGCACCGCCGGCGATGATCAGGAAGAGCAGCGCCGGGTACATCACGGAGAAGAACATGAACTTCTTGTTGCGCAGGGTGCGCGTTATTTCCAGCTTGACGAGAGTCTTCATCGGGCCGCCTCCTCGGCGGTCGCGGCGTCGTTGATGGCGAGGAAGGCCTGCTCCAGGCCGAGGCCCGCGACCTCGAGGTTGCGCGGGTAGAGGCCCAGCCCGTAGAGGGCGTGGACGGTGGCGTCGGCGTCGTGGGACTGGATGCGCACGGTACGGCCGGACACCTCCAGCGAGGCGAGGAACGGCAGCTCGCGCAGCGCGCCCTCGCCGACCGGCTGGTCGAGGTCGAAGACGATCCGGCGGGCGCCGGCCTTGGCCTTGATCTCGGCGGCCGAGCCGTCGGCGAGCAGCGTGCCGCCGCGCAGCACGATGACGCGGTCGGCGATGGCGTCGGCCTCTTCGAGGTAGTGGGTGGCGAAGAGGACCGTACGGCCCTGGCGCGTCTGCTCGCGCATCACGCCCCAGAACGCCTGGCGGGCCGAGACGTCCATGCCGGTCGTCGGCTCGTCCAGGACGATGAGGTCATTGGCGCCGGCCGTGGCCATGGCGAAGCGCACGCGCTGCTCCTGGCCGCCGGAGAGCTTGTTGACCATGCGGTCGGCGATACCCGTGAGGTCGGCCGCCGCCAGCACCTGGTCGACGGGGAACGCCTTGGGGTGGAGGTCGCAGGCGAGCTTCACGATCTCCCGGACCTTCACCTCCTCCATCAGCCCGCCGCTCTGGAGCATGGCGCCGACGCGGCCCTGGAGGATGGCCTCCTGCGGCGTGGTGCCGAAGACCTCGACGCGCCCGGCGTCGGGGTTGCGCAGACCCAGCAGCAGGTCCAGGGTCGAGGACTTGCCCGCGCCGTTGGGGCCGAGCAGGGCGACGGTCTCGCCCGGGTAGAGGTCGAGGCTCAGATCGGCGACGGCGCGCACGGTGCCGTAGTTCTTGCTGACGTTCTCAAAGCTGACCACGGGGGCGCCCGTGCGGCGCCCGTCCCCCGTGTTGACGCTTGCAGTAGTGGTCATGGAGAACATCTTCGCTGGTCAGGGGGTGCTGTCGGCAGTGTCGGACGTCGTGGGCCGGGGATGACAGATGTCATGCGCCAAGCCGTGCCCGGACGCGCACGAGCCCCCGTGCCGCTGGGGCACGGGGGCTCGTGCGTACGCGAGAGGGGCTCGCTCAGCCCGTCTGCTGGATCGTCCCGACACGCTCGGCGAGCGTCTTGCCGCGCAACGCCTTGCCGAGGGCGCCGGCGACATCCTGCGGGGTGACGGGCTTCTTGGTGCCGTCGCCGCGCTGGATGAGGACGCCGTCGAACTTCTTGCCGTAGAGCTTCTTGAGCTCCTCCAGGTCGTAGCTCTCGACGAGCTTGCCGCCCACCTCCTTGACGGAGAGGATCTTCGGCAGCGAGAGCTCCGGCCCGAACTGGATGGCGTGGGCCGCGTCCGCCTGCACGGTGACCAGACCGGACATCGCGGGCTTCGCGAACTCCTGCATCATCCGGTCGACCTCGGCGTTGGTCACCTTCGGCTGCTGCGAGGACGTCGTCAGCTCGACGGGCTTGTCCTTGCCGGTGGCGGCGCGGTCGCGGTAGGCCTGGGAGATCGCCTTGACCGACTTGTCCACGTCCACGCCCTCGTACGGCTGCCCGTAGACGGCGACGGCCTTGCCCGGCTCGAACTTGATCGTGCCGTCCGTCGCCGAGCCGGACTCGCCGGCCAGCGACTTGAGGGCGGCGGCGACCTTCTCCTCGTCGACGTTCAGGGTCGGCTCGGCGGCATGGGTGTTGCCGATGAGCGAGCCCAGCACGGTGACGGGGTTGTAGTCCCGCCCGGACGCGGCGCGCACGGTGGCCTGGGTGTCGATGGACAGGCCCGCCACGGAGGGCTTGAGGGCAGCCGGTTTGCCGCCGATGGAGAGCTTCAGCGGGGCGGTGGCGCGGTCGCCGAGGGCCGAGTCGAGCTTCTTGACGGCCTCGTCCTTGGACTTGCCGCCGATGTCGACGCCGAGGACGGTGGTGCCGTTCGGTACGTCGGCGTGGTCGAGCAGCAGCCCCGCGGCGTAGGCGGCGGCGACCAGGCCGATGACCCCGCCGCCCAGGAGGACGAGCTTGGAGCGGCCCTTCTTCTTGGGCGCGGGCTTGGGCGCCGCCTTGGCGGCCGGCTTGGCAGGCGGGGCCGGCGGCTTGGGCACGCCGGTACCGGACTTCGCCGGCGGGACCGGCGGGCCCGGGACGGCGGGCTTCGGCTTGGGCACGGCGATGCGGGGCGCACCGGCGTCCGCCGGGGGCACGGTCGGCACCCCGCTGACCAGCGTCTCGCCGACCGGCTTCGGTACGGGCCCGGACGGCACGCCCGGTGCGCCCGGCGCGCCCGGCGCGGGCACGCCGACGTGAGCGGAAGCGGAGGGGGAAGCGGAACCCTTCGGTCCACGCTTCTTGCCCCTGCCCTTGCCCGCGCCGCCACCCTGCGGGGCGCCGCCCTGCGGGCCCGGCGGCGGGACCACGGGAACGCCCTGACGCGGCGTGTCGGTACGCCCGGTCGCGAACGCGGCACCCCCGGCGGGCACACCACCGATGGTGGGGCCGACGGTGGGCATGGACATCTGCTGGGTGGTCCCCGCGTTCGGCACACCGCCGCCCGCGGCCGCACCGCCCTTGGCACCCGGCCCACCGTGACGGCCCTTGCCGCCCGGCTGCGGCACGGCACCGGTCGTCGAGGCGTCACCGGGCCACTGCGCACCGCCGTTGGCACCGGGCGCGCCGGGAACACCCGGACCGCCCGGGTGGCCCTGGCCACCGGGCCGCGGCATGCCGCCGGTCGTCGCGGCGTCACCCGGCCACGGGGCGCCACCGTTGGCACCGAGGCCACCGGTCGCACCGGGAACACCCGGCTGCGGAACGGCACCGGTCGTCGAAGCATCACCAGGCCACGGCGCACCGCCGCCCACGGCACCCGGACCACCCGGACGGCCCTTACCGCCCGGCTGCGGCATGCCGCCCGTCGCCGAAGCGTCACCCGGCCACGGGGCGCCACCGTTGGCACCGGGACCACCGACCGCGCCGGGCACGCCCGGCTGCGGCACGGCACCCGTCGTCGAGGCATCGCCCGGCCACGGCGCACCACCGTTGGCGGCGCCCGGGCCACCCGGCTGCTGTCCGCCACCGGCCGTCATACCGTCACCCGGCCACGGGGCACCGCCCTTGCCGGCGGGGCCGCCCGGCTGGGGCACGGCACCGGTCGTCGAGGCATCGCCGGGCCACGGCGCGCCGCCGCCCACGGCACCCGGACCACCGGGGTGACCGTTGCCGCCGGGCTGCTGCGCGCCACCAGGCGCCGCACCGTCACCCGGCCACGCCGCACCGCCGCCCGCCGCACCCTGACCGCCGCGGCGACCCTTGCCGCCCGGCTGGGGCACGGCACCCGTCGTCGAGGCGTCACCCGGCCACGGCGCGCCGCCCGTCGGCACGGGGTCGTTCGGGTGCTGCATGGCGCCCGCCGGGGTGGACGTGCCGGGCCAGTCGTCGCCGGCGGCGGCCGCGCGGCGGCGGGCCGCGCCCTTGCCCGTGGGGAGGTTCTGCTGCGCGCCACCGGTCGGCGTACCGTCACCCGGCCACGGGGCGCCGCCGTTGCCGGCGGGGCCGCCCGTCGGGGGCATGCCGCCGGTCGGCGCGGGGGCGCCCTGCCACGGGGCGTCGGCGCCGGGCACGGGCGGCTGCGGCATCGCGCCGGTCGTCGAGGCGTCACCCGGCCACGGCGCACCCGCACCGCCGTGAGCGGCGCCGGGGGCGCCCGTCGTGGCGCCGGCGCCCGGTACGGGCGGCTGCGGCATCGCGGCGGTGGTGGAGGGGTCCTGCGGCCAGGAGGCGCCGGAGTCGGCGGCCGGGGCGGGGTTGCCGCCGTACGCGCCACGGGCTGCCGCGCCGCGGCGCGGCAGCGGCGGGGCCTGCTTGCCGGCGGCGCCGGCGCCCGCGCCGCCCGCGGGCGGCTGGCGGCGGGCCGCGGCGGGCGGCGGGGTCGTCCCGGAGGACTTGCGCGGCGCGAACCAGTCGCTCGGCGCGGAACCCGAACCGGAATCGGAAGCGGAACCCGAAGGGGAGCCCGCGGCGGCGGCCGCGCCGGCCGCCGCCGCGGGGGTCTTCTTCGTCGGCTTGGGGCGCGTCGGCAGACCGGACCTACCGGCCCCGGCGGGCGCGGAAGCGGAGGGCGCGGCGGGCGCGGCCGGACCGGAGGTCGCGCCGGGCCCGGACGGCGGCGCGGCGGCGGCCGCGTCCGCGGCGCCGCCCTCGTTGTCGACGGTGGTGCGCATGACGACGGGCGGAATGGGGCGCGAGCCCGGGATGTTGATGCGGATCCGCGTCGTCATCGTGGTCTCGGTCTTCGGCTCGTTCGGCCTGGCGGCCGAGGCCGGCGAAGCGGCCGGGCCCGGTGCGGGCTCCTCCCCCTGGGGGGTCCCGTAGGGCGTGGTGCCCGAGGGGTAGGCGGCACCGCCGCGGCCCTGGGCCCCGGAGGACGAACTGTCAGATGCACGGCTCAAAGCAGGATCTCCCGGTTACTCTTCGCCGCCCTCTTTTGACCTCGCTTGGGGTCGCCCATGCCGGAGGCCAGGGGAGGCTCGGCGGCGCGCACCACCATACTGGGGACCACGGGCCGGTATTCGACGACTGCTGGATCACTCCCCCGACCGGCCGGATGACAGTCGGGTAGAAATCATCACGACACTTCCCAAGTCGGGCCTAAGCGCCGTCCGGTTGCGGCACTTTCGCAACCGTGGCGCACATCACAGCGACACCCATGCCGCCCAGGAGGTACGCGTACGAGCCCAGGCCGGCCCCGAAGAGGAAGTCGCCCTCCGGCCGGCTGGCCGCCAGGATCAGCACGGAGACGATCCAGCCCGTGCCGGCCGCCGCGCCGCCCATCCGGCTGCGGGTGGCGACCACCGAGCCATAGCACAGCCCGCCGACGGCGAGGAGGGCCAGCAGCAGTCCGCCGGGGAACCAGCCGCCCTGGACGAGGGCGCCCGCGACGCCCGTGACGAAGCCGAGGACGGCGAGGCCCAGGTAGGCGGCGAGGCGTCCGGGGCCGGGCACGGTGAAGAGTCCGCTGTTGTCCATGGGCCCGGTCACGCACCCGTCCCGGCGAACAGGTCGTCCTCGCGGGCGCCCGGGGCCGCCCCGGACCCGCCCCGGACGAGCCGGTAGTACTCGATGGGGAAGAGCGGCTGGCCCAGGTCGTTGGAGAGGGCGAAGAAGGGGCCGTCCACGGCGATCTGCGTGGCGTGCGCGCGCATCGCCGCCGCCTTCCGGTCCGCGTGGGCGGAGGCGTCGACCGCCGCCGTCACCTCCTCGTCGGGCAGCACGCCGGGGACGTCGTCGACGGAGGCGATGCCGGGGAAGAGGTCGCCCTCGCGGCCGGCCTCGCGCAGCCGGGCGAAGCCGGCCTCGACCACGGAGCGCGGGACGCAGTTCCAGTAGATCTTCGCGATCGCGTGGGGGTCGCCCAGGTCGCGGCGGAAGGCCGGCTCGGCGGCGAGGTCCGCGGCGCGCATGGCGACGCGGTGGGCCTGGATGTGGTCCGGGTGGCCGTAGCCGCCGTTCTCGTCATAGGTGACCAGGACCTGGGGGCGTACCCGGCGGATCACCTCCACGAGGGACGCGGCGGCCTCGTCCACATCGGCGCGCCAGAAGCAGTCCGGGTGCTCGTTCTGCGGGGCGCCCATCATGCCGGAGTCGCGGTAGCGGCCGGCCCCGCCGAGGAGGAGGTGGTCGGTGACGCCCAGCTCGGCCATGGCGGCGGCCAGTTCGCCCTCGCGGTAGGAGCCGAGGGTGTCGTCCCGGTCGGCGGTCAGGTGCGCCAGGGCGGGCGGGATCACCTCGCCCTCCTCGCCGAGCGTGCAGGTCACCAGCGTGACGTGGGCACCCTCGGCGGCGTACTTGGCCATGGTCGCGCCATTGTTGATCGACTCGTCGTCCGGGTGCGCGTGCACCAGGAGCAGCCGGCGGCCGGGAAGATCGGTCATGGGGACAGCCTACGGTTGACGGCGGCCCGCCGGGCCGTCGCCCGCGACCGCCGCGCCCCGCACCCGGCCGCCGGTCGCCCCGGACGGCCCGGCCCGTTCGGCCCGTCAGAACTTGATGTTGCTGACCATGGCCGTGACGCTGGATGTGAACTGGTGGATGGTCGGGCCCACGGAGGAGCTGGCGAGGTAGAACCCCAGCAGCACGCAGATCGCGGCGTGGCCCGTCTTCAGCCCGGATTTCCGGACCAGCAGGATGACGATGATCGCCAGCAGCACCACCGCCGAAATCGAGAGTGCCACAGCGGCTCACCTCCAGGGACGCGCGGTCGGACGGACGGCTTCGAGCGGATGGCATACGAATGCCCGAAGGCACGCGGACACCGAGGTTCGTACCCACTATGCGCGAGCGATCATAACTTTCCGTGCGCGTGCATGACTCGGAGCACAGGAGCAAACACGGGGCGCACGGCGAGTTCTCGCCGTCTTGGGTGAACCCGGTGGTAGGGCCCGTAGGCTCCCCCGCATGACCGGACAGCTCTCGTTTCCCCGTCAGCACGCCCGTACTCAGCGCTTCACCCTGGGCGCGCCCCGTTCCTTCAGCGTCTCCCCGGACGGCACACGTGTCGTCTTCCTGCGCTCCCGCGCGGGCACCGACCGGGAGAACGTCCTGTGGGTGCTGGATCTGGAGGAGGGCCGGGAGTATCCGGCCGCCGACCCGTACGCGCTGCTGGAAGGCGCGGACGAGGAGCTGTCCGCCGAGGAGCGGGCACGTCGCGAGCGCAGCCGCGAGGGGGCGGCGGGCATCGTGGCGTACGCGGTTGACGCCGCGGTGGAGGTGGCCGCGTTCGCGCTCTCCGGACGGCTGTTCTCCGCCGAGCTGCGGAGCGGCACGGTCCGGGAGCACCACGTCCCGGGCCCGGTGAGCGACCCCCGGCCGTCCCCCGACGGCCGGCACGTGGCGTTCGTCGCGCACAACTCCCTTCAGGTGGTGGAGGTCGGCGGCGACGACCACGGCCGGGTCCTGGCCGAGCCGGACGGGGAGACCATCTCCTGGGGGCTGGCGGAGTTCATCGCGGCCGAGGAGATGGACCGTTCGCGCGGCTTCTGGTGGTCGCCGGACAGCGACGCGCTGCTGGTCGCCCGCGTGGACGACGCGCCCGTGCGCCGCTGGTGGATCGCCGACCCGGCCCACCCGGAGGCGGCGCCCGCCGAGGTCGCCTACCCGGCGGCCGGCACCCCCAACGCGGAGGTGTCGCTCTCCCTGACGGGCCTGGACGGCACGCGGACGGACATCGAGTGGGACCGCGAGCGCTTCCCCTATCTCGCGCGGGTGCACTGGTCGGCCGACGGGCCGCCGCTGCTGCTCGTCCAGGCCCGTGACCAGCGGACCCAGGTGTACCTGGCCGTCGACACGGCCTCCGGGGCCACGCGGGTCCTGCACACGGACGAGGATCCGAAGTGGCTTGAACTTTTCGACGGCGTGCCCGCGTGGACGCCCGCCGGGGAGCTGCTGCGGATCAGCGACGAGAGCGGCGCCCGGGTCCTGATGACCGGCGACCGGGCGCTGACGGGACCGGATCTTCACGTTCTGGCGGTGCTGGACATCGGGGAGGACGACGTCCTGATCTCCGCCTCCGCCGGAGCGGGAGCCTCCGATCCGGAGCTGGGCGAGGCCCATGTGTACCGGGTCGGCGGGCGGGGCGTGGAGCGCGTCTCGGAGGGCCGGGGCCGGCACTCGGCGGTCCGTACGGGCGCGGTGACCGTCCTGGCGTCGGCGGACCCGGAGCGGCCCGGGACGGAGGTCCGGGCGCTGCGCGACGGCAAGCAGATCTCCTCCGTGGTCTCCCACGCCGAGACGCCGGTCCTGGCCGCCCGGCCCCGCTTCGTCGGGGCGGGCGCCCGCCGGATCCCCACCGCCGTGCTGCTGCCGAGCGGTTACCGGGAGGGCGACGGCCCGCTGCCGGTGCTCATGGACCCCTACGGCGGGCCGCACGGGCTGCGCGTCGCCGCCACGCACAACGCCCATCTGACCTCGCAGTGGTTCGCCGACCAGGGCTTCGCGGTCGTCGTCGCGGACGGCCGGGGCACCCCGCACACCTCGCCGGCCTGGGAGAAGGCCGTCCACGAGGACTTCGCGGGCGCCACCCTGGACGACCAGGTGGAGGCGCTGCACGCGCTGGCTGAGGAGTTCCCGCTGGACCTCGGCCGGGTGGGCATCCGCGGCTGGTCGTACGGCGGCTATCTGGCGGCCCTCGCGGTGCTGCGCCGCCCCGACGTCTTCCACGCCGCCGTGGCGGGCGCGCCGGTCACCGACTGGCGGCTGTACGACACCCACTACACCGAGCGCTATCTGGGCCTGCCCGAGGAGCGGCCGGAGGTGTACGCGCGGAACTCCCTGGTCACCGACGACGGTCTGTCGTCGCCGGCGGATCAAACCCGTCCGCTGATGATCGTCCACGGTCTCGCGGACGACAATGTGGTCGCCGCGCACACCCTGCGGCTCTCCTCGGCGCTGCTGGCGGCGGGCCGTCCGCACGAGGTGCTGCCCCTGTCGGGCGTGACGCACATGACCCCGCAGGAGCAGGTGGCGGAGAATCTGCTGCTGCTCCAAGTTGACTTCCTCAAGCGGTCGTTGAAGATCAACTGACCCTCCTGGGGTGACACCGGGCGCGGCGTGCTCGACCTGCTGTCAAGCACGCCGCCACCTCAATACGCACAACCTTCGCTCAAGATGCGGCAGAAGACCGCATCCCACGCACCGGCCCCCTTGACTGCACCGCGCGCCCATTGCGAAAGTCCGCTCAGCTCACCCGTGTTGGTGATTGCCACTAGTGGCCGTGGTGACGAGAGTTGCGGGGGATGTGCGCGATGACGAGTCCTTCCCAGAGCCCTTCCGAGGCGCCTCCCCCGGCCTCCCCATCCGCCGAGGCCGCCGTCGCGGGAACGGCCGGGCTCGTGGGCCGATCGCCCGGGCAGCTGATGTGGCGGCGCTTCAGACGCGACCGCACCGGCGTCGTCTCCGCCTGGATCGTGCTGTTCTTCTTCGTGGTCGCGGTGGCGGCCCCGCTGATCTCCCTGCTCTACGGCAAGGACCCCACGACGACGTACGGGCTCAACGAGACCGGGCTGCTCAATCAGTACGGTTATCCGGTCCGGCCCAACGGCGGGATCTCCGGGGAGTTCTGGTTCGGCATCGAGCCGACCCTGGGCCGCGACGTGCTCACCCAGCTCGTCCACGGCATCCGCACCTCGCTGCTGATCGCCGCCGCGGCCACCGTGCTGTGCGTGGTCACCGGCATCGTCGTCGGGGTGACCGCCGGGTACGTCGGCGGCCGGACCGACTACTTCCTGGGCCGCTTCATCGACCTGCTGCTGGCCTTCCCGGCCCAGCTGTCGTTCGTCGCCTTCACGCCCGTCGTCTACTCCCTCTTCGTCAGCCCCGGCAAGGAGACCCCCACCTATCTGCGGGTGATCACCCTGATCCTGGTGCTGTGGGTGCTGGGCTGGATGGGGCTCGCGCGGCTGTTGCGCGGACAGGTGCTCAGCCTGCGGGAACGGGAGTTCATCGAGGCGGCGAAGGTCACCGGCGCCTCGCCCTGGCGGATCATCACCAAGGAGCTGCTGCCCAACCTCTGGACGCCGATCCTGGTGCAGGCGACGCTGATGCTCCCCACCACCGTGACGGTCGAGGCGGGGCTGTCCTTCATCGGCGTGGGGATCCTGGAGCCCACACCCGACTGGGGCCGGATGTTCGCCAACGGTGCCAAGTATTACGAAAGCGACATCACCTATATCTTCTTCCCCGGGCTCGCGATGATCGTCTTCGTGGTCGCCTTCAATCTGCTCGGGGACTCGGTCCGGGACGCCTTCGACCCCCGGACCCGACGCTGACGGCCCACCGGCCACGCGTCACCGCCATGGCATGTCACGATCCGTCCGGCGAACAGGCAGGTGCAGCGATCCATGACTCGAATGTCAAGGTCCCTCAGGTCAAGAGTCCGGCTCTCGGCCGTCGCCGTGGCGGCGGGCGCGGTGGTGCTCTCCGCGTGCAGCAGCGGAGGCGGTGGCGGCGGGGACGGTGACAAGAGCCAGGGGCCGGGCGAGGACAAGACCAGGTCCGCCAACTACTCCATCGGCACCAAGGCCGACTCCACCGGCCCCGCCCCCGAGGTCCAGGGCGCCAAGAAGGGCGGCACGGTCGGCGTCCTCCAGCGCGACGCCTTCAACCACCTGGACCCGGGCCAGATCTACTACATCGACGTCCTCACCAACCAGATGCTCTACAACCGCACCCTGACCTCCTACAAGACGGACGACAAGGGCCGGGTCAAGATCGTCGGCGATCTGGCCACCGACGCGGGCACGGCCTCGGACGGCGGCCGCACCTGGAAGTTCACCCTCAAGGACGGCCTGAAGTTCGAGGACGGCTCGCCGATCACCGCCAAGGACGTCCGCTGGGGCGTCGAGCGGCTCTACGCCTCCTTCGAGACGGACGGCCCCCTCTACATCCCGCAGTGGCTCTCCGGCGACGGCAACGACTTCCGCAAGGCGCTGCCCGACGGCCCCTACAAGGGACAGCACCTGCCGGCGTCCGTCCTGGACACCCCGGACGACAAGACGGTGATCTTCCACTTCCGCGCGCCGCACGCCGACACCCCCTTCGCCACCGCCATGCCCAACATCGGCCCGGTCAAGGCCGAGAAGGACACCCAGCAGAAGTACGACAACGCGCCCTTCTCCTCCGGGCCCTACAAGGTCGGCGACTACAAGGTCGGCAAGTCCCTCACCCTGGTGCGCAACGAGCACTGGGACGCGAGGACGGACCCCATCCGCCACCAGTACGCGGACAGGTTCGAGATCAGCTTCGGCCACCAGTACACCGACTCCACCCGGCGCTTCCTGGCCGACCAGGGCGCCGACAAGAACACCATGTCGTTCAGCAACGCCGTCGCCCCGGAGATGACGGAGAAGGTCCTCGCCCAGCCCGACACCAAGAACCGCCGGCTGCTGGAGATCCAGCCGTACGTCGACTACATCAGCTTCAACACCGACCGCCTCAAGGACGTGCGGGTCCGCAAGGCGCTGGCCTACGCCATGCCCAACGGGCAGATCCTCCAGCAGAACGGCGGGGCGACCGCCGGGGTGATCGCCACCAACTTCCTCTCCCCCGCCATGGACGGCTACCAGCCGACCGACCCCTTCGGGAAGAAGGCCAAGCCCGCCGGCGACCCGGAGAAGGCGAAGGAGCTGCTGAAGGAGGCCGGAAAGCTCGGCCAGGAGGTCGTCTACGCCTACGCCAACACCGACGTCCAGCAGAAAGTGCAGGTCGTGGTCGTCCAGGCCCTGGAGCGGGCGGGCTTCAAGGTGCAGCGCAAGGAGATCGACTCCAATGTCTGGCGCACCGAGATCGCGAAGGTGAAGAACGACTACGACCTCTACCGCACCTCCTGGGGCGCCGACTGGCCGGTGTCCTCGACCGTCGTCCCGCCGCTCTTCGACGGCCGCCAGATCGCCGACGGCGCCCAGAACTACGGCCACCTCGACGACTCCAAGGTGAACGCGGAGATCGACCGGATCAGCGCCCTGCCCGACGTCAAGCAGGCGGCCCCCGCGTGGCAGAAGCTCGCCGACAAGATCCTCACCGAGGACGTACCGGGCGTGCCGACCTTCTACAACAACCAGTTCTCGCTGTGGGGTTCCAACCTCGGCGGGATCAAGTACCACCCGGTGTACGGGAGCGTGGACCCGACCGCCGTGTTCGTGAAGCAGTGACCGCGGGGCGGGACGGGCCCCGCGCCCGTCCCGCCCTCCCCCTTCCCCTCCCCGGACGCCTGACGAAGAACGCGAGCGCCATGCTGAGATTCCTCGCCCGCCGAACCCTCGGCGCGATCGTCATCATCCTGCTGATCAGCGCGATCACGTTCTTCCTCTTCTTCGCGCTGCCCGCCGAGCCCGCCCTGATGTCCTGCGGCAAGAACTGCACCGCCGACTCCCTCGCGGTGATCAACAAGAACCTCGGCCTCGACCAGCCCGTGCCCGTCCAGTACTGGCACTACATGGTGGGCCTCTTCGCCGGCCGCGACCTCACCGTCGGCCACTGCCCGGCCCCCTGCTTCGGCTACTCCTTCTCCAACCAGCAGCCGGTCTGGGGCACGATCGTCGACCGCTTCCCCACCACGCTCTCCATCACCCTCGGCGGCGCGGCCGTCTTCCTGACCGTCGGCGTGGGCATCGGCATGCTCGCCGCCGCCTTCCGGGGCACCTGGATCGACAAGGCGGTCAGCTCCCTGTCCCTCCTCGGCAACGCCCTCCAGATCTACTTCGTGGGCGTCATCGCGCTGGCTGTACTGGTCAGCGGGCTCCACTGGATGGACAACCCCGCCTACTACCCGATCACCGACAACCCGGTGAAATGGTTCACGGGCATGATCATCCCCTGGCTGGTGCTCTCCATCATCTTCATCGCCAACTACAGCCGGATGACCCGCTCCCAGATGATCGAGCAGCTCGCCGAGGACCATGTGCGCACCGCGCGCGCCAAGGGCCTCGGCAGACGCGCGGTCTTCTTCCGCTACGCGTGGCGCGGGGCGATGGCGCCGATCGTCACCATCTTCGGCATCGACCTGGGCTCGCTGTTCGGCGGGGCGATCATCACGGAGTTCACCTTCAGCCTCCACGGGCTGGGGCGGCTCGCGGTCTCCTCCGTCAGCGAGACGGACCTGCCGACGCTGATGGCCGTGATGCTCGTCGGCTGCACGGCGATCGTCATCGCCAACATCGTCGTCGACGCGGCGTACGCGTTCATCGACCCGAGGGTACGGCTGGCGTGACCGAGGGCGAGCCCCGGACCCGACCTGGAGAAACCGACACGTGACCACCACCCGGCCCTTCCTCGCCGTCAAGAACCTCCGCATCCGCTTCGCCACGGAAGACGGCACCGTCCACGCCGTCGACGACCTCTCCCTCGAACTCCACCACGGCCGCACCCTCGGCATCGTCGGAGAGTCCGGCTCCGGCAAGTCCGTCACCGGGCTCGCCGTGCTGGGGCTCCACGAGCCGCGCAGCACCGCGATCGAGGGCGAGATCCTCCTCGACGGCCAGGAGATGACCGCCGCCCCCGAGTCCGTCCTGGAGAAGCTCCGCGGCGACAAGGTCGCGATGATCTTCCAGGACTCGCTCACCGCCCTCTCGCCCTACTACACCGTCGGCCGGCAGATCGCCGAGCCCTTCCGCAAGCACACCGGCGCCTCCCGCCGCGACGCGCGCCTGCGCGCGATCGAGATGCTGGAGAAGGTCGGCATCCCCAACGCCGCGCTGCGCGTGGACGACTACCCCCACCAGTTCTCCGGCGGGATGCGGCAGCGCGCGATGATCGCCATGGCCCTGGTCTGCGACCCCGAACTGCTGATCGCCGACGAGCCGACCACGGCCCTCGACGTCACCGTCCAGGCGCAGATCCTCGATCTGCTGGGGGACCTCCAGCGGCAGTCCGGTTCGTCGATCATCCTCATCACCCACGACCTGGGCGTCGTCGCCAACACCGTCGACGACCTGCTGGTGATGTACGCGGGCCGCGTCGTCGAGCGCGGCCCGGTCCGCGAGGTGCTGCGCGAGCCCTATCACCCCTACACCTGGGGCCTGCTGGGCTCGATGCCGCGCCTCACCTCGGACGTGGACGCGCCGCTCACCCCCATCCCCGGCACCCCGCCGAGCCTGCTGGCGCCGCCGCCCGGCTGCCCGTTCCGGCCGCGTTGCGCGTACACCTCCCTCGTCGGGGGTGACCGGTGCCGAACGGAACGCCCGGAGGCGCCGGCGGGCCGCGGAGCCGCCTGCCATCTCACGGCCGGACAGCGGCAGACCGTCTTCACCGAGCAGATCAGGCCCCGACTGGGCTGAGGAGCACCTTTATGACCCACAGCATTCCCCCGCAGGACGGCCGGCAGCCGCTGCTCGTCGCCGAGGGCCTGACCAAACACTTCCCGATCATGGGCGGTTTCCCGGTGAAGCGGAAGGTCGGCGCCGTCCAGGCGGTGGACGGGGTCGACCTGACCGTACGGGCCGGGGAGAGCTTCGGCCTCGTCGGCGAGTCCGGCTGCGGCAAGTCCACGACGGGCCGGCTGCTGACCCGGCTGCTGGAGCCGACGGCCGGCCGGATCCACTACCGGGGCGAGGACATCACCCACGCCGACCGCAGACGGCTGGCCCCGATCCGCTCCGAGATCCAGATGATCTTCCAGGATCCCTACTCCTCGCTGAACCCCCGGCAGACCGTCGGCAAGATCATCTCCGGGCCCATGGAGATCAACGGCATCGCTCCCCCGGGCGGCCGCGAGGCCCGGGTGCGCGAGCTGCTGGAGGTCGTCGGCCTCAGCCCCGAGCACTACAACCGCTTCCCGCACGAGTTCTCCGGCGGCCAGCGGCAGCGCATCGGCGTGGCCCGAGCGCTGGCGCTGGAACCCAAGGTGATCATCGCGGACGAGCCGGTGTCGGCCCTGGACGTCTCCATCCAGGCCCAGGTGGTCAATCTACTGGCCCGGCTCCGGCGCGAACTGGGCATCGCGTTCCTGTTCATCGCGCATGACCTGGCCGTCGTACGGCACTTCTCCCAGCGCGTCGCGGTGATGTACCTCGGCAGGATCGTGGAATCCGGCGACCGCGACGACATCTACCGCCGCCCCCGCCACCCGTACACCCACGCGCTGCTGTCGGCGGTGCCGGAGGCGACGGACGCCGACGAGAGGCGGGTGGGGGCACCTCCCGGCGGTAGCCGGGGGAGGATCCGGCTGACCGGGGACGTCCCCTCCCCGATCCTGCCGCCGTCCGGCTGCCGATTCCGTACGCGCTGCTGGAAGGCGCGGGAGAAGTGCGCGGAGGAGGTGCCTCCGCTGGTGCCGGCCGAGGGCGACGGGGAGGGGCATCTGACCGCGTGCCACTTTCCCGAGTTCCGGCCCGGCCCGTAATGAGAGGCTCCGGGTTACGGTGAAGGAGCGCGCGAAACCGGCGCACAGCAAGCGGAACACCACCCGCCGAACCATGCGCGCGGGATTCCTGTCAACTCTTGTTATCCCAGAGGCACATGCCTACTGTCTCCCCCATCGCAGAGCGGTGGTGGCCACACCAGGAAGCGATGCCTCAAGGAATCGACGAGCTCGAGAAGGAGGTGCACGCCATGCGCAAGATGATCCTCACCGGGGCCCTTTTCGCCCGGCTCACTCGTAAGGACCGTCTCACCCTGCCGTACTCGTACTACTAAACCGGCACGGTGACCTCAACCGGTGGCCGCGGCAGCGATGCCGCGGCCACCGGCCTTCCGTCCACCGACCGAACTGACGAGGCGTCCATGACCACCGCCGCTTCCCCCGGCACCGGCGCCGGCATCCCGGGCCCGGGCGGGGACAAGTACCTGGGAAATCTCCACGCGTTCAGCACGGACCCGCTCGGCTTCCTGACCGAGTGCTCCCGCACCTACGGGGACGTGGTGCGGCTCGGCGCCAACAATGTGCTGCTGACCTCGCCGGGCGACGTCGAACGGATGCTGGTCGACCGGAACGCGAAGTTCTCCAAGGCCAGCGCGGACACCCGGCGCGGCTCGCGCCGCCAGGGCTTCCCGCTGTCGACCATGAACAGCGACGGCGCCACCTGGCAGGCCAAACGGCACCGGATGCAACCCGCCTTCGGCCGCAAGCTCTCCACCAAGGCGGCCGAGATCGTCGCCGACCAGGGCGAGCGCATGCTCGCCGGCTGGCGCCCCGGCGCCTCTCGTGACCTCCAGGCCGACGTCTCCGTGCTGACACTGCGGCTGGTGACGTCGCTGATGTTCGGCGACGAGTTCGGCGAGGAGGACACCGCCGAGATCGCCCGGCTGGTCTCCCCCATCATGGACCTGTCCACCTCCCCCGTGCTGCTGCCCGAGTGGGTGCCCACCCCGCGCAAGCTGCGCATCCGGCGCTCGATGGCCCGCGTCGACCGCACCCTGCGCGCACTCGCCGCCTCCCCCGCGGCCGCCGACCCCGACCGGGCGCCCGTCCTCCACGCGCTCGTCCACGGCGACCCGCCCCCGACCCCGGACGAGCTCCGCGACGAGCTCGCCACCCTGATCATGGCCGGGTTCGAGACGACGAACGACGCCGTCGTCTGGACGAGCGTCCTCCTCGCCCAGCACCCAGAGATCGCCGAACGGGTACGGGCGGAGGCCGAGGCCGCCTTCGCCGCCACCCCGGCCGGGCTCGCCCGCATGGAGGCCCTGCCGTACACCAACGCGGTGGTCCGCGAGTCCCTGCGGCTCTACTCGCCGGTCTGGCTGACCAGCCGGGACGCCATGGAGGACATGGAGTTCAGCGGCCACCTGATCCCCGCCGGGACAACGGTGACCGTCAGCCAGTGGGTCGCCCACCGCGACCCCCGCCACTGGGAGGACGCCGAGGAGTTCCGCCCCGAGCGCTGGACGGGCAAGGGCCCGTCGGTGCCCCGCGGTTCGTACTTCCCCTTCGGCCTCGGGCCGCGTGTCTGCATCGGCGCGGCCGTCGCGACGACGGAGACGGTGCACATCGTCGCGGACATCTGGCGCCGCTACCGCCTGGAGCTCATCCGCCCCGAACGGATCCGGCCTCGACCGGCCTTGGCCTTGCAGCCGATGGGGGTGGAGGTCGTAGCGAGGGAGTGGTAACCGTCGCTCCGGACCTCCGGCCCGTTGGGCGACTCGGCCCTCTTCACCTGCTCAACAAGGGCAAGCTCCCCAGACGCTGACGGACGGATACCTCGACAAAGTCCGGAACGGGACAGTCCTGTCGCACCCCTGGCCATGCCGTCACCATTGCCTCCGCCGTCTCACGCACTGTGTCGACGACCTCCCGTGTGGACAGCCTGAGAGCCTGAGCCAGGGCAAAAAAGTTCTCAACGGTGATCACGTCGGGGTTGGTGGTGCCACCGAGCGGAAACGCGAGCCGGTGATCGGTTTCGGGATAGGCCGTGACACACACCAGGTCGTACGCCGGAGACAATCGTGCCCGCCTGCCGAACGGATAGCGCAACGTCCAGTTCTTCAGATGCGCGTCGGCATTGCCCATGACCACCATGGCGACCAGCCGGCGCACATACTCCACCGCGTCCTCAGGCGGGCACAGCGCGGCGATGGCACGGCCGATCCCCTCATAGCTCGCCTTGTCGTATTTAGCATCCGTCGCGACCTCGCGTACTTGAGCGAAGTCCTCCTGGTGCACCCGAGTACCGTCCACCCGGTCGAAGCGGCGTACGGCCAGGACCATGTCCGTGGGGCCGACCGCGCCCGCGGGCAGATTCTTCAGCTGCTCGCCCGTCTCAAGACGTGACTCGGGAACCTCGATCCCCGCTCGGGTGGCCCATTGCAGCATGGCGTACTCGTTCGCGGGTACGTCCGGAAACCTCTGGTCGGGGAGTTTGACCATCCAGTCGCCCCCGGCACCGGTTGCGGGCAGCACCAGCGCCTTGCCCTCGTAACGCATGGAGAACTTGGGCTGCACACCCGCGAAGGAGAACCTCAGCGCATGCTCGTGGCGGCATTCCTCGCTCCCCTCGTGATCAGGAAGACCATCAAGAGGAACATCCGGCACAACGCGTACCGCGCCCGGGAGATCGCCGCCTACATGGCACAGCAGCACGAAGTCGTGAATCCGCTTCTTGCCCAGAGAACGAGCGACCAACTGCCGCAGACCACTTCCCGCCTCGGGCAGAAGACCCGCGAACCACTCCGGCACTCCGCCGCTGGCCGACCGGCGCTTGCGCGGGTCCCGCTCGAAACCCTGCCCGAGAACCGGATGATCCGGGTTCAGGTCCTCGTAGTCGAACCAGGTGTTGCCCCGATGGTAGCCAAGCGTGCCGACCCTCCGGTCTCCCAGGAATACGGACGCTGTGACGTCACTCCGCATCATCGCCTCCCCACATGTCGGCGTCGAACCACGCCTCCGGCTCCGGGCCGTCGGTGAAACCCCACAAGGCCATGGACTGGACATGGTCTGCGATGATTCGGCCTGTGATTTCTGCCCGCCGGAGCAGAAAAGCGTCATCCTGCCGGTCCTTCAGCAGCTTCAGCGCCTCCGCGTCCACACAGTGCGAGTGGAGGGCAGCCTCGTCCTGATGGTCGAGCAACAGCTCCCGCGCCCCTGAGCCGCCCGCCGGATGGACAAGCCGTCCAGCCACCGACCGGTTACCGGCCGTGATCGACAGCAAGGGTGAAGCACCACTGTCCAGCAGGTCCACGAACAGCCGAGTCCGGTCGAGCCGCATCCCTCGGGAATAGTGATTCCCGTCCGGGTCCTCCACGTCGGCCAGAAGGACAGGGCGCGCCGACAGCAGACCCAGAACGTTGATCTTTGCCTGGGCCCGGTTCAGCGCGACCTGGGTGAGATCGGGCTGCCAGTGTTCTCCTCCCGGCGGGAGGAGAACAAGGAGCCTGTTCGCGCTGGCCACCGGATCTTCCTCGACGGCGCTCGCATTGCGCCGCAGCGCGACAGTGTTTCCCTGCGGTGTCGCGCCTCCGACGGACCCGCGCCAGATCCATCGGCGCAGCAATTCGGCCCCCCGCCCCTCGGGGCGGCCGAACAAGGCCACGTACCGGGTGAGGACGGGGACGAAGAGGGCGTACGGCAGAAGTCGAAGGTGGGGGATCCCGGCGTCCGTACGAAGAAAGTCGACTACCAGCCGCAGGGATTTTTCCGTCTGCGCGAAGGCACGGTGCCGGTCGGCGTCATCCTTGAACTCGTGCCGGAAATCACGATCCACCTTGCCACCCCGCACCGCCATCACGCTCTGCATGAGTATCTGCGCTGTGAAGTCACCGAACTCCAGCAGGGCGACACGCTCTCGTAGCGCCTCGATGTCCGACGGCTGCACGTCCAGCGGAGCGGAGTGCAGGGCCCTGAAGACTTCTGCTCGCTTGAGGCTCTTACCGGATGTGTTGATCCGGTCAAAGATCTCGGTCAAGGCCCGCTCGTCGTCGCCTTCGATCTCATACATGGGGATCTCGTAGGTACGGATGGCGGTACCCACCGCGTCACAGAGATCAAAGTCCTCTTCGGTGAGCCAAGGCCGTGCACGCTGCCATGAGAGCAGCCGGCGGTTGTCACCCGCCACCCACACAGGCAGCCAGTGATCGGCTGCACGGCGGGCATGAGGAGCCGACAGGAACTTCTTCTCCCGCAGGTCGTAGAAGATACGGAATCGGCGGTCCACGGTTTCATCCGATGCGGAAAGAGCGCCAAGAAGTGTGGTGAGACGCTGTTGCCCATCGACGACCCAAAGAGCGTCGAATCGTTCGGGGACGGAAAGCCTCAGTTCGCCCAGAGTCACCTCGTCCGCCGGAGCGGGCCTGTGCCACATCAGCAGATTACCGATCGGATAGCCCCGCAGAATGCTGTCGAAGAGGCGCTCGGCATCCGTCGCCTCCCAGCGGTACGAACGCTGGAATCGGGGAATCCGGATACGCCCGCTCCGCGCCCATTCGATCAGCTGGGGCGGAGCCACCCGGCTCACCTTCGGCTGAGTCACTCCCGCCATGATCCGCCTTCCGGAGCGTTCGCGTCGCAGGCCGGGCTCTGAGTCACTTGATTCATCGCAGCTCGCTCAGTCGGGTGCCGTCCTCCGTGAGGAACGCTCTCCAGCCGTTCTGCGGATTGCCCGCCAGAGCGGTCGCGGCACCGGACGGTGTGGTGTGGACACTGCCGTCCTCCAGCCGCAGATCACCGTTGTCGAGCACGACCACATGGTGTATCCGGCCGAGATTGCGGCGATGCCACACCAGCCTCTGGCCCGCGGTCAGCCGCCCGTCGGCCAGGAGCGGCGCAAGTGTCTGATCGCGGACAGTGCCACGTGAAGTCTTCTTCTCCGGAGCGGTGGCCGCATCATCACCCTCCAGGCCGAGAAGCCTGCGCAAGGTGCTGTTGGGCGTGTCGACGAACGGCTTCGCCAAGCTCTGGAGTTGGGCGAATACCTCGTCGTCGACCCGGATGGTACGCGTCATCGACTATCACTCCACAGGCATGCAACTGTGTCAGCTGCTCAGCATAGCTGAATCAGAGGTCCGTCCATATGCGGTTCGCAGAGGAATCCCTTCGCGACGGCGCCCCGCCCCCGCCGGCGTATCCGGCGGTGCCGAACAACCTCACGCGTCCCCGGAATCCGTCGGAACGACACTCCTCTCCGCGGCGAAGTGACAAGCCGACGGATGCGCCACCGCCCCTCCACCCCGAAACCACTCCGGCACCTCCAGCCCCGGCACGACCTCCGCACACTTCTCTCGCGCCTTCCAGCACCGCGTACGGAAACGGCACCCCGAAGGCGGGTCCGCCGGGGACGGAATGTCCCCGGCCAGCAGGATCCTCCCCCGGCTACCGCCGGGAGTTGCCCCCATGCGCCGCTCCCGCGCCAGCGGATCCGGTACCGGCACAGCGGAGAGCAGCGCCTGCGTGTACGGATGCGTGGGGTGGTCGTAGATCTCCCGGTCCGTTCCCACCTCCGCGAAGCGCCCGAGGTACATCACCGCGACCCGGTCGGAGATGTGCCGCACCACCGACAGGTCGTGCGCGATGAAGACGTACGACAGCTCGAACTCCTCCTGGAGCCGCGCCAGCAGGTTGACCACCTGTGCCTGCACCGAGACGTCCAGCGCCGAGACCGGCTCGTCGGCCACGATCACCTCGGGCCGTAGCGCCAGCCCCCGCGCGATGCCGATCCGCTGCCGCTGGCCCCCGCTGAACTGGTGCGGATAGCGGTTGATGTGCTCCGGACTGAGCCCGACCACGTCCAGGAGCTCCCGCACCCGCTGCCGCCGGCTGCCCTTGGGCGCGGCCTCGGGGTGGATCTCGAAGGGTTCCCCGACGATGTCGCCGACCGTCATACGGGGGTTGAGCGAGGTGTACGGGTCCTGGAAGACCATCTGGATGTTGCGGCGGACCGCCTTGAGCGCACGCCCGGACAGGCGGGTGATGTCCTCGCCCTTGTAGAGGATCCGCCCTGCGGTCGGCCGCTCCAGGTGGACGAGCAGCCTGGCGACGGTGGACTTGCCGCAGCCGGACTCCCCCACGATGCCGAGCGTCTCACCGCGCCGCAGTTCGAAGGAGAGGTCGTCCACGGCGTGGACGGCGCCGACCTGTTTCCTGAAGAGGATGCCCCGGTGCAGCGGGTAGTGCTTGACCAGGTCCCGTACCTCAAGGATCGCCTCTCCCCCGGCTCCTGCCTCAGCCTTTACCGGACTCACCGAGGGTCTCCTTCCAGAAGTGGCAGGCGCTGCCGCGCCCCGGGGCCACGTCGAACAGCGGTGGCCGGTCGGTGCGGCAGATGTCCTGGGCCAGGGGGCAGCGCGGATTGAAGGGGCAGCCGGGCGGAATGGCGGTCAGGCTGGGCGGCATGCCCTTGATCGCGTAGAGCTCCCGGCCCTTGCGGTCCAGGCGGGGGATGGAGTCGAGCAGGCCCTTGGTGTACGGGTGGGCGGGCGCGGCGTACAGCTCGCGCACGGGGGCGGTCTCGACGATGCGGCCCGCGTACATCACCGCGATCCGGTCGGCGACGTCGGCGACGACGCCCAGGTCATGGGTGATCAGGATGAGCCCCATGTTGTACTCGCTCTGCAACTCCGCCAGCAGGTCCATCACCTGGGCCTGGACGGTGACGTCCAGGGCGGTGGTCGGCTCGTCGGCGATGATCAGGTCCGGCTCCAGGGCCAGCGCCATCGCGATCATGATGCGCTGACGCATACCGCCCGAGAACTGGTGGGGGTAGTCCCCGACGCGCTCCTTCGCCGCCGGGATGCGGACCCGGTCCATCAGCTCGATGGCCCGGGCGCGGGCGTCCTTGCGGGTCATGCCCTCGTGGACCTCGTACATCTCGCCGAGCTGGGCGCCGACGGTCATCACGGGGTTCAGCGCGGAGAGCGCGTCCTGGAAGATCATGGCCAGCTTGGCGCCGCGGATCCGGCGGCGGTGCTCCTCGCCCATGGTGAGCAGGTCACGGCCGCGGAAGAGGACCTCACCGCCGGTGACCCGGCCGGGCGGCGAGTCGAGGATGCCCATGACGGCCTGCGCGGTCACGGACTTGCCGGAGCCGGACTCGCCGAGCACCGCCAGGGTCTCACCGGCGTCGACGAAGTAGCTGACGCCGTTGACGGCCTGGGCCACCCCGTCCCGGGTGCGGAACTCCACGCGCAGGTCGCGTACGTCGAGCAGTGCAGTCGTCATATCGCATTCCCTCAGCGCAGCTTGGGGTCGAGGGCGTCGCGCACCGCGTCGCCGAGCATGATGAACGCGAGCACCGTGATGCTCAGCGCCCCCGCCGGCCACAGCAGCATGTGGGGGGCGTTGCGGATCTGGATCGAGGCGTTGGAGATGTCGATCCCCCAGGAGACGGTGGGCGGCCGGAGGCCGACGCCGACGAAGGACAGGGTCGCCTCCAGCGCGATGTAGGTGCCCAGCGCGATGGTCGCGACGACGATGACGGGCGCGACGGCGTTGGGCGCGATGTGGCGGAGCAGCAGGCGCGCGTTGCCGGCGCCGAGGGCGCGCGCGGCCTGGACGTAGTCGTGCTGTTTGGCGCCGACGACCGCGCCGCGGGCGATCCGGGAGATCTGCGGCCAGCCCAGCAGCACGATGAAACCGACGACCGGCCAGACGGATCCGCTGGGGACGACGGAGAGGAAGACGAGTCCGCCGAGGATGATCGGGATGCCGAAGAAGATGTCGGCGAGCCGGGAGAGCAGCGCGTCCCACCAGCCGCCGTAGAACCCGGCGAGTCCGCCGAGCACGCTGCCGAGCAGCGCGGCCCCGGCGGTGGCGCAGACGCCGACGGTGATGGAGGCCCGCGCGCCGTGGACCGTACGGGTGTAGACGTCGCAGCCCTGGGTGTCGAAGCCGAAGGGGTGGCCGGGCGCGGGGCCGTCCTGGGCCCTGGCGAGGTCGCAGCTGAGCGGGTTGCCGCCGGCGACGGCGCCCGGCCAGATGGCGATGAGGGCGAGGAAGGCGATGACGAGCGCGGAGACGAGGAAGACGGGGTTGCGGCGCAGGTCGTGCCAGGCGTCGGACCAGAGGCTGCGGGCCTTGCCACTGCCGGTGCCGCCGGGGACGGGGCCGTTCTCGAGGGTCGCCGCGTCGCTGGTGGCCAGGGTCATGGCGCCGCCGTCGCCGGGTGTGATGGTGGCGTTCGGGTCGGAGGGGTCGGCGGACGGGGGGCCCGGGGGGCCTTGGGGCGATCCCGGGGGAAGTGGAGGCGGCGTGTCAGGCATAGCGGATCCTCGGGTCGAGCACGGCGTAGAGGAGGTCGACGAGCAGGTTCGCCATGAGGAAGACGATGACGAGGATGGTCACGAAGCCGACGACGGTGGGCGAGTTCTGCCGGAGGATGCCCTGGTAGAGCTGGAAGCCGACGCCGTGGATGTTGAAGATCCGCTCGGTGACGATGGCGCCGCCCATCAGGGCGCCGATGTCGGTGCCGATGAAGGTGACGACGGGGATGAGGGAGTTGCGCAGCAGGTGCCGGGTGATGACGCGGTGCCGGGGCAGGCCCTTGGCGACGGCGGTGCGGAGGTAGTCGGCGCGGGAGTTCTCGGCGATGGAGGTGCGGGTGAGGCGGGTGACGTAGGCGAGCGAGGTGAGGGCGAGCACGACGCCCGGCAGGAGGAGTTCGCCGAAGGGCGCCTCGGGCGATACGGACGGGGAGGCCACCGCCCATTTGACGCCGATGAGGTACTGGAGCACATAGCCGCTGACGAAGGTCGGCACGGAGACCACGATCAGGGTGAGCAGCAGCACGGTGGTGTCCAGGGAGCGGCCGCGGCGCAGTCCGCTGAGGAGGCCGAGGGTGACGCCGATGACGATCTCGAAGAGGATGGCGACGATCGTGAGGCGTACGGTCACGGGGAAGGCGTCTGCCATCAGCTCCAGGACCTCCTGCCCGTTGAAGGCGGTGCCGAAGTCGCCGGTGAGGATCTGCCCCATGTAGTGGGCGTATTGGAGCCACAGGGGCTTGTCGAGGTAGAGCTCCTGGCGGATGCGCGCGGCGGTCGCGGGGTCGGGCGCCTTGTCGCCGAAGAGCGCGGCGATGGGGTCGCCGAGGGCGTAGACCATGAGGAAGATCAGGAACGTGCTGCCGATGAACACGGGGATCATCTGGAGCAGCCGCCGGATCACATACCGCCCCATCAGGACTCCTGACTGTCGTGGCCGATGGACTGACCGAGGAACTGACCGAGGGACTGACCGAGGGACTACTCGACCGGCTGCTTGACCGGCTACTTGACGGTGATCCGCTCGTAGACGGGCACGCTGAAGGGGTTGAGCTCGACGCCCGTGATGTCGGTGGAGTAGCCGGCGCTGCCGTTCTGGTACCAGAGCGGGATGGCGGGCATCTGGGCGGCGAGGATCTTCTCCGCCTGCTGGAACTTCGCGACGGCCTTGACCGTGTCGGATTCGGCGTTGGCCTCGTCGACGAGCTTGTCGAAGCCCGGGTCGCTGAACTTCCCGTAGTTGGAGGAGGCGTCGGTGTAGTAGAGCGGCTGGAGGAAGTTCTGGACGAGCGGGTAGTCCATCTGCCAGCCGGAGCGGAACATGCCGGTCATCCGGTGGTCGGTGATCTGATTGCGGAAGTCGGCGAAGGTTCCGACGGGGTTGACGGTGCAGGCCTGGTCCTTGCCCAGGGCGTTGTTGATGCTGTTGCAGACGGCGTCCATCCACAGCCGGTGGGAGCCGGTGTCGACGTTCGAGGTGATGGTGACCCGGCCGCCGGGGAGCCCGCCGCCGTCCTCGATCAGCTTCCTGGCCCGGGTGGGGTCGTAGCCGCAGGCCTCCCCGCACAGCCCTTCCTTGTAGCCGCCCTTCGCGCCGAGGACGGGTGAGGTCCAGTCGGTGGCGGGGGTGCGGGTCCTCCGGTAGATCTGTTCGGTGATCTGCTTGCGGTCGATGGCCATGGACAGGCCCTGGCGGACCTTCTCCATGCCGGGCTTGTTCCAGGCGGGGTCGTACATGGGGAGGACGAGGGTCTGGATGATGCCGGCGGGCTGGTTGATGTAGCGGTCGCCGAGGTCCTTTTCGACGTTCTTCAGCTGGGCGCTGGGGATGTCGTCGACGAGGTCGATGTTGCCGGCCTGGAGGTCGGTGTAGGCGGTGTTGTTGTCGGTGTAGACCCGTAGCTCCACTCCGCTGTTGCGGGCCTTGTCGGGCCCCGCGTAGTGGTCCCAGCGGGTGAGCCTCATCTGGGAGCCCTTGGTGTACGAGTCGATGAGGTACGGCCCGTTGCCGATGGGCTTCTTCAGCCATTTCTCGTGCTGGTCGAAAAAGGCCCTGGGCAGCGGCGCGTAGGCGGAGTAGCCGAGGGTGTCGGGCCAGGTCGAGAACGTGGTGCGCAGTGCGACGGTGAAGGTCCGCTCGTCCTTGACGGCGAGGCCGGAGAGGGTCCTGGCGGTGGGGGACCCGGTGGCGGGGTGGACCTTGCCGTAGCCCTCGATGTCCTCGAAGAAGGAGGCGTTCTTCTGTTTGTTGTCGACGAGGGCCGCGTAGTTCCAGGCGTCGACGAAGGATCTCGCGGTGACCTTCTCGCCGTCGCTGAAGGTCCAGCCGTCCTTGAGGGTGATGGTGAAGTGCCGCTGGTCGGGGCTCGCGATCTTCTCGGCGACCATATCGACGGCGGCGCCGGTGCGGGGGTCGTAGGCCTTCAGCCCGCGGAAGATCATGTTGAGGACCTTGCCGCCCTGCACCTCATTGGTGTTGGCGGGCTCCAGCGGCCCCTGCGGATCGCCCCACGAGGACCGTACCGCTCCCACGGCGGTGCCGCCCCGGCCCCCGCCGCAGCCGCTCGTCGCACCCGCCAGCAGGACGGCGGCCGCGCAGGCGGCGAGCCCGGCGGCGGCCCTGGCGCGTGTGCCTCGACCGCGTGGCCGCATGGGTGCCTCCTCTGGTGGGCGGGGGTGGGCGGGGTCCGACCGGGGTCGAACACCCCCAAATAACACCTCATGCGATGTCAGATTGTGACCCTTCCCAAGGGGTTTGTCATAGAAACCGCCCATATGCGGGAGTGACGATGGCAGCCGGGTGGGGGCAGGGATATGGGGCACGACAGGGGGGCTCCACCGCACGAAAGCGCACGAGAGCACACGAGAGCGCACGAGAGGCCCCGGGATGCCCGCCACCGCCCACCCCCACGCCCACCCTCACCCGCCGCACCCCCACAAGACCTGGTTCATCACCGGCACCTCCTCGGGCATCGGCCGCCAGCTGACCGAGCTGCTGCTCGTCCGGGGCTGCCGCGTCGCCGCGACGGCGCGGCGGACCGAGACCCTGGACGACCTGGCGGCGGAGCACGGCGACCGGCTGCGGGTCCTCTCCCTGGACGTCACCGACACACCGGCCGTCCGGCGGGTCGTCGACGAGGCGTTCGCGGTGTTCGGCCGGGTGGACGTCGTGGTGAACAACGCGGGCTACGGGCTCTTCGGCGCGGCCGAGGAGCTGACGGACGAGCAGATCGCCCGGCAGCTCGCCACCAATCTCACCGGCTCGATCCAGGTGGCCCGGGCGGCGCTGCCCCACCTGCGGAAGCAGGGCGGGGGCCGGATCGTCCAGATCTCCAGTATCGGCGGCCAGATCGCCTTCCCGCTGCTGAGCCTGTACCACGCCACCAAATGGGGCATCGAAGGGTTCTTCGAGTCGCTGAGCCAGGAGGTCGCCCCCTTCGGCATCCAGACCACGATCGTCGAACCGGGCGCGATCCGCACCGCCTTCGTCGACCGGAGCCTCGACCGGGCGGCTCCCCTGGAGGCGTACGAGGACACCGACCTGGGCGAGTACCGCCGCAGCATGCTGGCCGGGACCGCGATCGACCCCATCGGCGACCCGGCCAGACTGGCCCGCGCCGTCATCGACAGCGCGGACCAGGACCCGGCGCCGGGCCGTCTCGTCCTCGGCAGCGACGCGTACGAGCTGGGGCGGGCGGCGCTGGGCCGGCGGCTGGCCGACCTGGAGGCGCAGCGGGGGGTGGCGTACTCGACGGACGCGGAGGACGGGCGGGGATGAGGGCAGGCCGAGGGGGGCTGAGGGGGTGTTCGACGCCGGCCAACGCGCCCGGGCGCCGGGAAACAGGATTGTCAGTCGGTTATGGCAGGGTGTCACATACAGGCATCACGTACAGACATCGACAGCACGGCGGGGGAACGGGGACAGGGGAGGCCATGACGGCGTGGGACATCCGTCCGGCTGAGGTCGGCGGAGTGCTGAGCAGGACGGCAACGGCGGCCGAGGGCCTGTCGAAGGCGGGCGAGAGTGTGCAGAAGACCCTGCCGAGCGCCGCGACGGCGGCGGGCACGATCAGCGGCATGGTCTGCGGCCCCGTGCCGAGCGGCCCTGTCGCTGGGGCACTGGCGGAGTTCGCCAACAAGTGGTCGAGCGACCTGACCTACATCGCCAAGCGCACGGCCGCCTCGCTGAACGGCGCGTCCGAGGCCACGCGCCATTACGTCGAGGGTGATGTGGAGATGGCCGCGACCGCCCAGAGCGATGCCCTGAAGGAGCCCAAGATAGACATGCCCGGGCAGGACGGTGGCAAGAAGTGAGCGACGAGGAACTCATCGTCCCCTCGGGAATACCCCAGTTCACCGGTAACGTCGACACGCTGGTGTCCGACGCGAAGACACTGGCCTCGGACGCCAAGGGCTTCCGCGACTCGGGCGCGTCCGTCCACTCCACGTTCCAGGGCCTCCAGGCCTGTTACAAGGCACCCGAGGCGGAGAAGCTCTTCGCGACGACGGCTCCGGTGGCGACGAAGGCCGGCGCGTTCGCGGGCGACCTCGAGAAGGTCTCCGGCGCGCTGAGCACGTACGCGACCGAGATACGCCCGCTGGCCAAGAAGCTCGGCGACCTCAAGGACGAGGCCACGGCCTTCGTCAAGAGCGTCGAGGGCGACGACCACTGGCGCCGGGACAAGAAGAAGGTCGACCACAACAACAACCTGTGGCGCAGCGTCAACGCCACCGTCGCCGCCTTCACCGACGCCGAGCGCGCCTGCCACGACACGATCGTCGCCCTGGTCGGCGGGGAGAAGCTCGTCGTCGACGACGGCTCCCACAAGCCGAACATGTACGGCTACAAGGCGAGCGACCTCGACCACGCCGAGTCGACGCCCTGGGGCTCGATGGCGGAGCGCGAGTACACGGGCATCGCCTGGCTGGGCCACCAGATCAAGAGCTTCGTCTGGGACGGCTTCATCGTCGACGGCGTCTGGGGCACGATCACGGGCCTGGGCACCCTCGTCGGCACCGACGGCTGGGACAAGGCCGGCCAGGCCTGGACGGGCCTCGCCAAACTCGCCACGGGCCTGGTCATCACCGCCTCACCGCTCGGCGCCGCCTACTGGATGACTCCCGCCGACAAACTCCCCAGCTGGCTGCGCGACTCGCGCACGGCGATGAAGGAAACGGGCAAGGCCCTCGTCGCCTACGACCAGTGGGGCAAGAACCCGGCCCGCGCAGCGGGCGGGGTCACCTTCAACGTTCTCACCACGGTTTTCACGGGCGGATCGGGCGCGGCGGCAAAGGGTGGCGCTGTCGCGAAGACGGTCGGCGCGTTGAGCAAGGTCGCCAAGGTCGTCGACCCGATGACGTACGTGGGCAAGGCGGGCAAGTTCACCTTTGTGAAGGTGGGCGATCTGATGTCGGGGCTGAAGAACCTCAGGGTGGGCTCGACGGTCCACTTCGCCGAGGGCACGTTCAAGGTCACGGACGAGGCGGGCGCCGCCGCCCTGCCGAAGCGGCCGGCGAGCGTGCCGGAGAGCGCGGTCCCGTTCCTCGACCCGAAGAACAAGGTCGTCTACCTCGACAAGGAGAGCGGCAAGTTCTTCAACGAACACGGCAAGGAGCTCGCGCCCCCGAAGAAGGAACCTTCGGCAGCGGAACGTTCCGCCGAGGCTGCTAGGCCGGCCGAGCAGCCCCACCACTCCACGGTCTCGGGCCACGAGCAGGTCCCGGCGGGCGTCGGCGCCCGCACGGGCGGCGACGCGACGGCGTCGGCCGCGCGCGGTGGGGAGCACATACCGGCGGGCGGGCACGCGCCGGGGGGCGGTATCGGCCACACACCGGGCGGGGCCACGCAGCACGTGCCGGGTGGATCGGCTAGCGAGCACGTCCCTGGTGGGCCGACCGGTCACACGCCGGGCGGCGGCGCGGGCGGCCATACACCTGGCGGCGCCGGTCACGACCTCGGCCGGGAGCCGTCGGCGAGCCATGGCGACTCCCGGATCAGCCATGGCGAGAACCCGGCCCATGGCCATGGCGAAGCGCCTGCAGGCGCTCACGGCGATGTCCCGTCGGGAGGTCATGTTGATGGCCCGACAGACGGGCACAGCTTCCCTGGTGGTGGCAGCAGCGGCGGACAGCCGCCGACAGAGCCTGGAGGTACGGCTCCGCGTGCCACGGGGCAGAACCCGATCGACGAAATACCTCAGGACCGCTATCGCCGGGGCACGGACACGGTGGGCGCGCCCTCTGAGCCTCTGCGCCCCGAGCAGGAACCAAAGCTCGTCGAAGCTATGACGCGAGCGAAGATGGACCTGATGGACCAGGAACGCGCCCTGAAGGTCCTCCGCAAGCAACCTCGAGGCGCCGAGATCGCAGACTTGATATCTCGCGGACACCTCAGCCATGTGCCGGATTACCGTGAAATCCTCAACATGTGCAAGCAGGGACCCAAACCCAAGGTGGGCGACAGAGGAATGGTTCCTGCCGCATACATGGCGCTGAGTCATGCGACCGAGTTGCAAAGCCGCGGCTTCAAAGACCTCGCTTTCGAGCTCAAGGACGACGTGACCGGCCTTGACCTGGATGTGGCTACCGTCCACCCCGACGGCGCAGCACACTACGGTTACCAGCTCAAGGATGTGGACACCATTGATGGCATCAAGACTGCCGCAAGAAAGGCCGCCAAGCAGCTCCACTCGGGTGTCGCTACACAGAAGGTCGCCCTACTCGACGTACATCAATCCATAACGGACTTCAGCGCTAAGATGCTCAAGGAAGTTGAATTCCAGGCTCGGGTATCTGGGTCAACGTTCCATCTGCGTTTCAAAGACGGATCCATCACCGTCCCGCCCAACGGCTCCGTTTTCCCGTAAGGAAGAGATATCCATGTCGACCCTGATGCGCTCGCCGCGCGAGTGCGGCTCCTGGTTCTGGGACCTCGAGGAGGTGGCGGAGCCCGGCCTAGAATCCGCATTGGCCACAGCAGCAAGAATGACGGATGTTCTGGCAAGACATGACCTCCTCACCCCCCACCGCCTCGAATACGACTGGTACGTACTCGACCACGGTGGTATCGACATCAGGACCAACATCGCGTTGACAGTACCGCTGGGTGACCCACGCCTACCGGACCGAATTCTTGCAAGTCGCCCTTCAGGCTTCCCCAACGCCGAAGTCTATGACGTCAATATCGTGGGTGCGGGAACTTGGATCGACGCTACGGGAAAGAGCCGCCGCGAGCCCCGACTCGTCGACCTCTCTGTCTCTCCCGTGCCCGTGGGCCTCTCTGCCGAGCTCAGCGTTCACCACGATATCTGGGGTGAACTCGACTTCGCCGGCAAGCCGCACCCGGATATCTATCGGCAGAACGCGCCGCGTCTGACAGCAGCTCTACAGGAACTGAACTCCATGCTCGGTGTGACCGCCCAGCCCGGTGAGGCCACGTACTTTGGGTTTGCCACCCAACTGGGCATCGCAACCCCCGAAACCCTCGATGACGGTACGGGGCCTGACGTCACCGACAAACTCTGACCAATCGAGGCGCGCCATGCGCGTCAGGCCAGGCCCGCCAGGAAGGGGACGAGTTCGGACCCGGCAGACCGCAGTGGCTGCCGGGCGATGGCACCCGCCTCCGCCACCAGGAGATCTGGTGCGTCATCCTCGTAGAACCGAAGTTGCCCCACGGGGCCGTTGACGATGGCGGTGTGGGCGGCAAGGCGGCTCAACAGCTGGTCCAGCTCAGACAGTTCCTCGGCGTGCACTTCCTGCCTGACCGTAACGGACCAGCCGCGCGGGCCCCGCGCCAGCGCGCCGAACAGGACTCCGCCGATGCGCGACGCGGGACCCCGGCCGGCCAGCAGCGGCTCGCATTCGCTGCCGTCACCATCCGACGAACCGACGTCCTGGAGGCCCAGGTGCCACCGAAGGTCGTCGAGGACCTCCTCCGGCACAGCATCCCCCAGCTCCCAGGCGAGCTGGAGCTCGTACAGATCACTCATGCGCGCCAGCCTAAAAGCCGCGCCTGGAGACGAACCCGGGCCCGTCGCCCCCGCCCACCAGGAAGGCACCAGGAAGCCACATGAAAGACGTCATAGCCCTCACCCCCAAGATGCCCGATTCCTGGGCCGTCGTGGCCGGGCTCTACGCGGGTGGGCCCGATGTCGAGGCGGCCGGGGTCAATGGCGGGGCCGTTGTGCAGCTGCGGGCGGCGGACGGGCGGCCGTTGGTATCCGTCGAGGCGCCGTTGCTCGTGCATGTGCCCGGTGAGGCGGAGCGGCTGCTCGGTGATGGGGTCGGGGCGCCGACGGTGCCCTACTGGTGGACCGAGGTGCGGGCCTCTACCGCGTTGCCCGAGGCCGCGCCGCTCGCCGGGTCCGTGGCCGGGCGGCTGCGCATGCTGCTCGGCGGTGCGGTGTGGCCCCCGGAGGCCGCGTCGCTCGATGTCGTTCCCGTGCCCGCCGCCACAGGTGCCGACGCCGGTGAGGTCACGGCCACCACCGCCGAGGCCGGGCTCGCCGTCGACGTGCTCACCGATTCCACCGCCGTCGTCCTCGCCGACCGGCCCGTCGTCCCCCTCAACGCCTGGATGTCCGAGATCCTGCGAACCGTCGGCGCCGCCGGGCTCGCCCTCCAGATCGTCACACCGTCCCACGTACGCCTCAGCCTCCCCCTGCGTACCGCGCTCGCCGGTGCGCCCAACCGCTGGGTCGTCCAAGACAGCGGAAACCACTACTACGACGGGCTCTCCGGTGCGGAACTCCGCTGGGAGAACGGCACCTTCACCCCCGCCCGAACGGAAGCCGGCGAGACCCCCGTGGCCAAGGCGTTCTCGGACGCCGACGCCGCTCCCGCCACCGACCGGCAGCTGATCGTCTCCTTCCGCGTCCTGCACGAACACGTCACCGACGACCTCGTACTCGGCAGCGCCCTCCGCACCGCCTGGACCGCACTCACCGGCACAGGCCCCGCAGGCTGGGGCACCGCAGAGCCCGTCAATCTCCCCTGGTCGACCGAGCAGTTGACCGCCCTCGCCCGCGAGCGCTCCCCCGAGCCCACCCACCTCCTCGCCGTCGGCCGGCCCGACCGTCCGGCCCTCGCCACCCTCCGCGTCAGCCGCACCGAGGGCGGCGTGGCCGAGGACGTCACGCTCACCCTCGGCTACGGCCGGGACGAGACCCCGCCCCTCGCCACCGTCGAGCCCCTCGCCCGTACGCTCGCCGACGAGCACGGTCTCGTATCGCTCCTCGTCTCCCTGCGCCGGGGCCGCCGCGACCTCACCGTGCCGCCGCGCTTCGAGGCCCCGCCGATCCCCGTCTCCTTCACCCTGGGCTCCGCCGACGTCCGCCGGACCGGCCTCGACCACGCGCTCCGCCCGCCGCTCGACATCAGCCCCGTACGTCTCGGCCCCGTACGTCTCGGCCCCGTACGCCTCGGGCCCGTACGCCTCGGGCCCGCCGTCCACTATCCGCTCGGCGACGGCACCGACGCCCAGGCGTGGACGGTGCTCCAGCGGCTGTCCGCCCACCTCAAGGCCGCCCGCGCTGATGATTAGGGTGTGCGGACCAGTTCTTGCAGAAAGGCCGAGCAGCCCACGGTGATCGAGTCACGCCCCCACACCCTGTTTTCCTTCGGCACGCTGCTGGACGAACGGGTCCAGAAAGAGCTTTTCGGCCGGTCCGTGCCCACTTCTCCGGCGTCACTGGCCGGATATACGACCCGGCCGATCCAGATCACCGACGAGTCCGTGATCGCTACCAGCGGCCTCGACGTCCACCTGACCCTGGAGCGCAGGATCGGCGCGGCGGTCGAGGGTGCCGTCCTGCACCTCACCGACGCGGACCTCGCCGCCGCCGACGAGTACGAAGTCGACGACTACGCCCGCCGGCGCGTACGTCTCTCCTCCGGGGAGATCTCCTGGGCCTACCTGGACGCGAACCCGCTCCGTCCGGCGGAGCGCATCGTGATCGTGGGCGACAGCATCGCCTACGGACGCTGCGACCCGCAGGGCGGATGGGCGGCCCGGCTTGCGACCACCCACATCGCGCGGAACGAGCTCGCGCACCGGGTCTTCAATCTGGCCATCCCCGGCAGCACGCTGGCCGACGTCAGCGAGCAGACACCCGCGCTGCTGTCCCCCCGCCTGCCCGACACCCTCCTCGTCGCCGCCGGCATCAACGACTCCGCGCTGCCGCACGGGCTGACGCACATCGCGGACAGTCTCGACTCCCTCGCCGCCACGGCTCTGAGCCACAACGCGCGGCTCGTCGTCGCGGGACCGACGTGGCTCGACGAGGAACGCGCGCCCGTTTACGAGGGTCTGTGCTTCACCCAGGCCCGGGCGCTGGAACTGCGCGAGTCCCTGCGTGCCTGGTGCGACGGGAACCACGTCGACTTCCTCGACATGTGGGAGCCGCTGCGCGAGCGGACCGATCTGCTCGTCGACGGCCTCCACCCCGGCGCCGAGGGGCACGAGGCGCTCCATCAGCACCTCAGTGCCCTCGGCGGCTGAGCCCTCGCTCACTCCGAGTGTGCCTCCCGCTGGTGCCGCCCCATGGCGGTCGCCAGCCGGGCGGCCTCGTCACGGTCGCCGACGTCGACGGCCCGGTAACGGCCCTGTTTGATCTCCCAGCAGACCCGGCACCGCGCGGGCGGGGTCACGGGCACGGGGCCCGTCCCGAGCGCGGCCTCGCGGCGGCTCCGTTCGTTGACGTCGGCGACGCGCGCGCGGAGCGCGTCTCCCGTGTCGGCCGGGCGGAGATCGCCCGGCAGCGCCTCCCACTCCCGGCCGCCCCCGGGAGCCCTGAGCAGCACCCGCCCGCCGACGACGGCCATGACCTCGCCGACGCGGTCCCGCCCCGCGTCGAGGACGATCGCCCCGATCTCGGGGCGGTCACCGCGCGCCCTCCGGGAGGGGAACGAAGTTGATGCCGTGTGCCGTGACCACCACGGTGTAGTCCGGCTCCGGTGGATTCCCCGAGGTCTGGACCGTGCGGGCGGCACGGCTCGGACAGGTGCTACGGCTGGTTCGGCTGGATGAGAACACAGCTCTCGCCCAGCCGAACCAACGGAAGATAGAGTTCTCCACGTCGACGCTCCTAGCGCAGCGTTGGCCATGCCCCGGGGTCGTGTCAGCGGCCGCCGGGGCTTCTGGTTTTGGGTACACGCGGGCACCCCATGACCCCACAGCGGCGGTCGGGCCGCCAAGGCGAGGGCACGTGTGACGCAGCATGCCCCTCAGTCAAAGTTGCCGCAACACAATCCAGGGATGTGCATACGCACGAATGAACTCGCAGCGTCGACAGGTGTCTTCATGCGCGACACTGTGCGCCGAAGCCCCTTCGTGACGCCCCAGGAGGCTGGAACATGCCTGCGATCCCCACCATCCGTCGTCGCATGCTCGGAGTTGAACTCCGCGCTCTGCGCGAGGGGCTGGGACACACTGCCGACGAGATGGCCCAACGCCTCGGGTGGCACCAGACGAAGGTGAGCCGCATCGAGAACGGCCGCTCCGGAGTGCGCCTCAATGAGCTGGAAGCGATGCTGGATCTCTACGGGCTCACGGATATCGAGGTGCGGGAGGGCCTCGTCAACCTGGTGAAGGAAGGCAAAGGGCGCATGTGGTGGACGCCCTACGCGGACGTTCTCGCCGAGCGATACGCGTCGTACATCGCATTGGAGACGGAAGCCTCCTCTAAACGAACCTACGAGATGACGTTGATCCCCGGCCTGCTCCAGACGCCGGGGTACACCCGCGCCGTTATCAGCGCGCTCACACCGGGTGCCAGGCCGGAGGTGGTGGATGCCCTGGTGAACGTCCGCCTGGCTCGGCAGAGCGCCACACTACGCCGAGCCGTCCCCCTCAACCTGTGGGCAGTTGTGGATGAGGCAGGCCTGCGACGGTCGATCGGTGGGGCACAAGTCATGCTCAAGCAGCTCCAGCACCTGCTCGAAGCATCAGAGGAACCCAACATCACCGTCCAGGTTCTGCCTTTCGCGTCAGGCGGTCATGCGGGGCTGATGGGGTCGTTCACCATCCTCCAATTCGCCATTCGCAACGACCTCGACGTGGTGTACACCGAGTCCGACGTCAGTAACATCCGGCTTGAGCGGCAATCCGACCTTGCGACCTACAGTCAGGTGTTCGACAAGCTCCATGCGGCGGCGCTGAGTGTGGCGTCGTCACGCAAGTTCATCTTGCACGTGGTGAAGGACCTCCAATGACATACAGCAACTGCTTCTACGTGGACATGCGCTACTTCCCGTGGCGCAAGAGCAGCTACAGCGGCGTCCAGAGTGACTGCATTGAGATAGCCGACGGCATACCCGCCCTCACCCCCGTCCGTGACAGTAAGAACCCTCACGGGCCGGTCCTGCTCTTCGAGGCCGGCGCATGGTCAACGTTCGTCCGCGATCTGAAGGCCGGGTACATCGCCGACCCTCGATAGGGATCGTTGACGGAGCTCGTCAATCCCCTTCGGGGCAGTCGCGGCGACCGCAAGCACCGCCCCTCGGCCATCGGGGCGCGCACTGCGTGTCCCCGAGCCGTACGCTCACTGCCCTCACGGTCCAACCGCCCGCAAGGGGCAGCAGTTTGCGGTCACATCGACCACTCAGGCGCTGGCGAATCCGCGATCGAGAGGGATGACGCATGACCGTACAGCACGCCGAGCAAAACGGTCCTCTCATCCCCAGACCCGCCTTGACTCTGCCCGCCCTGCGCCAGGCCGTAGCCGCCGTGGTCCCCTCACGTCTGCCCGAACTCTTCGAGGACATGCAAAAGGCATTCGTGCAGGCAGGGGAGGACGGCGGCGTCGCCCCCATCCGGATGTTCTACCGGCGCTGGGGCGTAGTCGTGGAGATCGAGCGTCACCCCCACACCGCTCGACGCCTGCACGAGGCGGAACGGGCCTTGGACAGCGGGCACGCCGCCGTACGGGACCAGGCGATCCGTGAGATCGGCGAAATCGTCCGTGCGGCACACCGCGAGGTCGAGAGTGGCTGACTGGCACTGGGAACGCGACCCGGATGACCTCCTGAAGCGGTCACCGAAGTCGAACGTCTCGGCCAGGAGATCGCCACCCGCGACTCCATGATCTTCCTCGATGGCGCCTCCTACGCGGGCCCGGGACCGGGGCTGCGCACCGAGTGCAGGGACCACATCATGATCACCTACCTGACGGACATCCGGGGAGAGCGCATCGTCGTCGTCCAGGTTTCCTGGTTCGGCTGAGCAGCCTGTGGTCGGCCTTTCCAGCCCTCCAAGGGATGCGATCACTATCCGACGGGCGGACCGTGGAAGCAGGGGGAGGGAGAAGGTTTCCCATGGCCACCATGCTCGAACACCGGCCCGCCGAGTCGCATCAGCACACCCATGGGCCGGACTGCGGCCATGACGCGGTCGTCCATGACGATCACGTCGATTACCTGCACGCCGGTCACGCGCATCGTGAGCACCGCACCGATGACGGTACGCACTACGACGAGTGCGACACCTGCCGGTGCACACACTGCGACGATTCGTGCGCGGTATGCGCGTGTACGGACTGCGCCTGCCCGACCTGCAACCACGCCACGTGCTCCTGCGCCTCCTGCAACGGGGACGCGTGCGTCCGCTGCACCTGCCAGAGCTGCACCTGCGCCACCTGCCGGCATCCCGGCTGACACGCCGATCCGGCCAGGGCACCGGACAGGAGGTCCACGGGATGGCGGGATGGACGGACAGGGCGCCGATCGGGCCCTCCGCAGTTGTCCGGGTGGCAGGATGTGACTATGAGCGCTCAGCCCGAGTCATCACCTGCCGCGATCCCTCTGCCTCCGCTGACGCCGGAGGGGCTCCGGGCAGCTATCACACGGCTCGTCCCGTCGCGACTCGAGGAACTGAACGAGCACCTGGTCAAGGCGGCCACCCAAGCGCAAGAGCTGGACAGCACCCTGCCACTCCGGTCGTTCACCGAGTTCTGGGGCATGGTCGTCGCCATAGAGCGGGATCCGGTGCGCGCAGCACGCTTCCACCAGTTGGAGGCCATCGTCGACAGCGGCCTGGACCCCGAGGCCACCCGCGCGGCGATCTCCGAGATCGGAGCCCTCGTCGACGCGGCACGGGCCGAGGTCGCCGCGTGAGCCCCGACTGGACCTGGGAGTACGATCCCAGCGCCGAATTCGTCATCGGCGGCCTCCCTCCGGAAGCCGTTTCCGAAGTCGAACGCATCGCCGCTTCGCTCGCGGTACTGGGCCGGGACACCAGCCATGTGGGCCGTGGACCCGCGCACGGCGGTGGTCTCCGCTCGATCGACCTGTCCGGCGGTCGCGGTTTCCTCCTCTTCATGGCGGACCCGCGCGAACAGCGCATCATCATCGTCCGGGTCATCTGGCACGCATAGCCGGTGCCGGCCGAATCGGCCAGCAAACCCCATTCGTACGCCTACTCGTCCGCCAAGCCCCCTCTGACATACTCATGCACCCTGAAGCTACTTGAGTACGCGGGTGGGGACATGAGTGGGCACGAGACCTACGAGAAGCTGATCTCCCTGCTCGACGAGCACGGCGCCGCCTACCGCCTCATCGAGCACGAGGCCGAGGGCGGGACCGAGGCCGTGAGCCGGTTGCGGGGGCACTCGGCGGCGGAGGCCGCCAAGTGCATCGTCGTCATGGTGAAGCTGGGCAAGAAGGAGAAGCGGTACGTGCTCGCCGTCGTGCCCGGCGACAAGCGCGTCGACCTCGCGGCGATCAAGGGGCTGCTCGGCGGGAGTTACGCCGGGTTCGCCTCGCAGGACGTCGCCGAGCGGCTCTCGCGGTGCGTGAGCGGAACGATCCTGCCGTTCTCCTTCGACCCGGAGCTGGAGCTGATCGTCGACCCGGCGCTGCTCGAGCACCCCGAGTTCTTCTTCAACGCCGCCCGTCTCGACCGCTCGCTCGCCCTCTCCACCAGCGATTACCTCAACATCGCGAAGCCTCGGGTCGAGAGCATCGCTGCCGCCTGAGCCCGCAGGAACATCAACAGGCACACGAAAGCGCCCGGGCCGATCGGCGAACGATCGACCCGGGCGCTCGGCGGCGAGCAGACGAACGGACAGCGGCTACGCCGCGCCCACCACGTCCTTCTCCTCCGCGAAGTGGCACGCCGACTCGTGCGCCGCCGGCGTCGACCTGCCCGCGAAGACCTCCGGCACCGCCAGCAGCGGCACCTCCTCCGCGCACTTGTCCTGCGCCTTCCAGCAGCGCGTACGGAAACGGCAGCCCGACGGCGGGTTGGCCGGGGACGGCACGTCGCCCGTCAGGATGATCCGCTCCCGGCGCTCGCGCGCCTCCGGGTCCGGGACCGGGACGGCGGAGAGCAGCGCCTGGGTGTAGGGGTGCGTCGGGTGGTCGTAGATCTCGGCGTCCGTGCCGATCTCCGCCATCTTGCCCAGGTACATCACGCCCACGCGGTCCGAGATGTGCCGCACGATGGACAGGTCGTGGGCGATGAAGACGTAGGAGAGGTTGAACTCGTCCTGGAGCTTCTCCATCAGGTTGATGACCTGTGCCTGCACCGAGACGTCCAGCGCCGAGACGGGCTCGTCGCAGATGATGATCTCGGGGTTGAGGGCCAGGCCGCGCGCGATGCCGATGCGCTGCCGCTGGCCACCCGAGAACTGGTGCGGATAGCGGTTGATGTACTCGGGGTTGAGGCCCACGACGTCCAGGAGCTCCTGGACCCGCTTGCGGCGGTCGCCCTTGGGGGCCACCTCCGGGTGGATCTCGAAGGGCTCCCCGATGATGTCGCCCACCGTCATACGCGGGTTGAGCGAGGTGTACGGGTCCTGGAAGACCATCTGGATGTTGCGGCGGACTGCCTTCAGCGCGCGCCCGGACAGCTTGGTGATGTCCTGGCCCTTGTAGAAGACCTCGCCGGAGGTGGCCGTCTCCAGCGTCATCAGCAGCTTGGCGACGGTGGACTTGCCACAGCCGGACTCGCCGACGATGCCGAGGGTCTCACCCTGGTAGAGGTCGAAGGAGATCCCGTCGACGGCCTTGACCGCGCCGACCTGCTTCTTGAAGAGGATGCCCTGGGTCAGCGGGAAGTGCTTGACCAGATTGCGCACCTGGAGGATCGGCTCACCGCGCTCGACGGGGGCGTCGAGGACGGCCTCCACCTCCTGGGTCGTGGACGCGTCGCTGACCTGCACCTCGGAGACGTTCGGCGTCGCGTCCACGGCGGCGTCCTTCTTGCTGTCCTCAGCCATGGATCGTCTCCTTCCAGAAGTGGCACGAGCTGCCGCGGCCGGCGAGCTCCGCGCCGTCCCGCTCGGTCACCTGGTGGAGGACCGGGACGTCCGTGCGGCAGGCGTCCTGTGCCATGGGGCAGCGCGGGTTGAACGCGCAACCGGCGGGGATGCGCAGCAGGTTGGGCGGCAGGCCCTTGATCGCGTAGAGCTCCTGGCCCTTCTGGTCCAGGCGCGGGATGGAGTCGAGCAGGCCCTTGGTGTACGGGTGGGCCGGGCGCTTGTAGAGCTCGTGGACCGGAGCGGTCTCGACGATGCGGCCCGCGTACATCACCGCGATCTTGTCGGCGACGTCGGCGACGACGCCCAGGTCATGGGTGATCAGGATCAGGCCCATGTTGAACTCCTGCTGGAGCTCCGCCAGCAGGTCCATCACCTGGGCCTGGACGGTGACGTCCAGGGCGGTGGTCGGCTCGTCGGCGATGATCAGGTCCGGCTCCAGGGCCAGCGCCATCGCGATCATGATGCGCTGACGCATACCGCCCGAGAACTGGTGGGGGTAGTCCCCGACGCGCTCCTTCGCCGCCGGGATGCGGACCCGGTCCATCAGCTCGATGGCCCGGGCCTTGGCCTCCTTCTTGGAGAGGCCCTGGTGCACCCGGTACATCTCGCCGAGCTGGTAGCCGACGCTGAGGACGGGGTTCAGCGAGGACAGGGCGTCCTGGAAGATCATGGCGATCTTCCGGCCGCGGATCTTCCGCCGCTCGTCGGCGGACATGGTGAGCATGTCCTGGCCGCGGAAGAGGATCTGGCCCTGCGGGATCCTGCCGGGGGGCATGTCGAGGATGCCCATGATGGCCTGCGCGGTCACGGACTTGCCGGAACCCGACTCGCCGAGCACGGCGAGGGTCTCACCGGCGTCGACGGTGTAGTTGACGCCGTTGACGGCCTTGGCGACGCCCTCGCGGGTGTGGAACTCCACATGGAGGTCGCGCACTTCGAGCAGCGGGGTGCTCTTGTCGCCGTCCGTCCCCGGCTCGGGAACGTTCGCGGTCTTCTCGGTAGTGGTCACGTACGCCTCCCTCAGCGCAGCTTGGGGTCGAGGGCGTCGCGCACCGCGTCGCCGAGCATGATGAACGCGAGCACGGTGATGCAGAGCATGCCGGCGGGGAAGAACATCACATGCGGGTTGTCCCGGATGGAGTCCTTGGCGTCCGAGATGTCGATGCCCCACGAGATGGTCGGCTCGGAGAGGCCGAGACCGAGGTAGGACAGCGTGGCCTCGGCCGCGATGTAGCCGCCGAGGGCGATCGTGGCGACGACGATGACGGGCGCGATGGCGTTCGGCAGGATGTGCCGGAACATGATGCGCCCGGTGCCCGCGCCCAGCGCCCGGGCGGCGGTGACGTAGTCGGACTGCTTGGTGGTGATCACCGAACCGCGCATCACGCGGGCGATCTGGGTCCAGCCCAGGAAGGCCATGGCGGCGGCCACGACCCACACCTTCCGGTCGGAGAAGCTCACCAGGATGACCATCGAGCCGAGGAAGAAGGGGATGCCGAAGAAGATGTCGGTGACGCGGGAGAGCAGCGAGTCGACCCAGCCGCCGTAGTAGCCGGCGATCATGCCGACCAGGCCGCCGAGGAGCGTCACGGCGATGGTGACGAGCACACCGACGCTGATCGAGGCGCGGGCGCCGTAGACGACACGCGCGTAGATGCTGCGGCCCTGCTTGTCGTAGCCGAACCAGTCGGCCGAGAAGACGTCGCCGTACTCCGGCTTGGTGAGGAAGTGGTGCGTGAGGTCGCCGTTGCGCGGGTTGGTGCTGGTGAACAGCGACGGCCAGACGGCCATCACCAGCAGCAGCACGATCAGCAGCGCGGAGATCACGAAGAACGGGTTGCGGCGCAGGTCGCGCCAGGCGTCGCTCCACAGGCTGCGGGGCTTGCCGGCGGCCGCGGGGGCGGCGGCGACGGCCGCGACGGCGGCTCCGTCCTCGGCGGTGCCGGACGCCGCCGTGCCGGGCGTCTTGGTCACGTCAGGCATACCGGATCCTCGGGTCCAGGACCGCGTAGAGCAGGTCGACGATCAGGCTGGTGAACAGGAAGACGAGGACCAGGACGGTGACGATCCCGACGGTGGTCGTGCCCTCGCCCTGATTGACGGCCCGGTAGAGCTGCTGGCCGACGCCCTGGACGTTGAAGATGCCCTCGGTCACGATCGCGCCGCCCATGAGGGCGCCGATGTCGGTGCCGAGGAAGGTGACCACGGGGATCAGCGAGTTGCGCAGCAGGTGGACACCGACGATCCGGCGCCGGGGCAGGCCCTTGGCGAGCGCGGTGCGCATGTAGTCGGAGCGCAGGTTCTCGCTGATGGTGGTGCGGGTCAGCCGCGCCACGTACGCCAGCGACAGCGAGCCGAGCACGGCGCCCGGCAGGATCAGCTGGCTGATGTCCTCGGAATCCTTGACGTTGGGGGTGACCCAGCCGAGTTCGACCCCGAAGACGGTCTGGAAGATGTAGCCGAGGACGAAGACCGGGACCGAGATCACCAGCAGGGTGAGGATCAGTACGACGGTGTCCAGCGCCTTGCCGGCCTTGAGGCCCGCGAAGACGCCGAGGGTGATGCCGAGGACGACCTCGAAGACGAACGCGACGATCGCCAGCCGGATGGTGACCGGGAACGCCTCGCCCATCACATCGGAGACCTGCCGGCCGCCGAAGGTCTCACCGAACTTGCCCTGGACGAGATCGACCATGTAGTTCCAGTACTGGTGCCACAGCGGCAGGTCGAAGCCGTACTTGTGGCGCAGCGCCTCGACCTGGGCCGGGTCGGGCACCTTGTCGCCCCACAGCGCCCTGATGGGGTCGCCGGGGAGCCAGTGCACCATCAGGAAAATCAGTAGCGTGGTCCCGATGAAAACCGGGATCATCTGGAGCAGTCGCCGCGCGACGTAACGCCCCATCATGCCTCCAAGTCAGTCGCAGCCCGCGACGCCGGACAGCCTGACTTCCCTTGCGTGTGGGGGGAATTGCGGTGCCGGGGATGTGCGGGAGCGCCGGTGCCGCCGACGGGGCGGCGGCACCGGCCTTGCGGGTGTACGAGTACCTGGGCGTTGCCGCCCTCGGGGTTACTTCTGCTTGACCTGGATGGCCCAGAAGAAGGGCTCGCCGTCCTGGCCGTACTTGATCTTGTCGTACACCTTGGTGGACTGACCGGAGTTCACGGCGTAGTACCACAGCGGGATGACGGGAAGCTTCTTGGCGAGGACCTTCTCGGCCTCCTGGTAGAGCTTCACCGACTCGTCCAGGGAGGTGACGTTGTCCGCCTTGGCGGCGAGCTCGTCGAACTCCTTGTTCTCGTAACCACCCTGGTTGCCGTCGGCCTTGGAGCCGTAGAGGTCACGCAGGAAGTTGGCGTTGACCGGGTAGTCGAGGTTCCAGCCGGACCGGTACAGCGACTTGACCTGCTTCTTCTCACGGACGTCGAGGTCCGCCTTGAAGTTGGGCTTGCTGTCGCCGACGCAGTCCACACCGGTGTTGGTGCGGATGCTGTTGCAGACCGCGTCGACCCACGGCTTGTGGTTCAGGTCGGCGTTGTACTGGATGAAGATCTTGTTGCCCGGGACGCCGCCGCCGTCCTTGATGAGCTGCTTGGCCTTCTCCGGGTTGAAGGTGCAGGCCTCGCCGCAGGAGTTGGCCTGGTAGCCCAGCACGCCCTTGGCGACGAAGCTGTTCGCCGGGACACGGGTGCCGTGGAGGGTGTTCTTGGTGATCGTCTCGCGGTCGACCGCCATCGACAGGCCCTGGACGACCTTGTTGTCGATGCTCTTGAACTGGTCGGAGTAGTACGCGATGGCGACGTCCTGGATCGCGGAGTACTCCACCGTGGCGGCGCGGTCGCCCAGGTCCTGCTTGTAGGTGGTGAGCGAGGTGTCCGGGATCTGCTCGACCCAGTCGAGGTTGTCCGAACGCAGGTCGTTGTAGGCGGCGTCGGCGGTGGTGTAGTTCTTGAAGGTGATGCCGCCGTTCTTGGCCTTGTTCGGACCCGTGTAGCCGTCGTTGCGCTTCACGACGATCTTGTCGTTGTGCGCCCAGGAGACGAACGTGTAGGGGCCGTTGCCGACCGGCTTCTCGCCGAAGCCCTTGGGGTCCTTGAAGAAGGCCGTGGGCAGCGGCGCCCAGACGATGTACCCCAGCTTGTAGTTGAAGTACGGGACCTTGTTCTTGAGCGAGATCGTGAACTCGTTGTCGTTGACGACCTTCAGGCCCGACATCTTGTCCGACTTGGGCTCCGCGCCCTTCTCCGCCGGGTGGACGTCGTCGAAGCCCTCGATGTCACTGAACCAGTTCGAGTTGATCTGGTTGTTCTTGGTGTTGGCCGACCAGTTCCAGGAGTCCACGTAGGACTGCGCGGTCACGGTCTCGCCGTTGTGGAACTTCCAGCCCGGCTTGAGCTTGACCGTCCAGTGCTGGGCGTCCGAGGACGTCACCGACTCGGCGTTGACGTTCACGATCTTGGCGGTGCCAGATTCGTACGTCACCAGGGTCGAGAACAGGGTGTTCAGCACCCGGTGCCCCTGGCTCTCCTTGGCATTCGCCGGCTGCAGCGCGTTCTGCGGCTCGGACGTCTGAACGGTGATCGTCCCGTTGGGGTCGACCTTTCCGTCCGTCAGACCGCCGCCACTATCGCTCTTGTCACCGCCACAGGCCGTCGCGGCCAGCGCCACGACTATCGCGCACGTGACCCACTTGGCGCTCCTGGCACCGCGCATGGGTTTGCCTCCTCAAGAGTCCACTTTTCGCTACAAGTGAGGCGCCGGTCCCCCGCTGACACCCCTGACAGCGAAAGACGGAACCGGCACCTCGAGTGTGCTCGTGAGTCGGCGCTCCCCACAGCGCGTGACCCATTGACCCGAGCTCAGTGAACCCAACTATTGAGTACGACCGCCCTTTAAACCACACTTACAGGGTCTCGCTTTGGTCACATCGATCTTCGCCGACACCGGTAAATCCGGACAAAGCAACTACAGACAGACACGCCTGAAACGGACTGTTAACACAACATCCGGACTTGGGGCACCGGCTTCCGGACAACCTCGCCGACAACGGCGATCCGCCCTCAGTACGCGTCGTAGTCGCGCCCCGCGCGCATCCGGAACCATTCCGGCCCGACATACGCGTCGACGGTCCACTCCAGTTGCCCCGCCCCGAGGGCCTGCCGGGCGAGCAGCGGAAGCCGTCCGGCGATCCCCGGCCGGACGCCCGTCAGACGCGGCCCGTCCGGGGTGCGACGGAAGACGCAGTGCGCCGGGCCGGTACGTAATCGGAGGGCGTCGAGCGCGGCGAAGGCGGCGTCCGCGAGCCGGTCCTGCCGGTCCCCCCGCCGGGGGAGCAGCTCCACGTCGCCCTCCGGGTCCCAGACGTCGGCGCCCGGGGGCCGCGGTGCCCACCAGATGTCGCAGATGTGGTGCCGACCGTCCAGGCTGACCGTATTGACATGGAACGTCCCCTCCGCCGGCTCCTCTCCCGGGAGGGGCCCGGCGTCGCGGGCCGCGCTCAGCCGGGTGCCGTTGCCGGCCAGCCCGAGCCCCTCGGAGAGGAGGTCCGCCAGCCCCGCCCCACCCGGGGCGCCGGTGAGCACGGCGACCGGGCGGTGCGCGGCGACGGCCCCGAGGAGTTCCCCGGGGCGTTCGGAGCAGACGAGCTCGGCGGTGAGGTCGCCGTCGTCGAGCTCGTGCGGGGGCGCCTCGGGGCCGCGTATGTGCAGCAGCGCGTAGCCGCGCTCCTTCAGGAGCGGGCCGAGGTGACGGGCGGTGCCATGCGCGTCGACGACGGCGACGACGGGATTCCGGGACATCTCGGCCTCTCCTCCTCCGCCCGGGCCTATGCCCCGGCGACCCTGACGATCATCTTTCCGGTGTTCTCCCCGCGCAGCATGCCGAGGAACGCGTCGACGACCCGGCCGAAGCCGTCGGCCACCGTCTCGTCCGGCACCAGCCGCCCGGAGCGGATGTGGGGTATCAGCGCCTCCTCCATCTCCTCCTGCACGTGCGGGTACTCACGGACCAGGAAGCCCTCCAGGCGGAGGCTCTTGCCGACCACCTCGTAGAGGTTGCGCGGCGCGGCCGGGGGGTGCTCGGGGTCGTTGTAGGTGGAGACCGCTCCGCACCACACGATGCGCCCGTGGGGGCGGACGACGTCGATGGCGGCCTCCAGGTGGTCGCCGCCGACGTTCTCCAAGCAGGCATCCACGCCGTCGGGCGCGGCCTCGCGCAGGAGGGTGGCGACCGGCCCGTCGTGGTAGTCGAAGGCGGCGTCGAAGCCGAGGTCCTCGACGAGGTGACGCACCTTGGCCGGCGACCCGGCGCTGCCGATCACGCGCCCGGCGCCCAGGATCCGGGCGAGCTGCCCGGCGGCGGTGCCGACGCCGCCCGCGGCGGCGGAGATGAACAGGGACTCGCCCTCCTGGAGCCGGGCGATCCGGGTGAGCGCCACATAGGCGCTGAGCCCGGTGCCGCCCAGCACGCTGAGGTAGGCGCTGAGGGGGACGCCCTCGGCCTGCCGGATCACCCGTGCCTCGTCGGCGGTGATCAGTGCGTGGGTGCGCCAGCCCTGCCGGTGGAAGACCAGGTCCCCGACGGCCAGACGGGGGTCCTCGGAGGCGAGGACGCGTCCGACGGAGCGGCCCTCCAGGGGGGCGTTCAGCTCCCAGACCCCGTTCATGCACTCGCGCATATAGGGGTCGACGGACAGATAGAGGTTCTCGACCAGGGCCTGGCCCGCCGCCGGGTCGGGCAGGGTGCCCGTCACGAAGGCGAAGTCGTCCGCCGTCGGCATCCCCTTGGGGGCGGCGACCTGGTGTACGGCGTGAAATGCGGTGGGCATGCTGGGTCCTTAGAAACGGCGTCGGAAACGACGTCGAGAACGACGCCGGAAACGGCGTCTTAGCGACGGGTGGTGGCGGCCGGGGTGACGTCGGCGAGGATGGGCTCCCCGCCCACGGGGTTGACGACCACGCCGCTGACCTTCGACGAGTGGAGCGTCGATCCCTTGACGTACCAGACGGGCATGGCGGGCATGTCCTCGGCGACCAGGTCCTCGGCCTTCTGGTAGAAGGCGATGGCCTCGTCCTGGTTCGCGGCCCGGTTCCCCTGGGCGACGAGCTCGTCGAAGCGGGGGTCGGTCCAGCCGGTGACGGCGGTCGAACCGTTCTTGCCGTAGAGCGGGTTGAGGAAGTTCTCCATGCTCGGGTAGTCGGAGTTCCAGCCGCTGCGGAACATCCCGGTCATGCTATTGGTGTGGATCTTGTCCACGTACTGCGAATACGGCAGATCGGCCTTGACCACGTAGTCGATGCCCAGGTTCTTCTTGAGCTGCTCGCCGAGCGCGGCCATCCACACCTGGTGGTCGGCGCCGGAGTTGGTCCACAGCTCCAGCTTGCCGCCCTGCCAGCCGCCCGCCTCCGCCAGCAGCTTCCGCGCCCGCTCGGGGTCGTACACGCAGTAGCCGCAGGAGTTCCGGGCGCCGGGGAAGACCGGGGAGACGAAGCCCTCCGCCGGCACGTGCGCGCCCTGGTAGAGGTCGTCGACGAGGGCCTTGCGGTCGACGGCCATGGACAGCGCCTGGCGCACCCGCTTGTCCTTGAAGCGCGCGTCGTAGGTGGGGAAGGCGATCCGCTGGAGGGAGGCCATGGGCACCTCGATGAGGCCGTCCGCGTGCTTCTGGCGGGCGTCGCGCAGCTTGTCGCCGGGCAGCAGCTTGCGGATCACGTCGAGCTCACCGCGCTCGAAGGCGGCGTAGCCGTCCGAGACATTCTCCATCAGCTTGAACGTGATGCGCTTGGACTTGCCCTTGGGGCCCTTGTAGCCGTCGAAGCGGACGGTCCGGATGACCTTGTTGTGCTCCCACGACTCCATCCGGTAGGGGCCGTTGCCGATCGGCTTCTCGTCGCAGGCCTTGACGTCGGCCAGGCACGCCTTGGCGAGCGGGTGGAAGCCGATGTAGCCGAGCATCGTCCGGAAGCCGCTGTAGGGCTGGGAGAGGGTGACCGTGAACGTCCGGCGGTCGGTCTTCTTCAGGCCGGAGAGGCTCTTCGCCTTGCCCTGCTGGAGGTCGGGGTAGCCCTGGATGCTGCGGAAGAAGTCGTTGTTGGCCTGCTGGTTGGGGCCGTAGGCGGTGTAGTTCCAGGCCCTGATGTAGGCGTCGGCATCGACCGGCTCGCCGTTGTGGAAGGTCAGGCCCTTCTTGAGCTTGACGGTCCAGACCTTCTGGTCGGCGGACGGAGTGATGGATTCCGCCTGGACGTTCACCGGCTGGAGAGTCTTGGGGTCGTAGCGCACCAGCCCGCTGTAGAGCACCGAGTCGACGATGAGGCTCTCGCTCTGGTCGACGTTGCCGGGCATCAGATGGCCCGGCTCCTCGGCGAAGACGCGCAGCTCCCCGCCGCCCGGACCGGTGGCGCCGGCGGGCGCGGTGGTGCTCACGAGGGCGCATGCGGTGGCCGCGCAGACGGCCAGTCGGGCGAGCGTGGATCTGGTCGGCATCAGTAATCCCTGGCGATAGCGATGGAGTGGGGGGGTGAAGTGGGGGGCAAGTGGGGGGTGGAAAAAATGGGGGGCACGGGCTCAGCCCACGGCCACCCGGGGCCGGAAGCGCGCGGCCACCCAGACGCCGCACACGGCGAAGACCAGCATGATCGCGGCCACCCCGGCATAGCCGGTGCCGAGCGAGATCTTCGCCGCCCGGCCCACGGCCGGCATCAGCAGCACGGAACCCAGACCGATGGCCAGCAGCCGCAGCGAGGCCATCTTGGCCTTGTCCCCCTCGCCCGCATGCTGCTGAAGCGAAGCCAGCAGCCATACGAGGCTGTTGAGGTTGGCGAAGCCGCCCAGAAGAAAGGCCAGGAAGTGCACGGCCGGGGTTCCGCTGGTGGACAGCAGCAGCGCGATCGCCGCCTGCGCCGCCAGCCAGAACGGCAGCAGCTTCTGTTTCGCGGTGCGGGAGGTGAAGAAGGAGGCGGTGACCATGCCCACGCCGAAGGTGGCCTCCAGCGCGGAGACGTACCAGCTCCTGCCCTCGTAGAAGCGGTCGACCAGCGGGACGACCAGGGTGCTCATGCTGTTGGCGAAGAGGAAGTCGGCGGCGCAGGTCACCACCATGGCGAAGACGACGGCCTCGCCCTGGTAGCGGCGGAACATCTGCCCCCAGTCCCCCAGCATGCCCGTCAGCGCGGCGCGCAGCAGGGCCGGGGACAGCGGCTGGGTGTTCTCCGCCTTCTCCAGCCGGACGCCCGAGGCCACCTTGGCGCACAGGGCGGAGGCGACCACGCTCACCAGCAGCGCCCTGGCGGGCGTGCCGAAGGCGAGGACGACGCCGAGCAGTGCCATCCCGATCACCACACCGACCTGGAAGGCCATGCCGGTGACGGCGTTGAACCGCACCGCCAGGCTCCGGTCGATGTGGTGCGCCGTGAACTTGAACAGCGCGGCACGCTCGATGTTGTCGAAGACGGCCAGCAGGACGGCCGCCGCCATGATGAACGGCACCGGGTCGCCGACGGGCGCGGCGGCGAAGCCCGCGATGGCCAGTACGCAGACGGCCTTGCCGAGGGCCGCCGTCACATAGACCCGGGTGGAGCGCAGCGCGTCCACGACCGGCCCGCAGAAGGGCAGGACGCAGATCGCGCCGATCCCCTGCGAGGCCAGGACGGTCACGAACGCTCCGGTGCTGCCGGTGAGTTCGAAGAGGAGCTGGCCGAGCGCGAGGATGTTCAGGCCGAAGCCGAGGCTGGACATCAGGATCGCGCCGAGCATGCGGCGTGCCCTCGGGTCCTGCCAGACGGTTCTCATCTCATCCACCGGCCTTGGCGGTTCCACCGGCCTTGGCAGGTCCACCGGCCTTGGCGGGCTCGACGCGGATCGACCGGACGCACTCCCGCAGGAACGCCCCGAGCTCCTCCGGGTCTTCGTGCGACGCCTCGATGAAGACGGGCACCAGCCACTCGTGGTATGTGACGTGGTCGGGCAGCGGCCGTTCGCGGTCGAGGACGTACAGCGCGTCCACGGCGGGGTGGTCCCGCAGCTCCGGGGGCACGTGGATGGTGTGGCCCGGGGCGGGGTCGAGGTGGTGGCCGGGGACGGCCAGCCAGCCGTGGTGGCGGCCGCTGGGCTCGGCGGGGGCCGGCCGTTCCAGGCCCAGCCGGATGGCGATCTCGTGGGAGGGCAGGTGCACCCCCGTGTGGCGCAGATGGGCGTCCACGACACCGGCGCCGCCCATGCGGTTGGCGACCTCCAGGAAGACGAGCTCGCCCTCCTCGGTCTCGAAGAGTTCCAGGTGGAGGGTGCCGGCCTCGATCTCCAGCGCCTTCACCACGCGCTCGGCGAAGTCCCGGTAGCGGCCGTGGCGGTCGGGGACCTGGTGGGAGGCCAGTGGCGCGCCGCCCAGGTAGTCGACGGGCTTGTTGACGTACCGGCTGACGGCGAGCTCGACGAGCGCGCCGCCGCTCACCAGGCCGTCGGCGTGGAGGATCGCGCCGTCGATGTACTCCTCCAGTTGGAAGTCCGGCCGGTTGTCCAGCTTCCAGTAGGCGGTCAGCGCCTCGCGGGCGGTGTCGTGGACGGTGACGCCCTCGCTGGAGGCGCCCTGCCGCGGCTTGATGACGGTCCGGCCCGTCCAGGGCAGGGCGTCGCAGTGCGCGGGGGCGGCCTCGAAGCGGGGGTAGCGGATGCCGGAGTCGGCCAGGGCCCGCTTCATGCTGACCTTGTCGCGGACCCGTTCGAGGTGCTCCAGAGAGGGGCCGTCCAGGCCGAGGTGGCGGCGGATGTGCCAGGACTCCAGCATGCCGAACTCGGAGAGGGACAGCATCCCTTCGTAGCCGTCGGCCCGGGAGACGCGGGCGGTGACGCCCGCCACCAGCTCCTCGCCGTCGGCGAGCTCGATCCGCCGGCAGCGCAGGTCCGCGGGGAGGTCCGCCATGCGCTCGGGGTGCCCGATGTAGGTGACCTCGTGCCGTTCGTGGTCGAGGCCGAGATGGTAGGAAATCTTGCGGTACGGGACCTGGTGGATAACCAGAATCTTCATGCGTGAAACTCCAAGGCCGTGATCCCCCAGCTGAAGCCCATGGCGCTGCTGGCCAGCAGCACCAGGTCGCCGCGCGCCAGCTTCTTGTCCGTGAGCAGGCCCTGGAGGGCGATCAGGGTGTCGGCTCCGCCCATGTGGCCCAGCCGGTGGTAGTTGAAGACGCTCTTCTCTCGCGGCAGGCCGATGGTCTCCAGCAGCCGCTCGTGCATGTCCTTGTCGCCGTGATTGATCAGGAAGTAGGCGACGTCCTTCAGCTCCTTGCCCAGGGCGTCGAGGGTCTCGTCGACGAGCGCGCCGAAGTTCTCGACGTAGGCGTCGGCGAGGCCCGCGCGGTGCGGGGCCCGCCGGATGACGACCCGGTTCTCCCGGTGCTCGCCGTAGTAGTAGTCCGACCAGGAGGGGTCGGTACGCATCGCCGAGTGGAGCAGGGAGAAGGACAGGTCGCCGCCGGAGAGGAGCACGGCGGCCGCAGCGTCCCCGAAGTTGAACAGCGCCTTCGAGCCGGGGTCGGTGTGGTCGACCATGCGGCTGAGCCGGTCCCCGATGAGCACCAGGGTGTATCCGGTCCGGCCCAGTTCGATGGCGTCGGTCGCGATCCGCAGCGCGGTCATGCCGGCGTTGCAGAAGTTGGCGACCTCGAAGGCGTGCGCCCCCTCGATGCCGAGCGCGTCGGCCACCCGGGCCGCCGGCGACCAGAACGGCTTGTCCCAGTCGCCGGAGCCCGCGTAGATGACCTGCCCGATGTCGGCGGGGCGGACGGCGGTGCGGGCCAGTACGGCCCGCGCCGCCTCGGCCGCGAGTTCCCACGCCTGCTCCCGCTCGCCGAGGACGGGAAAGCCCTCGCCGTGGGTGATCCGGCGGATGCTGTCCTCGGGCACGCCCGAGGAGGCGGACATCTCCCGTACGCCCAGGTACGACGCGGGGAAGCGGACGTCGAAGTCGACTATGCCGCCCACGGCTCACTCACCCGCGTCGATGCTGACCCGGTGGACGGTCCGGGAGACGCCCGGCTCGACGGCGGTGGCCTGGTGGAAGGTCGTCCTGGTCTTCCACACCACGAGGTCCTTCGGGGTCCAGCGGTGGGTGTAGACATGGTCCTCGTCGGCGAGCAGCTCGTCGACGAGCGAGAAGAACTCCTCGTTCTCGTTGTGGTCGAAGCCCAGCACCGAGTCCATGTACTCGCGGGAGCCGTAGAGGTACGGCCGCCCGGTGAACGGGTCGGTGGGCACCAGCGGGTGCTCCACCTTGGGGTGCTCGATGTCGATGAGCGCGCGGAACTCGGCGACCGACAGGCCGACGTGCTCGGGGCGGATGCGCAGCCGCTTGCCGACGGTGTGGACGCCGGTGCGCCCGGCGAGCTTGTCCTTCCACTCCTGGGGCAGCCGGTCGTAGACGTCCAGCGCGCTGGCGTAGAGGGTGTGCCCGCTGGTCTGGGGCACGTTGACACCGTGGAGCATCGTGTAAGGCGCCGGGTCCGCGACGAAGGTGGAGTCCTGGTGCCAGAAGTTGCCGACGCGGGCGACGCCCAGCGGCTTCTCGTTCTTGACCTCGTTGGACGAGATCATGATCTCGGGGTACTCGGGGTGGCGGTACTTCTGGATGACGAACGGCACCGGCCGGCCGAGTCGCGCGGCCAGGGAGATCTGCTGCTCGGGGGTGATGTCCAGCTCGCGTACGACTACGAGCTCATGGCGGTGGAGCCGGTCCACGAGCTCCTGGAACACCTCGGGACGGGTCAGGTCCTCGTAGGTGACGCCGGTGAACTCGGCGCCGATGAACGGGGTGATCTCACGGATCTTCACGGTGTCTCTCTCAGTCCTCTGCCAGGCACTGCTTCAGCGCGCCGACGAATCGATCGATCTGCTCATGGGTGCGGTAGGGCGGAGCGGTGACGCGGAAGCGCTCGCCACCCCGGGGCACCGAGGGGAAGTTGATGGGCTGGACGTAGATCCCGAACTCCGCGAAGAGGCGCTGGGAGATCCGCCGGACGCGGTCGCTGCCCGGGACCATCACGGGCACCAGGTGGCTCTCGGCGTCGATGAAGTCGATGTTCTCGGCCCGCAGCCGGGCCTTGAGGTACTCCGCGTTGGCCATCAGGTCGCGGCGCAGGTCGTTACCGGTCTGGACGAGTTCCAGGCCCCGGAGGGTGGCGTCCATGCCGGCCTTGGGCAGCGCGGTGGTGAAGATGAAGCCGGGGGCGGTGGAGCGTACGTAGTCCATCGCGACGTCGGGGCCCACGACATAGCCGCCGACGGTGCCGATGGCCTTGCCGAACACGCCCTGGATGAAGGTGGCCCGGTGGTCGCCGAGCTGCTCGGAGAGCCCGGCGCCGGTGGCGCCCATGATGCCGATGGCGTGGGTCTCGTCGAGGAACGTCAGCGCGTTGTGGCGCTCGGCCAGGTCGAGGATTTCCGTCAGGGGCGAGCAGTCGCCGTCCATGGAGTACACGGACTCGAAGACGATCAGCTTCGGGCGGTCGTGGCCGTAGGCGGCGAGGGCCGTCTCCAGCGCCTCGACGTCGTTGTGGGGGAAGACGACCTTCTCGCAGCCGCTGCGGACGATGCCCTCGATCAGCGAGCGGTGGTTGAGGGCGTCCGAGAAGACGACCAGGTCCGGGACCGCCGCGATCAGGGTGCTCAGCGTCTCGAAGTTGGCCACGTAGCCGCTGGAGAAGATGAGGGCGCGCTCCTTGCCGTGCCAGTCGGCCAGCCTGGCCTCCAGCTCGACGTGGGTGGAGCTGGTGCCGGCGATGTTGCGCGAGCCGCCGTTGCCGGTGCCGTGGAGGGCGGTCGACTCGGACTGGATCTTGATGAGGTCCTGGTGCTGGCTCATACCGAGGTAGTCATTGCTGCACCAGACCTGCACCCGGCGCCCGTGGTGGAGCGTCTGACCGGGGTCTTCGGCGAGATGGCCGCACGGAATGAATTCCCGGTAGAGGCCGTCGCTCTTCAGCTGGTCTATCTTACGTCGATACACATCGAATACCACGCCGGATTCCATGGCGCGCACAGCCGTCGTCACTTCTTTGTCTCCGATTTCGTCAGCGGTTTACGGACCCGGGGATTCCGCCCGTCAGCCCCAGGCCGAATCGCCCGGAACTGCCGGGGCCGGCGCGGGCTGCGTGGCCTGAGCGGCCTCTCCCGCCGCCACCGGTTCCGTGGCCCCGCCCGTCGGAGCCATCGCGCCAAGTCCCACCACAAGAGCGACCGTGAACGCGCCAATAAATTTCCGCAAAGAATTCGTGAGCCGCATGGCCCCCGTCCCCCTATTCACCGGCGGGGCGTGATCGCCCTCGCTTCGATAAATCGATCCTGCCCAGGAACCGAATCGGAAGACAGCCGTCACTGGCATCATGATCATGCAATTGAGGAACCTGAAGGGGGAGCAGATGTGCACAAAGGGGAGTAATCCCGGTGTAGTCGACCTCGTCGAGGTGTGCCCGGCGGGCCTGGACGCCTATCGGCAGGCCCTGGAGGAGGGCGGGATCGAGGGCGAGGTGCCCGGATGTCTCACCACTCTGGGGCTGCTCAAACCCGTGCCCGGTGCAGTCGGCCGGTTCCTGCCCGTGGCCCCGGACGTCGCGGCGGCCGCGCTGGCCCGCCCCGTCGAGCAGGGCCTCGTGGAGCACCAGCAGGCCCTGACCGCCATCCGGGCCTCGGTCGCCACCGCGGAGGCCGTCCACCGCGCCGCGCGGCCCTGCGGGCACCAGTCGGTCCGGCTGCTCCAGGGGAAGGAGGCGATCAGCGCCGCCCTGGAGCGGGCGGTGGGCGCCTGCCGCGAGGAGATGCTCACGGCCCAGCCCGGCGGCGGCCGGGCGCCGGAACTGCTGGAAGAGGCGCTCCCCCGCGACCTGGGGCTCAGCGAGCGCGGCGTACGGCAGCGGACGCTGTACCAGCACACCGTGCGCAGCCACGGCCCCACCCTCGCCTACATCGAGCGGCTGTCGGCGGCGGGCGCCGAACTGCGCACCCTCAACGAGGTCTTCGACCGGGTGATCGTCTGCGACCGGACGATCGCCTTCATCCCCGATCACCGCTACGAGCGGAGCGGCGCGGCCCTGGCCGTCGAGCATCCGGGGATCATCCGCTTCCTGGTCACCGCCTTCGAGAACGCCTGGGCCCGCGCCGAGCCCATCGTCTACACGCCCAGCCACCAGCGCCCGCAGCTGCTCACCAACGAGACCCGCAGGACGGTCCTGAGCCTGATGGTCAGCGGGTACACCGACGACGCCATCGCCGGCCGCCTGGGCCTGAGCACCCGCACGGTGGCCACCCACATCAAGAAGACCGCCGAGGCCCTGGGCAGCCGCAGCCGGGCGCAGCTCGCCTATCTCGTGGCGCGCTCGGGGCTGTTGGAGGAGGACGAGCCGCCGGTGTCCGGATAGGCCGACGGCCCGGTCCCCCGCGGTGTGCGGGGGCCGGGCCGTCGGTGGGGGCTGCGGGGCGTCAGCGCTTGGCGCGGGAAGCCGTGCGGCCGCGCTCCTTCTGGTCCAGGACGACCTTGCGGATGCGGACGGCCTCCGGGGTCACCTCGACGCACTCGTCGTCGCGGCAGAACTCCAGGGACTGCTCCAGCGACAGCTTGCGCGGCGGGACGATCGCCTCGAAGGAGTCGGCGGAGGAGGAGCGCATGTTGGTGAGCTTCTTCTCCTTGGTGATGTTGACGTCCATGTCGTCGGCGCGGGAGTTCTCGCCGACGATCATGCCCTCGTAGACCTCGGTGCCCGGGTCGGTGAAGAGGACGCCGCGCTCCTGGAGGTTCGTCATCGCGAAGGCGGTGACGGCACCGGCGCGGTCGGCGACCAGCGAACCGTTGTTACGGGTCTGGAGGTTGCCGAACCACGGCTCGTGGCCCTCGTGGATGGAGTGGGCGATACCGGTGCCACGGGTGTTCGTCAGGAACTCCGTACGGAAGCCGATCAGGCCGCGGGACGGGACGACGAACTCCATGCGGACCCAGCCGGAGCCGTGGTTGGACATGTTGTCCATCCGGCCCTTGCGGGTGCCCATGAGCTGGGTGACGGCGCCCATGTGCTCCTCGGGCACGTCGACCGTGAGGCGCTCGACGGGCTCGTGGGTCTTGCCGTCGACCTCCTTGGTGACGACCTGCGGCTTGCCGATGGTCATCTCGAAGCCCTCGCGGCGCATCTGCTCGACCAGGATGGCCAGCGCCAGCTCACCGCGGCCCTGCACCTCCCAGGCGTCGGGGCGCTCGGTGTCCAGGACGCGCAGCGAGACGTTACCGACCAGCTCGCGGTCCAGACGGTCCTTGACCTGGCGGGCGGTGACCTTGCGGTCCTTGACGGCCGCCTTGGCGTCCGCGCCCTTGCCGGTGCCGCCACGGCCGACCAGCGGGGAGGTGTTGGTGCCGATGGTCATGGAGATCGCCGGCTCGTCGACCGTGATCAGGGGCAGCGCGACCGGGTTCTCCGGGTCGGCCAGGGTCTCACCGATCATGATCTCGGGGATACCGGCGACGGCGCAGATGTCACCGGGGCCCGCCACCTCGGCCGGCTTGCGGGTGAGCGCCTCGGTCATCATCAGCTCGGTGATACGGACGTTCTGCATCGAGCCGTCGCGCTTGATCCAGGCCACGGTCTGACCCTTGCGCAGCTCGCCCTGCTCGACGCGGAGCAGCGCGATACGGCCGAGGAAGTTGTCGGCGTCGAGGTTGGTGACGTGCGCCTGGAGCGGCGCGTCCTCCTCGAACGTCGGGGCCGGGACGTGCTCCAGGATGGTGGAGAAGAACGGCTCCAGGCTCTCGCTGTCCGCCGGGACGGTGCCGTCCTCCGGCTTGGTCAGCGAGGCGATGCCGTCACGGCCGCAGGCGTAGACGATCGGGAACTCGATCTGGTCCTCGTCGGCGTCCAGGTCGAGGAAGAGGTCGTAGGTCTCGTTGACGACCTCGTCGATGCGGGAGTCCGGGCGGTCCGTCTTGTTGATGCAGAGGATGACCGGCTTCCGCTGCTGGAGCGCCTTGCGGAGCACGAAGCGGGTCTGCGGCAGCGGGCCCTCGGAGGCGTCGACGAGCAGGACGACCGCGTCGACCATCGACAGACCGCGCTCGACCTCGCCACCGAAGTCGGCGTGGCCGGGGGTGTCGATGATGTTGATCGTGATCGGGGCCCCGCCGTCCTTGGGGTGATACTTCACCGCCGTGTTCTTGGCGAGGATCGTGATGCCCTTCTCACGCTCCAGGTCGTTCGAGTCCATGACGCGGTCGTCGACGGACTCGAGCTGGTGGGCGGCGAAGGCGCCGGCCTGCTTGAGCATGGCGTCGACGATGGTCGTCTTGCCGTGGTCGACGTGGGCGACGATGGCGACGTTACGAATGTCGTGGCGCGTGGGCATACTGGCGGCGCTTCTCCCGGAATCGTGGATGGCGGCGCGTACGGTCCGGTACGCGTGCCTTGCCGGGCAGATCACGCCACGGCCTCACTCCATGGTACGGGGCGCCGCCGCGATTGGCTTTCCGGGACCAGGGTCAGCCCACCTGACCTGCGATTTTATATGCCACAGACAGGGGGCCGGGGCCTCCTCACCGCTCGAAGCCGATGTCCTGGTAGCGCGGACTGGCCAGCCCGAAGGCGCCGGCGTTCACCACGGTCCTGCGGACCCCCACCAGCTCCGGCCGCTGGTACAGCGGCAGCGATGCCGCCACCGCCCAGATCCGCGCGTCCACCCGGCCCACCAGATCACGCGCGGTGTCGGCGTCGAGTTCCGTCGAGGCCTGGTCGAAGAGACGGTCGATCTGGTCGGTGCCGACGCGGGTGTAGTTCTGCTCGACGACCAGGGAGCCGTCGGCCGCGGGCTGGGGCTTGGCGAAGACGGGGCGGGCCTCGGTGGCCGGGAAGGGGCCGGTGGGCCAGCCGTAGAGGGCCAGGTCGAAGTCGCCGGAGGCGATGTGGTCCTTGAAGAAGCCGCCGTCGTCGACGGCGACGAGCTCCGTGCGGACCCCGATGGCGTCGAGCTGGCGGGCGATCCGCTCGCCCACGGCCCGCAGCGGCTCGGCGCCACTGCCCTTGGGGAGGAGGAGGCGCAGGACGAGCTTCTTGCCGTCCTTGAAGCGGGCGGGGGCGGCCCCGGCCTTGCCCCCGTTGTCGTACGCGGCGCCGTGGCCGGCCTTGCCGTCGGCGACGGCGCCCGCGTTGCTCTGGTCGTCACCGCCGCCGCCGTCGCCGTCGTCCTCGTCCCCGTCGTCGCCCTTCCCGTTGCCCGCGCCGGGCATGCCGCCGCCGTCGGCCTTCTTCGCGGGGCCGGCGCCGTGCCCCTCCTTCCAGCCCGCGTCGGTGAGGAGGGCCATGGCGGCGTGGGGGTCGACGGAGCCGACGGCGTCGCTGTTGTCCTCGTAGCCCGGCTGCCCGGCCACCAGGAGGTGGCTGCCGAGCGGCGCGGCGGGCAGGCCCAGCGGGGTCAGGACGTACTCGGCGAGGGCCTTGCGGTCGACGGCCCGGGCGATGGCGCGGCGGACGCGCTCGTCCGCGAGCGGGCCGGAGGCGGCGTTGAGGGCGAGCTGGGTGTAGGCGGGCTCCAGGGACTTGCGGACGACCAGGCCGCGCAGGGCGGTCACGTCGGCGGCGGCGGGCTTGTTCGCCCCGTCCAGCCGGGAGCCGTCGGGGCGGGCCCGGCCGCCCGGCGCGGAGGGGCTGCCGACGACGGAGGGGTGGCCCGCCGGCGGGGTCACGGGCGAGCGGCTCCCGGTGAGCCCCGGCGAGTGGCCGTCCTTGTCGGACTTCTCCTTCGGCGCGGCGGTGACCTTCATGATGCGTTCGGCGGCGGCCGGGGTGAGCTCGGCGAGGTCGGCCCTGCCACTCGCCAGCGCCTCCACGCGCTGCTCGCGCGGCACGGCCCGGAGCACCAGCTTCTCCAGCCGGGCCGGGTCGCCCCACCAGCGGGGGTTGCGGGCGAGGGTGAGCGTGCCCTGTTTGTCGTCCCGGGCCGCGACCTGGAAGGGCCCCGCGGCCTGGGGCGCCTCCTTGCGGAGGGAGTCGTTGAAGGCGCCGCCGCCGGCCATGACCGACTTCGGGTAGAGGGGGGTGAAGAGCGCGGGCCAGTCGGCGAGGCTCTTGGCGAAGGTGACCTTGACCTCGCGGTCGTTCGCGCCGCGCTCGACGCGGTCGATGCGGTCGTAGCCGGCGTTGTGGGCCGCCCAGAAGGCGCTGTCCTTGCCGCGCAGGGCCTTCCACTGGGCCTCGAAGTCGGCGGCGGTGATCGCGTTGCCGTCGCCCCAGACGGCCTTGGGGTTGAGCTTGTAGACGACGACCTGGCGGGGGCGGCGCTGGGTGACGGCGGCGGAGACCAGGTAGTCCGGGTCCCGCTGCGGGCGGCCCCGCTCGTCGAGGGTGAAGAGGGTGGGCAGCACCGCCCCGGCGACCCGCTGGGTGGCCGCGTCCGCGTCGGCCTGGAAGGCGTTGTAGGTGGCGGGCAGCGCGTCGACGGCCCAGGTCAGGGTGGACCGGTCGGCGACCTTGGCGCGGGGGACGGCCGCGATGTCCCGGGGGGCGGGCGGGCCGGCGTCGTCCTCCTCCTCACCGCCGCCGGAGCAGCCCGCGAGCAGCGGCAGGGGCAGCAGCACGGCGGCCGCGAGCAGGACGGCCCCTCTGCGCGGACGGCCGGGACGAGGCGCACGACGGGAGCGGTCGGCGGAAGGGGCGGTACCGGGCCCGGGCGGGGGCGACGGCGGGGACGACATGGGTGCCACGCGTGGCATGGGTGCTCCCTCCGCCGGACCGGTCCGGGATCGTTCGCGGCCGGCGCGGTGGCGCCGCGCCGGGGCGTCTGCTGCCGCCCACTGAAAGCGACGGCCCGTTCGATGCCGTGCCGACACGTCGCCGCCCGGGCCGAGGCCACCCACCCGGCCGAACGATTCGGCAGCCAAAGGGGGTCGGGGTGAACGCGTTCCGCCATTGGCGCGATCGCGGCGGCTATCTTCCCCTCAAGGGGTGTGACGCGCGACACTCTCTGTCGCATGACCGGGCGCCACCCGCCATCACCGAAGCGGAAGGCCACAATCATGTCCGTCAACGATGACTTGAACGCGATCCAGCGCAGCCTGGACGAGCTGGGCCGCTCGGTGGACCGGCTGGAGCGGCAGCTGGGCAAGGGCGGGCTGGAGGTGCGCCGGCTGCGCACCCACTCGGAGCATCTGCGTGACGATCTGGCCCTGCTGCGGGACAGCGCCGGGCGGTCCGGGCGGCAGCAGCCGGACCGGCAGGTCCAGCAGATGGTGCAGGTCCCCGACGCCCCGTACGACGCGTCGCTGTGGCGGGACGCGGACGAGGAGGGGCTCGGCTCCCGGGTCCGGCGCGCGCCCTAGCGGCTCCCGCACAGCGGAGAGTCCACCGTCCACTCCTGACCGGAGTCCCCCTTGGCCACTGGTACCGACCCCGAAACCACCGCCGCCGCGGGCCGGGCGCCCGCGCGCGGCGGCGTCCACCACTCCTCGCGCGCGGCGATCCCGGCTCCTCATCTGCGCGCCGACCGCTGGTGGCTGTCGCCCGCCGTCACGGCCGCCGGGCTGCTCGCCTTCGTCGTGTACTCCACCTGGCGCGCCTTCGCGGGCGCCGACTACTACGCGGCCCCCTATGTCTCGCCGTTCTACTCCCCCTGTCTCGCGGACAATTGCGTGCCGATGAAGGGCGGGGCGGACTGGGGGGTCGTCGGGTCGTGGTGGGGGCTGTCGCCCGCCCTGCTGGTGCTGATCTTCCCGCTGGGCTTCCGGCTGACCTGCTACTACTACCGCAAGGCGTACTACCGGGGGTTCTGGGCCTCTCCCCCGGCCTGCGCGGTGCCCGAGCCGCACAAGAAGTACTCCGGCGAAACACGCTTCCCGCTGATCCTCCAGAACGTCCACCGCTACTTCTTCTACTTCGCGGTGATCGTCGCGGGAATCCTCACCTATGACGCGGTCCTGGGCTTCCGCGACGCGGACGGCGCCTGGGGCCACATGGGCCTCGGCACGCTCGTCCTCCTCGCCAACATCGGGCTGATCTGGGCGTACACCCTGTCCTGCCACTCCTGCCGGCACATCGTCGGCGGCCGGCTGCGCAACTTCTCCAAGCACCCCGTGCGCTACCGCATGTGGGGCTGGGTGAGCGCGCTCAACGCCCGCCACATGCAGCTGGCCTGGGCGTCCCTGGTGAGCGTGGGGGTGGCGGACCTCTACGTCTATCTGGTCGCGAGCGGCGCCTTCAGCGACCCGCGCTTCTTCTGACGCGCGCTTCTTCTGACAAACGAACAAAGGGACCTTCTTTCACATGACTCGGGTGGACCGGCAGTCCTGGGACGTGGTCGTGGTGGGCGCGGGGGGCGCCGGGCTGCGGGCGGCGATCGAGGCGCGCGAGCAGGGGCTGCGCTGCGCGGTGATCTGCAAGTCGCTGTTCGGCAAGGCGCACACGGTGATGGCGGAGGGCGGCATCGCCGCCTCCATGGCCAACGTCAACCACAACGACAACTGGCAGGTGCACTTCCGCGACACCATGCGCGGCGGCAAGTTCCTCAACAACTGGCGGATGGCCGAGCTCCACGCCCAGGAGGCCCCCGACCGGGTGTGGGAGCTGGAGACCTGGGGCGCGGTCTTCGACCGCACCCCGGACGGGCGGATCTCCCAGCGGAACTTCGGCGGCCACGAGTACCCGAGGCTGGCGCACGTCGGCGACCGTACGGGCCTGGAGCTGATCCGCACCCTCCAGCAGAAGATCGTCTCGCTCCAGCAGGCGGACGCGCGGGAGTACGGGGACTACGAGGCGCGGCTGAAGATCTTCCAGGAGTGCACGGTCACACGCGTCCTGAAGGCTCCGTCCATCAGCGGCTCCGCCGCGGGCGGCCGGGTCTCCGGCGTCTTCGGCTACGAGCGCGAGTCCGGCCGTTTCTTCGTCATCGAGGCGCCGGCGGTGGTGCTGGCGACCGGCGGAATCGGCAAGTCCTTCAAGGTGACCTCGAACTCCTGGGAGTACACGGGCGACGGGCACGCGCTGGCGCTGCTGGCGGGGGCCCGGCTGGTGAACATGGAGTTCGTGCAGTTCCACCCGACGGGGATGGTCTGGCCGCCGTCGGTGAAGGGCATCCTGGTCACCGAGTCGGTGCGCGGCGACGGCGGGGTGCTGCGCAACAGCGACGGCAAGCGCTTCATGTTCGACTACGTCCCGGACGTGTTCAAGGAGAAGTACGCCGAGTCCGAGGCCGAGGGCGACCGCTGGTACACCGACCCGGACAACAACCGCCGCCCGCCCGAGCTGCTCCCCCGCGACGAGGTGGCCCGTGCCATCAACGCCGAGGTCAAGGCGGGGCGGGGCTCCCCGCACGGCGGGGTGTTCCTGGACGTGTCGACGCGGATGCCGGCCGAGGCGATCAAGCGGAAACTGCCGTCCATGCACCACCAGTTCAAGGAGCTGGCGGACGTGGACATCACGGCCGAGCCCATGGAGGTCGGCCCGACCTGTCACTACGTCATGGGCGGCGTGGAGGTGGAACCGGACACCGCCGCCGCGGTGGGCGTGCCGGGCCTCTTCGCGGCGGGCGAGGTCGCGGGCGGGATGCACGGCTCCAACCGGCTCGGCGGCAACTCCCTCTCCGACCTGCTGGTCTTCGGGCGGCGCGCGGGGCTGCACGCGGCGCGGTACGCGGCCGGGTTCGCCACGGAGGCGGCGCCCGTCGTGTCGGACGCCGATGTGGAGCTGGCCGAGGCGGAGGCGCTGCGGCCGTTCGGTGCGGAGAGCCCACGGGGCGCCGGGCAGGCCCCGGAGGGCGCGGCCGAGAACCCGTACACCCTCCACCAGGAGCTCCAGCAGGCCATGAGCGACCTGGTCGGCATCATCCGCCGGTCCGGGGAGATGGAGGAGGCGCTGCACCGGCTGTCCGGGCTGCGGGCGCGGGCGCGGCGGGCCGGGGTGGAGGGGCACCGGCAGTTCAACCCGGGCTGGCACCTGGCGCTGGACCTGCGGAACATGCTGCTGGTCAGCGAGTGCGTGGCCCGGGCGGCGCTGGAGCGCGAGGAGAGCCGGGGCGGGCACACCCGGGACGACCACCCGGGGATGGACCGGCGGTGGCGGCGGATCAATCTGGCCTGCCGGCTGGCCGACGAGTCGGCCGAGCCGGCGGCGGCGGACTCGGCGCTGGGGCTGGTCCGGCTGGAGCGGCAGGAGGCCCAGCCGATCCGGCCGGATCTGCTGGAGCTCTTCGAGAAGGAAGAACTGGCGAAGTACCTGACCGACGAGGAGCTCACCTCATGAGTTATCAGGCCCGCTTCAAGGTGTGGCGGGGCGATGCGGACGGTGGCGGCCTCACCGACTTCGAGGTGACCGTCAACGAGGGCGAGGTCGTCCTCGACGTCGTCCACCGCCTCCAGGCGACCGCGGCGCCGGATCTCGCGGTGCGCTGGAACTGCAAGGCGGGCAAGTGCGGCTCGTGCAGCGCGGAGATCAACGGCCGGCCCCGGCTGCTGTGCATGACCCGGATGTCGGTCTTCGACCCGGCGGAGACGGTCACGATCACCCCGCTGCGGGCCTTCCCGGTGCTGCGGGACCTGGTCACGGACGTGTCGTACAACTACGCCAAGGCGCGCGAGGTGCCCTCCTTCGTCCCGCCCGCGGAGCTGGGGCCCGGGCAGTACCGGATGAAGCAGGAGGACGTGAACCGCGTCCAGGAGTTCCGCAAGTGCATCGAGTGCTTCCTGTGCCAGAACACCTGCCATGTGGTGCGGGACCACGAGGAGAACAAGCAGGCGTTCGCCGGGCCGCGCTTCCTGATGCGCGTCGCCGAGCTGGACATGCATCCGCTGGACGCGGCCGCCGAGGCCGGGGTCGACCGCAGGAAGGGCGCCCGGGAGGACCACGGCCTGGGCTACTGCAACATCACCAAGTGCTGCACCGAGGTCTGCCCCGAGCACATCAAGATCACGGACAATGCCCTGATCCCGCTGAAGGAACGGGTCGTCGACCGTTCGTACGACCCGCTGGTGTGGCTGGGGAGCAAAATCGGACGCCGGAAGGGCTAGCCGGAGGGCTGGCCGGAAGGGGCAGCGACCCCTTGGCTGCACCATCCGGCGTAGTCGGAGTACGCCCGAGCGGGCGCACGACACCCGGCGCGCATCGGCGGCGTGCGTGACGGCGGAGGCGCCCGCACATGGGCGTGAACACCCTCCGTATAACCTCGCGCGCCCCCGGTAGCGGGTCAACCAATCCGGTCATACGCTCCAAAACGTGACGCGGCTTTCGTGGGGGTACGGGCCGAGGGCGCCGGGCTGGGCCATGATCTGCGCCCTCGTCGCACTGTGCGCCCTGCTCCTGCCGACCGTGCCCGCCTCGCGCGCCGACACCCCGCTCGATCTGGACGCCGCCGGCCGGATCACCGACACGGTCGGGGCGCTGGGCAAACGGCGCGTCCAGGTCGAGATGGCCCTGGACAGGCTGCACACCGACCACCACGTCCAGCTCTACGTCACCTACGTCCACGACTTCTCCGGCCGCGCGGCCCACGCCTGGGCCGACGCCACGGCCGACCGCAACGGCTTCGGCCCCCACGACATCCTGCTGGCCATCGCCACCCACGGCGGCCAGTACGCCGTCTCGGCCGACAAGACGTCCGGCTTCCGCAAGGAGCAGCTGGAACGGGTCGCCACCGCCGCCATCGCCCCCGCCCTCAAGGAGCACGACTGGGCCGGGGCCGCCATCGGCGCCGCCGACGGCTACCGGGCCGTGCTCCGGGGCGAGCCGGTCCCCGCCCCCGTCATCAAGCCCGGCACCAGCGACCCGGGCGGCGACGGCATGCTCCCCGGCCACCGCGCGGTCTGGGTGCCCATCGCGGGCGGCGCCCTCGTCCTCCTCACCGGCCTCGCCCTGCGCTCCCGGCGCGCCCGCGCCGCCCGCCGCCGCCCCGGGGCGGCCCGCGCCCGCCCGGCCGTCGCCACGAGCACCGAACCGGGCCTGGCCCGGCTGGCACAGCCGCTCACCACGCTGCCCGACCTGGACGCCGAGGCGTCGGCGAACCTCGTCGACACCGACGACGCGGTCCGCACCAGCGCCGAGGAACTCCGCTTCGCCACCGCCCAGCTGGGCACGGCCGCCACCCGGCCCTTCGCCGAGGCCGTGGCCTACGCCCGGGGCGAGCTGGCCGACGCCTTCCGGCTCCGCCAGCACCTGGACGACGCCCCCTACGAGGAGGAACGGATCCGCCGGCACGCCCTGGACGAGATCTGCTCCCGCTGCACCAGCGCCAACCGGCGGCTGGACGCCGAGTCCGAGGCCTTCGACCGGCTGCGGGGCCTCAAGGCCAACGCCGCCGCCATCGTCGACCGCGCCGAGGCCACCGCTCGCGGCCTCAACCCCCGCGTCGCGGCCGCCGAGGCGGCGCTCGCCGCGCTCGCCCACTGCCGCGCCCGCAAGGCCCTCGCCCCCGTCGCGGGCCACCCCGGGGAGGCCCGCGACCGGCTCTCCTTCGCCGACACCGCGCTCGCCGAGGCCCGTACGGCCCTCCTGGTCGCCGACCCCGACCACGCCGCGGTCTCCGTGCGCGCCGCCGAGGCCGCCCTCTCCCAGGCCGCCACCCTCACCGCCGCCGTGCTGCGCCACACCCACGCCCTGACCGCGGCCACGACCCGGCTCCGCGCCGTCCTGGCCGAGGCCTCGGGCCGGCCCGAGGCGGCCCCGGCGCTGAAGGCCGCCCTCCGGGCGATGGCCCACGGCCCCTACGACCCCCGGGAGGTCCTGCGCCTCCTCGACGAGGCCATGACCGGCGAGGCACGCGCCGCGCGCACCGTCCTCACGGCCCGCGCGGAGGTGTCGGCGGCACGCGACTACATCAGCACCCACCGGGGCGCGATCGGCTGCCGCGCGCGGACCCGGCTGACGGAGGCGGAGCGGCACATCGGCCTGTGCCGGGGCCACGACGTGGCGACGGCCGTCGCGGAGGCGACGCGCGCGATGGCGCTCGCGCAGCAGGCGCGGGCGCTGGCCGAGGACGACGTGCTGACGTACGGCACGTCGTACGACGACGAGTCGGCACCGGCGCCGGCCCGGGCGCTGGGTGGGGCGCTGCTCGGGGGGATCATCCTGGCGGGATTGCTGCCCGCGACCTTTGGCGGCGGCGCGACACGGGGACGGTTGGCGGGGTGACGTCGTCTTCCGGGGCTCCGCCCCGGACCCCGGTCCTCAAACGCCGGACGGGCTGAATTCCAGCCCGTCCGGCGTGGGGTCAGTACAGGCTCAGCAAGGCCTCGACCGCGTCGGGCGCCGGCGAGTCCCCGTCCGGGAGGCCGAGCTCGAACCACACCGTCTTGCCGTGCGGGATCCGCCGGCTGCCCCAAGCCGCGCTGAGCAAGCCGACGAGCTGCAACCCCCTCCCCCCCTCGTCCGTGTCCCGCGCCCGCCGCCGCCGCGGCTGGACATGCCCGCTGTCCCAGACCTCGCAGACCAGCGTCCGGTCCAGCAACAGCCGCAGCCGGATCTCGCCCTCGCCGTACCGCAGGGCGTTGGTGACCAGCTCGCTGACCAGCAGTTCCGTGGTGTCGACCAGATCGCCCAGCTCCCAGCCCTCCAGCTGCCGGCGGGCGAGCTCCCGGGCGCGGGCGACCGAGCGGGGCTCGGGCGGGAGGGTCCAGTCGCCGACGCAGCCGGGGCGCAGGCCACGCAGCCGGGCCATCAGCAGGGCGATGTCGTCCTCGCCGTGGTGGGTGTCCAGGGCGCTGAGGACGTGGTCGCAGACGTCCTCCAGGGGCCGCTCGGGGTCGGACAGGGCCTCGCGGAAGGCGTGGAGGCCCTCGTCGAGGGGGTGGTCGCGGGACTCGACGAGGCCGTCGGTGTAGAGGGCGAGCAGCGCCCCGTCCGGGAGCTCGATCTCGGTCTCCTCGAAGGGCTCGCCGCCCACGCCCAGCGGCATGCCGGGCGGCACCTCCAGGAGCATCGCGGGCTCGCCGGCCTCGACGAGGACCGGTGGCAGATGGCCGGCGTTGGCGACCGTGCAGCGCCGGGTGACCGGGTCGTAGACGGCGTAGACGCACGTCGCGAGGTAGACCTCGGAGAGGTCGGCGGGACGGACGCTGCCGCGCACGCCGCGCGAGGCGGACTGCTTGCCGCCGGGGCGGCCGAGGCCGTGGGCGATCTCGTCGAGCGCGGAGAGCACCTCGGCCGGCTCCAGGTCGAGCATGGCCAGGGTGCGGACGGCCGTGCGCAGCTCGCCCATGGCGACGGCGGCCCGCAGCCCGCGGCCCATGACGTCGCCGACGACGAGGGCCGTGCGGTGCCCGGGCAGCTCGATGACGTCGAACCAGTCGCCGCCGACCTCGGTGGCGGCGTTGCCGGGCAGATAGCGGCAGGCGATCTCGACGCCGGCGGCCTCCGGGTCGCCGGGGGGCAGCAGGCTGCGCTGGAGGATCAGGGCGCGCTCGTGCTCGCGGCGGTAGAGGCGGGCGTTGTCGATGCAGACGGCCGCGCGGGCGGCGAGCTCGACGGCGAGGGCCGTGTCCCGTTCGCCGAAGGGCTCGCTGCCCTTCGTACGGGAGAACTGGGCGATGCCCAGCACCGCGTCCCGGGCGACCATCGGCACGGCGAGGGTGGACTGCACGACGGCGCCGAGCCCCCCGTCGCCGTCCTCGCTCTCGCGGCCGGGCACCACCTGGACGTGGGCGGTGCGCAGGGCCTGGGCGCACGGCGAGTGGAACGCGTAGCGGTGGACCTCGCCGACCTGGACGGGCTTGGGGCCGGACCCGGTGACGGGCGCCCCGGAGACGGCGCTGGAGTAGGCCACGCGGCGTAGCTCGGCGCTGCCGTCGGCGAGGCCCGGCGGGGCTTCGTCGCCGACGAGCAGGCCCTGGTAGAGGTCGACGGAGGCCAGGTCGCAGAACTGGGGGACGGCCACGTCGAGGAGCTCGCGGGCGGTCTTCTCCAGGTCGAGGGAGTTGCCGATGCGGGCGCCGGCCTCGTTGAGGAGGGCCAGGTTGCGGCGGACGCCGGCGGCCTCGCGCTCGGCGCGGCGCCGTCCGGTGACATCGGTGGCGATCGCGGCGACCCCGATGGGGCGGCCGCTGCCGCTGTGCAGCCGGTAGAGCGAGACGGACCAGCGGCGGCGTTCGTTGTGGCCGGGCACGGGGCCGACGAGCTGGACGTCCGCCACCGGTTTGCCGGTGTCGAGGACCTGGCGGAGCGCGGCGGTGAGCCGGTCGGCCTCGGTGCGGGGCAGGAAGTCGTGGGGGGTGCGGCCGCGGTGCCAGGCGGAGGGGCGGCCGAAAGTCTGGGCGAAACTCTCGTTGACGCGCAGCAGCCTCAGGTCCGTGCCGAAGAAGAAGAAGCCGAGCGGAGATTGGCCGAAAACGGCTTCGGAGGCGGCGATGTCCGTCTCTATTCCGCGCAGCGCCCGGACGTCGACGGCGACGCAGAGCGCGGCACGGTCGCCCCGGCCGTTCTCACTGGGCATCACATAGATCTCGGCGAGGCCTTCCTGGCGGTCGCCGTCCCGCTGGTAGGGCACCAGGCCCGTCCAGGCCCGGCCGTCGAGGCCGCCCTCGGTGAGGAAGGGCGCGGCGGGGTGCCGCCCGCGCCGGCCGTCCGCCACGGGGGCCAGGATCTCCAGGGGGTCCCGGCCGACGGCCTGCCGGGCACCTATTCCGAAGAGCTCGGCGGCCCGCTCGCTCCACTGGTCGATCCGGCCGTCCGGGCCGAGGGAGAACGACGCCACGCGGATGTGGTCGTACAGGGAGCCGGGCGGACTGTTCTGCCACATCGCCGTGGCGTCCCTGCTCTCTGGCCTGCCCGCCGTACCCGCTGGCTTTTCGCTCACGTGCCCGTCCCCTCCGGCTCTCGTGCTCGCACCGGCATCAGAAGGCCGAGTATCCAGCACAGGGGGCCTTCGGAACACGGACTTCACGATCACAGCACGGTCTCAACCCGCTATGTCTTCCCACCGGGTTACTAACCAGGCAGGGTCAGCTCGAACCACACCGTCTTCCCGGTGTTTCCCGGGCGGGTGCCCCAGCGCCGGGAGGCCAGGGCGACGAGCTGGAGTCCGCGGCCGCCCTCGTCGTCCGGTTCGGCGACGCGTTCGCGGGGCAGGTCGGGCAGCGGGTCGGAGACTTCCACCAGAAGGGTGGGTCCCGCGTGGGAGTACATGCGCACCCCGATGGGGCCGCTGGCGTAGCGCAGGGAGTTGGTGACGAGCTCGCTGACCAGGAGGACCGTCACATCGGTGACGGAGTCCAGGCCCCATTCGCGCAGGGTGTCGCGCACCAGCGTGCGCGCGGTGCGCACGGCCGCGGCGTCGGCGGGAAAGCTCCACTCGGCGAAACCGGGCGTATGCGCCACGGTCCCCGTGCTGTCGCCCACGCCGACCACTTCCCAGACTGCTCCGGCATGTCCCCCTTTGGGGCCAATAATCAGCACATACCCGGTATAGGGGTCGGGCTATCTTCTTCACCCCGGTCCATGGGCACCGGTTGCCGCATTCGGCGTAGCGCTTACGCGTCCGCCCCGGCGCGCAGCCGGGCCGCGGCCTCGGCGACGGCGGGACGGTCCTGCTCCAGCCAGTCGACCTCGTCGACGCCGTCGGGGGCGAGCCAGCGCAGCTCGTCGTGGTCCTCCAGGGGGCGGGGCTCGCCGGCCAGCAGCCGGGCCGTCCACACCTGGAGGACGTAGCCGGGCTTCAGGGGCCATTCTCCGGCGATGCGGTCGACCGGCTCGGCCTCGATGCCGAGTTCCTCGCGGAGCTCCCGTACGAGCGCCTCAGGGGCGCTCTCGCCGGGCTCCAGCTTGCCGCCCGGCAGCTCCCAGCGGCCGGCCAGCTCGGGCGGGGCGCTGCGCCGCGCGGCCAGCAGCCGCCCCTGGTGAAACACCGCTCCAGCCACCACCACGCGCACCGTCGTCATGGGGGTAAAGCGTAGACGCCGGGTGGTACTGATCTCTCAGTACCACCCGGCGTCCGGGAGGCCATGGGCCCAGGGCCTAGGTGACCGTGTGGCCGACCCGTTCGACGACGTAGAGCCTTCGGTCGCCCTCCATGTCGAGCCGGTCGGCGACGCGCTCCGCTTCCGTTCTGGTGGCGTAGCGGCCGACACGGTAGCGGTTGCCGTTCTCGTCCTGGCGGATCACCAGCCAGGGCAGGACCGGTCCGGTGTCAGTCATCGCTCCTGCCCTCCCGTCCCCGCGCGCACCGGCGCACGCCCTTCGGTGACTCCTCCGGGGGTTCCCGAAGAAACCGCAGTACGCATATGCCCGAGCCTACGCCCGACCTTTACGCACCGGATACGGGTTTTCACGAAGAGGTACGCATTCGGCCACCCGTGAGGGTTACTTGACCTTGGCGAGCTCCGGCTCCTCGGGAGCCTCGGCCGCCTCGGCCTCCATGATTTCCTTCTCGACCTGCTCAAGGGTCGGGTTGCGCCACGCGCTGCGCACGCCCCACATGTAGAAGGCCAGCGCGATCAGGACAACCACGACGATGTCCCAGCCCGGGGCCAGGTAACCCTTGCCGCCGAACTCGCTGCCGCCGGCCCACGAGACGAACGCCATGACGAGCAGGTAGGCCACCATCCAGGAGCCGGCCTTCAGGTGCGGCTTGAGCTCGGCCCACGGCTTGCGCAGCTCGTACCAGGCCCAGATCGGCAGACCGATGGCCATGATGAAGATGACCTTGCCCGTCAGCGGCCAGCGGGCCCAGTACATGACCAGCGAGCCGAAGATCATCGCGATGGGGGCGATGACCGGCATGGCCTTCAGCTTGACCGGGCGCTTCATGTCCGGGGCGATGCGGCGCAGCGACATCACGGCGACGGGGCCGGTGATGTACGAGATGACGGTGGCGACACCGACGATCTCGGCGATCGAGCCCCAGCCGCGGAAGACGGCCAGGAAGACGAAGGAGATCGCGAGGTTGAGCAGCAGGGCCGGCTTCGGGACACCGGTCTTGGGGTCGACCTTGCCGAAGACCTTCGGCAGGTGGCCGTTCTCCTGGACGCCGTTGATCATGCGCGAGGTGGTGGCCGCGTAGATCATGCCGGTGCCCGACGGGGAGATGAAGGCGTCCGCGTAGAGCAGCAGGGCGAGCCAGTTCAGGCCCCAGGTGATGGAGAGGTCCGCCAGCGGGGACTTGTAGGCCAGCGTGTTCCAGCCACCGGAGAGGTCGGCGGCCGGGACGGCCATCAGGAAGGCGACCTGGAGCGCGATGTAGATGACCAGCGCGATCAGGATGGAGCCGATGACGGCCTTCGGCAGCGACTTGCCGGGGTTACGGGCCTCGGCGGCCATGTTCAGCGGCGACTGGAAGCCGTTGAAGGCCCAGACGATGCCCGCGACGGCGACGGCGCTGAAGACGGCGCTCCAGCCGTTGGGGGCGAAGCCGCCGTGGGCGGAGCCGACGTTGCTGGTGTCGAAGTGGGCGAAGACCAGGGCGCCCGCGGTGAGCACCGGCACGACGACCTTGAACACGGTGATCGCGTTGTTCGTCTTGGCGAACAGGGTGATCGCGAACCAGTTCAGGAAGAAGTAGAAGACCACCAGGACGCTGGCGGCCGCGAGGCCGGTGCCGGTGAGCTCCTTGCCGTCGAAGAGGTGCTCGGCCCAGCCGAACTTCCACGAGCTCATGTACTGGATCGAGGCGGTGGCCTCACCCGGGATCACGGAGACGATCGCGATCCAGTTGGCCCAGGCGGCCATGTAGCCGGCCAGCGAGCCGTGCGAGAACTGCCCGTACCGCACCATGCCGCCCGCCTTGGGGAACATCGAGCCGAGCTCGGTGTAGGTGAGGGCGATGGTCAGCGCCACGACGGCGCCGATGACCCAGGCGAAGATGGCGGCCGGCCCGGCGAGCACGGCTGCGCGCTCGGCACCGAACAGCCAGCCGGAGCCGATGATCGACCCGAGGCCGACGGCGGTCAGCGCCGTCGTGCCGAGGGTCCGGCGGTAATTCGAGTGGGAACCCTGTTCGGTGCTCAAACCCCGGATCTCCTTTTCTTTCTAACCCCCATGGCAGGACACAAACCGCGCCATCGTACGAGCGATTTGGCCGAGTTGGTTCTGCCAAAAGGCCCTGACCTGGGCCTATGTGAGTTTTGCAACATCGGAAGCCCCTATTTCAAATCGGGGCCAACCTGGACATAGGGGGTAGTTCCTACCGGTCGGTACGGTCCGGGGGTCAGGGTTTTCCAAGATCATGAACTGACTCGGGAGTCAGCAGGGAAATGCTTGACGCGCCGTTCACGCCTACTTCACCGGCAGGTGGTAGGCGACCCGGTACCGCTCGGCGAGCATCACGACGTCGGCCGTCTCGACGGGACAGCCACCCGCGAAGTACGTCCGCGAGACGACCACCACACAGTGGCCGGGCACCCCGCCGAGGGCGAGCGTCTCCCCGGCCAGCCCGGGGCGCGCGCTGACCTCCTCGGTGACGTTGTCCACGACGACGTCGATGGCAGCCATCCGCTCCACCACCCCCCGCCCCGCCAGCGGCCCCTCCTCGGGCAGCATCACCGGGGTGCGCCCGGTGATGGCCAGGGGCTCCCAGGAGGCCGAGAGCATGCACGGCTCGCCCCCGGAGCGGAAGAGGTAGTCCGTGCGCATCACACGGTCACCGGGGCCGATCCGCAGCCGCCGGGCGATTCTCGGCTCGGCCGCGACCTGCTCGCTGCGGGACTCCCAGGTGCCCTTGATCCGGTCGTCGCCCTGCTCCTGCCGGAACGGCGTGGACTCCCCGGCCGCCCGGTACCCCGTACGCACCACGGGGCGCGAGACGGGCTGCTCGCGGACGTACGTACCGGAGCCGGAGCGGCCCTCGACCAGACCCTCGGCCATCAGGACCTTGCGGGCCTCCAGGGCGACGGTGTCGGAGACGCCGTACTGCTCCCGGATGCGCGCCTGGGAGGGGAGCCGGGTGTGCGGCGGCAGCTCGCCGGCGACGATTTTCTGCCGCAGATCACCGGCGACTCGAAGGTATGCGGGCTGGTCACCGAAGGCCACGTCCACTCCCAAGGGGTTGACAGTCCGCAACAGCTTGGCAACCGTAGGTTGCGATCCGCAACCTTAACCCATAGATTCACAGGAAGTAGCGAAGTCCAGCTCAGCGAGGCTGAGTTGAGACCTTCGGGCACATGCGGAGAGCACTCACCCGCGGCATTTCCGCAACTATGCGCAAACCCTCCCTCCCGTTGCGGGGGTACATACGGCCACTTACGGTGATCTTGCGATGCTCCCGGTCATCACTGCCGAAACGGCCCGCCCGAGGTGGCGGTGGGCCGTACTCGCCGTCGCGGCCTTCGCGTGGTGGGCGGCGCAACCGGCGCAGATGCAGGCACAGGCACAGGCCACCGAAGCGACCGGCTGCCCGGCCATCCGGCAGCCCGAGAACGTCGGTCTTCATTACAGGCTCACCTTCGACCAGCACCACATCGGCTTCGTCGAAGTGCGGCAGGTGACGAGCATCGACATCCCGGCACGTCAGTGGGCCCTCGCGAACGACCTGACGCTCAGCACGAACAGCCCCAAGTACCGGAACGCCATGCGCTGCCTCCTGCGCGAGAAGAGGAATCCGGCGGCGAAGTTCGCCGAGTGGCATCCGGAGTGGCGCGCCGTTTCCGAGGCGACCGAGCAGAAGGACGTGGTCGCGGTGCGGTACGAGTCATGGAACCTGATCGACAGCGCCGGCGAGTTCGAAGTGGGTCCCTGGACGATCGACGCCAAACCGGACCAGGACTGGAAAGCCGCCCTCCACTCACCGGACGCCCTGCGCGGAGCCACCCGGAAGACGGTCGAGATCGACCCGGGCGGCCTGGAGATCAACGACGCTCCCGGAGCGCGGAGCGCGAACGAGGCCAGCCGGGTATGGACCACACCCAAGCCGGACACCGAGGCCTCGATCGTGCCACCACGGAAAGTCGCCCAGGTACTGAGCCGCCGCGATCCCTGGATCGCGTATCTGGGCGTCACTTCCTGGTGGGTCTTCGGCTCGGCCTTGATCGCCCTGTCGGCATGGCCCTTCAAGAAGAGCACCGACAGCGACAAAGCAGCCGCCGGCCGCACCGCGAAGGCCGCTGCCAAGACTCTGGCCAACACGGCTCTGCAGTGGGCCGGGCTGAGTGCGGCCCTTGCCCTGACGTTGGTTCTGCTGCTCCAGCTCTACCCCACCACAAGCCGTTGGCGAGCCTTCACCGGAATCTCATCGGGACTTGCTCTCGTCCTCCTCGCACGACCATGGCTTCCCCTCGTGAAGCGCTCCGACGACAGCAAGAAGGAGCTGACGAGACACACGGTGGTCGTCGTCGCCTGCACAGCCGCGGCGATCGGCCTGCTGGTGATCGTGTCTCCGCAGCTCTTCGCCCTCTCGTGGAATCTCACGCCGACAGCCCCGCCTTCGCTCCTGGGGATCGCCGGGTTGGCCCTGCTGGAAATGTCCATGGTGTGGCTGTGGTTTACCGCGATGGCCGCATGGGGCTGGCGTTTCGCACGGGAAGGAAAGCTCGGCGGTTCCTCGGCCGGAAAGGGGCGGAACGCACCCGGCCATCACCTCCGCCGTGTCACGGCGACCGGGGCCGCACTCGCCGTGGTCGCGGCCCTGGTGGTGACCTGCCACGTACTGTCATTCGAATCCAGATGGAGACGTGCCGACTGGCTTGGGGAAGCCGATTCACTCTTCGGCAATGACCACATGGGCATCTTGGGACAGCAGCTGGCGAATTTCCCGTCCTTCGGCCCCAGCCCCCTGTGGGCGTACAGCCACACATCGGTGCTGACGGGAATCGCGCTCGTCGCGTTGCTCCATCTCAGCCACCGGGCCGGTTCCGGAGTCACGTCCCTCGGACCGAAGGGATGGGATCTTCTGCTGGTGGCCGCCATCTTCGCCGTCGTCGCATTGCGAGTGCCCCAGTTCGCGGGAAGCGCGGGGAAACTGTACGGCCTCTGGCTGCCTCTGAACATGCTCGCGCTCTACGCTCTGGTGAAGGCAGGGCGTAGATGGTCGGTGCTGGGCCGAGTGGACCGAAAGGCAGGGACCCATAAGGCGAAGAAACAGCTCGCGACGGACCAGGAGAGTCACGTCGCAGCGGAGCTGGGCACCGCGGCCGGGCACCGGCGACTGATGGGCAAAGCCCGCCGCTGCCGTGATCTGCTCCACCGGCTGCATCTCGTCGATCACGGGCATGCGCAGGAAACCACAAGACGAACACTGGAGAATCAGCTCGGCAAATTGCACCACTGGCAGCCGGCCACATGCAGCCGCGACTGCCTGCCGGACCCCGTGTCCGTGGTCGACGTCGCCCTCAGCTGGGGACCACACCGGCGCTGGTGGCGCAACGCCCTCAATGCCGCGCGCTGGGCCGCCGTCTTCGGCGTCCTCCCGAGCATGGTCACCGTCTGGTACGAGAACGCCTACGACCCCGGTCACTGGGCGCTGATGCTCGACTCGGCCACGGGTGTTCCGGATGTGGTCTGGAGGTTCCTGGCACAGGAGATCTCCTTCGCCGGCGCGGGGCTGGTCCTGGGGGCCTTGTGGCGCGTACTGCCCGGAGAGCGCGGCCCGATGCGGGCTCTGAGCCTGTTCATCGCCTGGCTCATCCCCATCTGCGTGGTCGCCGCCTTCAGCCGCGGCATCGATCGCAAGACGCTGGGCCTGTCCCTCCTCAGCGTCGTCCTGATGCTCATGGTGCTGACCCTGACGAGCATGTGGATGGACACCGACACGTTCAGCCGTGAACGGCCCTACTGGACGAAGCGCCTCGGCCTGCTGGCGTCGATCTACCAGGTGCACGGCCTCTCCGGACAGATCGCCTTCCTGATCATGCAGCTGGCGACCGCGGCGACGATCTGGCGGCAGATCACCGCCGCATAGCGACAAGGGGCCGCCCCCGGCCTCGTCGAGTCGCTACCGTGAAGCCATGACCGCACTCGCCCCAGCGGTCCTGGCACGGCCGCCTCGTCACTTCGCTCACCACCACACTCATGGCGATCGCGCCCGCCGGTTTCGAGATCGAACGGGAAATGACGATCCGTCTTGACCAGCGCAACCGGCCGGAGCCGGATCTGCTCATGACGACCGCTCCTTATGAACCTGGACGTGGCCATCCAGCACCCATCCAGCACGGTGCGGGTTCATCCAGCACATCCAGCACCACGGGAGTGGTGTACACATGGCACACTCGGTACGCTTGAGCGCATGACGCAGCCGTTGCCCATAGAGTCCATCCGCGACGTGCGCGCCCACCTGGCGGAAGTCGTGGAGCGTGCGGACCGCGACGACGTGCCCACGGTCATCACGCGCCGAGGCAAGGAGGTCGCTGCTGTCGTCTCCATCGAGGTGCTGCGCAAGTACCAGGAGTGGGAAGAGCGCGAGATCAACCGGATCATCGACGAGCGCATGGCCAACCCAGCCCCCGGCATCCCGATCGAGGACGTCATGAAGGAGACGCTGGCGCGCGGTGAGTGAGTACCGAACCGTCGTCCGCCCTGAGGCGCAAGCCGAGCTTCGGAAGATCCCTCGCGACATGGCGCTGCGCATCCTGGCCAAGCTGACCGAGCTGGAAACCGACCCTCTCGGCCTCAACACCACCGCACTCGTGTCCCAGCCCGAGCGACGCCGTCTGCGAGTCGGCGACTACCGCGTCGTCTACACGATCGACAACGGAGAGCTGGTGGTCTGGGTCGTTCACGTGGGACACCGGTCCACTGTCTACGAGACCTGATTTCCGCTGACCCCACGTCAGAATATCCAGCACCCATCCAGCACGGTGACGACGAAGGGGTCGGACTCGATAGAGCCCGACCCCTTCTGACCTGCACATTTGCCACGTCATCGACGTGGTGTTATTTCATCCGCTCAGACGTTGAAGCGGAACTCCACGACGTCGCCGTCCGCCATCACATACTCCTTGCCCTCCATGCGGGCCTTGCCGGCGGCGCGGGCCTCGGCGACGGAGCCGGTGGCGACGAGGTCCGCGAAGGAGATGACCTCGGCCTTGATGAAGCCCTTCTGGAAGTCGGTGTGGATGACACCGGCCGCCTCGGGGGCCGTGGCGCCCTTCTTGATGGTCCAGGCGCGGGATTCCTTGGGGCCGGCCGTCAGATAGGTCTGGAGGCCGAGGGTGTCGAAGCCGACGCGGGCCAGCGTGGCCAGGCCCGGCTCCTCGGCGCCGACGGACTGGAGGAGCTCCATGGCGTCCTCCTCGTCCAGCTCGGCGAGGTCCGCCTCCAGCTTGGCGTTGAGGAAGATGGCCTCGGCCGGGGCGACCAGGGCGCGCTGCTCGTCCTTGAAGGCCTCGTCGGTCAGCTCGTCCTCGTCGACGTTGAAGACGTAGAGGAACGGCTTCGTGGTCAGGAGGTGGAGATCGTGGAGGATCTCCGCCTTCTCGGAGCCCTGGACGATGCCGGCGGAGAACAGCGTCTCGCCCTTCTCCAGGATCTCCTTGACCTCCTCGACGGCCGCGACCTTCGGGGCGACGTCCTTCTTGATCCGCGACTCCCTCTGGAGGCGCGGCAGGACCTTCTCGATGGTCTGGAGGTCGGCGAGGATCAGCTCGGTGTTGATGGTCTCGATGTCGTCCTTCGGCGAGACCTTGCCGTCGACGTGGACGACGTTCTCGTCCTTGAAGGCGCGGATGACCTGGCAGATCGCGTCCGACTCGCGGATGTTCGCCAGGAACTTGTTGCCCAGGCCCTCGCCCTCCGAGGCGCCGCGCACGATGCCGGCGATGTCGACGAAGTCGACGGTGGCGGGGAGGATCTTCTGGGAGCCGAAGATCTCCGCGAGCTTGGTGAGGCGCGCATCCGGGACGCCGACGACGCCCACGTTGGGCTCGATGGTGGCGAACGGGTAGTTGGCCGCCAGTACGTCGTTCTTGGTCAGGGCGTTGAACAGGGTCGACTTGCCGACATTCGGCAGACCGACGATTCCGATCGTGAGCGACACGTGACGACTTCCCGTTGTTCCCGTAGTGAAGGCTTCCGCGCCCCGTGACGCGACCGATCCACCAGTCTACGGGTCCGTGCCGCGAACCCGCCCCGGACGGAGGATTCCTCGAACACACGCCCAAGGTGGCGCAAACGGCGTGTCCAACGCGGGATTCCCCGGGGCCGCCTGCCTAGTTTGGTCACGTGGAGCAACCGAGCACGCGCATCCCCCAGGGCAAGGTCCGCCGCGGCTCCCCCGTGCCCCGGCCCGCCGCGCCCCCCGGCCAGCGGCGGGGCGCCACCGCGCGGGGGCCCGCCGCCGGGCGCTCCCCCTCCGCGCTGGACCGCCTGCCGGCCGCCCGGCTGACCGGGCTCGGCAGTGGCCTGCTCACGGCGCTGGGGATGCTCACCATCGGCGGGCTGGACGCGCTGGTGGGCGGCTCGCCCCGGATCTACGGCGTGTTCTTCCTGCTCGGCAGCGCGGCCTGCGCGCTGTGGGTACGCCCGGCGGAGCTGATGACCGCGCCCGTCAGCGTGCCCATCGCCTTCGCGGTGGGGGCGCTGCCGCTGAGCGACGGCACGGGGGGCCTCGGCGGCCGGGTGATGAGCCTGGTGACCCTGCTGTCCCTGAACGCGGCCTGGCTCTACTCCGGCACCCTGCTGGCCGCGCTGATCGCGCTCGTCCGCCGGGTCTTCCTGGTCAGGCTGCGGCAGCGGGAACGGCTCCGGCAGCGGCAGCGGCCATCGCGGCCCCCACGATCCCCGCGTTGTTCTGGAGCTGAGCGGGCACGACCTCGGCGCTGACGCCCTCCAGCAGCGGCAGGAACTTCTCCGCCTTGCGGCTGACACCGCCGCCGATCACGAACAGCTCGGGCGAGAAGAGCATTTCCACATGGGCGAGATAGCGGCTCACCCGCTTGGCCCAGCGGCTCCAGCTGAGGTCCTCTTCCTCCTTGACCCGCGTGGACGCCCGCGTCTCCGCGTCGTGCCCCTGCAGCTCCAGATGCCCGAGCTCGGTATTGGGCACCAGGCTCCCGCCGGTGAAGACCGCGCTGCCGATGCCCGTGCCGAAGGTCAGCACGATCACCGTGCCCGTACGCCCCCGGCCCGCGCCGTGGGCCATCTCCGCGAGCCCGGCGGCGTCGGCGTCGTTGAGCACGGTCACGGGCGCGCCGACGCGCTCGCCGAGCAGGCCGGCGGCGTCCTGGCCGATCCAGCTCTTGTCGACGTTCGCGGCCGTACGGGTCGTCCCCGCGGCCACCACGCCGGGAAAGGTCACGCCGACCGGCCCGACCGACAGCCCGAAGTGGCGGACCACCTCCCGGACGCGGTCGGCGACGGCGTCCGGCGTGGACGGCTTCGGCGTGAGCACTTTGAAGCGCTCTTCCGAGAGCTCACCGCGCGCCAGGTCCACCGGTGCGCCCTTGATGCCCGATCCGCCGATGTCCACGCCGAATACGTCCATGCCCAGCAGCGTAGGCGTGGACGGGGTGGTTCACCCCTCGACGGCCGCCTTGGCCTCGGCCCGCAGGTCGCGGCGGAGCTCCTTGGGGAGGGAGAAGGTGATGGACTCCTCGGCGGCCTTCACGGTCTCGACGTCCTCGAAGCCGCGCTGGGCGAGCCACTCCAGCACACCCTCGACGAGGATCTCGGGAACGGAGGCACCGGAGGTGAGCCCCACCGTGCTCACGCCCTCCAGCCAGGCCTCGTCGATCTCCTCGGCGTAATCCACCAGATGCGCGTCCCGCGCGCCGGCGCCGAGGGCGACCTCGACCAGCCGCACGGAGTTCGAGGAGTTCTTGGACCCCACCACGATCACCAGGTCCGCCTCGGCGCCCATCTGCTTGACGGCGATCTGGCGGTTCTGCGTGGCGTAGCAGATGTCGTCGCTGGGCGGCGACAGCAGATTCGGGAACCGGCCCTTGAGGGCGTCCACCGTCTCCATGGTCTCGTCGACCGAAAGCGTGGTCTGCGACAGCCACACGACCTTGTCGGCGTCGCGCACCTCGACATTGGCCACGTCCTCGGGCCCGTCGACGAGCGTGATGTGATCCGGCGCCTCACCGCTGGTCCCGATGACCTCCTCGTGGCCCTCGTGACCGATGAGGAGGATGTCGTAGTCCTCCTTGGCGTACCGGATGGCCTCCTTGTGGACCTTGGTCACCAGGGGGCACGTGGCGTCGATGGTGGCGAGCTTGCCGCGCTCGGCCTCCTCGTGGACCACGGGGGCGACGCCGTGCGCGGAGAAGATGACGATGTTGCCCTCGGGCACCTCGACCGTCTCGTCGACGAAGATCGCACCCTTCTTCTCCAGGGTCTTCACCACGTACTTGTTGTGCACGATCTCGTGCCGCACATAGACCGGGGCGCCGTACTGCTCCAGCGCCTTCTCGACGGCGATCACGGCACGGTCCACGCCCGCGCAGTAGCCACGGGGGGCGGCGAGCAGAACCTTGCGGGCGGGGGTAGCTGTCATGCGGTCCATCGTAAGGGCCCGCCCCCACCGGCGTGGCCCGGCCGCCGCCCGGTCGGGGCGCCCGAATACTGACCCCATGGCCACCCCTCCCCCCTTCGCCGACGAGGGCACGCTCCACCGCACCCTCACCTTCCGCGACCTCGTGGTCTACGGCCTGCTGTTCATCGCCCCCATGGCACCGGTGGGCGTCTTCGGCACGCTGTCGGCGAAGTCTCACGGGGCGGTGGCGCTGGTCTACGTCGTGGCGACGGTCGCGATGGCCTTCACGGCCCACTCGTACGCGGTCATGGTGCGCGTCGCCCCGCAGGCGGGCTCGGTCTACACGTACGCGCGCGTGGGGCTCGGCGAGGGCCCGGGGTTCATCGCGGGCTGGATGGCGATGCTGGACTACCTGCTGGTCCCGGCGGTCGCCTATCTCTTCTCGGGCATCGCGATGCACGCCCTGGTCCCATCCGTGCCCGCCTGGATATGGACGGCGATCGCGGTGGCCGTGACGACGGCCCTGAACCTGTGGGGGGTCAGGGCGGCGGCGGCCGTGGGCTTCGTCGTCCTGGCGATGGAGCTGGCGGTGCTGGCGGTCTTCGTGGTCACGGCGGTCATCGCCCTGACCCAGGACGGCCCCCGCCGGGGCTGGCTGACCCCCTTCACCGGCGAGGGCGGGTTCGACGCGGGGGCGGTGCTGTCGGCGGTGTCGGTGGCGGTCCTGTCGTACCTGGGCTTCGACGCGATCGCCTCCTTCGCGGAGGAGGCGGCGGGCGGTTCGCCGAAGGTGGCACGGGCGGTCATCACCTGTCTGGTCGTGGCGGGCACCCTCTTCGTCCTCCAGGGCTATCTGGCGGCCCTGCTCGCGCCCCTCTCCCCGGCGGAACTGGCGGCACGGCCGGCGCGCCAGGGCGCGGCGTTCTACGCCACGGTCGACGCGGCGACGGGCCTGTGGCTGCACCACCTGGTGGCGGCGAGCAAGGCGGTCGGCGCGGCCTTCGCCGCGCTGGCGGGCCAGGCGGCGGCGGGCCGCCTCCTCTTCGCGATGGCCCGCGACCGCCGCCTCCCGGGCCGCCTGGCGAAGGTCGACCGCGGCTCCGGCGTGCCCCGGCTCGCCGTCCTCGGCGCGGCGTCGGTGACGCTGCTCGCGGCGGTGTGGGCGGCCCGGCGGGCGGACGGGCTGGACCGGCTGGTTTCGGTGGTGGACGTGGGGGCGCTCGTGGCGTTCGGCTTGCTGCACGTTTCCGTAATGGGGTGGTCCGTACGGGACTCGGGACGCGTCGCCCTGGCCCGGCACCTCGTGGTGCCCCTGCTGGGGCTGGTCGTCGTGATCGCGGTGATCGTGACGGCGGCGACCGCCGCGCAGCTGGTGGGGGCGGTTTGGCTGGGGGTGGGCCTGCTGGTCCTGGCCGGCCAGGGGGCGGGGCGGGGACGGGGTGGGGTGGACGGGCCCTTACGGGGCTGACCTCTTCGCGGTGCCTGGTACTGCGGTGCTGGTTACCCGGAATTTGGCACCAGCGGCGAAGAGCTCTTCACGCCCCTACCAGGGCCCATCCACCCCACCCCGCCCCCTCACGTCACCACCCGGGGGTGCCCCTCAACGCGCGCCCCTTAGCCGCGGAATCCGTTCCGGGCAATCGGGCGGGCAGGTGGGCGAAACCGCGCCGAAGGCGCAAGCACCCCCACCGGCGGGCAGCCGAACGCGCCCGGGGGCAACCGGAACCGGGCGGGACGCCCCCTGTCACCCCCCACCGCTACGCTCGACCGCATGGCCGCCCAAACGTCCCCCGACGCACCCATCCCCGTCGGGGAGGTCTCCCGCCTCATCGGCGGGTGGATCGACCGGCTCGGCGCCGTCTGGGTCGAAGGACAGATCACCCAGCTCTCCCGCCGCCCCGGCGCCGGCGTCGTGTTCCTGACCCTCCGCGACCCCTCCCACGACGTCTCCCTCTCCGTCACCTGCTACCGCGCCGTCTTCGACCGCGTCGCCGACGTCGTCTCCGAGGGCGCCCGCGTCGTCGTGCACGCCAAGCCCGAGTGGTACGCCCCCCGCGGCCAGCTCTCGCTCCGCGCCGCCGAGATCCGCCCGGTGGGCGTGGGCGAACTGCTGGCCCGCCTCGAACAGCTGAAGAAATCCCTCGCCGCCGAAGGCCTCTTCGCCGCCGAGCGCAAGCGCGCGCTCCCCTTCCTCCCCCAGCTCATCGGTCTCGTCTGCGGCCGAGCCTCCGCCGCCGAGCGCGACGTGCTGGAGAACGCCCGCCACCGCTGGCCGGCCGTCCGCTTCGAGGTGCGCAACGTCCCCGTCCAGGGCGTGCACGCCGTGCCGAGCGTCATCGAGGCCGTCCAGGAGCTGGACGCCCACCCCGACGTGGACGTGATCGTCGTGGCGCGCGGCGGCGGCAGCGTCGAGGACCTCCTCCCCTTCTCGGACGAACAGCTCGTCCGCACCGTGGCCGCCTGCCGCACCCCCGTCGTGTCGGCGATCGGCCACGAGCCGGACACCCCGCTCCTCGACCTGGTGGCCGACCTGCGCGCGTCGACGCCCACGGACGCGGCGAAGCGGGTCGTCCCGGACGTGGGCGAGGAGCTCACCCGCGTCCGGCACCTCCGCGACCGCGCGCTGCGCTGCGTCGAGTCGCTGCTGGACCGCGAGGAGCGGGGCCTGGCGGCCGCGCGGGCGCGGCCCTGCATGGAGCACCCGCACCGCATGGTGGACGAGCGGGCGGAGCAGATCGACGCGCTCGCCGCGCGCGGCCGCCGCACGCTGGGCCATCTGCTGGACCGCGCGGCGTCGGAGCTGACGCACACCCACGCGCGCGTGGTGGCCCTGTCCCCGGCGGCGACGCTGCGCCGCGGCTACGCGGTGCTCCAGCACGAGGACGGCCGGGTCGTGCGCACGGCGGAGGAGGTCGGGCCGGAGGAGGAGCTGCGGGCGCGGGTCGCGGAGGGCGAGTTCGCGGTACGGCCCGTGGCACCGGCGCCCGCTGTCACACCGCCCGCCTAGGCTGTGGGCCATGGCGACGACAACGGACGCAACGGACGCGGGCGCGACGGACGCGCTGGGCTACGAGCAGGCGCGGGACGAGCTGATCGACGTGGTGCGCCGGCTGGAGGCGGGCGGCACGACGCTGGAGGAGTCGCTGGCCCTGTGGGAGCGGGGCGAGGCGCTGGCGAAGGTCTGCCGACGCTGGCTGGAGGGCGCCAGGGCGCGCCTGGACGCGGCCCTGGCGGAGGAAGAGACCGGGGAAGCGGCGACGACCACGAAGCCCCCGGCCGAGGACTGACCGCCCACCGCACAACCCTCTCGGATCTGTGAGCCGGCTCTCACCAGCCCTCGATTTAGTTGAACCTTCACCCATCTAGTTGTAGATTCAACTTCGCCAGCCCGCACTACCCCCGAGAAGGTGCACCCCCATGACTCTCGCCCTCGACGCCGCCGCCCAGGACCTGCTCTTCCGCGAGGCCCACACGGCCAACACCTTCACCGACGAGCCCGTCACGGACGAGCAGATCCAGGCCGTCTACGACCTGATCAAGCTCGCCCCCACCGCGTTCAACCAGTCGCCGCTGCGCATCGTGCTGGTCCGCTCGGAGGAGGCCCGCGCCCGCCTCGTGCCGCTGATGGCCGAGGGCAACCAGCCCAAGACGGCCGCCGCCCCGCTGGTCGCGATCCTCGCCGCGGACAACGAGTTCCACGAGGAGCTGCCCACGCTGTTCCCGGCCTTCCCGCAGGCCAAGGACGTGTTCTTCAGCGAGCGCCCGGTCCGTGAGCAGTCGGCCGCGATGAACGCCGCCCTCCAGGCCGCGTACTTCATCCTCGGCATCCGCGCCGCCGGCCTGGCCGCCGGCCCGATGACCGGCCTCGACTTCGCCGCTGTCCAGAAGGAGTTCCTGGACGGCGACCACACCCCGCTGATGGTCGTCAACATCGGCACGCCGGGCGAGGGCGCCTCCTACCCGCGCTCGCCGCGCCTGTCCTTCGAGCAGGCCGTCACGACGGTCTGACGTCGACGCGACGCCGAACGCGACAGCCGCGGCCCGAGGGCCGCGGCTGTCGCGTTCGCCACATTCGGCTAACCCTTGGCGGGAGCCTTGAGCGCCGCCGCCATCTCCTTCAGCCCCGCCGCGCCCGCGGTCCCCGTGACCACGGTCGTCACCCCGGACTCCCGGCGCACGAGCGCGTCGTACTTCGGCCCCTCGTAGCGCTGCCAGACGCTGTCGCCGATCTTCTCCGTGGCGTGGGTCTTCTCCGCGCGCTGGCTCACGTTGTCGATGAAGGGGCCCGCCGGGGCGTCGCTCTGCTCGACCGCCACGTACTGCTTCCGCGGGTCGAGGAAGCCCAGGTGCCAGGCCGAGCCGTCCTTGTCGCCCGCCTTGTACGACACGGACGTCGCGCGCCAGCCGGCGCCGAGCCCCTCGGGGGCGGCCACCGCGTACGGCGCGTCACGCCGGGCGGTGACCAGCTCCACCCGGTAGTCGACCGTCCGGACGGGGTCCTTGTTCTCGTCGTGGGGGATGAAGAGATAGCTGAATCCCGCCACGGGAACCACGACCGCCATCGAGAGCAGCATGTTCCGAGTCGTCTGCGTCTTGCCGTTCCTACCTGCCACGCCCCCATCGTCCTACATGCCACGATGGATCTTGACGGCGACCTGGACGCCCACCGGAAACACCACCCCTGACGCCACCCCTAACGCCGCTCATGCGTGGGGGCCTCTGCTCAATCTGGCAGTCAGCAGATAAAGTCATCATCACCCTCACCCTCCTGACCCAATCGGGGTAAGGAGGGGCCCTACGGCCGCCGCCGTACAGAAAGGTGCGCATCCGATGTCCGATCACCATCTGCCGTCCCAGCTCGAGGTCAGCCCGGAAGCCCCGGACCGCAACCTCGCGCTGGAGCTCGTCCGGGTCACCGAGGCGGGTGCCATGGCCTCGGGCCGCTGGGTGGGCCGCGGTGACAAGAACGGCGCGGACGGCGCCGCCGTACGCGCCATGCGCTCGCTGATCGGCACCGTCTCCATGAACGGTGTCGTCGTCATCGGCGAGGGCGAGAAGGACAACGCCCCGATGCTCTACAACGGCGAGCGCGTGGGCGACGGGACCGGCGCCGAGTGCGACGTCGCCGTGGACCCCGTGGACGGCACCACCCTCACCGCCAAGGGCATGGCCAACGCCGTCTCCGTGATGGCCGTCGCCGAGCGCGGCACCATGTTCGACCCGTCCGCGGTCTTCTACATGGACAAGCTCGTCACCGGCCCGGAGGCCGCCGACTTCGTCGACATCGACGCCCCGGTCGCCGTGAACATCCGCCGGATCGCCAAGGCGAAGCGCTCCGCCGTCGAGGACGTCACCGTCGTCGTCCTGGACCGCCCCCGGCACGAGGGCCTGGTCAAGGAGATCCGCGAGGCGGGCGCCCGGATCAAGTTCATCTCCGACGGCGACGTGGCCGGCGCGATCATGGCCGCGCGCGAGAACACCGGCATCGACCTGCTGCTGGGCGTCGGTGGCACGCCGGAGGGCATCATCGCGGCCTGTGCGATGAAGTGCCTCGGCGGCACCATCCAGGCCAAGCTGTGGCCCAAGGACGACGAGGAGCGCGAGCGCGCCCTCGCCGCCGGCCACGACCTGGACCGCGTCCTCCACACCGACGACCTGGTCAGCGGCGAGAACGTGTTCTTCGTCGCCACCGGCATCACCGACGGCGAGCTGCTGCGCGGCGTCCGTTACCGCGCCGAGACGGCGACGACGCAGTCGCTGGTCATGCGCTCCAAGTCGGGCACGATCCGCCTGATCGACTCCGAGCACCGGCTCTCGAAGCTGCGCGCCTACAGCTCGGTCGACTTCGAGCGCCCCAGCTGACGGTCCCTCCCCGTCCGGCAGCCGCACAACGGGCCGGGCCCCGCCTCCAGTGGGCGGGGCCCGGCCCGTTGTGGCGAGAGGGGCGGGCTAGCCCGCCGCCGCGACGCGCGTGGCGCGCTGGAGCTCGGCCTCACGACGCCGGCGGCGGGCCAGCACGACCCGGCGCTCGGCGGCGGTGAGACCGCCCCACACCCCATAAGGCTCCGGCTGGAGCAGCGCGTGCTCCCGGCACTCCACCATGACCGGGCAACGGGCGCATACGCGTTTGGCGGCCTCTTCACGGGAAAGGCGGGCGGCCGTCGGCTCCTTTGATGGTGCGAAGAAAAGCCCGGCCTCATCCCGGCGGCACACCGCCTCCGAATGCCAGGGGCCGGCCTGTTCCCTGGCGGAAATCCGCTGGGACGGAACGGCGGCTTCCTGCAAGGGCTGATGCGGTAGCAGCACGGTCTACTCCTGACGACGGCTTTGCTTGGCCGATTGAGTCACCTTTGCCCGCCTCGACGCGCACGGCCATTCGCACCCGCAGCCGTACGAGAGACGATGCACCAAGCTTTACCCGCTGTGCGCGAGCTTATTCACACCGTTGCCATGACCGGAATGACGTACGGACGCCGCCGGGCTCGGCGGAGCGCCCGTACCGGAGGTCACCCCGAGATCACCCCGAGGTCACCCCAAGGACTTCCGGAGGTTCTTCAGCCGCTTTCCGCGCTTGGTCTTCGCCTCGACACCGCCGAAGATCGCCACGCCGGTGACCACGACGACCGGGGCGTCCGCGTCCGGGGACTCCGACGTCCTCACATCGAAGGCACCGAAGACCCCGGTGCCGGTGCCGCGCACGGAGACGTTCTCCGGGACCTTGATCTCGACACCGCTGAAGACACAGTTGACGTTGATGACGATCTCCCGCTGCTCGAAGACCGCCTCGGTCAGGTCGATCTCCACCCCGCCGAACAGCGCGAAGACGTTGGTGCGCGGGCGGGGGCGCCAGGACCCCTTGCGGGTGGCGCCGGCGAAGACGGCGACCAGGCTGTCCGCCTCGCCCACGGCGGGGCGCACGGAGGCGTCGTACGGGCGCGTGGGCGCGGGGGCCGCGGTGTGCCGCGCGCCGACGGGCAGATCGCGCACCAGCGGCTCCAGATCGCCGATCGTCTTCGCCTCGTACGCCGCGCCGACCCGCTCGGCGTGCTCCTCGGCCGTGAGCCGGCCCTCGGCCAGCGCCTCACGGAGGATCTCGGCGATACGGTCACGGTCGGCGTCGGAGGCGCGCAGCGCGGCGGGCGGCGCGCCCTCGGGGCCGGCCCCGGGGCCGTTCCCGGCGCTCTTGCTCAGCGACACCCGGTTCTCGGGGGAAGACTCGTCCACGGACAGCAGGGTAAGGCAGACGCGATAGATCGCGACAGTGGTGCGCGGCGGCACCCACTCACGACGAACTGAGCCTTACCTCACAAACTCACCGCGCCGTCCGCCCCCTACCCTGAGAATTGCGCTGTCGACGACGCCAGCCACCGTTTTCCGCAGAGTGAGTGAGGAATCTCCGCGATGTCTGCCGGCCCCGAGTTCGCCTACACCGACCTCCTGCCCCTGGGCGAGGACAACACGCCGTACCGTCTGGTCACCGCCGAGGGCGTGTCGACCTTCGAGGCCGACGGCCGTACGTTCCTGAAGGTCGAGCCGGAGGCGCTGCGCAAGCTCGCCGCCGAGGCCATGCACGACATCTCGCACTATCTGCGCCCGGCCCACCTGGCTCAGCTGCGCAAGATCCTCGACGACCCCGAGGCCTCCCCGAACGACCGCTTCGTCGCCCTGGACCTGCTGAAGAACGCGAACATCGCGGCCGCGGGCGTCCTCCCGATGTGCCAGGACACCGGCACCGCGATCGTCATGGGCAAGCGCGGCCAGAACGTCCTCACCGAGGGCGGCGACGAGGAGGCCCTCTCGCGCGGCATCTTCGACGCCTACACCAAGCTCAATCTGCGCTACTCGCAGATGGCCCCGGTGACGATGTGGGACGAGAAGAACACCGGCTCCAACCTGCCCGCGCAGATCGAGCTCTACGCGACCGACGGCGGCGCCTACAAGTTCCTCTTCATGGCCAAGGGCGGCGGCTCGGCCAACAAGTCCTTCCTCTTCCAGGAGACGAAGGCCGTGCTCAACGAGGCGAGCATGATGAAGTTCCTGGAGGAGAAGATCCGCTCGCTCGGCACGGCCGCCTGCCCGCCGTACCACCTGGCGATCGTCGTCGGCGGCACGTCGGCCGAGTACGCGCTGAAGACCGCGAAGTACGCCTCCGCGCACTACCTCGACGAGCTGCCGGAGGAGGGCTCCCCGCTGGGCCACGGCTTCCGTGACAAGGAGCTGGAGGAGAAGGTCTTCGAGCTGACGCAGAAGATCGGCATCGGCGCGCAGTTCGGCGGCAAGTACTTCTGCCACGACGTCCGCGTCGTCCGCCTCCCGCGCCACGGCGCGTCCTGCCCGGTGGCCATCGCGGTCTCCTGCTCCGCCGACCGCCAGGCCGTCGCGAAGATCACCGCCGAGGGCGTCTTCCTGGAGCAGCTGGAGACGGACCCGGCGCGCTTCCTGCCGGAGACCACGGACGAGCACCTCGACGCGGACAGCGACGTCGTCAAGGTCGACCTCAACCGCCCGATGGACGAGATCCTCGCCGAGCTCACCAAGTACCCGGTGAAGACCCGTCTGTCGCTGACCGGCCCGCTGGTCGTCGCGCGTGACATCGCCCACGCGAAGATCAAGGAGCGGCTGGACGCGGGCGAGGAGATGCCGCAGTACCTCAAGGACCACCCGGTCTACTACGCGGGCCCCGCCAAGACCCCCGAGGGCTACGCCTCCGGCTCCTTCGGCCCGACCACCGCCGGCCGCATGGACTCCTACGTCGAGCAGTTCCAGGCGGCGGGCGGCTCCATGGTCATGCTCGCCAAGGGCAACCGCAGCAAGCAGGTCACCGACGCGTGCGGCACGCACGGCGGCTTCTACCTCGGCTCGATCGGCGGCCCGGCGGCGCGGCTGGCGCAGGACTGCATCAAGAAGGTCGAGGTCGTCGAGTACGAGGAGCTCGGCATGGAGGCGGTCTGGAAGATCGAGGTGGAGGATTTCCCGGCGTTCATCGTCGTCGACGACAAGGGCAACGACTTCTTCGTCGACCCGAGCCCGGCGCCGACGTTCACGTCGATTCCCGTCCGCAAGTAACCCCGTCGTCCTCGAACGCCGGACGGGCTGATTTCAGCCCGTCCGG
>NZ_JBEZUS010000009.1:257813-374787 GCF_040636475.1 Streptomyces sp. NPDC037389
TCTTCCCCTCCCCGCCGCTCTTCCTATCTTTACCGCCGGTCGGGGGTTCGCGGGCCCCGCGCCCCGCGCGGTCCGGGGGTGCGAAGGGGCGCGGCCCCTTCGGAAACGGTGAAAGGGCGGGGCTGGGGCTTCTCTACGCGAAGCGCTGACTCGCCGACCCGTCACACTTCTGGAGCCGCACCGGCTCCTTCGCCCCCGCCAGGCTGAGGCACAGATCCTGCGCGGCCGCAGGCCGGTACGTCGAGCCGGACTTCGTGAACCGCTGGTTAATCCCGCCGTGGCAGTCCCACAGCACCACCGCCGTCCCGGCGGCATACGTGCCACCCGGCACGTCCACACACCGGTCATGCGTCAGCCCACTGTGCAGCGACCCCCGCTGCCCGTCGAACCACCACTGCTGGTTCCGGGCGGTGCCGGAGCAGTCCCAGCCGCCGATCTCCGTCCCGTTCGCGGAGGCCGCCCCGTACGCGTCCACGCACGTCCCCGCCGCCTCGCCGCGCAGGGGGCGGAAGGCGTCGTCCCACGCGCCCTCGCGCAGCACGGGCGACCCCGTGCTCGCCGGGTCCGCGCAGCCCGCCTCGCGCCAGCCCGAGCCGTAGAGCTGGGTGAGGCACGACGCGAAGGCCGCGTGGCCGCGGGCGTTGGGGTGGAAGGACTGCCGCACGGAGTTCTCGTTCGGGGGGAAGGGGTTCGTCAGGTCGACGTACAGCCCCCGGGCCCACGTGTTCTCCATGCACACCTCGTGCCCATGGAATAGACGCGAGTTGTCGAGGAAGATCGCGCCCGTCTCGCGCGCGGCCTTCCGCATGCCCCGTTCGAACGCGGGTACCGCCGTGTTCCGTCCCCACGCGGAGTCCGAGGTGTGGCCGACGCAGCCGCCCGCGAGCTTGCCGGGGAAGTCGGGGTTGTCCTCGATGTCGGGGCCGATGGGGCTCGGGTAGCCCATGACGACAAGCTTGTAGTCGCCGTCCGCGTAGCCCGCGTCCGTCATGACCTTGCGCAGGTCGCGGACGGTCGCCTCGACCTTGGGCACCAGGCCGTCGACGCGCGCCTGCCAGCCGGGGGCGTACTTGGGCTCGCACGGCCCCTGGAGGGTCAGATAGCGCGTGACGCAGTCGGTGATGACCGGGCCGAACTGGAGGTCGTCGTTGGCGCCGGCGACGAGCAGCACCAGCTTCACGCGCGTGTTGCGCGCCTTGACGGCGAGCGCGTCGCTCTGCACGAGCTCGTCCGCGTACTGCTTGCCGCCGCCGATGCGGATGTTGCCCGTGGTCGCGCCGGAGCACGCGACGTTGTAGGTGACGTCCGCGGGGATGCCGGTGCGGTGGATGGCGGCGTCGGGCGAGCGGTGGCACCAGTTGTCGGGGCCGTTCGTCCCTGGCTCATATGCGCCGACGCCCTCGCCGGAGATCTCGCTGTCGCCGAGGGACAGCAGCGACGATTTGCGCTGTGCGAGTGGGCGTTCGGCGGCGTCGCCGTAGAGCTTCACCGCCTCCGCGGCGCGGATCCTCTCCAGTTCGGGCGACAGAGGGGTGGTGGACGCTGCCGCGCCGCGCGACTGGGCGGCCGCCGCGGGAGCGGTGGCGGTCGTGACGGACAGTCCGCCCAGCGCCGCCGCGAAGGCGGCGAGCGCTGCGAGGGAACAGCGCAGGGTGGGTCTGCGTGTCCGGGTCATGGAGCCTCCCCGAGTTCCGTTGTTACTCGCGGTATTTAGTAGCCGCGAGCGACTTTTGGGAACACAGGGATCAGGCCAAACGCTGTGCCCAGCAGGAGTCGAACAGAAGCAGAGCAGGATCCATCAGGAGGTAAGCGGCGATGACCGACAGCGGGCAGTACCGGATCGAACACGACTCCATGGGCGAGGTGAGGGTCCCGGCGGACGCCAAGTGGCGGGCCCAGACCCAGCGCGCCGTGGAGAACTTCCCCGTCAGCGGCCAGCGCCTGGAGCGCGCGCACATCGAGGCGCTGGGCCGGATCAAGGCCGCCGCGGCGAAGGTCAACGCCGGGCTGGGCGTGATCGACAAGGAGGTGGCGGCGGCCGTCGCGGAGGCGGCGGGCGAGGTCGCCGAGGGCCGCTGGGACGACCACTTCCCCGTCGACGTCTTCCAGACCGGCTCCGGTACGTCCTCGAACATGAACGCCAACGAGGTCATCGCCACTCTCGCCACGGAGCGCCTGGGCCGTCCCGTCCACCCCAACGACCACGTCAACGCCAGCCAGTCCTCCAACGACGTCTTCCCGTCCTCCATCCACATCGCCGCGACGGCCGCCGTGACCGGCGACCTGATCCCGGCGCTGGAGCACCTCACGGCCGCCCTGGAGCGCAAGGCCGAGGAGTTCGCGGAGATCGTCAAGGCGGGCCGGACGCATCTGATGGACGCCACGCCCGTGACGCTGGGCCAGGAGTTCGGCGGCTACGCGGCCCAGGTGCGGTACGGCGTCGAGCGGCTGCGCGCCTCGCTGCCCCGGCTCGCCGAACTGCCCCTGGGCGGTACGGCCGTGGGCACCGGCATCAACACCCCGCCCGGCTTCTCCGGCGCGGTCATCGCCGAGGTGGCACGGGCGACGGGGCTGCCGCTGACGGAGGCCCGCGACCACTTCGAGGCGCAGGGCGCGCGGGACGGCCTGGTGGAGACCAGCGGTCAGCTGCGCGTGATCGCGGTGGGCCTCACCAAGATCGCCAACGATCTGCGCTGGATGGGGTCGGGCCCGCGCACCGGCCTCGCGGAGATCGCCCTGCCCGACCTCCAGCCGGGCTCCTCGATCATGCCGGGCAAGGTCAACCCGGTGGTCTGCGAGGCCGTCCTGATGGTCTCCGCGCAGGTCATGGGCAATGACGCGACCGTCGCCACGGCGGGCGCCGCCGGGAACTTCGAGCTCAACGTGATGCTCCCCGTGATGGCGAGGAACCTCCTGGAGTCCGTCCGGCTGCTCGCCAACGTCTCCCGGCTGCTCGCCGACCGCGCGGTCGACGGCATCACCGCCAATGCCGAACGGGCCCGCGAGTACGCCGAGTCCTCGCCGTCCGTCGTCACTCCGCTCAACCGGTACATCGGCTACGAGGAGGCCGCGAAGGTGGCCAAGAAGTCCCTCGCGGAGCGGAAGACGATCCGGGAGGTCGTGCTCGAATCGGGCTATGTGGACCGTGGGCTGCTGACGACGGCGCAGCTCGACGAGGCGCTCGACGTCCTGCGGATGACCCGCCCGTAGCCGCCGCGGCCCCTTCCGCCCGGCCCCCTGCCGTATACGTCTGCGGTATACGTCACGGTGCATAGGTGTCCCGGGCACCTAAGATCTGCGCATGGCAGCGGAGACCACGGACACGACGGGAACGGCGGGCACGGCGGACGGCGGCGGGAACGGCCGCTGGGCGCCAGGCGACCAGATCCTCTGGCGCTACCGAGGCAACGCCAGACCCGGTACCGAGGGCGGCATCCACATCTGCCGCCCCGTCACCGTCGTCGAGGACACCGCCGAGCTGCTCGCGGTGTGGATGGCGCCCGGCACGGACTGCGTCAAACCGCTGCTCGCCGACGGCACGCCCGTCCACCGCGAACCGCTGGCCACGCGCTACACCAAGCCGCGGACGACGGCGGTGACCCGCTGGCACGGCACGGGCGTGCTCAAGCTCGCCCGGCCCGGCGAACCCTGGTCGGTCTGGCTCTTCTGGGACCTCGACTGGCGCTTCCGGAACTGGTACGTGAATCTCGAGGAACCGCTCGCGCGCTGGGCCGGCGGCGTCGACTCCGAGGACCACTTCCTGGACATCGCCGTCTATCCCGACCGCAGTTGGGAGTGGAAGGACGAGGACGAGTTCGCCCAGGCGCGCCACGCCGGTCTGATGACGGACGATCAGGCGGGCCGGGTACGGGCCGCAGGGCACGCCGCCGTCGAGCTGATCGAGGCCTGGGGCCCGCCGTTCACCGCCGGATGGGAGCGCTGGCGGCCCGACCCGGCCTGGTCCGTGCCGGCGCTCCCCGGCGACTGGGACCGCACACCGGCGCGCGTGGGAACGTGAACCCTGGCGTGAACCAGGACTTGAACGCGGACCTGGACCCGGACCTGGACCCGGACTTGAACCCGGGCGTGAATCCCATGTGAACCGGATGTGAGCAGGATGCGAGCCGGTGGTGCGAGAGGGTGTGAATCGGGGCCCGAACCGCTTGCCGACTCCCCGCGCGGCAACCGTAGGATCGGCCTCCGCGATACTGCACTCAGCACGGCACGACACGACCCGGCACCACACGACCCGGCACAACGGACAGACAGCACAGTCACAGTCAGCAGGAGGGGCGGAGCCGTGAGCGGTGACGACCAGCGGGACTACGACGGCTTCGCCCTGTTAGGGCTGGACCGCAGCGGCCAGGCCGAGGCGTTCGACGCCATCGGCGACCGCTACGACGAGGCCTTCCCGCACAAGGAGGGCCAGCTCGCCGCCGGCGAGTGGCTGGCCGGGGCGCTGCCGCCCGGCTCCCGGATCCTGGACGTCGGCTGCGGTACGGGCCTGCCGACGGCCCGGCAACTGGTGGACGCCGGCCATGAGGTCGTCGGCGTCGACCTCTCCCCCGGCATGCTCGACCTCGCCCGCGCCAATGTGCCGGACGCGGCCTTCCGCTTGGCCGATCTCGCCGATCTGCGCGACGGCCACCTGGGCGTCTTCGACGGCGCGACCGCCTTCTTCTCCCTGCTGATGCTGCCGCGCCCGGAGATCCCGCACGCCCTGCGGATGCTCCACGGCCTCCTCAGACCCGGTGGACTGCTGGCCCTCTCGATGGTCGAGGCCGACGTCGACGACTACGCGATCCCGTTCCTCGGCAGCACGATCCGGGTATCCGGATATCTGCGGGACGAATTGCGCCAGGTCGTGCGTGACGCGGGATTCGACATCGCCGGGGAGAGCTCGCGGGCGTACGCCCCGGCGAGCACGGACGTACCACCCGAGATCCAGCTCTTCCTCGACCTGCGCCGCGCCTGACCCACGTGTACCCGCCCTCCCCCGGGCGGACGCACGGCCCCTACGGATGGAACCCCACGCGTGACGGAGCACTCCAACTCCCACGGAAGACCACGGCCCGCGCCGCGCCCCGGCGCCGACGCGCCGGGCGCGCCCGAGCACGCCCCCGGCGGCCCGGCCGCCGAGGCGACGCCGGCGGCCGGGGCCGCGGGCCCGTCGGCCGCGCCCGCGGCGGACGAGGCCCACGCCGTGGCCGAGGCCGACGACACCGCCGGCCAGCGCCCCCGTCCGGAGGCCCAGGGCCGCGTCCCCCGCCCGCGTGCAGGCGACGACGAGCCGGCCGACGAGTCCCACGGCGCCGCGGAGACGGCCGGGGGCACGGCCACCGCCGCGTCCGGTGACACGGCCGACGCCCCGGCCCCGCAGGACCCCGCGCCCGGCGCCACCGCACCCGAGACGCCCGGCGAGGGGCTCCCCGTGCGCTCCGGTCGCCGCGAGGCGGGCGACGGCGGCGACCCCCACATGCCGCCGCACGGCGGCGGCGGTGGCGGGTCCGGTCACGCCGACAACGCCCGCGAGCGGGCCGGGACGTCCGGTGGTGGGGAGCGGCTGCGGTTCGTCGGGGCCGCTACGCGGCGGATCGCACGCGGGATCGATCTGGACGAGATCGTGCTGGGCCTGTGCCGGTCGACCGTGCCGACCTTCGCCGACGCGATCCTCGTCTATCTGCGCGACCCCCTGCCCGTCGGCGACGAGCGCCCCGTGGGCCCCGTCGTGCTGCGGCTGCGCCGCACCGACCGGCTGCCCGAGTACGTCCAGGCCGGCGAAACCGCCGCCGAGGGCGACGCCGCCGTGCCCGATCCGGGGCCCGAGCTCGCCGACTCCGCCGCGGAGCGCTGCGAGGTGCGCATAGGCGGGCCGCTCGCGGAGGTGCTGCGGGGTGTCAGACCCGTCTTCGGGGACTCCTCAGCCGCGCGGGCGGCCCTGCCCGAGCTCCTCGGCGAAGGCCGGCACGTACCGGACCGGCACCGCACCATCCTGGCGCCGCTGCGCGGCCGCCGCCGGGTGATCGGCGCGGCCGTGTTCGTCCGCCGCCTGGACCGGCCCGCCTTCGAGAGCGACGACCTGCTGGTCGCCGCGCAGCTGGCGACGCACACCGCCCTCGGCGTGGACAAGGCCGTGCTCTACGGCCGCGAGGTCTACATCGCCGACGAGCTCCAGCGCACCATGCTCCCCGACTCCCTCCCCCAGCCCACCGGCGTCCGGCTCGCCAGCCGCTACCTTCCCGCCGCCGAGACCGCCCGCGTCGGCGGCGACTGGTACGACGCCATCCCGCTGCCGGGCAATCGCGTGGCCCTGGTCGTCGGCGACGTCATGGGCCACTCCATGACCTCCGCCGCGATCATGGGCCAGCTGCGCACCACCGCGCAGACCCTCGCGGGCCTGGACCTGCCGCCCCAGGAGGTGCTCCACCACCTCGACGAGCAGGCGCAGCGCCTGGGCAGCGACCGCATGGCCACCTGCCTGTACGCGGTGTACGACCCGGTCGCCCACCGCATCGTGATCGCCAACGCGGGCCATCCGCCGCCGGTGCTGCTGCACCGGGGCGGCCGGGCCGAGGTGCTGCGCGTCCCGCCGGGCGCGCCGATCGGCGTGGGCGGCGTGGACTTCGAGGCCGTGGAGCTGGACGCGCCCGCCGGGGCGACCCTGCTGCTGTACACGGACGGCCTGGTGGAGTCCCGGATACGGGACGTGTGGACCGGCATAGAGCAGCTCCGCGAGCGGCTGATCGACACGGCCCGGCTGACCGGCCCCAATCCGCCGCCGCTGGAGCCGCTGTGCGACGAGGTGCTGGGCATGCTCGGGCCGGGCGACCGGGACGACGACATCGCCCTGCTCGCGGCCCGTTTCGAGGGCATCGCGCCCAGTGACGTCGCGTACTGGTTCCTCGACCCGCGCCCCCAGACGCCCCGCCAGGCGCGCCGGCTGGCCCGCCGGGCGCTGACCCGCTGGGGGCTGGAGGAGCTGGCGGACGGGGTGGAGCTGCTGGTCAGCGAGGTGATCACCAATGCCGTGCGGTACGCCGAGCGCCCGATAACGCTGCGGCTGCTCCGTACGGACGTCCTGCGCTGCGAGGTGGGCGACGATGTGCCCCAGCTGCCCAGGCTGCGCCAGGCCCGGCCCTCGGACGAGGGCGGCCGGGGGTTGTACCTGGTGAACAAGATGGCCCGGCGGTGGGGCGCCACGCGGCTGAGCACCGGAAAGGTGGTGTGGTTCGAGCTGCCGCTGCCCGCGCAGGGGCGCTGACGCGGACGGGGTGGGATTCTGGACAGTGTCCAGGCCGCGGTTGCCGACACCTTGTCGGCGCGGTTGACTGGCTCGGGTGGAGGGCGGTTCCCCGCGCGCCCTCACCGGTCCCCGTTCCGGGAGGCGTCCCAATGACCGACTCGGCGCAGAACACCCCGTACACCACGAACAACGCCGGCATCCCGGTGGAGAGCGACGAGCACTCGCTCACTATCGGTGACACCGGCCCCATCCTGCTCCAGGACCACTATCTGATCGAGAAGATGGCCCAGTTCAACCGGGAACGGGTCCCCGAGCGGGTGGTCCATGCCAAGGGCGGCGGCGCCTACGGCCACTTCCAGGTGACCAATGACGTCACCCAGTTCACCAAGGCCGATCTCTTCCAGCCCGGCCGGCGGACGGAGATGCTGGCCCGCTTCTCGACCGTGGCCGGTGAGCAGGGCTCCCCGGACACCTGGCGGGACCCCCGCGGCTTCGCCCTCAAGTTCTATACGGAACACGGCAATTACGATCTGGTCGGCAACAACACCCCGGTCTTCTTCGTCCGCGACCCGCAGAAGTTCCAGGACTTCATCCGCTCCCAGAAGCGCCGCCCCGACAACGGCCTGCGCGACAACGACATGCAGTGGGACTTCTGGACGCTCTCACCGGAGTCGGCCCACATGGTCACCTGGCTGATGGGCGACCGGGGCATCCCGAAGACCTGGCGGCACATGAACGGGTACAGCTCGCACACGTTCATGTGGGTCAACGGCGGCGGCGAGAAGTTCTGGATCAAGTACCACATCAAGACCGACCAGGGCATCGACTTCCTCACCCAGGCGGAGGCCGACGAGCTGGCGGGCTCGGACGCCGACAAGCACCGCCGGGATCTGCACGAGGCCATCGCGGGCGGAAACGCCCCCTCCTGGACCATGTACGTGCAGGTGATGCCGTTCGGTGACGCGCCGGACTACCGCTTCAACCCCTTCGACCTCACCAAGGTGTGGCCACACGGCGACTACCCGCTGATCGAGGTCGGGCGGATGACGCTCGACCGGAACCCGGACGATTTCTTCGTCCACATCGAGCAGGCCGCCTTCGAGCCGTCCAACCTGGTGCCCGGCATCGGCCCGTCGCCCGACAAGATGCTGCTGGGCCGGCTCTTCTCCTACCCGGACACCCACCGCTACCGGATCGGCCCGAACTACGCCCAGCTGCCGCCCAACCGGCCCCGCTCGACCGTGAACTCGTACGCCAAGGACGGCCCCATGCGCTACGAGCCCGCGAACGCGGCCCGCCCGTACGCGCCCAACTCCTACGGCGGCCCGGACGCCGACACCTCCCGCTTCGGTGAGATCGCCGGCTGGGCGGCCTCGGGCGAGATGGTCCGCGAGGCGTACGAGCTCCACTCCGAGGACGACGACTGGGGCCAGGCGGGCACGATGGTCCGCAAGGTCCTCGACGACGCCGCCCGCGAGCGGCTGGCCTCGAACGTCGTCGGCCATCTGAAGGCGGGCGTGAGCCGCCCCGTCCTGGACCGGGCGCTCCAGTACTGGCGCAACATCGACAAGAACCTCGGCGACACCATCGCCACCAGGGTCAACGGGACCTGACCGCTCCCTCACCGGCTCTGCCGGAAAACGGAACCGGCCGCCCTTCCCCACGGGGAAGGGCGGCCGGTTCGGGTCACGGCAGCTGTTGCTGACTGCCCCCGTTGGGGCGGACGTTGCCGTCCGGCTTGGTCGTGTTGGTCGCGGTGGGCGTGTCACCCGTGCTCGTCGGCGGGACCGGCGGGGTGGGCGGCGTGTGCTTGCCCGGCGAGGACGGGTCCTTCGACGGAGTCTGCTTGCCCGGCGAGGACGGGTCCTTCGACGGGGTCTGCTTGCCCGAGGCCGTCGGCGTCGGGGTGACCTTGCCCTGGGTGGGCGTACCGGTCGGGGTACGCGGCGGGGGCGCCGGTGCGTAGCCGTCCTCGGTCTCCAGGTCGAACTTCGCCTCGTCGTCGTCACCGAAGACGGCGGAGTTGTACGCGGACCAGATCTTCGCCGGGTACGTACCACCGTTCACACGACCGCCGCCACCGGTGCCCTGAAGGGTCACCTGCTTGCCGCCCTGCGCCTCACCGAAGAGACCGACGGTCGTGACGAGATCGGGGGTGTAGCCCGCGAACCAGGCCGACTTGTTGTCGTCGGACGTGCCGGTCTTGCCCGCCACCTGGTAGGTGCCGCTGGCCACGACCTTGGCCGTACCGTCGTTGACCACCTGGGTCATCACCGAGGTCAGGCCGTCGGCGGTGTTGCGGGAGACGACGCGGTCGCCGACGGCGTGGGGCAGCGAGAAGTCCTGGCCGCCCTGGGTAGCCGACTTGATGACGCTCGGCGTGACCTTCTTGCCGTGGTTGTTGAGCGTGGAGTAGACGCCCGCCATCTCCATCGGGCTCGCGCCCATGGCGCCGAGCGCCATGGCCGGGGTCTCCTGGAAGTCGCCCTTCATGCCGAGCTCGGTGGCGGTCTTCTTGACCTTGTCCATGCCGACGTCGACGACCATCTGCGCGAAGACGGAGTTGACCGAGTCGTTCATCGCCTGCTGGACGGTGATCGGACCGTAGCTCTGCTGATCCTCGTTCTCCGGCGCGTAGCCGCCACCGCCCGGGCCGACGACCGGCCGCTGGTTGGTGCCGTCGTAGATCGCGCCCGGCGTGACCGGGCGCTTGTCCTGCGTCTTGGACTCGTTCTGGAGGGCGGAGGCCAGGATGATCGGCTTGAACGTCGACGCGGGCTGGTAGTCGGCGCGGGTCGCGTTGCTGACCTGGTGCTGGACGAAGTCCTGGCCGCCGTAGAGCGCCACGACCTTGCCGGTCTTGGGGTCCACGGAGACCGCGCCGGCCTGGACGTGGCCGTCGACCTCACGGGACTTGGGGTCCAGGTCGTCGATCAACTGGTCCTTGACGGCCTTCTCCAGGGCCTTCTGCTTCTTGGAGTCGATGCTCAGCGTGATGGTCCAGCCGCCCGCCGCGAACTCGCTCTCCTTGCGGCCCTGGGCCGCAAGGTCGCGGATGATCTCGCGCTTGGCCGCCTCGACCAGGTAGCCGTTCTGGCCCGAGAGGCCGAGGGCCGCCTTGGGCTTGCCGGGCTCCTTGAACGTCATGCGCTGACGCTCGTCGGCCGGGAGCCACTTCTGCTCGACCATCTTGTCGAGGACGTAGCCCCAGCGGGCCTTGGCGTTCGTCTTGCCGGCCTCGGTGGCGGTGGCCCAGTCGTACTGGCTCGGCGCCTGGAGCAGGGCGGCCAGGTAGGCGCCCTCCTCCAGGGTGACCTTGTCGATGTCCTTGTTGTAGTACGCCCGTGCCGCGGCCTGGATGCCGTAGGCGCCCCGGCCGTAGTAGCTGGTGTTGAGGTAGCCCTCGAGGATCTCGTCCTTGGACTTCTCGTCCTGGACCTTCAGCGAGATGATCAGCTCCTTCACCTTGCGGGTGACGGTCTGACGCTGGTCCAGGTAGTAGTTCTTGACGTACTGCTGGGTGATCGTCGAACCACCCTGCGTACCACGGCCCATGACCGTGTTGAGGATGCCTCGCGCGGTGCCCCTCAGGTCAACGCCGGGGTCGTTGTAGAAGTTCTTGTTCTCCGCGGCGACCACCGCGCGCCGAACAGGCTCGGGAATCTTCGACAGCGGGACTTCCTCGCGGTTGACCTCGCCGATGCGGGCGATGGTCTTGCCGTCGCTGGTCTTGTAGATGTTGCTCTGCAACTTGGCTGCCGAGTTGCCCTTCGGCACATCCACATAGAGGTAGAGCGCGTAGAACGTGCCCGCCCCGAGAGCGATGACGGCCACGAAGTAGGCCAGCAGCATCTTCCATGTGAAGAACCGGCGTATGCCGCTCTTCTTCCCGGCCTTGCCGCCGCCCCGCTCAGGGCGGCCGCCCTTCTTCTGCGCCCGTCGCGCGTCCGCTCGGCCCATCTCTCCCGTAGCTCCAGTCCGTCCGCCCCCAACCCAGCTCACGAAGCTAACACCGCAACTGCCATCAAACGCCCATCGATCACGGCAATAACGGACGTGACATACAGCACCCCGGCTGGCGGGAACCGGGTACGGAGTTGCGCGGAAAACCGTACAAGGCCTTAATGTGCTATCACTTTGATAGGGCCGCACATCCGGGCCCGCGACCGACCGAACCAGGGGGGACCCTCATGTCCGAAGCCACCGCCGCCGCGACCTCCCGACCACGCATCCATGAGCACCCGGCCGCCGACATAGGCGGCGGCACGGCCCTGACGCTGGGCCTCGTGGGCCTGCTCGCCGGTGTGGGCACGGTCGCGGCCGGCGCCGTCACCAGCTCGCACGTCGCGACCGGGGTGACGGCCGCGCTGGTCGCCGGCGGCATCCTGATCGGCCTGGCCTCGCTCGTCGCGATGTCCGGGCTGTGCACCGTCGCCCCGGGCCAGGCCCAGGTCGTCCAGCTCTTCGGCCGCTACCGGGGCACCATCCGCACCGAGGGCCTGCGCTGGGTCAACCCGTTCACCAGCCGCGAGAAGCTCTCCACCCGGGTCCGCAACCACGAGACCGCCGTACTGAAGGTCAACGACGCCTACGGCAACCCCATCGAGCTGGCCGCCGTCGTCGTCTGGCGGGTCGAGGACACCGCGCAGGCGATGTTCGAGGTGGAGGACTTCCAGGAGTTCGTCGCCACCCAGACCGAGGCGGCCGTGCGCCACATCGCCATCGAGTACCCCTACGACGCCCACGACGAGGACGCCCTCTCCCTGCGCGGCAACGCCGAGGAGATCACCGAGAAGCTGGCCGAGGAGCTCCACGAGCGCGTCGAGGCGGCCGGCGTGCGCATCATCGAGTCGCGCTTCACCCACCTCGCCTACGCCCCGGAGATCGCCTCGGCGATGCTCCAGCGCCAGCAGGCGGGCGCGGTCGTGGCGGCGCGCAAGATGATCGTCGAGGGCGCGGTGGGCATGGTCGAGATGGCGCTGGAGCGCATCACCGAGCAGGACATCGTGGCACTGGACGACGAGCGGAAGGCGGCCATGGTGAGCAATCTGATGGTGGTGCTGTGCGGTGACCGGGCCGCCCAGCCCGTACTGAACACCGGCACCCTCTACCAGTGACGGAGGAGTCGGAGCCGGACCGGCCCGCGCGACGGCCGCAGCAGCGCAAGCAGGTGCTGCTGCGGCTCGACCCGTCGGTCCACGACGCGCTGGCCCGCTGGGCGGGCGAGGAGCTGCGCAGCGCCAACGCCCAGATCGAGTTCCTGCTGCGCAAGGCACTCGCGGACGCGGGCCGGCTGCCCAGGGACGTGGGCGTGATCCGCAAGCGGGGGCGTCCGCCGAAGACGGAGTAGGAGAAGCCGGAGCGGTAGCGGTCAGCAGCCGTCGACCTTCAGGACGTGCCAGGTCTTGGGGCCGACGATGCCGTCGACCGAGAGCCCGCAGTACTTGCTCTGGAAGGAGCGGACAGCCGCTTCGGTGGCCGGGCCGAAATCACCGTCCACGCCCGAGCTGCCGAGGCTCTCTCCCCAATATCTGAGCAGACACTGGGCCTCCCTCACCGCCGCGCCCTTGGAACCGCGGGAGATCTGCGGCTCGGAGTCGGTGTAATCGCAGCCGTAGGGCCCCGGTACGACCGTGGTGACCGTCGTTCCGGCCGGTACCGCCTGTGCCGACGCCGCTGTGAGACCCGTGCTCGCGAACGTCGCCGCAGTGAGGGCGACCGCCGCCGCCAGTGAGCGAATCCTCATGTTCACCCTTCTCTCCGTCCCGGGCGAAAGCTGGCCGGGAGATTCCCTTCCCGGCCGGCTCACCGCCCCCGATACTCGGCACGCTCCATCTGCCATGTCGTGACGCACATCCTGGGGCGGCGCGGGGGCGGACTCCATCGTTTCAGCGGTGGCTGAACCGTTCCGCCCGCCGCCCCCGGTCCGGGAAGAGCCGGAAAGAGCGGGGGAGCCGTGCTGCGCGTCCATTTCACGACGGAGGACCTGTTGCGGGTCCGGATCGCCGAGCGCCCGGAACCGCTGCTCGAAATGGTGCTGGCCCTGGAGATGCTGGGGCGCGCGGACATCCCGCCGGCCCTGGCCGGGTGGCAGCGGCGGCTTCGCCGTACGCTCCCGCCGGCGGCGCGGCCGCTGCTCCAGCTGGTGTCGCCGACGGGCGCCGGGCCGCAGTTCCTCGACCCGCCCGCGCCGGGGCTCGACGCCGGGCTGGACACGATCATGGCGACGCCCCGCGCGTACGTCCGCCACGAGCTGCGCCGGGTGTGCGGCATCGACCGGCCCGTCACCGCGTGGACGCGCGACCTCGCCGACCTCGAACGGGACGCGTGGCAGGTCCTCGCCCGGAGCGTCCGGGCCGCGTACGGCGCCGTCATCGACACGTCCTGGCACACCGTCCGGGCCGGTTTCCACGCGGAGACCACCTGGCGTTCCCGTCAGCTGGCGCGGCACGGCCTGCTGCCGACGCTGACCGGGCTGGCCCCCGGGATCACCTGGCGCGGGACGACCCTGGAGGTGGCCTCGGACCGGGAGCTCGGCATACGGCTCACCGGCCGGGGCCTGGAGCTGCGGCCGTCGTTCTTCTGGGCGGGCCCGCCGCTGTTCACCGACCGTCCCGGCGAGCCGGTGACGCTGATCTATCCGGCGCCCACTTTGCTGCCCCTGCTGGAGCCGCCGGGCCCCGATCCGCTGACTCCCCTGCTGGGCCGGACCCGCGCGGACGTCCTGCGCCGTCTCGTCCAGCGGCACTCGACGACGACCCTGGCCGACGGGCTGGGCATCAGCGTCGCGTCCGCCTCCATGCACGCGAAGGCGCTCCGGGAGGCCGGGCTCGTCGTCACCCGGCGGGAGGGGAAGACCGCCTGGCACCAGTGCTCCGGCCTGGGGCTCGATCTGCTCGGCGACCGGCCCGCGACCGTCTGACCAGCGCACCCGCCCGGCAGCCCAGCATCGGGACTATACACACCATGTATACACACAGTGTAGAGTCGCTCGTATGTCCATCGCGCACACCCTTCTCGGCCTCCTGGAGGCCGGCCCCCGCCATGGCTACGACCTCAAGCGCGCCTTCGACGAGCGCTTCGGCCACGACCGCCCCCTGCACTACGGACAGGTCTACTCGACCATGTCGCGGCTGCTGAAGAACGGGCTCGTCGAGGTCGACGGAGTCGAGGCCGGCGGCGGCCCCGAACGCAAGCGGTACGCCATCACCGACGCCGGCGTCACGGACGTCGAGCAGTGGCTCGGCCGACCGGAGAAGCCCGAGCCGTACCTTCAGTCGACGCTCTACACCAAGGTCGTCCTCGCCCTGCTGACCGGCCGCGCAGCGGACGCCCTCCTCGACGCCCAGCGCGCCGAGCACCTGCGGCTGATGCGCGACCTGACCCGGCGCAAGAGCTCCGGCGACCTCGCCGACCAGCTGATCTGCGACCACGCGCTGTTCCACCTGGAGGCGGACCTGCGCTGGCTGGAGCTGACGGCCGCCCGGCTCGACCGGCTCTCGAAGGAGGTACAGGCATGACCCCCGCCGGCTCTCTCCTCGCCGCCTCGGGCCTGCGCAAGGCGTACGGGCTGACGACCGCGCTCGACGGCGCGGACTTCTCCATCCACCCCGGCGAGGTCGTGGCCGTCATGGGCCCCTCCGGCTCCGGCAAGTCCACGCTCCTGCACTGCCTCGCCGGCATCCTCCGCCCCGACGCGGGCACCGTCCACTACGACGGCCGCGACCTGTCCGCCATGTCGGACGCCGAGCGCAGCGCCCTGCGCCGCAGCGAGTTCGGCTTCGTCTTCCAGTTCGGCCAGCTCGTGCCCGAGCTCACCTGCCTGGAGAACGCCGCCCTGCCGCTGCGCCTGACCGGCACCAAGCGCAAGGAGGCCGAGGCCACCGCCCTGCGCCGGCTGGAACACCTGGAGGTCGCCGACATCCGGCACCACCGGCCCGGCCAGATATCCGGCGGCCAGCAGCAGCGCGTCGCCGTTGCCCGTTCCCTGGTCACCACCCCCCGGGTGATCTTCGCCGACGAGCCCACCGGCGCCCTCGACTCCCTCAACGGCGAGCGCGTCCTGGAACTGCTGACGCAGGCCGCGCGCGACACCCGCGCCGCCGTCGTCCTCGTCACCCACGAGGCACGCGTCGCCGCCTACTCCGACCGCGAGGTCGTCGTCCGCGACGGCCGGGCACGCGACATGGCGGGTGTCCATGGCGCCGCCTGAGCCCACGGCGCGGCCCGGCTCCCCGGAGCCCGGCCGCCCCCGCCCCACCGGCCCGACGGGCCTGGCCGCCTGGGCCCGCGACCTGGCCATGGGCGCCCGGTTCGCCGTCACCGGAGGCCGCGAGAGCCTGCTGCGCACCGCGCTCGTCGCCATCGGCGTCGGCCTCGGCGTGGCCCTGCTGGCGATCGCCGCGTCGGTGCCGCACCTGTCCACGGCACGAGAGCACCGCGAGAACGCGCGCTCCGTGAACGACCAGCCCGGCAACGGCCGGAGCATCGAGGCGAGCGACCGCACCCTGCTCTACCAGGCGGTCACCTCCGACTTCCACGACAAGCCCGTGGAAGGGGCGCTGCTGCGGCCCGAGGGCCCCCGCGCGCCGCTCCCGCCGGGCGTACGGGCCCTGCCCGCCCCCGGCGAGATGGTGGTCTCCCCCGCGCTGGACGACCTGCTGCGCTCCGCCGACGGCAAGCTGCTGCGCGAGCGGTTCCCCTACCGCGTCGCGGGCGTCATCGGCGACCAGGGCGTCATGGGCCCCGACGAGCTCTTCTACTACGCGGGCAGCGACCGGATCCGGCTGGACGCACCCCACGGGCCCGGTATCCACGACGCCCCCGTGCGGATCGAACGGTTCGGCCACGAGGAGGGCGGCGACCCGGTCAGCCCGGTGCTCGTGGTCCTGATGAACATGACGTGCGTGGTGCTGCTGCTGCCCATCGGCATCTTCATCGCCACGGCCGTCCGCGCCGGCGGCGAGCGCCGCGACAGGCGGCTGGCCGCGCTGCGGCTCGTGGGCACCGACATCCGCGCCACTCGGCGGATCGCGTCCGGCGAGGCGCTGTGCGGCGCCCTGCTGGGCCTGGTCGTCGGCGCCGCCGTGTTCCTCGTCCTCCGTGACTTCGCCTCCGGCATCACGATCCGGGACGTCGCCGTCTCTCCGGCCGACCTGGTGCCGTCCCCCGCCCTGGCCGCGCTGATCGCGGTCGCGGTGCCGGCCGTCGCCGTGATCGTCACCCTGATCACGCTGCGCCGCGTCACCATCGAACCGCTGGGCGTCATGCGCCACACCGCGCCCCGGCGCCGCCGCCTCTGGTGGCGCCTGCTGATCCCGGCGGCGGGCCTGGCCCTGCTGTTCCCGCTCCTCGGCGGCGTGACGATGGACCCGTACGGGGGCGATCTCGACACCTACCAGGTGGCCGGTGGCGGCATCCTCGTACTGACCGGCATCGCGGCCCTGCTGCCCTGGCTGCTGGAGGCCTGTGTGGCCCGACTCCGGGGCGGCCCGGTCTCCTGGCAACTGGCCACCCGGCGCATCGAGTCGAACCCCGGCCCGGCCGCCCGCGCGGTCGGCGGCATCACCGTGGCCATGGCCGGAGCCATCGCCATCCAGATGCTCTTCGCGGGAGTCCAGGGCGAGTTCGTGGAAGACCTGCCGAGGCACTCCCAGATGATGGGCGTCTACCGGGGGAGCACAGCGGCCGAGGCACGGAGCTACACCAACGGCTTCCGCGCCACCCCGGGCGTCCGGGACGCGCTCGTCACGGTGGAGCAGTTCGCGCTCAAGGCCAAGGGCGAGCGCGGCGGCGTCACGGGGGTCACCGTCGGCGACTGCGACACCCTGCGCAGGCTGGCCAGGCTGGAATCCTGCCGGGACGGCGACGTGTTCATCGCGGACGAGCCCGGCCGTTCCGCCGAACTCCTGCCCGGAATGGCGCTGTCCATGGGGGACCTGCCCTACAAGCGCGACGGCCGCAAGCCCCGGACGTACGACTGGAGGATCCCCGCTTCCGCCCGGACCGTCCGGGCGGTCGAGGACCCGCTGGGCCGCTACCACCGCGGCGTGCTGGCCACGCCGTCGACCATCGACGTCGCGGCCCTGCCCGACCCCACGACCGACGTGGCGATCCAGCTCGAACCGGGGAACCTCGACGCCGTCGAACGCGTCCGCAACACGGCAGCCGCCATCGACCCGTTGATGCGCGTCTACCGCATGGGTGGCGTGCGGAAGGAATCCAACTACGCCATGATCCAGCAGGCCTTGCTCGTCGGCACCGGCCTCCTGCTGGCGCTGATCGGCGCGGGTCTCACGGCGACGACCCTGGAGCAACTGCGCGAGCGCAAACGCCTGATGTCCACGCTCGCGGCCCTGGGCGCACGGCGTACGTCCGTCGTCGGCTCGGTGCTGTGGCAGACCGCGATCCCCGTGGTCCTGGGCACGACCCTCGCGGTGGCGGGCGGTCTCGGCCTGGGCTGGGTGATGCTCCAGGTGGTCAACGGCACGGTCCGCGACTGGCTCGGCTTCCTGCCGGTGGTGGGAGTGGGCGCAGGCATGATCGCCCTGGTGACGGCCCTGTCGCTCCCGGCGGCACACCGGATGACCCGCCCGAACGGCTTGCGGACGGAGTGAAAGAGGGGGTGTGGGCAATCGTTCCGCAGGGCGGAACGGGTGGGCACACCCCCCACCGGCCCGCACCGGGCCCGCAAACCTCAGCCGCAGACAACCCGCACAGGCAGCTTCGCAAGCTCCTTCCGCAACGCATCCGCGAACACCTCGAACTCCCCCTGCCGCGCAGCACCGACTCGCATCGCCAACGCGATCCGCCGCGAAGGCGCCGGTTCGGCGAAGTACCCCGTGGCGAGCCGATCACTCCGCCCCGTCTCGACCCGCAGAGCCGTCCGCGGCAACAGCGTGACCCCGAGCCCACCCCCCACCAGCTGAACCAGAGTGGAGAGCCCCGCCGCACTCGTGGTCGTCTGCGCCCCCTCCGTACGGCCGGCCTCGTGGCAGACGTCCAGCGCCTGGTCGCGCAGGCAGTGCCCCTCGTCGAGCAGCAGCAGATCGAGCTCGCGCAGCGCCTCCCGGGGGATGTCGTGCCGCCCGGCCAGCCAGTGGTCGCAGGGGGTGACGAGGACGAAGTCCTCGTCGAAGAGCGGAATCTCGCTCACCCCGGGCACCCCCAGCGGCACGGCGAGCAGCAGCAGATCGAGCCGGCCCTGGGTGAGCCCGTCCAGCAGCGAGGAGGTCTGCTCCTCGTGGACCTGGAGGTCGAGGTCGGGGTAGGAGTCGTGCACGAGCCGCAGCACGATCGGCAGCAGATACGGCGCGACGGTGGGGATGACCCCGAGCCGCAGCACGCCCGTGAAGGGCGCCCGCGCGGCGTCGGCCTCCTCCATCAGCGAGCCGACGGCGTCGAGGACCGTACGGGCCCGGGCGGCCAGCCGCTCACCCGCCGGGCTGAGGAGCACTTTTCTCGTCGTACGCTCGAGAAGCTGAATGTCGAGCGTCTCCTCCAGGGCCGAGACGGCGCTGGAGAGCGCGGGCTGGCTCATGCCGATGGCCGTGGCGGCATCGCGGAAGTGCAGATGCTCCGCGACGGCCACGAAGGCACGCAGCTGCGCCAGGCTGGGCTGGCGGGGACGTGCCGAAGCGGCTCCGGGCACCCGCTCCGGCCTCCCCTGGGTTATGGACGACGACATCACTGATAACCACCTCCGATCAACATCACCCAGTCTAGCTATTTCCGCTATCAATGCCTCCTGTGGCACTGTGGTTCCTGTCCAACCCGCAGGAAACCCCACGAACGGGGAGTTTCCTCGTTGCAAGGAGAGCGCGTGCTCACTGTCGGTGACAAGTTCCCCGAGTTCGACCTGACCGCCTGTGTGGACCTCGACGCGGACAAGGCCTTCGCGCAGATCGACCACAAGACCTACGAGGGCAAGTGGAAGGTCGTCTTCTTCTGGCCGAAGGACTTCACCTTCGTCTGCCCGACCGAGATCGCCGCGTTCGGCCAGCTGAACGACGAGTTCGCCGACCGTGACGCCCAGATCCTCGGCGTCTCCGGCGACTCCGAGTTCGTGCACCACGCCTGGCGCAAGGACCACAAGGACCTCCGCGACCTGCCCTTCCCGATGCTGGCCGACGCCAAGCACGAGCTGATGCAGGCCTGCGGCGTCGAGGGCGAGGACGGCTACGCCCAGCGCGCCGTCTTCATCGTGGACCCGAACAACGAGATCCAGTTCGTCATGGTGACCGCCGGTTCCGTCGGCCGTAACCCCAAGGAGGTCCTGCGGGTCCTCGACGCTCTCCAGACGGACGAGCTGTGCCCCTGCAACTGGTCCAAGGGCGAGGACACCCTCGACGCCGTCAAGCTCCTCTCGGGCGAGTGAGCTGATCTCCCATGGCCCTCGATGAGCTGAAGTCCGCGATACCGGACTACGCCAAGGACCTGAAGCTGAACCTCGGCTCGGTCATCGGCAACTCCGACCTGCCGCAGCAGCAGCTGTGGGGCACGGTCCTCTCCTGCGCGATCGCGACCCGCTCGCCGATCGTCCTGCGCGAGCTGGAGCCCCAGGCCAAGGAGAACCTCTCCCCGGAGGCGTACACCGCCGCCAAGTCCGCTGCCGCGATCATGGCGATGAACAACGTCTACTACCGCACCCGGCACCTGCTGTCGGACCCGGAGTACGGCAACCTGCGTGCGGGTCTGCGGATGAACGTCATCGGCAACCCGGGCGTGGAGAAGGTCGACTTCGAGCTGTGGTCCCTGGCCGTCTCCGCCATCAACGGCTGCGGTATGTGCCTCGACTCCCACGAGCAGGTGCTGCGCAAGGCCGGTGTGAGCCGTGAGGTGATCCAGGAAGCCTTCAAGATCGCCTCCGTCCTCCAGGCCGTCGGTGCCACGCTGGACGCCGAGGCCGTGCTGAACGGCTGAGCCTTCCCTTCACGAGAACGGGCCCCCGACCAACCGGTCGGGGGCCCGTTCTCGTCTTGCGACACGTCGTGCGCGTCAGGAGGAGACCTCCGGCGGCGACTCGTCCTTCGCGTACGCCCGTAGATACCCGACGACCGTATTGGTCACCGCCACCAGCGGCACCGCGACGACCGCGCCGCCGATGCCCGCGGTCATCGAGCCCGCGGCGACGGCGAGGACCACGGCCAGCGGGTGGACGCGCACGGCGCGGCCGAGGATGAAGGGCTGGAGCACATGGCCCTCGATCTGCTGCACCGCGAGCACCACGACGAGCACCATCGCCGCCGTGAAGACGTCCCGGGTGACCAGCGCCACGACGACCGCCAGGGCGCCGGAGACCACCGCGCCGACCAGCGGGATGAAGGCGAACAGGAAGATGAAGACGGCCAGCGGCACATACATGGGCACCTTGAGGAAGTAGAGCCCTGTGCCGATGAAGATCGCGTCGATCAGGGCCACTATCACCGTGCCGCGCACATAGGCCGTCAGCGTCGCCCAGGCCCGGGGGCCCGCGCCCGCGACGCCCTCGCGGGCGGCCTCGGGCACCAGCTTGAGCAGCCACTGCCAGATGCGGGGGCCGTCGTACAGCAGGAAGAGCGTGCTGAACATCGCGAGCAGGATGCCCGTGAGCACCTCGATGATGACCTGGACACCCTCTATACCGGCCGAGGTGATGTCCTTGGTACTGGTGCCGATGGCCTCGCTGAGTTTGTCGGCGATGTTGTTGATCTGGCTCTGGGTGACATGGAACGGGCTGTTGAGCAGCCAGCGTTTGAGCTCGGTGATGCCGTGCTGCACCTGCTTGGACAGGTCGTCGAGGTTCTCCGTCACCTGCCAGACCACGAACCAGCCGACCAGGCCCATGATGACGAAGCCGGACAGGAAGGTCAGGGCCGTGGCGAGCCCGCGCGGCACTCCGCGCCGCTTGAGCAGGACCACGATGGGCTGGAGCAGAGCCGTGATCAGCAGTCCGGCGACGAAGGCCAGCACCACCAGCCGCACCGCGCTGATCACCCGCATCAGCACCCAGAGCGTGCCGGCCAGCACCAGCAGCCGCCAGCCGACCTCGGCGGCGACCCGTACGCCCCAGGGAACGGCGGCGACGGGATCGGGCCGCGCGCCGGGCGCGGCCTGGGCGACCGGGACGGACGGCGGCACGGACCCGGCACCGGCCCCCGAGGGCGGTGCCGGCTCGGGCGCGGCGGCACCGGGCCCGGCGGCCGCCGTGGCGACGGGCGCCGTGGCGACGGGCGCGGAGACGGACGTGGGCGCGGGCGTGGTGACGGGCTCCGGTGCGGCACCCGGCGTCGGGCCGGCCGCAGGCCGCGCCTCGGCGTTCGCCCTGCGGGCCTCAAGCCGCTCGCCGAGCCGCACCAGACCGGAGCCCAGCCCACCCAGCACTTGTGGCAATCTGGACATTCTTCTTCCTCTACCCCCACTCCCCCGTGGCCATCCTTGTCGACGTTACCTGGCCGGTGGGACAGCGAAGCCCCCGGCCTTCGCAGGTCGGGGGCTTCGGCTGGTCAAGAGGTGGCGGCAGGGCCTAGTACCACTGGTTGGCCTGCCAGAACGACCAGGCGCCGCACGGGCTGCCGTAGCGCTCGTTCATGTAGCTCAGGCCCCACTTGATCTGGGTGGCCGGGTTGGTGCGCCAGTCGGCGCCCGCGGACTCCATCTTGGTGCCGGGCAGCGCCTGGACGAGACCGTAGGCACCGGAGGAGGCGTTGGTGGCGGTGTAGTCCCAGGTGCTCTCGTTGTTCACGATGTTGCTGAAGCACTGGAACTGGTCGCCGGGGATCATCTGCCGGGCCATCGCCTGGACCTCGGCGACGGAGTAGGAGCTCTTGGCCGCGAAGGACGAGGCGTCGCGGGTGGCGGAGCGGCTGGAGACCTGCTCCTTCTCCTCGCGCTCCTTGGCCTTCTTCTCGGCCTCTTCCTTTTCCTTCGCCTTGGCGTCGGCGGCTTCCTTCTTCGCCGTGGCGTCCTCGGCGGCCTGCTTGCGCGCGGACTCCTCGGCGTCCTTCTGCGCGGCGTCGTCGGCAGCCTGGGTCTGCGTCTCCGCCTGCTGCTTCAGGGAAGCGGTCTGGGCCTGGACGGTCTGTCCCGAGGGGATGGCCGCGAGAAGCGTCGTGTCCGCTGCGGTGGCCTCGACGTGATCGGTCGTGCCCTGATCGTTGCCCGCTGCGACACCCACGACGGCGCCCACGGTGGTGACAGCGGTGGCGGATGCCACGGCGAATCCCCGGACAGAAATCCGGCTCACACGTTTTCCTTCCAGCATCGCCCGCATAGGTGACCCCGCGGACGCGACGTGCCCCTGGCGCGGGCCTCCGTCAGCACCGGTCCCGGTGGGGACCGGCCGGTCACTGGAGGCACTGACCCGGTGGGGCCTCCTGACGGAGGTCCGCGATGTGCTCGGGCGGCATACGGCGACGCTGTTCATTTGTCTGTTCCGCATCGCCCCCGGAGGGGCCCAAGTGCCGTATGCGGGGCCTGACAGGAAGCAGACTCTGCCTGAACCGCGCGCTCCGAGGCAATTCTTGGTTACGTGGGAAAGCTCACACCCTGTTTATCCCTGCGGTTTCACGGAAACAGCGGCGCCGTACGACGGCGCGCGGCTAAGCTCCTCGGCTTCGCCGCGCGCCTGGCTGGACGGAGTCGGTCAGATGCGGCCGTCCTCCAGCAATTCGGTCACCAGCGCCGCGATGGGCGAACGCTCCGAGCGCGTCAGGGTGATGTGCGAGAAGAGGGGATGCCCCTTGAGCTTCTCGACCACGGCGACCACCCCGTCGTAACGCCCGACACGGAGGTTGTCGCGCTGGGCCACGTCATGGGTGAGCACCACCCGGGAGTTGGCGCCGATCCGCGACAGGACCGTGAGCAGCACGTTCCGCTCCAGCGACTGGGCCTCGTCGACGATGACGAAGGCGTCGTGCAGCGAGCGGCCGCGGATGTGGGTGAGCGGGAGGACCTCCAGCATGCCCCGCCCCACCACCTCCTCGATCACCTCGGCGGTCGTCACGGCCGAGAGGGTGTCGAAGACCGCCTGGGCCCAGGGGCTCATCTTCTCGGCCTCGCTGCCGGGCAGATACCCCAACTCCTGGCCGCCCACCGCGTACAGCGGCCGGAACACCATCACCTTGCGGTGCTGGCGGCGCTCCAGCACGGCCTCCAGGCCCGCGCACAGGGCCAGGGCCGACTTGCCCGTGCCCGCGCGGCCGCCCATGGAGACGATCCCGATGTCCGGGTCCAGCAGCAGGTCCAGGGCCACCCGCTGTTCGGCGCTGCGGCCGTGGATGCCGAACGCCTCCCGGTCGCCGCGCACCAGCCGCACCTCGCCGTCCGCCGTGACCCTGCCCAGCGCCTTGCCGCGCTCGGACTGGAGCACCAGCCCGGTGTGCACGGGCAGTTCGGCGGCCTCGGGGACGTACACGCGCTCGGCGGTGAAGAGTTCGTCCACCTGCTCGGCGGTGACGGCGAGCTCCGCCATCCCCGTCCAGCCCGAGTCGGTGATGGCGAGCTCGGCGCGGTACTCCTCGGCCAGCAGTCCGACCGCGGACGCCTTGATGCGCAGCGGCAGGTCCTTGGAGACGACGGTGACGTCGTACCCCTCGGCCTGGAGGTTGCGGGCGACCGCGAGGATGCGCGAGTCGTTGTCACCGAGTCGGAAGCCGGCGGGCAGTATGCCCGGATCCGTGTGGTTCAGCTCCACCCTGAGCGTGCCGCCGAGTTCACCGGTCGGGATCGGCGCGTCGAGCCGGCCGTGGCGCACGCGGAATTCGTCGAGCAGGCGCAGGGCCTTGCGCGCGAAGTAGCCGAGCTCTGGGTGGTGCCTCTTGGCCTCCAACTCCGTGACCACCACGACGGGCAGCACGACCTCGTGCTCCTCGAAGCGGGACACGGCTCCTGGGTCGGCCAGCAGGACGCTGGTGTCGAGGACGTAGGTGCGCCGGTCGCCATCACGGCGCTTCTTGCTGTTCACCACGGGTGGACGAACCCCCTCGTGCAGACGTAAGGGCGCACCGCCGTTGTGAGAACGGTGGCGCGGGGAACGGGCCGGGGCCTGGCCCTTCCAGGGTCGCCGGTCGTCATCCGGCCCACCGTCCTCGCCGTGCGGGCGCTCCGGCCCGCTCGGTCCGCTCGGTCGTCGTCCTGGTGCAAAGGGCCTCCCGGGCGGGCGGCCCCATGCCGCCCGCTGGCAGAGCGACGGTCCCAGTTCCGACCGTCGGCCTGCTGGGGATATTCCCGCTGTACCGCGTGAGCATGCAACGGCATATGCGTCGCTCAGGTGAACGATTGATCCGTCGTTACCCGTACGCCAGTTCCTCAGCCGTCCGAACGGGCATTCCGTCAGCACCCGTAGCCGGGCCGCTGTACGGCCGTCGGGATCGGCCGCCCGGATCAGCCGCCGTAGCGGCGGTGGCGCGCGGCGGCCCCATCATGCGGGGGCAACCCCCGCACCCCCGGCCGGAAGACCCCCGGACGCGCTCCGTCAGCCACCGTAGCGGCGATGACGTGCCGCGTAATCCCGGAGCGCGCGCAGGAAGTCGACCTTGCGGAAGGCCGGCCAGAAGACTTCGCAGAAGTAGTACTCGGAGTGGGCGCTCTGCCAGAGCATGAAGCCGGACAGCCGCTGCTCACCGCTGGTGCGGATGATGAGGTCCGGGTCGGGCTGGCCGCGCGTGTAGAGGTGCTTGGTGATGGCGTCGACGTCGACGGTCTCGGCCAGCTCCTCGTGGGAGACGCCGTTCTCCGCGGCTTCCAGGACCAGGGAGCGGACCGCGTCCGCGATCTCCTGCCGGCCGCCGTAGCCGACCGCGACGTTGACCAGTATGCCCTCGCGGTCGACCGTCTCCTGCTCGGCCTCCTTCAGGACCGACTGGGTCCGGGCCGGGAGCAGATCGAGGGTGCCCACGTGGTGGACGCGCCAGCGGCCGTCCGCGGCCAGGCCGCGCACCGTGTTCTCGATGATGCCGAGCAGCGGGTTGAGCTCATCGCCCGGGCGGTCCAGGTTGTCCGTGGAGAGCATCCAGAGCGTGACGACCTCGACATCGGTCTCCGCGCACCAGCCGAGCAGCTCGGAGATCTTGTCCGCGCCCGCCTGGTGGCCCTGCTCGGTCGTACGGCCGTCCGCGCGCGCCCAGCGGCGGTTGCCGTCGAGGATGACACCGATGTGCTTGGGCACCTGGGCGTGGTCGAGGCGGCCCTCCACCCGGCGTGCGTAAAGCCTGTACACCAGGTCGCGCAACTTCACTCTTCCTGCCCCTCCATGCCACGGCGGTCGCCCCGAGGGCGCCACACTACTGCCAGCGTGTCGCGAGGACCCAACTCGGCCTGTCACAGGACCGTGATAGTCAGATGCACATGACCGATCCCTCGCTCTACCACGCGGCCGAAACGCGCTACGACTCCATGGAGTACCGGCGTACCGGCCGTAGCGGGCTGAAGCTGCCCGCCATCTCCTTGGGACTGTGGCACAACTTCGGCGACGACCGCACCCTCGACTCGCAGCGGGCCATTCTGCGCCGGGCCTTCGACCTGGGCGTCACCCACTTCGATCTGGCCAACAACTACGGTCCTCCGCCCGGTTCGGCCGAGCTCAACTTCGGCAAGCTCTTCGCCCAGGATTTCCTGCCCTATCGGGACGAAATCATCATCTCCACCAAGGCCGGCTATCTGATGCACCCCGGCCCGTACGGCGAATGGGGCTCGCGGAAGTACCTGATGTCGTCGCTCGACGCGTCATTGCGCCGGATGGGTGTCGATTACGTCGACATCTTCTATTCGCACCGATTCGACCCGCACACCCCGCTCGAGGAGACGATGGGCGCCCTGGCGTCGGCCGTCCGGCAGGGCAAGGCGCTGTACGCGGGCGTCTCCTCGTACAGCGCCCAGCAGACCCGGGAGGCCGCGCGGCTGCTGCGGGAGATGGGGGTGCCCGCGCTGATCCACCAGCCGTCCTACTCGATGATCAACCGCTGGACGGAGGACGACGCGCTGCTCGACACCCTGGAGGAGGAGGGCATGGGCTGTATCTCCTTCGCGCCCCTCGCCCAGGGCCTGCTCACGGACAAGTACCTCCAGGGCGTCCCGGAGGGCTCCCGCGCCTCCCAGGGCAAGTCGCTCGACCCGGCGCTGCTCACGGAGGACGTGGTGCGCCGGCTGCGCGGCCTGAACGAGATCGCCGGGCGGCGCGGCCAGTCCCTGGCCCAGCTGGCGCTGAACTGGGTGCTGCGGGACGAGCGGATGACCTCGGCACTGATCGGCGCGTCCAGTGTGGCGCAGCTGGAGGCCAATATCGCCGCGCTGAGCGCCGCCCCGCTGGACAAGGCGGAACTGGCCGAAATCGATGCCCTGGCGGTCAGCACAGAGGGCGTGAACATCTGGGCCCGACGGGGAGATTCCTAGATCGAACCGGCCGGAATCCCGGCGCGCGTCCTCTTCGGGATACCCGGCGATGGTTGGCCAGGCCATGATCATCGCATTGCCGTGACACATCTCGACACGGAGAGTGACGAGGGGGAAAGAAAACGGGCCGGTCCGTGGGGGGGATACGGACCGGCCCGAGGGGGGGTTTCCACCATAACCGGTCCGAGGCCGTCCTTGCTGCATCGGCGGGGGTGACAATGCGTGTCGTGCTGACTTGCGGCCAAGAAGTTGATCTTGTGCGGGGCGTTTTACGGAGCAGGCTCAAGCCCGCTCGATCCCTTCATTACTGGGCTGACGGCGCAGAACCGGCCATCCGGTTGCCATCCGGTCACCATCCGGAATCCGGTGCACCGCTCTCCCGAAAATGTCTTGCAAAGTCATCATCGGCTTGACGTGATTCCGCATTCCAGGCGTCATTGGCGTCACGGTGACGTCACGAGGACATCACGCGGGCTTCCCGACGGGCTCCCGCGACCTCGCCCGCCGCCTCGTCCGGGAGCCTGGGGGCGGGTCGGAGGACGTCGGGAACGAGGGTGAGGATGCCGATCGCGGCCATACCGGCCCCGAGCCACAGCGGCGCGCGAAGGCCGAAATCGGCTATCGCCAGTCCGCCGACCGACGACCCGATGATGATCCCGAAGGTGATGAAGGACGAGTGGACGGTGTTGACCAGCGGCCGGGCATTGCCGACCCGCTGCACACGCGTCACCATCGCCGGATTCATGGTCACACCAACCAGGCCGATGCCCATCATGAACACCACCGTCGGCGCCTTGAGATGGGCCAGCAGTGCGAATCCCGTGAGAAAGACCAGGTTCAGGACTAGACCAAAGAGCAGGACGGTCACGGCGTGGCGATCCGCGAGCCGCCCGACGACGTTGTTGCCGATCACGGTCGTGGCGCCGTAGGCGATAAGCAGCAGCGGGACGGTACCGGCGTCGAATCCCGTGACCTCCGTGAGGATCGGGTTGAAATAGGAGAACGCGCAGAACGTCGCGCCGATGACGCAGGTGCTGGTGGAGAGGGCCCGCCAGAGCAGGCGATTCCGGAACACGCCCATCTCCTCGCGCAGGCTTCCGCCACCCTCCGTGTACGGCGCGTCCGGCACCCCGGCGAGCGTGCACAACGCCGCGACGGCGGCGAGGCCCGTGATGACCCAGAAGGCGGCGCGCCAGCCCAGCCGTTCCCCCACCAGCGTGGACAGCGGCAGCCCCAGCAGGGTGCCCAGCATCAGCCCGTTCATCAGCACGGCCACCGCCCGGCCCCGCGCTTCGGGGCGGGTCAGCTGGGCGCAGAGCGAGATGGCCGTGCCGAAGAAGGCCTGCGAGGCCACACCGGTGATGACCCGCGCCGCCAGCATGACCCCGTAGCCGGAGGCCATGGCGGCCAGCGCGTTGCCGAGCAGGAAGACCACGAAGAGCACGGCCAGCGCCCGTTTGGGCCGCAGCCTCAGCATGGCGACGGTCAGGAGGGGCCCGCCGAGGGACATGGCTGCCGCGAACGCGGTGATGAGGTAGCCGATCTGCGGGATGGTCGCGTCCAGCCCGTCGGCCATCTGCGGCATCAGTCCGGCGACGACGAATTCGCTGGTCACCATGGCGAAGACGCCCAGTGCCAGGACGTATACGGCTCGGGGCATGGCAGTCGTGGTCCTGTTCCCTGGTTCTCTGATTTTGTATCGATCGGTTCAAAACTCGGGCATGCGTGAGCGCGCACGGGGAAGCGCGGAGGTGATGGGCGGGGGTCAGATCGCGTCGAGGGCCGTACGGGCGATGGCGCGCAGCGCCGCTTCGCCCGCCCCGGCGCGGGCCGCGACCCGGATGCCGCCGACGGTCGCGGTCACGAAGTGCGCGAGCGCGCTCGCGTCCTTGGCCCGGTCGATGTCGCCGGCCCGCCGCCCGGCCTCCAGGGCGGCGGTGAGCGCGTCGTGGCGGCGGGCGTAGTCGCGCTCCAGCTCGGCCGCCACCTCGGGGTCGCGCGAGGCCAGTTCGACGGCGGCGTTGACGTAGAGACAGCCCCGGCCGTCGGCGTCAGCCCCGGTCTCCTCCGCGATGACGCTGTCCAGCAGGGCGCGGACCTTCTCGCGGGCGGGGACGTCCTCCTCCAGGAGCGCGGCCAGTTGATCGCTCCTGCGTCGCATGTACAGCGCGAGGGCGCGACGGAAGAGGTCGTGCTTGCTGTGGAAGGTGTTGTAGACGCTGCTGCGGCCCAGGCCGGTGGCCTCGCACAGGTCCTGGGTCGAGGTCGCCTCGTACCCGGCGGTCCAGAACGCCTCCAGCGCGGCGTCGACCGCCCGCCCCTCGTCGAACTTCCTCGGTCGGGCCATGGAATGACCGTAACAGGTTTTGGATCACCCGGTCCAATACTTGCCGCCCCGGCGGGCGGGGCTTCGCTAGACGACCTGGAAGTTCCCCATCATGGCCATGTCCTCGTGTTCGAGGTTGTGGCAGTGCAGCATGTAGCGCCCTTTGTACCCGGCGAACCGCACGAGGACTTCCACCACCTCGTACGGGCGGACGTCCACGGTGTCCTTCCAGCCGGCGTCCGCGGCGGCCGGTGACCTGCCGCCTCGGGCGACGACCTGGAACTGGGCCAGGTGCACATGCACGGGGTGGTGGAAGTCGCTGCTGAAACGCCACCGCTCCACGCTGCCCAGGCGCGGGGACGCCAGCAAGGTGCCGGTACTGAAGGGCCGGCCGTTGATGGTCCACATCTGCCGGTCCTCACCAGCCTCGGTCCGGCGGAAGTCGAAGACCCGCACCGGCATCGCCGCCCTGGGCGCGAGCTTCTCGAACGAGGCGGCGAGGCGGGCCGGTACGCGGCTGTCGTCCCTTGCCTTGCGCACGACGTGGAAGCGCATGACGTCGCGCATGCCGCCCTGGGCCGCCTCGTTGCGCAGGACGATCCGGCTGCCGACGGGAAAGCCGGCGAAGTCGACGACGACGTCACATCGTTCGCCGGGCGCCATGTCGACCGTGTGGATCGGCCGGGGCGTGGCCAGCAGGCCGCCGTCGCTACCGATCTGGACGAACCACCCTCGCCCGCCCCCTTCGTCTTCCGGCTCGCCTTCCAGCCGGAGCCGGTAGCGGCGGGCGTTGGAGGCGTTGAGGAGGCGGAAGCGGTAGCGGGTGGCGGACACCTCCAGGACGGGCCAGGGCGCGCCGTTGACGAGCTGGACGTCGCCGAGCACCCCATCGGGGAAGGCGTCGTGATCGTGCCCGTGAGCGGGGTAGCGGAAGGAGCCGTCCTCCTCGAAGGACCGGTCGCACAGCATCAGCGGGATGTCGCGGTCGCCGCGCGGCAGCGGAAGCCTGTCCTCTTCCTCGTCGCCGATGAGGAAGAAGCCTGCCAGGCCGCGCCAGACCTGCGGGGCGCTGAAGTCCATGCGGTGGTCGTGGTACCAGAGCGTCGCGGCGCGCTGCGGCAGCGGGTACTCGTAGGCGCGGTAGCCCACGGCCGTCCGTCCGGTGTGAGCGCCCGCCATGCCGCCGTGCCCCGGCCCCTGCCCCGGCGCGCAACGGACGGGCAGCAGCAGGTCGGTGGGGTAGCCGTCGGACTCCGGCGGGGTGACGCCGCCGTGCAGGTGCGTGACGGTGGGAACCGTGAGGCTGTTGCGCACCTGGAGCACGGTCCTGCGCCCCGAGCGGGCGGCGAAGGTCGGGCCGGGGAAGATCCCGTCGTACCCCCACACCGCGGTCTTGCGGCCCGGCAGGATCTCGACGCGGCCCTCGCGCTGCTCGACCTCGTAGAAGTCGGCTCCCCGCTCGGTGCGTACCGGCCGGGCCACCGGCGGCACCGGCAGCGGAACGCCGAACGGCTCGGGCAGCGGTCCCGCGCTGGTCAGGACCCGGCCCGTCGACGCGCCGGCCAGCTGGGACCAGCCCGTCGCGCCCACGGTCACGGCCGCACCGGCACCGGCGGCCGCCAGCCCCAGGAACCCGCGTCGGCTCAGGCGCCTCACTCGGCCACATCCGTCACGGGCCGCCCCGCCTGCCGGGCGGCACCGGTGGCGCGGTCGCTGAACGCCCAGCACGCCAGGGCCGTCGCGCAGCCGAAGACGGCCATCCCCAGCGGCATGTGGCCCGCCAACAGGCGGGCCTCACCGAGCCCCTGCTGCACGCCGACCAACGCGACCAGTGCCGCGCTCGCCGCCGCGGGCCAGCCCGGAGCGCGCAGGCGCCGCCACACCACGAGCGCCGCGACCGTCTCGGCGACGGTCAGGGCGCCGAGCACGCTCGCGTTGGCGGCGTGCCAGGCGAGCAGGTCCAGGTCGCCGGTGACGAACAGGCCGGCCAGGGCCGCCTGCACGAGCGTGTCCAGCAGCACCGCCACTGCGACGACCCGCAGCACACGCATCGGCCAACCCTGTGTGTCACGCATCGGCCAGGGCCCGCTCGTACCGGTGGAAGCCGTCCTCGACGCCCAGGAAGATCTCGCCGAAGGTGAGGTAGCCCTCGGCTATGACCGGCGTGTCGCGCAGGGCCTCGATCAGGAAGTAGTACGCGCCCAGGTCCTCGGTCTCCAGCACGACGAAGTCCGAGAAACGGCCGTTGAACGCCTCCGCGTCGAAGAAACGGGCCCTGACGCGGTCGGCGAAGGCGGCGAAGGCCGGCTCCAGGTGCGCCTCGCGCATCGCGTTGCGCTCCTCGCGTGACAGCGCCAGCCACCGCTCGGTGACCGTATAGGTGAGGACGATGCCGTACTTCATGGGACTCCCCCGAGTATTTGCTAACGGTGTTAACTTTCGGGGAGGAGCTAAAGTGATAGGCGTTAACTTTGTCAAGGGAAGCGCCGAGAGAAGTGCCGAGAGAAGGCGGGCCGAGCCCCATGTCCAGCACCGCGGGAACCCGTACCGGCTGCCGTCACCGGGTGCGCGAGGAGGCGCTGGCGGAGATCCTGCGCACCGGGCGGCGGCTGCTGGTCGAGGAAGGGGCGGGGGCCGTCACGCTGCGGGCCATCGCCCGTGAGATGGGCATGACCGCGCCCGGCCTGTACCGCTACTACGCCGGCCACCGCGACCTGATCCAGGCCCTGACCTCCTCCCTCTACGACGAGCTGGCCACCGCCCTGACCGCCGCCCGTGACCGCCGGCCGGACACCGAGCCCGGACGGCAGTTGCGCGAGGTGTGCCGTGAACTGCGCCGCTGGGTACTGGATCACCCCCGCGAGTTCGGGCTGCTGTTCGCCAAGCCGGACGCGGACGCCGACACCACGCCCGGCACCGTCGCCCACGACTCCGGCTGGCGCTTCGGCGGCGTCATCCTCGAACTCATGGTCCAGCTCTGGCGGAACGGCGGCATCCAGCCGCCCACCGACCTCGACCCCGCCTGGACGGTCCAGCTGGAGGAGGTCCGCGAACACCTCTCCGGCGAACCCGTGCCCCTTGACGTCATCTACGTCTTCGTCGCCTGCTGGGCCCGCCTGTACGGGGCGGTCGCCGTGGAAGCCTTCGGGCACCTCGACTTCGCCCTCACCGACCCCGAACCGCTCTTCGAGCACACCCTCGACGACATCCTGGCCGCCCTGGGCGACGGCACGGGCGTCGCCCAGAACCTCCCTCGCCAGAACCTCCCTCGCTCAGCCGTCGGCGCGTAGCGCACCCGCCAGCACGCCCACCCACGCACCCGCGATCAGGAAGGGGCCCAGGGGTATGGACGCGCCCCGGGGCACGCGGCGGGTGAGGCGTAGGGCGTTGCCGTAGCAGGAGGCGAGCAGCAGGCCCGCGAAGGCGCCCAGCAGCAGCCCCCACCAGCCGTACCAGCCGAGGGCGCAGCCCAGCCCCGCGGCGAGCTTCACGTCGCCGAACCCCATGCCGCTCGGGTGGAGGAGGAACAGCACGAGATACCCGCCGCCCAGCGCCAGCCCGCCCAGGAGGGCGTGGCGCCAGGAGCCCGCCGCGCCCGGTATCAGCGAGGCCGCTCCCAGCAGGAGCGCCGCCCCCGCCGCCAGGGGCAGGGTCAGGACGTCCGGCAGGCGGCGCACCTGCCAGTCGACGCCCGCCAGGACAACCCCCATGGGCGCCGCGAGGAGCCATACGGCCAGCTCAGGCCGTATCCCGACCGCCGCCGTGAGTCCGCCGCACACCACGGCCGTCATCACCGCCGGCCACCACGGCGGCGCCGGAGCGCCCGGCCCGTATCTCCCCCCGCACACGCCGCAGCGCGCGGGGCCCACCCAGCCGCCCACGGCGTGCCCGCACGGGCCCGTGGACCGCCACCCCTCACCCGGCTCCACGGCCAGCCGGAACCGCGCGCGCCGCGTCAACACCCCGGCGAGGGCACCATACACAGCGGCAACGGCGATCAACACAGCGTTCATGCCTTGAGGTTACGGACGTTCGCCGATTCCCGCCGGGGCCTGTGGATAACCTTGGCGCATGGCCCGCCACCAGGACGGTTTCGCCCAACTCCACATAGTTTCCAGCGGGATGATCACACCGCTGGAGATCGCCGCCTCCTACCGGGCCCGGACGCGCGGCCTCCTCGGCCGGGACGCCTTCGAGGGCGCCCTCCTCCTGACCCCCGCCTCCGGCGTCCACACCTGGCGCATGCGCTTCCCCATCGACGTGGCCTACCTCGACCGCCACTTCACCGTCCTCACCGTCCGCACCATGCGCCCCGGGCGCCTCGGGCTCCCCCGGATCAGGGCCCGCCACGTCCTGGAGAGCGCGGCGGGCGCGATGGCGGAGTGGGGCGTTGCGCCGGGTGCGCGCGTCGAGATCCTCCCGTCCGGCTGAACGCCCCGCCGTCCGCGCTCCACCCCGCGCTATCCGTCCCGCCGGCGCGCCAGCCACGTCCACACGCCGAGCCCCAGTAGCAGCGTCGTCCCCGTACCGATCCCCACGTAGCCGATCGTCCGCAGCCGCTCGTTGCGCGGACCGGTTCCGGCCGAGGCCACCAGTTCCCCTCCCACGCCGCCCTCGCCGCCCGCCTGGCCGCCGCCGTTTCCCGGCGGCCGCCCGGCGCCCTGGTCGGCCTTGCGCGCGCCCGCGACATCGACCCGCAGCGTGACCGGCACACCCGCACCACCCGCCCCCTGCCGCACCTTCGGGCTCAGGCTCACCTGGAGGTAGTACCAGCCCGCGAAGCGCATGCCCCTGACGGCCTCACCACCGCCACCACCACCGCCGTACGCGGCCGGAGGTGTGGCCAGCGAGAGGGCGGCCGGTTTGCCCTGGTAGCCGGTGGTCTTGTTCATGACGAAGCCGCGTGCGGCGTTGTTGAGCCCCAGCCGTACGCCGCCGATCACCATCGGACCACTCCCGCCACCGCCCCCGAACTCCGCGTCCGTGAAGAGCTGTTCACCCGCGTCGACCGACACGCGGTAGAACCGCGTATCCCCGGGCCGGAGCTCGTCACGCCACACCCCCGGGCGGAGTTCGGCCGCGTCGTTGAATCCCGAGCCGCCGGCGACGCCCTCCGCAGCACCCTGCGGCGGTTTCGACGGCGCCTGCGAGCTCCACGCGCCGGGAGCACCCAACATGTCGGTCGTTTCCGTCCGTTGCGGCGGTTCCGCCGCGTACTTCAGCTCGATCGGCACGGCCGAGGCGTCCCCGCCCAGCGCGTCCCCCCGCTCCACGACGAACCGGTACGAGCCCGGCGCCGCGCACGCCGCGCCCGGCTTCACCACGCGTTCCGCGTAGTCCGCGACGGGGTACGCGCCCCCGGCCGACAGGAACGACCGGTGTCGCGCCGTCCCGCACTGCGTACCGTCCGGCGCCTGTAACGAGACGTCGATCCCGTCCCGCAGCCCCATCGCGCTCCCCGGCCTCGGTACCGCCACCGCGGATACATACGCGCTCGACTGAGCGTCCAATTCGACCGTGTAGTACTTCGTTTCCTTCGGCTTGATGCTGTCGGTGTACGTACTCGCACCCGCCTTCAGCTCAGGACCGCGCTCAGCGCCGTTTCCAGCCCCCTGCACGGCAGTAGCGCCCTGAGCCATCCGGTACGCGACCAGCCCCTCCGGCCCATCGGCCGCCCCGGCCGCCCCCGCCTTCCCGGCAGCCCCGACGAGCACTCCGAACGCCGTCGCCATCACGACGAGCCCGCCCCTCATGTCCCGCCTCCCTCACCGCTCCCCGCTCGGGCGGCCCCATCCTGCCCTGCCATCCCACGTACGCGCGACCGCTCCAACTCGTATACGGTGAACGACCAGTTCCGGCCATGCATGTGGCCGGAATGATCCGTATCTCTGGGTAAGGAGACCTATGCGTCGTCGCATATCCGCACTTGTCCTGACCGCCGTAATGGCCGGTACCGGTGCCGCCCTCGTCACCGCCCCCACCGCCCAGGCGGCCGGCATAACCTGCAACACCGCGAAGCTGCGTCACGACGCCGACGCCCTCTACCAGAAGGCCGCACGCCAGAAGCGTGCCGGCCAGCGCGAGGCCGCCCGCCGCACCATCGCCCAGGCCGACGCCCTCAAGCGCCGCGCCGCCCAGTGCGACGCGGCTGACCGCGACATGCCGGGCCACTTCTGACAGGCTGCCGCTTCTGACGGCCGCCACCCAGGGCCGGTCCACCACGTCGCGGTGAGCCGACCCTGAGCGTGCGGTGCTTGCTCTCAGCAAAGCGCCGCCGCGTAGTCGGCTGCCCCTTGGCGCGGGAGGTTCACCCATACCCGGGTGCCCTCCCGTGCCGGTTCGGGGCGGATGACTCCCCAGCTCCCCTTGCACTCGTGCACCACACACGCGAGGAGATAGAGCATCTTGTTGCGACGTGCCGCACACTTCGCGGAACTGTCCGGGTGGACGTGCCGCGTGTGGGGATCCCACACGACGATCCGGATGCCGTCCTGCTGCCAGCCGACGGACAGGTACAGCACCTGTCCGGGCTCGAACATCGCCGCGCAGGCGATGAGTTCGCCCGTCGCCTGGAGCGCGGGCGGCAGCAGGTCCGTCAGCCCGTGCGCGGCGAGCGCGTTGTGCACGCTCGTACGGGCGATCGCTGCGGCATGCGGTTCGCCCGGGATGGCGTAGCTGTACGCCAGGCTTTCGGGGGAACGGGTGGTCGGGGCCGGGTCGAGATGGTCGGATGGGTCGGTTGCGTCGGGCGTGACGGTCGGGCAAAGGCTGACGAACGGCATGGCGACTCCCGTGTGGGTGGGTTGAGTTCGCGGAGTTCACGGAGTTCGCACGCGCTGCGGTGTACGCCGGTGGCTTGTCTCCCTGACGCGGGCACGCCCCTCCCAGGGATGGAGGGTTCGGGCACGCTCGCGTGATGCGCTTCCGGCTGCCGCCTGGCTTTCGCGGTGCGCCATCGAAGCTAGCCAGCCCGGTGGCGCGGCGCCACTTTTTCAGTGGCATCTACCCGATGGGGTGATTTCCCTTCCGGCGCATGGGGAACTCGGCCCCAGTCCGTGTAGTAAGGGGGCATGCCACCCAGGACAACACCCACCGAGCGCCAGAAGCGGCTGGGGATCGAGCTGCGCAAAATGCGTACCGCAGCAGGAGTCTCAACCGAGTACGCCGCCAGTCTCCTTGGCCTCGATCGCGGGAAGATCTCCAACATCGAGTCCGGAGTGCGCGTCATCACACCCGAGCGCCTGCGGACCTTGGCTTGCAACTATGGTTGTGCTGACGGAGATTACGCTCAGGCCCTGGAGGCAATCGCAGGAGAGCGACACCGAGGTTGGTGGGAAGACTTCCGAGGCACGCTGCCTGCCGGGCTGCTGGACATCGCGGAGCTGGAGTGGCATGCCGTCCGGGCGCGGACGGCCCAAGTCATGCATCTACCCGGAATGCTCCAGACCGAGGACTATGCACGCGCAATCTTCGAAGCGGTGCTTCCACGCCTACCAAGGCTGGAAGTGGAGATCCGTGTGGCCCACCGGATGCAACGACAGCAAGTGTTCAACCGTGACAATCCGCTCCCCTACGTGGGGTACATCCACGAAGCGGCACTGCGTATGCGGTTTGGCGGGAAGGAGGTCACCAAGGATCAGCTGCACTTCCTGCTGAAGGTGTCCGATCGGGAACACATCACACTGCGAGTGCTTACCGTGGACACAGGAGCGTTCCCGGGATCCGGAAACGCCATCCTCTACGCCGAGGGTCCGACACCCCAACTCGACACCGCACAGGTGGACTCTCCTCAAGGGCCACAATTCATGCACGCCGAGTCACAGCTGGCGAAGTGTCGCGCCACCCTCGACTGGATGGAGGACGCCGCCTTGGACCCGGAACAGTCACGAGATTTCATCTCCGCTGTTGCACGCGATCTTTGATGGAGGCCTCCATGAACCAGATTGCCTGGGAAGATCCCTTCTGCGGGGACGGTAACAACTGCTTCCGAATAGGCACCGACGACCAGGGTCGGGCCTACATCGCCATCGCAGGCGCCGAGCATCGCTACCTCACCGACACCCGCGAAGCGCTCCGCGCCCTCATCCACGACATCAAGGCCGGCAAAGCCGACCACCTCCTCTGAGGAGCCCACGTCGCATGCCCGACATCCACTGGGAAGCCCCATTCTGCGGCGAAGGAAGTGCCTGCTTCCGCATCGGTACTGACAGCGCCGGCAACGCCTACATCGCCATCGCAGGCGCCGAAAACGTCTACCTCACCGACACCCGCGAAGCGCTCCGCGCCCTGATCCTCGACGTCAAGGCCGGCAAAGCCGACCACCTCCTCTGACGGCTTCTCTCGCGATCAATTTGTCTGTCAGCCGCGCAGGACGAACTGGGCCATGCGCAGGCCGGGCACCGGCTCGAAGTCCATGCCGCGCCTGAAGCCGAGCCCTTCGTACAGCTTCACGGCGGGCCGGTTTTCCGCTCCGGTGCTGACTCTCACCTCGCCTCCGTCGGTCTCCCCGGCGAGGAGGTGGTGCAGCAGGCAGGAGGCGAGGCCCCGGCGGAACCAGGCGGGGTCCACGCAGACCCGGTCGATGTGGGTGACGTGCCGACCGGTGTCGGTCTGCCAGGCCACAAAGGCCGCCACCGTACCTGCGCTTGTCACCGCGCCCAGCCAGCGCAGGGGCCGGGCCGTCATCTCCTGGAGGGGTTCGGACAGGGCGGGGATGCCGTCGAAGCCGATGAGTTCGGCCTCGACGGCATAGGCGCGCAGCCCCACGGCGTGCACGGTGGACGCGACCGTGGAATCGCTCAGATCCAGCTCCCGGATCAGCACACCAGGGGGCATGGGCGGGTGGTAAGAGGAACAGGGCGGGTTACCGTCGAGCATGCGGCGATGCTAGGCGCTCCGCTGGAATTGCGATCCGGTCGCCGCGGGCCGGTACGGGCTGGCGCACTCCGCCGCCCAGGTCGGCGGTGGCCTGATCGAGGCCGTGCTCGGCGACGTGGACGCCCTCCCGGCCGTCCGGCAGCTCGTCAAGATCCCACGGCCCAACGGCCACGGCCTGATATTCATCGGCTCGTGGACGGTGCCGCGAGCCGGGTGCAGCGCCGTGGTGAAGGTCCAGGCGGCCGAAGGCCCGATAACCGGCGCGCGCGAGGCCGTCGTCCTCAGCAGCCTGGACCCGTCGCAGTACTTCACCCCTCATCCGTACGCTCCGGACGCGGGCGGTCTGCCCTACCACGTCGCCGACCACGAGCAGTGGGACGCGCAGTTCCCCGACCACCCGCTCACCCTCGTACGGATCGCGCTGGAGCGGATAACCCCCACTCTGACCCTGCACAGCGAATTCAAGGCGTTGCCGCCCTTCGCCTCTCGGAGTCGTCCGGACGTCCGCCGCTGGTTCCGCCGTCGGAACCAGGGCCCGTCGTCTGGATCATCTGGGCGTTGAACAAGGCTGCTGACTGGCGCACCGATTGCGGTGCCGATTCCTGTGCCCGGGCTTCGCGGTGCTGCGTTGTGCGTGGTGTTGCGCAGGACTTCAGCGATGGCTCACTGGATCAGGTTGGTGTGCGGATGCTCCGGGGACTCCGGGCAGACGTAGAGCTGCAGATTGTTGCTCCTGGAGATCTGGACCCGGGGCGGGTTCGACTCGATGTTGCCGTTGAGCGGGGTGATGGATTGGTCCTCGTACGGGACCCAACCGTAGTTGCTGCTGTTCCATTCGCTCGAGGCGATGGTCAGCAGCGGGACCATGCCGGCGTCACAGGTGGCGCAGAACCGGGCGACGGGATCGGTGAGGCCCCACGGGGGCCAGCCGCCGACCTTCCAGCCGGGGGCGAGAGACAGCTGGCTTCCGTAGAACGAATCCGGGTAGGGAGCCCAGGAGCTGTCCACACCGGAGCCGGCTGCCTGCCACCGGCTCCAGTCTCCCAGCTCCTGTCGCAATTCCTCCCTCAGATCCATGGGGTTGGGGTATTCGGTGATCTGCTCCGGCGCGAGCACGCACGGTCGCGGTATATAGCCGTCGTACTCCACCGCGAACGGGCCGGGCGGCGCGGGGAGGATGTCGGTGACCTCGGCGGCGGAGCGCCAGAACAGTGCGGTCGGAGGCTTGTAGTCCGGCTCGTGTTCGAAGGGACACCACAGCACCTGGAGCAGGTCGGCCTGTCCGGGCGGTCGCAGCAGGGGTACATCGCGCACGTACAGCTGGGCCACGGGCACCATGGGGTTTGGACCGTCGTGCCACTCGTAGTCCTCGCCAGCGTGCACCCCGTACGCCTCGTACAGGTCGTTCGCCTGGTTGTGCGACTCGTCGCAGTGCGGCCACGGCTCGTCGGCGGGCCACAGCAGCGGCCCGCCGACCGAACTGTCGTGCGGCGACGGCGACCCGGGGCGGGGATGCAACCGGATCGCCGGACGTGCCAGCGGAGCCAATCGAGGAAATACCGCGGTGACGTCGACCGGCCGCGGCGGGGTGGTACGGATGACCTTCATAGCGGCGATGCTGCCATCAGCCTCTGACAACGGGCGCACCGATCCACGTACAGCTGACACCGGGCAGCTTCCCCGGGTCAGTACGCGGACCAGAGGAAGATGGCCGCGTTGATCCGCCGGCACGGGGATCAACGCGCTGATACCGCTCTTCCTCAGGTGGTCGCGGATCGCGCGGGAGGAATAGGCCTTGCCGGCGAGGACTGGAGGCCGGGTTCCCACGTCCGGCCTGGTCCGAAACCGTCTAGCCGACACGCAAGGTCAGCAGCGACTCCCGCGCGAACCCGGCGAGACCGACCGGGCACAGCAGTACGTCCAGCGGGGCGTCCCGGCCCTCCCGGCGGTCGCGTTCGTAGAGGGCGCGGCCGCCGGGGGTGGTCAGGGTGATGCCGAGGCCCACGACGTCGGGGCCAGTGGTGTACGGGAGCGGATGCGCCGCGTGGGCGCAGGACGCGGTCGCGTAGTGGGGCAGCGTTTCCTTCAGGGCCGTCACGAGCGCGCCGGTCAGCTGCTCGTCCTGCTCCGTGTGGGCGACGTACCAGCTCAGCGCCATGGCGACGAGCAGGTGGCCGGGGCGGGTCCCCGGGTCGGCGTACCGCAGGGTGTCCGCCCGGTAGGAGATCTCCTCGTGGACGTCCGTGTAAGCCTTCGGGTAGCCGTGGAGCAGGGATGACAGGGTGTCGATGATGTCCCCGGCTCCCACCGGCAGGCGGGGCGGGATGTCCGTGGCCGAGCCGGGCTCGACGACGTCCATGGCGATCCGTGCCAGACCGGCCACGTTGCGCGGGCAGCGCCATGCCTCGCGCGGGAAGTCCTCCTCCCATTCGAGGCTCTCGTCGGCGAGCCCGCGAAGCTGCTCGGCGAGGTACTCGTCGTACTCGTCCTCGTGCTCCTCGTACGGGTGCCCTTCCGAGTGTTCCTCGTGCCCGCAGGGGCGGTCGCGCAGGGCGTCGTCCGTGGCCTTCAGCGCGGCCATGAGCCGCGGCGCGACGGCGTCGTCGGAGCCCCACGCGACGTAGGGGGCCATGAGCAGCAGGCCGAACGTCCAGATGTACGCGGGCTCGCCGCCGGGGTCGGCGGCGAGCCGGGCGGCGCAGTCGAGGGCGGCTCGGTCGTACTCGTCGTTGTAGGCCTCGTCGTAGTCAGCGCGTATCGCGTCCCAGGTGTGGGACAGCTCGTCGACGGACACGTCATCCATGTGCATCAGGCGAGACTAGACGGACGGACGTCGGACCAGCGCGAGCCCCCGTGACGCCCGCGCGGGCGACGACGACGTCGGTTGTGCCACCGTCCTTTCCGGAGATGCGCATGAGAGGACCGCAACTGACGCAGTCGCCGGGCCGTTCGCCGACCGCCGCGAGCACGCGCGCGAGCGGCAGACCGTCATCCGCGCGCGGCAGACCGTCATCGTGGCGAACCCCGAGCTCCAGGAGCGCGAGCTGATCAAGCTCGCCTCGCCGACGGCCGCGCTCGCCGGCGCCCTGCGCGGACGCGGTGTCGCGAAACCGGCCGCGAGTCTGACCGCCGAGGCGGGGGTCACCGTCTTCAAGGTCGGCTTCTACCGCTGGATCTCGCCCGGCGAGGAACGCGAACTGTCGCGGGTGATACGGGATTCGCCGAACGAGCTCAAGGCCGTGACGGCGGGCGACCAGCGCACGTAGCGCACGCCACGCCGTCAGACAACGCAAAAAGCTGTTGGTTCGCGATCACCCGGCCCGGATAATCCGCCTGTTCCAGACATGAAGACATGAGAAGACATGAGGGGAGATGCATGACGGTATTCGCGTGCGTGGGGTGTGACGCCGTGCTCAGCGCCCCGCTGACCGAGGTCGCGCTGCCCGACCACGCCCATCAGAAGTGGGGCAACGGGGTAATGCTGCCGGTGCTGATGGAATCGGGGACGTACGCCGTCGATCCCGAGCCCTCCGGGCCGCCGTGGCGGCCTTGGCGCGAGGTCGGGGAGGCCGAGGCCGCGACCCGAGGCGTCTTCGCACCGGTCTACGGGCTGTCGTACGGCACACCGGGCGCGATCGTCGTCGCCCCGGGGGACACCCGCGGCACCGTCCTGATACCCGAGCGGTGCGAGGGCTACTGCTGTGGGCTGACCGGCGCCGACGGCCCGAACCTCGCGTGCGAGCGGTGCGGCCGGCCGGTGGCCACCCGTGTCGACGACTGTTCGCTGTGGCAAGCGGTGTGGTTCACCCCGGACGCCGTACGCCGTCTCCCCGTGGACGGGCCCGCTCCCTGGGCGAGCGGCTGGGAGGCACTCGCGAGGGGGCCGCAGGGCGTTCCGCCGCTCAGCCGCTCCGGGGCGTGGAGCCGGGAGTGGGAGGCGGCCGTGGGGGCGGCGCTGGCGCATGTGCTGGTGGCCTCGGAGGGTGCGCCCGTGGTCGTCCCCGACGGGCTCGTCGCGGACACGTTCCGTCGCGCACTCCACGCGCTGCTTCCCCAGGGGGCGCCCGTGAAGACCCTCGCCCTGGCCGGGCCCGGCCTGCCCGCCCCGGATGCGGCCGCCGACATCCTCCTGGTGCCGCGGCACCCGCTGACGGGCGAGGCGTGGCGGCCGCCCTCCGGGACCGCGCGGACCGCGCCGCTGGCCGCCGGGACGTGGACGCGTCTCGCGTTCCCCGACGAACGGCCGTGGCAGCCCGCGGCCGGTGGGCTGCCCGACGGCGTCCTGCGCGACGATCCCCTGCCGCTGCTGCCGGATCGGTTCTTCGAGCCCGACGACGACGTCCTCCTCGACACGCTGGCACGGTTGCCCGCCGTCCGTCAGCCGTGGCTGCGCGCCGTCCACGACCGGCGTCGACCGCCCGGACGCCCGCTTCATCCGAGGCGTGTGAGCGACCTCGTCCCCTAGGGGCCCCTAGGGGCGGTCCATCTGTGGTCTGACGGCAGGACCGTGCCTCGGAGTGACCCGGGAGGCCGTGAGGGGCCCGAATACTGGAATCGGATATTCCACCCGAGTCCGAGTCCCACTCCGGTTCCGACTCCGAGTCCCACTCCGCTTCCCACTCCGCTTCCGATTTCGAAGGGCCCGGTCCCCCCATGAAGACCAAGCTCGCTGCCGGCGCCGCCGCCGGCGTCGCCATCGTCGTCCTCGCATCCGTCGGCGCCGCGGCCGCCATACCCGCCGCCAAGGACTGGTACCAAGGCCGCCACGACCAGACGTCCCAGTACGCCACCGGGGCCGAGGCCAAGGCCGACCGCGCCTCGGTGCCGCGCTGGCTGCCCGACGGCGCCCGCGAGATCCGGTACGCGATGAAGACCACCGGCGGCGACCGTCTCCTCAAGGCCACGCTGCCCACCGGCAAGCTGCCCGCGGAGTGCACGGCCCTCCCGTCCGGCACCCGGGCGAAGGAACCGAACCTCTCCGCGTCCTGGTTCCCCGGCCCCGGCAAGGACGCCGGTCGTGCCGCGCAGGCCCGTTGCGGCCTCTACTACGCCTACACCGACGGCGGCACCCTCTACGCCTGGCAGGACAACGACGACTGGATCAACGGCAACAAGGCGAGCTGACAAGGCCGGCTGACAAGACGAACCGAGGCCTACTTCCTGGGGAAGCTCACCTCCACCCGGCGGTTCTTCCGTCGCCCGTCCTCCGTGGCGTTGTCCGCGATCGGGTACTGCTCGCCGTAGCCGCGGATCTCGTACTGGACCGCCGCCGAGCCCACGTCCTTGGCCAGCTCCCGCTGGACCATGTCGGCGCGCTCCTTGCTGAGGGAGACGCCGTGATCGGCGTCGCCGAGGTTGTCCGTGAAGCCGAAGACGCGCAGGGCCGTGGCCTTCTGCTTCTTCACCTCGTCCGCGATCGCGCGGATGCGGGCGCGGGCGGCGTCGCCCAGGTCGGCGCTGTCCTTGTCGAAGATGACCTCCGCCTGGAGGGCGAAGGTGACGTCCACGTTGGTGTCCTCACGGCGCTCGCCGCCGTCGTCCGTCTCGACGACCGACTTGATGTCGAGGACGCGGCCCGGGGCGAGCTTCCTGCCCGGCCGGAGCTTGAGGCCCGGGGCCGTGGGGTCGAGCCTCACCGGCGGCGTCGTATTGGCCCGGCGGCCCGGGCCGGCGTCCGCGTACGCGTTCACCGCCGCCGGGCCCGGCATCGCGACAGCGAAAGCCAGCGTCACCGCCAGGAACGTCCCCAAGGGAACCGCTGCCGGAGTCACGACCCTCACCCCGAGATCCTGATCCGTGCGGACGGCATCGCCGGAAGCTGGAAGTCCACGTCCGTCACGGACGCGGGCGGCGCCGGGAACTGGGCGAAGACGGGACGGCTCTCGCCGGGACGGATGTTGACGAGGCCCGTGGTGCACAGGCACTCGCCGTCCGTGTCGCGCAGGACGAGATAGCGTTTCTTCCCGGCCGAGTCGATGAGCGAGGCGCCCGAGACCGAGGACTGGGACTTCATCTCCGTCTCCTTCGAGCGCCACGTCAGCGGGGTGTACGGCTTGCTCCCCCGGTTGGCGACCGTTCCGTTGACGGTGACGAAGCCGCCCTTGTCGCGGACGGCGGACGTGAGGGTGACGACCACGCCGTCCGGGCCCTTGATCTCGCCGAGCTTCGCGCCCGACGACGCGGGCTCCTCCGACGATCCCGACGACTTCGGCGCGGCGTCGGAGCCTCTCGCCGCGTTCAGGCCGATCGTCTTCTTTCCGTCGTCGTTCCCCTCACCCCCACAGCCCGCCAGGGCGAGGGATATGACGACCACAAGGGCCGCACCTGCGATCCGAAAGCTCATGGGTGCCGTTCCTTCACTGGTCGGTCGGTGAGGGTGGGGTCACTCGGCGAGGCGCACGGCGAACAGGTCCGTGGCCTTCACCATCGCCCCGGGGTGCCTGGGGTCGATCACCAGCACCTTCCCGCCGTCGCAGGTGAGGTCGACGACCGGGGGCGAGGACGGGGGCGAGGACGGGGTCGGGGTCGGGGAGGCCGTAGGGGTGGGCGTGGGGGGTGGGGTCGGGGGTACCGGCGTCGCCGCGTCGCAGCGCGGGGTCACGGTCGCCTTCGCCGTCGCCCTCGCGTGTTTGTCGCCCGTACCGGGGACGACGGACTCCCCCACCGTCCGCTCCGAGACGACCGCGACCGTGAACGAACCCGGCTCACCGCCCGGCTCACAAGTGATCGCCGGCTGGGCGCCGTTCAGTCGCGCGTACGACTCCGCCGCCTCGCAGGCCGGGCCGTCCCTGCCGCCCCGGCCCGCCAGCCAGTCGGCCCAGCCGCCCGCACCGGCTGCCCCGCCCGCACCGGCCGACCCGCCGCCCGTACCGACCGCCAGCAGGAAGCCCGTACGGAGCTGGTCCCGGTAGTCCTGGGCGGCGGCGAGGGCGGCCGCGTCGGCGGCGGTCTGGGCGGCGTTCTTGACGGCGCCCGCGCGGCCGACGGCGAAGAATGCGAGCGCGAGGAAGAGCAGGGCCGCCACGGCCGTGATGTACAGCGGGAACGCCTGTCCGGCGTCGCCACGGAGCCGCCCGAAGGGCGATCCGCTCAGCCCGTGATGCGGCTGATCTGGTTGGTGATCGCCGTCGCGATCATCGTGCCGAAGTCCGTCGTCGTCAGGACGAGGATGATGGCCACGACCACGGCGATGATGCCCAGGTACTCGACCGAGGTCTGTCCCCGGTCGTCTGCCGAAAACCTCTGGATTCCCTTCCGGGGCTCGATCCTCATGTTCTCCTCCTCGGGAGATCTCCGTACGGACCCGTTCCCTTCCCTCACCGGGAAGTTGGGACACCATCTGTCTCACCCCCGCTCAGCGGCGATGCCCTCGGACGTCGACGCCGACGACTGTCCCACATCCGATTGCAGGCGCGAAGGCCCTTCACGGTCTTCCCTCAACTCCCCCAGCGGATATGCCCCGGCGAGCTCGGAGCAGGGAGCGGCGTGGTGCGGGGATATATGGATGTGCTGCGAGGCGTGCGTCATGGCGGTGGTTCTCCTCTCACAGGTGGTGATGCACCTCATTGGCCCTCACTCCCCCGTGATGGAGCCGAAATCCGTGCCCGAGCCCAGGAAGAACCCCGCGATCAGCAGGATCACCGTGCCCGGGACCATGAACGTCGTGATGACCATCGTCGCCTTGGGCACCGTCCTGGCCGCTCGCCGCCGGGCGAGCTGGGCGTCCGTGCGGCGCATGTCCTTGGCGATTCCGATCAGGGTGTCGGCGATGGGGGTGCCCAGTTCCTCGCCCTGCTGAAGGGCGGTGACGAACTGGGCCACCTGTTCGGAGTCATTGCGCTTGCGCAGTTCGTCGAAGGCCTGGCGACGGGCCACGCCCATGTCCAACTGTCGCAGCACGACTCGCAGTTCGTCCGCCCAAGGACCCTCGTAGTGCCCGGCCACCCGGTCGAGCGCCTGCCGGAAGCTCAGCCCGGCGCTCACGACGACGGCGAGGACGTCGAGGAAGTCCGGCAGGGTCCGCTCGATGGCCGCCCGGCGCTCGCGCACGGCGGCCCGGATTCCGACCTCGATCCAGAACAGGCCGAAGGCGACCATCAGCACGGCGAGCAGGGCCTGGCCCTTGGCCAGCATCACCAGCGCGCCGACGAGGCCGAGCATGCCGTAGACGGCCCGGCGGGCCGCGTAACGGTCGACGGTCAGGCCGCCCGGGTTGCCGGCCCGGTCGATGCGGCGCCGTACGGCCGCGACGCGCTTCTCGCCCATCAGGCCGAGGACGAACGGCGCGTAGCGCATGCCGAGCCGGTCGAGGGCCGAACCGACGGCCGTCGTGCGCGTGGAGCCGACTTCGAGGGCCAGAACGAGGTCGGGAGGCAGCCTGGCCTCGCTGCGGACGAGCGCGATGCCGTGGCAGGCGCCCACGACGGACACGCCGGCCAGCAGCACCAGCAGGATTCCCATGCCGCTCATCTCCCCTTGTCCCGGGCCCGGCTCACACGTCGGTTCGTATGTCGGTTCGTACGTCGGTTCACACGTCGATCCTCGACATCCGGCGGATGAGGAAGAACCCCACTCCGTAGAGGCAGAAGGCCGCGACGACCGCGACCTGCCCCGGCCAGCTTCCCGTCATCCGGTCCAGAGATCCGGGTGCGATGCGGTCCATCAGCAGCAACGTCCCGATGCCCATCAGCGGTACGACGTATGCCGTCACCGTCACCTGCGAGAGCTGTGTCCGCACCTCGCGCCGGGTCTCCTTGCGCTCTTCGAGGGTGGTCGTGAGATTGCGCAGGGAGCTGACGACCGTGCCGCCCGCGCGATGGGAGAGGACGAGCGTGGTCACGAGCACCACCAGTTCGCGGGAGGGCAGCCGCCGTGCGAGCTCGCCGAGGGCGTCGTCGATGGAGTGGCCGACGGCGAGCCGGTCGGCGACCTTGGCGAGTTCCTCGCCCGCCGGGGCCTCCATCTCCTCGGCCGCCATGCCCAGCGCCGTGCGGAGGGCGAGTCCGGCCTGGGTGGCGTTGGCGAGGATCCGGGAGAGCTCGGGGAGCTGGCCGATGAACCTCTCGGTGCGTCTGCGCCGCTGCCACACCAGGAACGCGTGGGAGGACCAGATGGCGACGGCGGCCGCCAGCGGCCCGAAGAACGGCGCGAGGAGCAGCGCGGCGACGATCCACAGCCCGGCCGCCGCGCCGATGGTCGCGGCCGCGAACTCGCCCACGGTGACGTCCAGTCCGGTGGCCGCGATCTCCCACTCCAGCCGCCGGCCGGGGCGGGTGGCGCGCAGCCGGCGGTCAAGGCGCCGGAAGGGGCGGACCGGTCCGGCGGGGGGCGGGGCGGGGGCGTCGGAGAGCCGGTCGACGAGCGCCTGGTGGCGGTCCCTGCCGGTGGCGTACGCCCGTACGCCCGCGACGGCCAGCGTCCCGCACAGCGCGGTGGCGCCGACGGCCAGCAGGGCGAGCTCGTCCAGGTGGTCCATGTCCGCTGGTCCTTTACCTCTGCTGCCGCTGCTGTCTCTGGCCGGTTCTTCGGGTGGTGAGCTCCTGCGGGAACGCGGCGACGCCGTAGGCGGGCGGGACGGGCTCGTCGGCCATCCGCAGTCGTTCGGCGGCGCGTTCGGGGAGCGGGAAGTGCGTGAACGTGCCGCGTACGACGCGGTCGGCGCCGATCGGCCGGGCGTCGAAGCGGGCGACGGTGGCGAGGCGGTGACCGCCGCTCCCGCACCCTTCCGGACCCGGACCCGAGTCCGAGTCCGAGTTCAGCAAGGCGATCTCCGCGATGCGGCGGGTGCCGTCCGCGTGGCGGACGAGCTGCACCAGGCAGTCCACGGCGCTGTCGATCTGGTCGCGCAACGCCTCGTAGGGGATCTTGACCTCGGACATCGACGCCAGCGTGCGCAGCCTCATCAGCGCGTCCTCGGCGCTGTTGGCGTGGACGGTGGCGAGGGAGCCGTCGTGGCCGGTGGACATGGCCTGGAGCATGTCCAGGGTCTCCCCGCCGCGCACCTCGCCGACAATGATGCGATCGGGGCGCATGCGCAGGGAGTTGCGGACGAGGTCGCGAATGGTGATCCGGCCCTTGCCCTCGACGTTCGGGGGGCGGGACTCCAGCCGGATGACGTGCTGCTGTTGCAGCTGCAACTCGGCGGCGTCCTCTACGGTGATGATGCGTTCGCCGTCGGGGATGAGGCCGGAGAGGGCGTTGAGGAGCGTCGTCTTGCCCGCGCCGGTCGGCCCGGAGACGACCACGTTGAACTTCGCCCGGACGAGCGCGGCCAGCAGCATCAGCATGGGCTCGTCCAGCGTGCCCATGGAGATCAGCTCGTGGAGGGTGTACGGGCGGGGGAAGCGGCGGATGGTGAGGGTGGCGCCGTTCAGCGCGAGCGGCGGGATGATCACGTTGACGCGTTCGCCGGTGGGGAGCCGGGCGTCGACCATCGGATTCGACTCGTCCACGCGGCGGTTGACGGTGGACACGATCCGCTCGATCGTCTGCATCAGCTGATCGTGGGAGGCGAACCGTACGGGTACGGGCTCGACGCGGCCGGCGCGCTCGACGAAGACCTGGTCGGGGCCGTTGACCATGATCTCGGTGATGGAGGGGTCCTCCAGCAGGGGCTCCAGCACTCCCAGGCCGAGGGCCTCGTCGACGACCCTCCTGATGAGCCGGTCGCGTTCGGCGGTCGACAGGACGGGGCCCTCGCGGCTGATGATGTGGCCGAGTACGCGCTCCAGGCGCGAGCGGCGTTCGTCGGCGTCGAGCGCGGACATCTCGGCGAGGTCGATCTCTTCGAGGAGTTTGGCCCGGTAGACGGGGACGAGGTGGCCGGGTTCCCGGCCGTCGGGGCGGGGTTCGGGGGCGGTGATCCGGGCGCGGAGGCTCATGGGGTGACCCCGGGGGTGTCCTGGGCGCAGGCCATGGTGGCGCTGCGGGTGACGGTGAAGCCGGTGCCGGGGAGGAGGGGCGGGACGTCGACGGTCACGGTGGCGGTGGCCCGGTCCGTGCCGGGGGCGCAGGGGGTGGCGTCGACGTCCGCTCTGGCCGCGACCCAGGGGCTCACGGCGGCGCGGGCCGCTGCGGCGGGGGCGGCCTTCGGGTCGTCGACGGTGGCGGTGCGGGCGGCTGCGCGGGCGGCGGTGCCGGCCTGCATGGTGGCGTAGGCGGCTATGCCGAGGTAGGTGGCGCCGAGGGCCAGGGCCAGGAGGAGGGGGAGGAAGCCCAGGAATTCGATGGAGGCCGAGCCCTGGTCGTCCGGGTGGTGGGTTTTACCCCGGACCCGCCCTTTCCCTCCCCCAGCTACCGCTGGGAGGTGCCCCCAGCCAGGGGCTCCGCCCCCGGACCCCCGCTCCTCGAACGCCGGAGGGCCTGAATCGTTGCCCGGAGGGGCTAATGCTTCCCCCATCGCTCAGTCCTCCCTCGCCACGCCCGCCGTGCTCTCCACCGTCCACGGCCAGTCGGCCGCGCCCGGGAAGAGAACCGGGACCTTCACGCGGACGCTCGCGCTGTAGACCCCGGCCGCCGGGCCGGGGCCGCAGGACGGTTCCGTGTGCCAGGACTTCGGCATGTCGGCGCGGGCCGCGGCCGCGCAGTCGCGGCCGACCGCGCCCGCGCGGGCGCCCTTGTCGGCGGCGTGGCCGGCCAGGGAGTACGAGTAGCCGACCAGGACGCACTGCCAGACGACGGCCAGCGCGACGAGGATCAGCGGCAGGATGCCGACGAACTCCACCGCTACCTGACCCCTGTCGCCGCCGAAGCGGTCACCGAAGCGGTCACCGGACCGCTCGCGCCGCCGGAAGCGGCCGCCGCCCCCTGGCGGCACCGGGGACAGCTGTTCCGGGCCCGTGCCCCCGCCGGAGGGGGCCGACGGGTCCGTCCCGCCGCCCTCTATGGCACGGCGCCTCCGCAGGCCGCCCAGGGCCGCCGGGCGGTGGTGGGTGGCAGCCGTCCGCGAGGGCGTGGCCAGGCCCAGTTCGCCGGCCAGGGTCCACAGGGCCTGGCGGACCCCGGAGCGGGCGTCGAGGTCCTGCATCCGGCCGGAGTCCACGGCGCCCTGGAGTTCCTTGTAGCCGGCCGGGACGGTCGTACGGGCGGCGCGGGTGCCGGTGGTGCGGGCGATGAGGGGCGGCTGGATCTCCGCGTTGCGGGTGTGGCGGTTGACCACGGTGGTCGTCTCCTCGGCCGTACGGATCTGAAGCCGTTCCCAGAGCCGGACCATGCGCTTGGCCGCCCTGACGGACACCACGTCCGGCGTGGTGACCAGTAATGCCAGGTCCGCGGCCTCGATGACGGCCGCGCCCGCCGCGGTGATCTGGGTGCCGCAGTCGGCGACGACGAGTTCGTAGCGGCCGCGCAGGGCGGCGGTGATCTGCCGGGCGGCGGGTTCGCCGACCTCCTCGCCGCGTTCGCCCTCGGCCGGGGCGAGGAGCAGGCCGAGGCCGGTGGGGTGGGGGAAGACGGCGTCCGCCAGGACGCGCGGGGTGATGTCGCTGATGCCGGCGAGGTCGGCGATCGACCGGCGGAACTGTACGTCGAGGTAGGAGGCGACGTCGCCGGACTGGAGGTCCAGGTCGGTGAGGGCGACGTCCCGGCCGGCGGCGGAGGCGGCCAGGGCGAGCTGGACGGCGGTGACGGTCGTGCCGACGCCGCCCTTGGCGCCGACGACGGCGACGAGCGTGCCGCGTGCCCCTTCGGGGGCGGCGCTTCCGTCAGCGGTTCCCTCGGCGGCCGCGCCGAGGTGGTGACGGACCCCGCCGGCCCAGTGGGCGGCGGCCTGGACGCGGGCGCCCAGCTCCTCGTAGGTCGGGGGCAGTCCGGCGAGGCCGCGCGCGCCGCAGTCCATGGCGGCGGCGTACAGGGCGGGCCCGGCGTCGGCGGACATCAGGATGACGCCGGTGGCGGGGAAGCGCAGGGCGATCTCGCGGACGGTCTCAAGGGCGGGGACGGGCCCGAGGCGCTCGTGCACGAGGACGACCTCGGGCAGGTGGGCGACCCCGCCCGCGCCCAGCGCGGCGAGCGCCTCCAGCAGACGGGCGGAGTCGCCGACGCCGGGCAGGGGCGCGACGTCGGGGAGCCCGGCGAGCACACCGGCGACGGCGCGGGCGGTGCCGGGGTCGCCGACGGCCGGGAGGATTCTGATCGTCACCGGGAGCCTGCCTCCTCCATCCACACTCGGTCCACAACAACCATCCGGCTATTTGTCGGCGTCCAGGGTGTACGTGCGATCGCCGCCGGCGACGGGTTCCTGGCTGCCGGGGGCGACGAGGGCGAGCCGGACGTGCGAGGCGAACGACTCGGCGTAGGCGACACGCTGGGCGTCCTTGGTGTCGAGGGCGAAGGTGATCGGCACGGCCTCCCCCGCCTGCCGGGTGGTGGCGGCGGACCGGCTGTCACCGTCCCGTTTGAAGGGCGTGAGCTTGCCGACATCGATGACCTGGGCGCCGCTGACGATCACCTTGGAGACGGGCTTGGCGCCCTGCTCCTTGGCGTCGAAGGTGGCGTAGATGTTGACCCGCGCGCCCGGCTGGATCTTGCCGGCGACGCCTGTGGCCGCGTCGATCATGATGGCGATCTCCTGCTTGCCGGGTGCGAGCGCGGGCCGGGCGACGATCATGTCGCTCTGGAGCAGCGAGCCCTTCCGCAGCGGGGTGACGGCGATCTTGCCGCGCAGGGCGGAGAGGTCGGTGACGGCGGTGGCGGGGAGCCAGCGCTCGGGCATGGAGATCTTCTCGAACTCGTCCGTGTCCAGGTCGCGGTAGGCGGGGATGTCGGTCTTCAGCCGGTACGCGGTGGTCTCCGGGCCGACCTTCGACTCGGCGTCGTGGATGACCGAGAACACCCCGGCGAACGCGCCGACGGCGCAGAGGGCCGACAGGAGCAGCAGGACGATGCCGCGTCGCTGGCGTGAATTCATCGGGTGGCGAACCTCGTTCGGACCGGGATCGGGGTCGGGGTCGGGGCCATGGTCGTGGTGACCGGCCGGCGCTCAGCGGCCGCTCGTCGCCGGGGCGGCGTGGCGGGCGCCGGGCGCTCGTGCGCCGGGTGCCCGGGCTCCTGGCGTACGGGCTCCTGGCGTACGGGCGGTGACGGGCGGGCCGATGGCGTGGGCCGGACGGTCCGCGGCCGCGGGGTCCGCGCGCGGCACGGGCGCGGAGCAGAACCCGCAGCGGTCACCGATGAGTTCGAGGCCGCACCAGTGGCACTCCTCGCGGCGTACGGACGTGACGAGCTGGTAGAGCACGGACGGGTCGGGGATGGCGGCCGCGAACTCCACGGCCCGGTGGGTGCCCCACCAGCGCCGGGAGTCGGCGGGCAGCGGGAGGACCTCCTGGACGCCCTCGACCCGCCAGCCCGGGGCGAGGGTGTCGGTGACCCAGTCCTCGCCGGTGCGGGGGCGGGCGCGGGCGACGGTCAGCCGGGTGGCGAAGCCGGGGCCGTCGGGGGTCTCGCCGGGCCCGGTGCGCAGCAGCGTTCGGGTGGGGTTGACGAGGACGCCGAAGCGGGTGCCGGGCACGAGGGAGCCGACGTGCGCGCCGAAGCCCACGTCCACGCGGTCGCAGCGGGCGACGGAGGACAGCTGGGCGCCCGCGTAGATGTAGTGGGTGAGCAGCCGGGCGGCGGAGGCGAGCACGCCGGGGCTGAGGTCGGAGACCGACAACTGCCGTAACTGCCGGGCCAGCACGCCGACGGCGAGGGGCGGCAGGGCGACGGGCAGCAGGGCGACGCGGTCGCTCTCCAGGACCGAGCGCACGGTGTGCAGCCGGCGGACGTAGGCGGCGGGAAGGGAGTCGGGGTAGAGGACGACGAGGTGGCCGCACTGGTCGAGCAGGAGGGCGGCCTGGGTGACGGCGGTATCCAGCGGCTGTTCCTCGGGCGGCCGCAGCACGGCGGCGGCCGGAACGGGCCCGCCGGGCGGTGGGAGCACCAGATCGGAGCTGGTGACCGCTATCGCAATCGGCACGTCGGCTTCCCCGTTCACTCCGGCCGCGGGGGCTCCGGCGGTCGCAGATCGATACTGCCCAGTGCTGGCGCCTCCGCACTTTATCCACGAATGGAGCGGCTGAGAACAGTTCCTCGATGTTTGCCCCACGGGGTGGTGGCGGCGGGGGAAGCTACGACACACGACACAAACACTCCAGAGTTCCTTGGAGCGCAACGACGCCGCATCAAGTCTCCGACACCTTCCCCCTATTGGATGACACGTGATCGTTGGTCGCCGGCGAAGCCGGTTGCGGTCTCACGCAGGGCGCGAACTGCGGTTCGTCCAAGCCCTCCCGCACCTATCCGGGGCTCCGGGGGGGGCCATGACCTGGTCCACGAACCGGGATGGGGCCGGTGACAACGCGCGGTCCGGCGCGGTGGGACCGCATGTCCACGGGCTGCCGTAGGCCAGGGAGGGAGTGAGCCCCTGACCCGCCCCTTCCCGTTTCCTTCAGGGGCCCCGCCCCCGAACCCCCGGCCCTCAAGCGCCGGACGGGCTGAATGCAGCCCGTCCGGCGCTTGAGGACGGACAGGTCAGCGACGGACCTCTTCCCCGGCCGGCTTCGGCAGCTCGCAGCCCGGCAGGCCGAGGTCGATCTTGTTGCCGGTGCCGACGCACTTGGTGATGCCGTACGTCTGCTCGGCGTAGTTGATGCCCCGGCGGACCGTGACGTTGCCGTTCTCGTCGACCTCGCACGGGTTGTTCATCGTGCAGCTCTCGCCGCTCTCGTTGCCCGTGTTGTTGATGGCGACGACCTTGCCGGAATTCGCGTCGATGACGGGCGAGCCGGAGGTGCCACCTATGGTGTTGCAGGACGGGGTGTAACGGAGCGAGTCCTTCCAGGTCCAGTCGGCCTCGCGGAGCTGGTGGACGAACCCGTCGACGTTGCAGGAGTAGATGCGCTTCCAGTAGCCGGAGACGACCTTGATGGGCGTACCGGCGACGGGGTGGTCGCCGGAGAGGGCGAGCGCGTCGATGCCGTACTGCTGTTTGATCCGCGCGTAGGTGGTGTTGAGCTCGTAGAGCGTGACGTCGGTGTCGGTCATCGTCGAGTACGAGACCTTGGTGGCGCGGAGCGTGGCGACCTTGCCGGCGGTGGAGTTGAGCAGGCTGAAGGTGCGGCTGGAGGGCTGGTCGACGAGGACCTCGCCGGGGGCGGGCATGCCGGTCTCCAGGCAGTGGCCGTTGGTCATCACGAGGGCCGGGTCGCTGTCCGCCGAGTTGGGCATGCGGATCAGCGAGCCGGAACAGTTGCTCAGTGCCACGGTGCCGGCGAAGTCGACCGCCTTGGATTTGGCCGCGACCTTCGGCCCGTCGGCCGGGGCGGCCGTGGCGGGCCCGGCGCCGACGCCGGCGACGGTCGTCCCGGTGAGCAGCAGCGTCGTGAGCGCACCGACGAGAGGTCGTCTCATGGGGGGTGGTCCTCTCCGTTCAGAAGTGCATCCGGTTTTGACGTGTGCATTGTTGGGTCCGCTGTGGGCGCCGGGCAATCAAGCGGTCTGAAGTGATGGGGAAGTTGGCTTGTTTCCCTCGCACACTTCGGCTTGACCTGCTCATGTCACACCTCGAACACTGGGGAGGATCGGCAGCGAACACCCCCCTCATTCGTCGCACGAACGCCCCTCAGGAGGCCGCATGCGACCCCACACCCCCCGTTCCCGCAGGAACCGCGTCCGATGGGCCGCCGCCACGGGCGCCGCCCTGCTCACCCTGGCCATGGCCGCCCCGGCGTCCTCGCACGGCACGAACCGTTCGAACGGCACCCGGACGGACGGCACACACGCGGATGAGATCCGTACGAACGACACCCGTATGAACGACACCCGTGCGAACGGCATCCGCTCGTACGAGGTCAGCGGGCCGAGAACCGCCGCCCAGCGCACCGCCGTCGCCGCGACCGGCGCCTCGGTCGACGCCGTGCGGCACGACTCCGTCGTCGTCACCGCCGACGCCGCGCAGGCCGAGCGCATCCGTGGCATGGGCTACCGGGTGACGGCCCTGCCCGGCGCCCCGGACCGGGGCCGCGCCGCCAGGCCGTACGACTTCCCGCCCGCGGACTCGAAGTACCACAACTACGCCCGGGCCATGGCGGAGGTCGACGCGGACATCGCCGCGTACCCGTCCCTCATGAGCAAGCAGGTCATCGGCAAGTCCTACGAGGGCCGGGACATCATCGCCGTGAAGGTCACGAACGGTTCGGCGGCGACGGACGCCGCCAAGCCCGAGGTGCTCTTCACCCACCACCAGCACGCCCGCGAGCACCTGACCGTCGAGATGGCGCTGTACCTGCTCAAGGAGTTCGGCTCCCAGTACGGCAAGGACGCCCGCGTCACCAAGATGCTCGACAGCCGGGTGATCTGGATCGTGCCCGACGTCAACCCCGACGGCGGCGAATACGACATCGCCACCGGCACCTATCGCGGCTGGCGCAAGAACCGCCAGCCCAACACGGGTTCGAGCTCCCGGGGCACGGACCTCAACCGCAACTGGGACTTCAAGTGGGGCTGCTGCGGCGGTTCGTCCGGCAGCACCGGCTCGGAGACGTACCGCGGCTCCGGCCCGGAGTCGACCCCCGAGGTGAAGGTCGTCGCGGACTTCGTCCGCGGTCGCGTCGTCGGCGGCAAGCAGCAGATCAAGGCCGCGATCGACTTCCACACCTACAGCGAGCTGGTGCTCTGGCCGTTCGGCTGGACGTACGACGACACGGCGCCCGGCATGACGCAGGACGACCGCGACGCGTTCGCGGCCGTAGGAAAGTCCATGGCCGCGAGCAATGGCTACACGCCGGAGCAGTCGAGCGACCTGTACATCACGGACGGGTCGATCGACGACTGGCTCTGGGGCAACCAGAAGGTCTTCGCCTACACCTTCGAGATGTACCCGGACGCGAGCGGCGCGGGCGGCGGCTTCTACCCGCCGGCGTCGGTCATCGACCGCGAGACCGCGCGCAACCGGGAGGCGGTCCTCCAGCTCCTGGAGAACGCGGACTGCATGTACCGGTCGATCGGGAAGGAGCAGCAGTACTGCTCATGAGCGGCTGAACGGTGGCTGATGCGGGGGCGGGCCGACGGCTCGCCCCCTGCACGTCTCAGCCCAGCACCGCGAGCGCGTCGATCTCGATCAGGAGGCCCTTCGGCAGGCCGACGTAGACCGTCGTCCGGGCCGCCGGGGCCTCCTTCAGGTCGGCGAAGTAGTCGTTCCAGATCTCGTTCATCTCGGCGAAGTGGTCCGTGTCCGTCAGATAGACGCGCAGCATCATCACGTCCTCCCAGCTCGCGCCGCCCGCCTCCAGCACGGACCGGACGTTGGCCAGGGTCTGGAGCGTCTGCTCGCGCAGGGTCGGGCCTGCGACGACGGGGCCGGCCTGCCCGGGCTCGGCGGGCAGGAAGCCGACCTGGCCGGCGACCTGGAGGATGTTCCCCTTGCGCACGCCGTGCGAGAACTTCGCGGGCGGGGTGGTGTGGCCGGCCGGGGTGACGGCGGTCTTCGGGGTGTTGTCGCTCATGGCATCACTTTCGTCGGGGAATCCGTCGGGGAATTCGTCGGGGAAACGGTCGCCGGGAGTGAGATTCCGGAGTACTCGGCGCCGATCGCGTCCGCCGTGCGGCGCAGCAGCGGCAGCAGGGCGAGGAGTTCGCCGGAGGGGACGACGACGTTGGGCGCCGACACCGAGCAGGCGGCGACGACCCGTCCGCCGGGGCCCCGGACGGGCGCGCCGACGCAGTTGATGGACTCCTCGTGGCCGCCGAAGTCGGTGGCCCAGCCCCGTTCCCGTACGGCGGCCAGTTCCTGGAGGAAGGCGGTGGCGTTGGGGGTGGAACGGGCGGTGTAGGCGGGGTAGTCGAGGCGCTCGGCGACGGCGCGGCGCTCGGGCTCGGGGAGGTCGGCGAGGAGCAGTTTGGCCACGGCCGCCACGGTGATCGCGACGGGTTTGCCGATGCGGGAGTACATCCGTACGGGGTAGCGGCTCTCGACCTTGTCGATGTAGAGGACCTCGTCCTCCTCGTACACCGCGAGGTGGACGGTGTGGCCGCACTTCTCGTTGAGCGCGACGAGGTGGGGGTGGGCGATCTCCCGGATGTCGAGGCTCTCGACGGCCTGCTGGGCGAGGGCGAAGAGGCGGGCGCCGAGGCGGTAGCGCTGGTCCTGCTGCCGGTAGACGATGCCGTGCTCGTGGAGGGTGCGCAGCAGGCGCAGCGCGGTGGACTTGTGCACGCCGAGGCGGGCCGCCACCTGTTCGAGGTTGGCGGGTCCCTCGGCGAGCAGCGGCAGGATGCTCAGGGCGCGGTCGACGGTCTGGCTCATGTGCGGGGGTCCTCTGTGCGGGGGTCCTCTACGCGAGGGTCCTCTGTGCCGGGTTTCTTTGTGCCGGTGTCTGCCACCCGTGCGGGCCGCCCGGTCCAGCCCGGGCCGAGTCGCAGTCTTCCCCAGGCGGCGGGGTCCAGTCCCGCCAGCGCGTCCGCGAGGGCGGGGGGCGGCGGTTCGCCGAGATCGCCGGGGACGGTGAGGACGGCGGCGGCCACGAGGTGGCCGTAGCGCAGGCGCGCGGGCAGCGGGAGCCCGCGCAGGGTGGCGGAGAGGAAGCCGGCCGCGAAGGCGTCGCCCGCGCCGACGGGCGCGACGACGTCGACGGCGGGCGCGGGGACGGAGACCACGGCGTCACGGGTATAGGCCGTGGCACCGGCCGCGCCCTGTTTGACGACGAGCACGGCGGGTTCGGGCAGGGCGGCCCGGATCGCGTCGGGGCCGCCGTCGATGCCCCAGGCGGCCTCGGCCTCGTCCTCGCCGACGAAGACGACGTCGCAGGCGCGGGCGAGCTCGGCGAGGACGCGCGGGTCTTCCGGCGCGTTGTGCCGCCACAGCGCGGCGCGGTAGTTGACGTCGAAGGAGAGCAGCGGGCCGCTGCCGGGGGTCCGGATGACGAGCTCGCGCAGCAGGGCGAGGCAGTCGGCGGAGAGGGCCGCCGTGATGCCGGTGAGGTGGAGGATCCGTCCGGCGTGGGCGGCCGCGCGGGGGATCAGGGCGGGCGACATGGCGGAAGCGGCGGACCCGGCGCGGTAGTAGGCGGCTTCGCCGTGGGAGGGGTCCGGGATCGTCCCGCTGGTCGTGGGCCGCTCCCCCGCCGTCCGGAAGTACACGCCGGTGGGACGTACGGGATCGCGCTGGACGTACGTCGTGTCCACGCCGTGGGCGGCGACGGCGGCCACCAGGTGCGTACCGAAGGCGTCGGCGCCGACGCGGCTGATCCATCGGGTGGGGTGGCCGCGCCGGGCGAGGACGCAGGCGACGTTCGACTCGGCGCCGCCGATGCCGCGGTCGAAGGACGGCACGTCGGCGAGGCGGCGTCCGGCCCCGGCAGGGCCCGGGCGGAGGACGACCATCGACTCGCCGAGACAGACGACGTCGGGGCCGTTCACCACATCCCCCTACCGTTGACCCGGCACTTGCCGGGATGTTAGACACCGTGCAGCGCTCCACGCAATGAGCGTTGCAGAAAACGCAACACAGCCCGATCCCTTGGGAGGCCCCATGGCCAGCACGGCCGGCACATCCGCCGCCATCGCCGCAGACGCCGTCGCCGAGCTCGCCCAGGAACGGGTGGACCACCGGTTCAAGGGGCTGCCCCCGGACGCGGACGGCCGGAGCGTCGGCGAGCTGGCGGCCGAGCGGCGCTCGCTGTTCACCGGCGGCTTCATCACGCCGGTGCTCGCCCTGTCCGCCGAGGCGCTGGACCACAACCTCGCCCTCATGGAGCAGTGGTCGGAACAGCACGGCCTGGCCTTCGCCCCGCACGGCAAGACCTCGATGGCCCCGCGGCTCTTCGAGCGCCAGCTCGACCGCGGCGCCTGGGGCATCACCGCCGCCACCCCCGCGCAGGTCCGTGTCTACCGCGCCTTCGGCGTACGGCGGATCTTCCTCGCCAACGAGGTCGTCGACGCCGCCGCGCTGCGCTGGCTCGCGGGCGAGCTGGCCGCCGACCCGGAGCTGCGGATCGTCACGTACGTCGACTCCGTGCGCGGCGTCGAGCTGATGGACGCCGCCCTGCGCGACGCGGGCGCGGGCCGTCCGCTGGACGTCGTCGTCGAGCTGGGCGCCGAGGGCGCCCGTACGGGCATCCGTACGGAGGCGGAGGGCGAGGCCGTCGCCGACGCGGTGGCCGCCACCGGCACCCTGCGCCTGGTCGGTGTCGCCGGCTACGAGGCCGAGATCCCGGACGCGGACGCCGGGCTCGTCGACGCGTGGCTGCGCCGGCTGACGGGGCTGGCGGTCGCCTTCGACAAGGCGGGCCGCTTCGCCGGGGTCGAGGAGGTCGTGGTCAGCGCGGGCGGCAGCGCGTGGTTCGACGCCGTCGCGAGCGTCTTCGCGGAGCTTCCGCCGCTGTCCGCGCCGGTGCTCAAGCTGCTGCGCTCCGGCGCGTACGTCACGCACGACGACGGCCAGTACCGCCGCAAGACCCCCTTCAACCGCCACCCCGACGAAGGCGCCCTGCACCCCGCCTTCCGCCTCTGGGCCCAGGTCGTCTCCCGGCCGGAGTCCGGCATGGCCTACCTCAACGCGGGCAAGCGCGACGTCTCCTACGACCTCGACCTCCCCGAGCCGCAGGTCGTCCGCTCCGCCCGCGACGGCTCCCTCCGCCCGGCCACGGGCCTGACCGTCACCCGCCTCGCCGACCAGCACGCCTTCGTCTCCCTCACCGGCGAGGAAGCGGAACGGCTGGAGGTCGGCGACTGGGTGGGCCTGGGCCTGTCGCACCCGTGCACGGTCTTCGAGAAGTGGCCGCTCATCCCCCTGGCGACGGCGGACGGGACGGTCACGGAGTACGTGCGGACGTTCTTCTGACGGGAGTTACGCCCGTCAGCAACCGCCGGGACCGGTGGTTCCTCCCCTGACCCGCCCCTTCCCGAAACCGGGGCTCCGCCCCGGACCCCGGTCCTCATTCCTCCCCGGCTGCCGCCGGGAGGCCCCCCGGGGGGCTGGGGGCTTGCCCCCAGATACGGGAAGGGGCGGGATTGGGGAACCCACCGCATGGACCTGGTCATCCGCAACGCCCGCGTCATAGACGGCACCGGACACCCCTCCTACCGAGCCGACGTCGCCCTGGCCGAAGGCCGAATCGCCGGGATCCACCGCGAGGGCGAGGGGCCGCGCCTCTCGGGCCGACGCGTCCTCGACGCCACAGGCCTGGCCTTGTCCCCCGGCTTCATCGACATGCACGCCCACAGCGACCTCGCCCTCCTCCGCGACCCCGCCCACACCGCGAAGGCCGCGCAGGGCGTGACCCTGGAGGTCATCGGCCAGGACGGCCTGTCCTACGCGCCCGTGGACGACCGCACCCTCGCCGAGGTGCGCGCCCAGATCACCGGCTGGAACGGCGACGGAAGCGACGTCGACTTCACCTGGCGCACCGTAGGCGAATACCTGGACCGCCTGGATCAACAGGGCATCGCCGTCAACGCCGCCTACCTCGTCCCCCAGGGCACCGTCCGCATGCTCGCCGTCGGCTGGGAGGACCGCCCTGCGACGGCCGTCGAACTCGACCGTATGAAGCGCCTGGTGGCGGAGGGACTGGAGCAGGGCGCGGCAGGCATGTCGTCCGGCCTCACCTACACACCCGGGATGTACGCCGACGACGCCGAACTGACCGAGCTGTGCCGGGTCGTCGCGGCGTACGGCGGCTACTACTGCCCGCACCACCGCTCGTACGGGGCGGGCGCGCTCCGGGCGTACGAGGAGATGATCGCGCTCTCCCGGACGGCGGGCTGCGCCCTCCACCTGGCCCACGCCGTCATGAACTTCGGGGAGAACGAGGGCCGCGCCCCCGAGCTGCTGGCCCTGCTGGACGCCGCGCTGGCCGGCGGCGCGGACATCTCCCTCGACACCTATCCCTACACTCCGGGCTCCACCACGCTCGCCGCCCTGCTGCCGGGCTGGGCGGGCGAGGGCGGCCCGGAGGCGATCCTGGCGCGGCTGCGCGACGACGCGGTCGCCGCCCGGATCCGGCACGCGCTGGAGGTGACGGGCTCGGACGGGTGCCACGGGGTGGCCGTCGACTGGGAGAGCGTGGAGATCTCCGGGGTCTCGCGCTCCTCGGACCCTGCCCTCGCCTCCTACGTCGGCCGGACCATCGCCCATGCGGCCCGCGAGCGTGACGAGGAGCCATGGACGACGGCACGCCGACTGCTGCTCGAAGATCAACTAGGGCCCACGATCCTCCAGCACGTCGGCCACGAGGAGAACGTCCGCACGATCATGCGGCACCCGGTCCATACGGGCGGGAGTGACGGAATCCTGCACGGCGCGAAGCCTCACCCACGCGCCTATGGCACCTTCCCGCACTACCTGGGCCGCTATGTCCGTGAGCTGGGAGTGCTCTCCCTGGAGGAGTGCGTGGCGCATCTCACGTCGCGTCCGGCGGCCCGGCTGAGGCTGCCGGACCGAGGCCTGATCCGCGAGGGCCACCGCGCCGATCTCGCCCTCTTCGATCCGGAGACGATCGCCGCCGGTGCCACTTTCGAAGCCCCACGGACGCTTCCGACCGGCATTCCTTATGTCCTGATTGCCGGACGCTTTGTGATGGAAGACGGACGCCGGACGGACGTACTGGCCGGTAGGGCAGTGAGGCGCACTCCGGTGGGCTGACCAGCACGTTATGGGCGGGGGTGCAGCGACCGAAGCGACAGAAGAAACGGCGCGCACGGCGTGGGGCGCCCCCGTATGGTGGCCGTCATGCAGGTGATCCAGTCAACGAAGCTCGCCAACGTCTGCTACGAAATCCGTGGCCCGGTGCTCGAGGAGGCCATGCGGCTGGAGGCGGCGGGTGAGCGCGTCCTCAAGCTGAACACCGGCAACCCCGCGATCTTCGGTTTCGAGTGCCCGCCCGAGATCCTTGAGGACATGCTGCGCAACGTGGGCGACGCCCACGGCTACGGCGACGCCAAGGGCCTGCTGTCCGCCCGCCGCGCGGTGGTGCAGCACTACGAGACCAAGGGCATCGAGCTCTCCGTCGAGGACGTCTACCTCGGCAACGGCGTCTCCGAGCTGATCCAGATGTCGATGCAGGCGCTGCTCGACGACGGCGACGAGGTCCTCGTCCCCGCTCCGGACTACCCGCTGTGGACCGCGTCGGTCTCCCTCGCGGGCGGCACGGCGGTGCACTACCGCTGCGACGAGCAGTCGGACTGGATGCCGGACCTGGCCGACATCGAGAGCAAGGTGACGGACCGCACCAAGGCGATCGTCATCATCAACCCCAACAACCCCACGGGTGCGGTCTACGACGACGAGATGCTGCGGTCCCTCACGGAGATCGCCCGCCGTCACAATCTGATCGTCTGTTCCGACGAGATCTACGACAAGATCCTCTACGACGGCGTCACCCACACCCCCACCGCGGCCATCGCCCCGGACCTGCTGACCCTCACCTTCAACGGCCTGTCCAAGTCCTACCGCGTGGCGGGCTACCGCAGCGGCTGGATGGCGGTCTGCGGCCCCAAGGCCCACGCCGACAGCTATATCGAGGGCCTGACGATCCTCGCCAACATGCGGCTGTGCGCCAACATGCCCGCGCAGTACGCGGTGGCCACCGCGCTCGGCGGCCGGCAGTCGATCAACGACCTGGTACTGCCGGGCGGCCGGCTGCTGGAGCAGCGCGACGTGGCGTACGAGCTGCTCACCCGGATCCCGGGCGTCAGCTGCGTCAAGCCCAAGGGCGCGCTCTACGCGTTCCCCCGGCTGGACCCCAAGGTCTACAAGATCAAGGACGACCGGCAGATGGTCCTCGACCTCCTCCGGGCCGAGAAGATCATGGTGGTCCACGGCACGGGCTTCAACTGGCCGGAGCCGGACCACTTCCGCCTGGTCACCCTCCCCTCCGCCAAGGACCTGGCCGACGCGGTGACCCGGATCGGGAACTTCCTGGACGGCTACGGACAGCCGTAACCCCGCTCCTTCCTGTAAGCGAGACAACTTTAGAACGCGTCTAAGTTAGGATGGCCTTCAGAGGTAACTCAGGAGGCCATCCATGTACGAGCCGACCCGCACCAGGCACGCGGTCCGCACGCACGGGCCGCACCGCTCCCGCGTGGAGGAGCTCACCATCCGGCTAGCCGGCCATCTCACGGCGCTGCTCACCGTGACGGACGAGCTCCGCGCGCTGACCCCGTCCCCCGAGCTGGACGACGCCGCGCGCCGGCTGGCCCTGCGCGTGAAGCACCTGCGCGGCAGCTCCCCACTCCGGGCGGCACCGACGACATCCACACCCACCCCCGCCCGCGTCACCGCCCTCCACCAGCGCGCCCACACCCTGTCCGGCCAGGCCCTGGTCGTCGCCACCCAACGCGGCGACGCCACGGGGGCGACGCTGGCGGCGGAGCGTCTGCACGCGCACGCGGCGGAGCTGGGGATCACGGACGGGATGTAGCGCCACCACGGCCCGGCAGTGACAACTGGGCCTGCCCGGCTGGACAGGGGAACTCGGGAGCAGCGCGGTTGGGTGAGCACGTGACGAGGGCGACCGAGTGGAAGACCGTACCGCTGAGGTAGTGGCCAAGGGATACGTCCCCTCCCCACGTCAGCCGCTCCACTGCGGCCTTCACCAGGACAGCTAGCCTGGTCACCTCCCGGTCCTCTTCGGAGGCGAAGCGGGGGGCGAACTCGGCGAGCTGGAAGCCCAGCCATTCGCCGGCGTCCTTGGACTCCTGCCATGTTCCCCGGATCATCGAGGGTGGTTTCATCAGCCAGTGTGCCGTCTGGATCGGCGGCACATCAGAGGTCGGGAACACCGCGACGGCTTCCCGGTACCGGTCGACTACGTCCTTCTCGCTGGTTGCCGTCGGGGCTTGGCCGGGCGGTCTGCGGATGCTCTCCTTGTCGAACGTCTTCTTCTCCCCGAGCCATGCGTAACCGTGATGGTGCACTACTGCTCCGTTCCGGGGTATGACGACGGCCCCGCCCGTCGGCGCGTGGGCGGGGCCGTCAGGTCAGGTGGTCCGGGTGGTTCAGGCGGACAGTTCGAAGCGGGCGGGGTCGATGCCCGCCGCGTTCAGCTCCGCCGTGGTGAAGCGCAGCGGTACGGCATCCGGGCGCTTGCTGTCACCCATGGCCCACGCGTCCGGCCCGATCTTCGCCAGCGTCACGCACGCCTCACCGTCCGGGTGCGTGTTGCCGCCGCATGCCTTCGAGAACTCGGCTCCCTCGATGGGGAGCTCGTACAGGTCGGTCATCGGTATGTCCTTCCTGATCTGCTGTTACGGCCCGGGCAGGGCCGTCCGCCGCCCGCAGCGGGCGGAAGCCTTGAAAGTGGGTGCTCCGGTCTCCCTGGGGCCGGAGCGATCCCCGTCACCGCCCAGGGCGGCACCCCATCTCAGGGGCGGGCCGGGGTCCCTCGACGAGGGCACTGCCCCGCGTGCCGGTACACCACCACGGGCGGGCCCGAAGCGCGCTCAATGGTTTCTCTGCGGACCGGGTCGAGGGGCTTCACATCGCAGCGGCAGACGGAGCACTTCTCTCCCTGGGGCGCGTAGGTCACGTACTCCCACTCATCGGTCCCGGCCGCCATCGCGTACTCCTTCGCCGCTGTCTGTGTGCGTCAGCAGCCGATGTTGTCCGGGCCGGGGCATCAGGATCTAGCCGGTTTCCTGTTCGTGCAACAACTCATCCCGGATACGCACCAGCATGGCGCGCATGTCGTCACCGGACAGAGCCGTCGACGCGAAGCGCTCGAACTTCTCGATGTACAAGGAGACATCCCGGGGATCGGTGACAACAATCTCCGCGTGGATCGTCTCGACCGTCACTGTCCTGTCGTCCCGGATGACGAATGCGTGGTTGGCGATGTCCTGCTGTGGCGCTGACAGGGGAACGACCCGGACGTCAATGTTGGGGAGCCGCGAGAGGGAAACGAGTCGGTCCAGTTGCTCCGACATCCTGGCGGCTGACACGATCCGCCACCGCAGCACGGACTCGGTGATAATGAAGTGAAGTTCCTTGGCCGAGTCGTAGAGCACCTGTTGACGGTCGATCCTCGCGCTGATGGTGCGGGTAAGAACCTCCTCACCAAGGTTGTGGCGAGCGAGAATGGCCCGGATGTACTCGGGTGTTTGCAGCAGTCCCGGGATCAGGGCCGGTTGGAAGAGGCGCAGCACGGCCATCTGAGTCTCGAGCGATCTCGTCTGCTCCTGCGCCTTGTGCACCCCCATGCGGCGGACCAGGCGCCAAGCTGTGGCTTCCGTGGACTCTGCCCTGGCGACCTCCAGGTACTCGGCCTTGACCTCGTCCGAGACCCCAATGGCAGTGAGGATGCGCTCCACATCCGCCGGGGACGGTGCGGCCTTCCCCGTTTCAATCTTGCTGAGCTTGCTCGTGGACATAACAGCGCTGCGGGCGACGGTCTTGGCTTCCTTTCCGGATTCCTGCCGAAGCGCCCGCAGTGCTGCTCCCAGCTGCCCTCTGTTCACTCGCCGGCGTGCTTCTCCCACCAGGCAGAGAATGGCTCGGCGTGCGCCAGCGCTGTATCCCGGATGGTGACGAAGTCTTGTGCCCGACTGTCAGGAATCGTCTCCCGCCCTGTGACGGCTCCCGCGTCGTCGTAATGCATGACGACTGCCGTCCTCTCGTCAAAGAGCCAGAAGTCGTCTGTTCCTTCGAGCGGGTTCGGCTTGTCCGTGGTGTCGAGAATGAAGAACTCTTCGCCCCCGGTCGCGTTCTTCCGGTACCCCCAGCCCAGTTCGAACCGTAGATACGGTGTGAGGGGGCGCGACAGAATGTGCACGCGGTACACGCGCCTACCGAGGTCTGTGAGGGTCCGAAGCTCCGACACCCATGCGTCGTTGTAGTCGTCGGGCTGCGGCTGCCCGGAGAGGAAGGCGCGGTAGGCGTCCACGTTGCCCGACCCGCTGTAGTCGGCGAGAGTCTCCAGCCTGAATGCCTCTCGCTCGAAGGTGTCGAACAGCTCTCCGAGAGTCTTAAGCGTCACGAAGGCCGCCCTTCCGGATCAGGTCGACCACGAGCTGCATCGGGATCTCCACGAGGGTCTCGTGTGCCGGAATTTCCAACCCGTGATCGGTAGGTGTCTCCCCCTGCACCAAGAGGGTGTCCCTGTCCGTGGCGTAGATGGTCGGGCAGTCCTTGATATCGCACGTGCTCACGAGCTTGGTGACCTTCACGCGGTTCCCTCCCCGGTCTGCTCTGCCGTGTCCGGTTCGATGCTTCCGACCTCGCAGGGCGGGGCGCAAGGGGTTCCGGTTTCCGGAACGGGAAAGCGGGGCGGGAGGGAGGCGGGTGGGGCGCGCAGGGTGTTCAAGGGGGCGGACGCCGGGCGGCCCCTGTTGCGTGAGATGCGCCAAGGCATGGCCCGACGCACGGGCCGCCGACACGGCCCGTCGACGTCTCACCCCGACCCGCATGGGCGCGGCAGCCCGCCGACGCAGGTGGCCCCACCGGCGCTCAGCGCCGCTCGCACTGCCGCCGCGCCCCGTGTGACAGCGGGGAGAGGCGCCTCCGTCGTGCTCTCGGCGACGGTTTCCTCCGCCTGTTCCCGGCGGCAGGCCGGACACAGGGTCTCCCCCGTCACCGGTCGGAAGAGGCACGGCTGGACGTGATCGCCCTGGCATTCGCGCATGCCCGCCACGCGTGGCTGGGGCGGGGCGGCCAGGGTGGTGCGTTGCTCGGCGAACGACGGCGCCGTCGGCATCTTGCGCATCAGACGGTCGTGAACCAAGGCCGCCGCCGAGTGAACACGTTCGGGTAGCCCCAGCGTCAGGGCCTCGCGCAGGTCGGTCAACGAGGCACCGCGCAGGAACCACTCGGCGGCCAGTGGGGCCAGCCCGGCCACCTCCCTGCCCGTCAGGCGCAGTTGGCGTTCGCGGTGCGAGACGGAGGAGAGCGCCAGAGCGCCGCGCTCGATCAGCTGGGAGGGCTGGGAGGGCAGGTTGTGCGTGTTCTCTTCAGTGTTGTCTTGGGAGCGGCCGACGGACCGGCCCTCCGGCCCGCCGACGGCCGGTTCCACGGCCGCCGGTGGCTCGGCGGAACGGCCCCCGTCCCGTACCGCGAGCGCCTCCTCGGCGCTCAGTGGCACGTTCGACACGAGCTGCGTCGTCGTCCAGCGGCCACGCGGACCCTGGCGGTGCCACTCGTGGACGTACCCCTCCGTCTTCAGTTCGCCCTTGGCGCGGCCGAACGCCGCCTTCTTGATCCCCGCCCGCTTCGCCGCCTCCGACAGCGGCTGGTCCACGTCGTCCGGCAACGACAGCTGCCACATCAACAGGCGTACGGCTTCGGCCGATAGGCGTGGATGGCGGACGATGTCGTTCGAGACCTGCGTGAAGAAACGCGCAGGAGGGATAGCATGCTTCTGCATTCGCGGGAGTCCTTCTTCTGCAGCTCCTGGCGGGTGCAGACCCCCTTCGCTGGTTGCCGCCGGCGTCGGGGGTCGCTTCGTTTACGGTACGAAGCCACCCGATTACTCGCGACCGTAGCGCAGCCCCGCAGGCGGACGCGGCCCTTCCGGTGGAACACCGACGATCAGAACCAGGAGGCTTCCTTTCGCCGCCTCCTCTTGACCTTGCGCTTCTCCTTGTCGAACTCCTTCATGACTTCGGGCTCGACCGTCATGACGTAGTCCACGGTGAGACGGAGGGGCTCGCCGTCCTGTCTGGCAAGGGCAGCCGAGGCCCGGTCCGTTTCCTCGACCAAGGTTTCGACGAACGATTCGAAGCTGCCAATCGATGCCTGCATGAAGCGCGATGCGAGCTCAAACAGCCGGAACATGTGCGCAGGCGGCCTCGCTGATCGCAGGTCGATGGACCAGTCGATCAGGGATTCATAGACCTCCAGAAGGCGCCCAGCGAGGTGCGTGATCAGCTCACGGTCACCCGGTTCCCCAGGGAGGCCGAATGCCTTGTCCTGCGCTTCCTGAGACATCCATCGGTTGACGTCCGAAGCGATCCGTTGCCCCTCGGCGAAGGCCGCCGTGAGGTAGGCGCTCGCCTCGGCTTCGCCCGGAAGCGCTTGACCGATGACGCGATGACCCAGGCTGTAGTCGAACCGTTTCGACTCGAGGTCCTTCAACCCCACGTGCAGTTCTCCTGCGAAGAGGAGGTACTCCCAGGCAGCCGGCATCGTCTCGCGGGTCCTTGCGAGGTCCTCGCGACTCCGGGGCACCGTCGCCCCCAGAGCCCCGGCAGCCGGAACCTCGCTTGCCGGTCGAGCGGGGCTTACGGCTGGATCAGTCCGGTAATTGAGGGTGACATTCTGCACCACCCCGGCCTGAATGACAGGCCCCGTGACATTCCCGGAAAGGTTGTTGGTCACCTGTCTCGGCGGCTGGAGGAGGTAGTCCCCGTCATGAGGCCCTGCAGACAGCACACCCATCCCATCCCCCGGAATCGCCGACGACACACTCCTGCGATTCAGGTTAGTGCTGAGATCGGAGGTAAGCATGGCTGAACGTGACATCACCGTCCGGGCGGTACCGGCTGGAGCAGCCGCTCGAAGCACAGGGACCCGTCCACGCCCGGGTACGCGCCGAAGTTGGGGATCCGCTGGTATCCGGAGCGGGTGCAGAAACGGATGGCGTCGGGCTGGCGGTCTCCCGTCTCCAGCCGAAGACAGCTCCAGCCCTGCGAAAGCGCCCAGTCTTCCAGCGCACGGAGGATGAGCGCGGGGACGCCGGCACCAAGCCAACCCGGTTCGACGTACATGCGCTTGACCTCGCCGACACCCGCACCGAGGTGACGAAGCCCTACGGCCGTACGGTCGTGGTCGTGAGCAAGGAAAAATGCCGCGGTGTCTTCCGCAGACGGCACCACTCCGGGCTCGCTGTCGTCCGTGCCGTACCGGACGGCGAGTTCGGCCCGCTGCCGTGCCCGCAGCATCGTGGCGTCAGCGTCTTCCCAGGGAACCTGCCTGATCTTCACGCTGTGGATCGTGCATCACATGCGTCTCGGGCAGGTAAAGCCGCCCGGCATACGGTGATGGCCCCGACCCGGCAGCAAGCCGGGGCAGGGGCCACCGCACACACCGGGATCAGCCCAGGCGCTTCACCAAGGCCCGGTACTCGTCCCACAGTTCCTTCGGCGTGTGGTCGCCGAAGGTCTCCAGGTGCTGGGGCACCAGGGCCGCCTCCTCGCGCCAGACGTCCTTGTCGACCGTGAGGAGCAGGTCGAGGTCGGCGGCCGGGATGTCGAGGCCCTCGGTGTCCAGGGCCTCCTTCGTCGGGAGGATGCCGATGGGGGTCTCGACGCCGTCGGCCGTGCCGTCGAGTCGCTCGACGATCCACTTCAGGACGCGGCTGTTCTCGCCGAAGCCCGGCCAGACGAACTTGCCCTCGTCGTTCTTCCGGAACCAGTTGACGTAGTAGATCTTGGGGAGCTTGGTCTGGTCCCTGTCGGCACCGACCTTCACCCAGTGGCCCATGTAGTCGCCCATGTTGTAGCCGCAGAACGGCAGCATGGCGAAGGGGTCGCGGCGCAGCTCGCCGACCTTGCCCTCGGCGGCGGCGGTCTTCTCGGAGGCGACGTTGGCGCCGAGGAAGACGCCGTGCTGCCAGTCGAAGGACTCGGTGACCAGCGGGACGGCCGTGGCGCGGCGGCCGCCGAAGAGGATGGCCGAGATCGGGACGCCCTTGGGGTCCTCCCACTCCGGGGCGATGATCGGGCACTGCGACGCCGGGACGGTGAAGCGGGCGTTGGGGTGGGCGGCCGGGGTGTCCGAGGCCGGGGTCCAGTCGTTGCCCTTCCAGTCGATGAGGTGGCCGGGGGCCTTCTCCGTCATGCCCTCCCACCACACGTCGTCGTCATCGGTGCGGGCGACGTTGGTGAAGACGGCGTTGCCCCAGAGGGTCTTCATCGCGTTGGCGTTGGTGTGCTCGCCCGTGCCGGGGGCGACGCCGAAGAAGCCCGCCTCGGGGTTGATGGCGTAGAGGCGGCCGTCCTCGCCGAAGCGCATCCAGGCGATGTCGTCGCCGATGGTCTCCACGGTCCAGCCGGAGACGGTGGGCTCCAGCATGGCGAGGTTGGTCTTGCCGCAGGCGGAGGGGAAGGCGGCGGCGACGTACTTGGACTCGCCGTGCGGCGGGGTGAGCTTGAGGATGAGCATGTGCTCGGCGAGCCAGCCCTCGTCCCGGGCCATCACGGAGGCGATGCGCAGGGCGTAGCACTTCTTGCCCAGCAGGGCGTTGCCGCCGTAGCCGGAGCCGTAGGACCAGATCTCGCGTTCCTCGGGGAAGTGCGAGATGTATTTGGTCGGATTGCAGGGCCACGGCACGTCCTGCTCGCCCTCGGCCAGCGGGGCGCCGAGGGTGTGGACGGCCTTGACGAAGAAGCCGTCCGTGCCGAGCTCGTCGAGGACGGCCTGGCCCATGCGGGTCATGGTGCGCATCGAGACGGCGACGTAGGCGGAGTCGGTGATCTCGACGCCGATCGCGGACAGCGGCGAACCGACCGGGCCCATGCAGAAGGGCACGACGTACATGGTGCGGCCGCGCATGGAGCCGCGGAAGATGCCGCCCTCGCCGTGCTCGCCCGCGAAGATCTGTCGCATCTCCGCCGGGGCCTTCCAGTGGTTCGTCGGGCCGGCGTCCTCCTCCTTCTCGGAGCAGATGAACGTCCGGTCCTCGACGCGCGCGACGTCGCTGGGGTCCGAGGCCGCGTAGTAGGAATTGGGGCGCTTGACCGGGTCGAGTTTCCGAAAGGTCCCCCTGGCGACGAGCTCCTCGCACAGGCGCTCGTACTCGGCCTCGGAACCGTCGCACCAGACCACCTGGTCCGGCTGAGTGAGGGCGGCGATCTCGTCTACCCAGGAGATGAGCCCCTGGTGGTTGGTGGGGGTGGTGGGAGCCGCACTGGTGCGCGCCACGATCGCTCCGTCCCGCCGGAACCCGCTGTCCGGCGTCAGATATTGAGGGTGGAACGGCCGCCGGGCACCGGACATCGCCGGTGCCGGACCGTCTCTGCACTTTGGTTGCCCCTTGGGGGCCGCGACCCAGACGCTTCGTGACCGCTCATCCGGTGCCGCCCGCACTCATTTGATCATCCGACTCATCATCCGATCTGTCCAGGGGGCGCCTCCGTGACCATCACCACCTGATACCGGCCCGTAACCTACGGTGCCGTAGGTAGCATGGCGGCCATGACTCCCGCGCCCGACACAGCGCCCCCGATGCCCTCCGGTTCCTCCGGGGCACCGCCCGCCGCGACACCGGATGTCAGTTCGCCCGATTCCAGTTCGCCGGGCGCCGGGTCCGGCTCGTCCGGCTCGTCCGACGCCCCGCTCGCCGCGGCGGCGCATGCCAAGCCGCGGCTGCGCGGCTGGCTGCACGCCGGGATGTTTCCCGCGGTGCTGATCTCCGGCGTCTTCCTCACCGCCCTGGCCGACAGCACCCGGGGCCGGATCGCCTGCGCGATCTACGTCCTGAGCGCCTGCCTGCTGTTCGGCATCAGCGCGCTCTACCACCGCGGCAACTGGGGCCCACGTGCCGAGGGCGTCCTGCGACGGCTCGATCACGCCAATATCTTCCTGATCATCGCGGGCACCTACACACCTCTGACCATGCTGCTGGTCCCGGGCGGCCGGGGGCGGCTGCTGCTGTGGGCGGTATGGCTCGCGGCCGCCGCCGGAATCGCCTTCCGGGTCTTCTGGGTCGGCGCGCCGCGCTGGCTCTACACCCCCTGCTATATCGCGATGGGCTGGGCCGCCGTCTTCTTCCTGCCGGACTTCCTCCGCAAGGGCGGCATCGCCGTCCTCGTGCTGGTGATCGTCGGCGGCCTGCTCTACTCCGCGGGCGGCGTGATCTACGGGATCAAGCGCCCCAACCCCTCACCCCGGTGGTTCGGATTCCACGAGGTGTTCCACTCACTCACGCTCGCCGCGTTCATCACCCACTACGTGGGCATCTCGCTGGTGGCCTATTCGCACGCCTGAGCGTGCGCGACCCGGCCCACGGCCCCCGCGCGGTGGCCGCGGCCTCGACGCCGCGGCCACCCGCCAGGTGAGCCCGCCCACGCCGGCCACGACCACGGCCAGCACGGCGATCTCCCCCACCAGCACATACCCGGCGACGCTCAGCACCGCGACGAGCAAAGCGGCAACGGTCATGACATACCCCCTCCATCACCTTTTGGTTGACTGACCGGTCCCCTGCCCCGCACACAGCGTCACACACCCCACTGACAATCAGCGTCCCGTCAAAGCCGGCCACTCCCGCGCTCGGTGTGGTCCGAGGCGTGCCGAGGTGTGGTCCGAGGCGTGGTCCGTGAAAAGACCGATGCCGGAGAATGCGGCCATGGCCACAGCACAGTCGTCCCCCGTGGTGCCGACCCCGCCCGCGCCCGCCCTCGGGCTGCGCGAGCGGAAGAAGATCCAGACCCGCCGGGCGATCCGGGGTGCCGCCTACCGGCTGTTCGAACGGCAGGGGTACGACGCCACGCCCGTCGACCAGATCGCCGAGGCCGCCGACGTCTCCACCAGCACGGTCTTCCGCTACTTCCCCACCAAGGAGGACATCGTCCTCACCGACGAGTACGACGCGGTGATGCAGGCCGCGATCCGCTCGCGGCCGGTGGACGAGCACCCCGTCGAGTCCATCCGGCACGGCGTCACCGGCGGCGTACGGCAACTCGTCGAACGCGACATCGCCGAACTGCGGCAGCGCACGCGGCTCGTGCACGAGGTGCCCGCGCTGCGCGGCCGGTCGGCGGAGTGCATGGCGGAGTCGGCCCGCGTGCTCTGCGGCGTCCTGGCCGAGCGCACGGGCCGCCCGCCCGGCGACCTGGAGCTGCGGGTCGTGGTCGCCGCCGTCCTCGGCGCGATGCAGGAGGCGACGATGCACTGGGTCGAGCAGGGGCAGACGGAGGATCTGCCGGCGCTGATCGACCGCGCCCTGCGGGTGCTCGTCCGGGGGCTGACGCTGTAGGAAGCCCCTACGGGTCGGGGCCCCCTCAGCCCCCCAGCCTCCCCGCCAGCGCCTCCGGGTCCGCCGTCGGGGCGTCGCAGGTGAAGTTGCGGCACACGTACGCAGCCGGGCGCGCGTCCAGGAGCGTACGGCCCGCGAGCAGCGGGACCTCCTCCGAGCCCGGCTCGCCGACCGCGACGACCAGCCCCGGCGCGGGCGACAGCAGCGCGGTGCGGTGCAGCCGCACCGTCGCCGGGTGGTCCGCCGGGCCCACCACGGCGACCTCGCGGGGCCCGTCCAGCAGGGCCTCGGCGACCGCCAGGCCCCAGCTGATGAAGCGCGGCGCCTTGGGCCCCAGCGCCGTCACGACGCCGAGCGCCTTCTCCGCCGCCTCCCGATGCCTGGCGCTGCCCGTGTACGCGGCGTACGACAGGAGCGCACCGGCCGCCGCCGTCCAGCCGGAGGGCGTGGCGTTGTCGGTGGGGTCCTGTGGGCGGCGGATCAGCGTCTCGGCGTCGTCGGCGGTGTCGAACAGCGCGCCGTCGGGCCCGGTGAAGCGGTCCAGGACGGTGCCCAGGAGCAGCCCGGCGAAGTCGACCCACACGCCCTCGCCCGTGACGGCGGAGAGTGCGAGGAAGCCCTCGGCGACGTCCGCGTAGTCCTCCAGGACGCCGGCGTGGGTGCCCGCGGCGCCGTCCAGCGAGGTGCGGAAGAGCCGCCCGTGCCAGTCCATGTGGACGCGGACGATCAGGTCGGCGGCGTCCGTGGCGGCCTGGACCAGGTCGGGGCGGTCGAAATAGGCGCCGGTCTCGGCGAGCGCGGCGATCGCCAGCCCGTTCCAGGCAGCGACGATCTTGTCGTCGCGGCCGGGCCGGGGCCGCCCGTCACGGGCGGCCAGCAGCCGTTCCCGAATGGACGCGACCTTCACCGCGTCCCACAGCCGCTCGGTGTCCGGGAGCTGGAGGACGGACGCGCCCTCCTCGAAGGTGCCCTCCTCGGTGACGCCGAAGTACTCCGTCGCGAGCGCCGCGTCCTCCTCGCCCAGCACCTCGCGCAGCCGCTCGGGCGTCCAGACGTAGTACGCGCCCTCGGTGTGCCGGCCCGTGCCGTCGTCGCTGTCGGCGTCCAGCGCGGAGGCGAAGCCGCCCTGGTCCGTGCGGAGTTCACGGATCATGAAGTCCGCCGTCTCCAGGGCCACGCGCCGGGCGAGCTCCGAGCCGGTGGCCCGCCAGAGGTGGGCGTAGGCCCGGCAGAGCAGGGCGTTGTCGTACAGCATCTTCTCGAAGTGCGGCACCGTCCACGAGGCGTCCACCGCGTAGCGGGCGAAGCCGCCGCCGAGCTGGTCGTAGATGCCGCCGCGGGCCATGGCCTCGCAGGTGGCCGAGGCCATCTCCAGGGCGGCCTCCGATCCCGTGCGGACGTGGTGGCGCAGCAGGAATTCCAGCGTCATGGACGGCGGGAACTTGGGGGCACCGCCGAAGCCGCCCCGCGCGCCGTCGAAGTCGCGGGTGAGCCCGAGCAGGGCCGCGTGGAGCTCCTCCTGGCCGGGGGGCCGGGCGGTGTCCACGGCGAGGGATCGCTCGGAGAGGTCGCGGACGATGCGCCGGGCGACCTGGCCCACCTCGTCGCGGCGGTCGCTCCAGGCGGCCCGGACGCCTTCCAGGACCTGCCGGAAGCCGGGCATGCCGTGGCGGGGGGCGGGCGGGAAGTAGGTGCCGAAGTAGAAGGGCTCGGCGTCGGGGGTGAGGAAGACGGTCATGGGCCAGCCGCCCTGGCCGGTGGCGGCCTGGACGGCCTCCATATAGACGGCGTCGACGTCCGGCCGCTCCTCGCGGTCGACCTTGACGGAGACGAAGTGCTCGTTGAGGTAGGCGGCCGTCGGATCGTCCTCGAAGGATTCGTGTGCCATCACATGGCACCAGTGACAGCTCGAATACCCCACGCTCAGGAGCACGGGCACGCCTCGGCGCCGCGCCTCGGCGAAGGCCTCGGGCGACCAGGGCCACCAGTCGACGGGGTTGTCGGCGTGCTGGAGGAGGTAGGGGGACGTCTCGTGCGCCAGGCGGTTGGGCATGGGCCCATCCTGTCGCACGGTGTGCCCTTCCGGGCGGGTACGCCACTGCGCCGGGCGGGCCGACGACGGCCCGCCCGGTCACACCGGCGGCGTCAGACCGGCGTCAGGCCGGCGGAAACGCCGTGGCCGTCGCGCCGCCGCCGTCAGACCGCCGACGTCACGCCGTGGTCTTGCCCGCCTCGCCCGACGGGTCGGGCGCCTCCTCGAAGTCCACCCGCTTCATGTGCTTGTTCATGCTCTTCATCAACAGCCACACGGCTCCGCCGATGACGGCGAAGACGATGAAGCCGAGGACTCCGGGGGTGACCTTGTCCTGGTCGAGATCCGCGGCGGCAAGCGTAAGGGCGCTCATCATCATGGGGTCAATTGTTGCGGATGCCCGCGAAGAGGTCGTCCTCGGGGAGGGAAGTGTCGACGAGGGACTTCGCCAGCTCGTACTCCTCGGTCGGCCAGACCTCGCGCTGGATGTCCATCGGCACCCGGAACCAGCCGCCGTCGGGGTCGATCTGGGTGGCGTGGGCGATCAGGGCCTTGTCGCGGATCTCGAAGAAGTCGGCGCACGGCACGAACGTGGTCAGGGTGCGCTCGCGGCCCATCTCGTCCCAGCGCTTGAGCCACTCGCCGTACGGGGACTCCAGGCCGCGCTCGATCAGCGCGTCGTGGAGGGCCTGGGTGCGCTGACGGTTGAAGCCCTGGTTGTAGTAGAGCTTCTGCGGCTGCCAGGGCTCGCCGGCCTCGGGGTAGCGCTCGGGGTCGCCCGCGGCGTCGAAGGCCACCATCGAGATCTTGTGGGTCATGATGTGGTCGGGGTGGGGGTAGCCACCGTTCTCGTCGTACGTGGTGATCACGTGCGGACGGAACTCGCGGATCAGCTCCACCAGCCGGCCGGCCGCCACCTCGACGTCCTCCAGCGCGAAGCAGCCCTCGGGCAACGGCGGGAGCGGGTCGCCCTCGGGGAGACCGGAGTCGACGAAGCCCAGCCACTCCTGCTTGACGCCGAGGATGTCACGGGCCTCGGCCATCTCCTTGGCGCGGACCTCGTGGATGTTCTTCTCGATGTACGGGTCGCCCTGGAGCTTGGGGTTGAGGATGGAGCCGCGCTCACCACCCGTGCAGGTGGCGACCAGCACGTCCACCCCCTCGGACACGTACTTGGCCATCGTGGCCGCGCCCTTGCTCGACTCGTCGTCGGGGTGGGCGTGAACGGCCATCATTCGCAGCTGCTCAGTCAACGCTCGGTCCTCAGTCACTGGTCATGGCCCCTCCCATTGGACATCCGGGGCGCCTCCTATAGTGACCGAAGCGGGACGCGTTTCATTCCGCGTTCACAAATCGGCGCCCAGGAGGAACGATCATGGCTGCGGAGCGCGATGCCCTGCCCGAGGGCCGCTACGGCCGCTCGGCGGACGAGCGTGCCGACCGCAAGCTGAAGATCGTCGGGGCGGTGCTCGGCGCCGCGCTGCTCGGCTTCGTCGGCTGGGCCGGTGTGCACTACATCACCTCGTCGGAGGTGACCGGCCAGCTGATCCGTTCGCAGACCGTCTCCGACTCGGCCGTGCAGGCGGTCGTGGAGGTCCGCAAGGAGAAGGACGCCGTCGCGGTGTGCACCCTGCGCTCGCTGGGCTCGGACGGCGGCGAGGTGGCCCGCAAGGACGTGACCTTCGACCGGCGCGAGGGGCACTTCGCCCAGCGGGTGGAGATCCGGACGACGGCCCACGCCGCCGCCACGGAGCTGGAGGGCTGCCGGACCGCCTCGCGGGGCTGACACCTCCGAGTGTTACTCGGGGATACCGCGCTGACCTGCGTTAACGGGATTCTTGCGCATTTTCTCCCGCTTACGCCTTCCCCCCTTCGGGACGTAATTGTTAGGCTCGTGGTTTCGCCCCGCTTTGAAGGTGCACCCTTCTGAGTAGGGCGTTCATTTGTATCGAGATGCATCCCCAGCATTCCCCAGTACCGACGAGGAGCACCTGTGACCCAGACCAGCGACAACGTCACCTGGCTGACTCAGGAGGCGTACAACCAGCTCAAGGCCGAGCTGGAGTACCTGTCTGGTCCCGCTCGCACCGAGATCGCCGCGAAGATCGCGGCGGCCCGCGAGGAAGGTGACCTGCGAGAGAACGGCGGGTACCACGCGGCCAAGGAGGAGCAGGGCAAGCAGGAGCTCCGCGTCCGGCAGCTGACGCAGCTCCTCGAGTCCGCCAAGGTCGGCGAGGCCCCCGCCACCGACGGTGTGGTGGCCCCCGGCATGGTCGTCACCATCGCCTTCGACGGCGACCCGGACGACACCCTGGACTTCCTGCTGGCCTCCCGCGAGTACGCCAGCGCGGACATCGAGACGTACTCGCCGCAGTCCCCGCTCGGCAGCGGTGTCAACGGCAAGAAGATCGGCGAGGACGCCCAGTACGAGCTGCCGAACGGCAAGAAGGCCATGGTCCGCATCCTTGAGGCCAAGCCCTACAGCGGCTGAGCCCTACAGCGGCTTAGCCCCACAGCGGCTGACGCGCCCCTGGATCCCGCGGTGGAGCCCCGGACCCGTACGACACGGGTCCGGGGCTCCGCCGTATCCGCACTCTCCACTGTTCACGCCGTCACTGTTCACGCCGTCGCCGAGCGGTACTTGCGCACCGACAGGGCCCGGAAGACCACGATGATCAGCAGGGACCACAGCAGCGACGCCCACACCGGATGCTGCATCGGCCACGCGCCCGGCACCGGATAGCCCTGCGGCACATTGCCGAACAGCTCCCGGGCCGCCTGCACGGTGGCGCTGAAGGGATTCCACTCCGCGATGGCGCGCAGCACGGTGGGCATATTGCCCGAGGGAACGAAGGCGTTGGAGATGAAGGTGAGCGGGAAGAGCCAGATCAGTCCGCCCGAGGTGGCCGCCTCCGGGGTCCGTACGGACAGCCCGATGAGCGCGCCGATCCAGGAGAAGGCGTAGCCCAGCAGGAGCAGCAGGGCGAAGCCGCCGAGCGCCTTGAGGACGCCCTCGTGGATCCGCCAGCCGACGATCACCGCCACGATCGCCAGCACGACCAGCGTGAGGGCCGTCTGCACCAGGTCGGCCAGGGTCCGGCCGGTGAGCACCGCGCCCCGGGCCATGGGCAGGGAACGGAAGCGGTCGATGAGGCCCTTGTGCATGTCGTCGGCGATGCCCGCGCCCGCGCCGGCCGTGGCGAAGGTGACGGTCTGCGCGAAGATGCCCGCCATGAGGAACGAGCGGTAGGTGCTGGGGTCGGTGCTGCCGCCGACGGCGATCGAGCCGCCGAAGACATAGCTGAACAGCACCACGAACATGATCGGCTGGACCAGTCCGAAGACGACGACCTCGGGGATCCGGATCATGCGGATGAGATTGCGCTGGGCGACGACCAGGGAGTCGCGGACGGACTGGACGGCCGCCCCGCCGCGTGCCGCCGGGACGGGTCGCCTGGGGAAGGTGGTGCCGGTCGCGGTCATGCCCCCGCCACCTCCTTGGACTCGCCCTTCGTCTCGCCCTTCGTCTCGCCCTTCGTCCCGCCGGAGCCGGACGTGCCGGGTTCGTCGCTCTCGGCCGCGTGCCCGGTGAGCGAGATGAAGACGTCGTCCAGGGTCGGGCGACGCAGGGCGATGTCGTCGATCTCGATGCCGCGCCCGTCCAGTTCCCGGATGACCTCGGCGAGCAGCTTGGCGCCGCCGGAGACCGGGACGATGACCTTGCGGGTGTGCTCCTCGACGGTGGGCTCGCCCTTGCCGAAGGCGCGGATCACGCCGAGGGCGGGGGTGATGTGGGCGCGCTCGTGGACGACCAGCTCGACGCGCTCCCCGCCTGTGCGCGCCTTGAGCTGGTCGGAGGTGCCCCGGGCGATGACCCTGCCGTGGTCGATCACGCAGATGTCGTGGGCGAGATGGTCGGCCTCCTCCAGGTACTGCGTGGTGAGCAACAGGGTCGTCCCGCCGGCGACGAGCTCCTGGATGACCTCCCACAGCGCCTGGCGGTTGCGGGGGTCCAGGCCGGTGGTGGGCTCGTCCATGAACATCACGGGCGGGCTGACGACCAGGGCGGCGGCGAGGTCGAGGCGGCGGCGCATGCCGCCGGAGTAGGTCTTGGCGGGCCGGTCGGCGGCCTCGGCGAGGTTGAAGCGCTCCAGCAGCTCGCCCGCGCGCGCCTTGGCGTCGCGCCCGCTGAGCTGGTAGAGCCGGCCGACCATCCGGAGGTTCTCACGGCCCGTCAGATATTCGTCGACAGCCGCGAATTGGCCGGACAGGCCGATGGAGTGCCGGACGTCGTTGGGTTTCCTCAGCACGTCGACGCCCGCCACCACGGCTTTACCGCGGTCGGGTTTGATCAGGGTGGTGAGCACGCGCACGGCGGTGGTCTTGCCGGCGCCATTGGGGCCGAGCAGTCCTAGAACGGTCCCTTCCGGAACGTCGAGGTCGACGCCGTTCAGGGCCGTGACGTCGCCGAAGGTCTTGACCAGGCCTTCGGCGTAAATAGCGCCTGGCATGGATGTTCTCCCCGTTTGGGTGACGTAATAGTTGATTTTACGTTCACCGGTGGCGATCCGCCCTCTGAATGAATGCCACCGGATATGCGTGGTCCTTACTTCCGCTTACTCGCGGATATCGGGGCGGTCCGCCGGATATCAGGGGCACAGCGGATAGCCCGCGGCGCGCAGGGCCCGGAGCACCTCCGCACGGTGCTCCGGGCCCGCCGTCTCCAGGTGGAGCTCGACCTCGGCCTCCGTCAGGCCCAGGCGGGGATCGGTGCGTTCGTGGACGACGTCGACGACGTTGGCGTCCACGGCGGAGACCACCTCCAGCAGCGCGGCGAGCGCCCCGGGGCGGTCCGGCAGCGGCAGCCGCAGCGACAGGAAGCGACCCTCGGCGGCCATACCGTGGCGCAGGACGCGCTGCAAGAGCAGCGGGTCGACGTTGCCGCCCGACAGCACGGCCACCACCGGGCCCCGGAACGAGCCGGGGTCCGCCAGCAGCGCCGCCACCGGGCTCGCGCCGGCCGGCTCGACCACGAGCTTGGCCCGCTCCAGACAGAGCAGCAGGGCGGCGGCGATCCCGTCCTCGGAGACCGTACGCACCTCGTCGACCAGCCGCTCCACGATCCGGAACGGCACCTCGCCGGGGCGGCCCACATTGATGCCGTCCGCCATCGTCGCCGGACGCGCCACCGCCACCGGGTGCCCGGCGGCCAGCGACGGCGGGTACGCGGCGGCGCCCGCCGCCTGGACGCCCACGATCCGCACGTCCGGCCGCAGCGCCTTGACCGCCACCGCGATCCCGGCGATGAGCCCGCCCCCGCCGACCGCCACGACGACGGTGCGCACCTCGGGGCACTGCTCCAGGATCTCCAGCCCCACCGTGCCCTGACCGGCCACGATGTCCGGGTGGTCGTAGGGGTGGACGAGCACCGCGCCCGTCCGCTCCGCCCACGCGCGGGCCGCGTCCAGCGCCTCGTCCAGCCCCCGCCCGCAGGCGAGCACCTCGGCGCCGTACTCGCGGGTGGCGGCCACTTTCGGCAGCGGGGCACCCTCCGGCATGAACACCGTGGCCCGCACCCCCAGCAGCGAGGCGGCCAGCGCCACGCCCTGCGCGTGGTTGCCGGCGCTGGCGGCGACGACGCCCGCGGCGCGCTCGGGGGGCGTCAGGGCCGCGATCCGCACATAGGCGCCACGGATCTTGAACGAACCGGTGCGCTGGAGGTTCTCGCACTTGAGGTGGACGGGCGCGCCGACGAGCCCGGACAGATGGCGGCTGCTCTCCAGGGCGGTGATCCGGGCGACCCCCGACAGCGTCTCCCGCGCCCGGCGCACATCGCCGAGGGACACCGGACGTGCGGCCATGACCTCAGTATCGCGCCGCGGTATCGCGCTGTGGCGAGGGCGGCGAGGGGAAGGCCGGAGCGGATGACCGGAGCGGATATATGGGGCATACAGCAAGGACGTAAGGGGCGATCCGGGCGGCGCATACATACATACCGACCGGTTTGCGGAGCACTGGTACAACAGCGTGCGGGGACGCGTACTCTGTCCCCCATTCTCAGCGATTCCAGCTCCGTATCCCTGCCCGCCGTACGAAGTGAGCCCCAGGCCATGCCCACCTCTCAGGACATGACGACCGACCTCGCCCCCGGCGTCCTCGACGCCCTCCAGCACCAGGTGGCCGTCTTCGCCCGCCGCGCCGAACAGACCCGGCTCGGTGGCGTAGGCCGGGTCCACAACTCCATGGACCGCGCCGCCTACCTCCTGCTCAACCGCCTCGACCAGGAAGGCCCCATGGGCGTCAAGGCGCTCGCCGCGGGCATGGGCATCGACTCCTCGACCGTCACCCGCCAGGTGGCGCCGCTCGTCGACACCGGCCTGGTCAAGCGCACCTCGCACCCCGAGGACGGCCGCGCCGTCGTCCTTCAGCTCTCCCCGCGCGGCAAGGCCCGCCTGGAGGAGGTCCGCGCGTCCCGGCGCGAGCTGATGGCGCTGTGCACGGACGGGTGGTCCGAGGACGAGCGGGACGTCTTCTGCACCCTGCTCACCCGCTTCAACGCGGCCCTGTCCGACATCCACTTCACCCAGCCCCAGCAGGTGCCGCCGGCCTCTTGACCGGGGCGCGCGGCTGTCCTGTTCTGGAGGAGTGCGAGAGCGGCAGGACGCCCGGGAGCGCCGCCGCGCCCGGGAGTTCGAAGCGTTCGCCGGTGGCGCGGGCGGCCGACTGCTGCGCACCGCGCTGCTGCTGACCGGTGACCGGGAGGCCGCCGAACGACTGCTGACCCGCGCCCTCGCCCGTACGTACGCCGCCTGGGACGGCCTCGGTGGCGACGATCCGTACGAGCGCACCCGCCAGGAGCTCGTGGCGCGCTACGCCCGCTCGGCGCGGGGGCGGTTCCGGCTCTTCCGGCGCGGGGGCGTCGGCGTGGGGGTGTTGGCCCGGCTGACGCCGCGGGAGCGGCTGGTCGTGGTCCTGCGGCTGTACGAGGGGGTCGCCGAGGAGCAGACGGCGGCGGCGCTCGGGGTTTCCGTGGAGCGCGTACGGGCACTGTGCGCGCGGGCGGTTCTCACGGTGGCGGCGTGAGCGGCCAGGACCGCCGGGAGGCGGAGGTCCGGCGGCTGCTGGACGGGCCGCGTCCGGCGGTGCCGGCGGAGATGGTGGCGCGGGCGGCCGAACGGGGGCGGCGGTTGGTGCGCCGGCGGCGGGCGGTGCGGGCTGTGGCCTGGACGTTCCTGGTGCTGGCCTTGGTGGTGTTCTCCGTGTGGGCCGCGCTGGAGGAACCGTGGCGGCCACGGCCGTCGGGGACGGCGCCGCCGTTGTGGGACGGCGAGTGAGGATGCCCCGGTCCCGCCCTCCCACCGTTTCCCAGGGGCTCCGCCCCCGGACCCCCGCTCCTCGAACTCCCCCGGCTACCGCTGGGAGGTGCCCCCAGGGGACTGATTCGGAGGGGCTGATTCCCAGCCCCTCCGACAGGTGTCAGCCCAGCGCCTGCGTCAGGTCGGCCAGCAGGTCGTCCACCGACTCGATGCCCACCGAGGCGCGGACCAGGTCCGCCGGGACCTCCAGCTGGGAGCCGGCGACCGAGGCGTGGGTCATCCGGCCCGGGTGCTCGATCAGGGACTCGACGCCGCCCAGGGACTCGCCCAGCGTGAAGAGCTTGGCGCGGTTGCAGACCTCGACGGCCGCTTCCTCGCCGCCCGCGACGCGGAAGGACACCATGCCGCCGAAGGCCCGCATCTGCTTGGCCGCGACCTCGTGCAGCGGGTGCTCGGGCAGGCCCGGGTAGTAGACCTGCGTCACCTTCGGGTGCGAGACGAGCAGTTCCACCACGCGCTCGGCGTTGGCGGTGTGGCGGTCCATGCGCACGGCGAGGGTCTTGATGCCGCGCAGCGTCAGCCAGGAGTCGAAGGGGCCGGCGACGGAGCCCATCGCGTTCTGGTGGTAGGCGAGCTCCTCGCCCAGGCCGGCGTCGGCCGAGATCAGGGCGCCGCCGACGACGTCGGAGTGGCCGCCCATGTACTTGGTGGTGGAGTGGACGACGACGTCCGCGCCCAGGGCCAGCGGCTGCTGGAGGTAGGGGCTGGCGAAGGTGTTGTCGACGACGAGCTTGGCACCGGCCGCGTGGGCGACGCCCGCGACGGCGGCGATGTCGGTGATGCCGAGGAGGGGGTTGGAGGGGGTCTCGACCCAGACGACCTTGGTCTCGGGCCGGATGGCGGCGCGCACGGCGTCCGGGCTGGAGGTGTCGGCGACCGACCACTCCACGCCCCAGCGGCTCACGACCTTGGCGAAGAGCCGGAACGTGCCGCCGTAGGCGTCGTTCGGGATGACCACGTGGTCACCCGGCGCGAGCAGCGTGCGCAGGAGGGTGTCCTCGGCCGCCAGGCCAGAGGCGAAGGCGAGGCCACGGACGCCGCCCTCAAGGGCCGCCAGGTTCTCTTCCAGGGCCGTGCGCGTGGGGTTGCCGCTGCGGCTGTACTCGTAACCGCCACGCAGACCGCCGACGCCGTCCTGCTTGTACGTGGAGACTTGGTAGATGGGCGGTACGACGGCCCCGGTCAGCGGGTCCGCTTCCTGCCCGGCGTGGATCGCGAGGGTCTCGAAGCTGTGCTGGTCGCTCATTCACCCGAGAGTAGTGCCCGTTCGCCCGATCGCTCCTGTTCACTTGTAACCGGCGGATGAACGATTCGCCGGTTTGTCACGTTGTACCGTCGTCGGCCTCGGCCGGCCGTCGTTCCGACCGCTCCCTTCAGGACATTCAGGACAGTTCATGGAGATTCTTCTCATCCTGCTCGCCGTCACCGTGATCTGCGGTGTCGTGGTGGCCCCCGCGATCCGGCGGTACCGGGCCGTGCGAGGTGTCGTCCAGGGGGCCGGGGCGGCCGTCGACCCGGCCGGCGCCCACGCGTTCGTCCCACCCGAGCGGCTCGACGTACGGCTGCCCGGCCCCGACGAGGAGTTGCTGACCGCCGTGGCGGAGGCCCGCCGCACCCAGGACTGGAAGCCGGCGGCCGAGCTGCTGGCCCGTACGCCCGCCACGGGCGACGCCGAGCTGCGCTGGCAGCGGGTGCAGACGCTGGCCGGCGCGGCGGCCCAGGAGCTGGCCGAGGCGCCGGGCACGGGCGGGATGTGGCTGCGGCACTGGCGCGTGGTGGCGCCCAAGGACGCGGGCGGCGCGGCGGTGCAGGCGGAGTTCCTCGTACAGCAGGCGATGCGCGACCCGTCCTCGCAGGACTTCCGGATGATCCTGGAGGAGGCGCGCACGGTCTGCGCCGAGGCGGCCCTGCTGGCGCCGGGCGACCCCGTCCCGTACATCGTCGAACTGGGCGTGGCCCGGGGGATGGGCGCGAGCGAGGCCGAGTTCCAGTCCGTGTGGGAGACCGTGACCACCCGCGCGCCGGGCCACATGGGCGCGCACTTGAACGCGCTGCGCTACTGGAGTGCGAAGTGGCACGGCTCCCGGGAGCAGGCCGAGGCCTTCGCCCGGCACGCGGCCGGCGCCGCGCCGGAGGGCAGCCTGCTGCCCGCGCTGCCGCTGTTCGCGGTCTTCGACCACCTGCCCGATGTGCAGCTGGTGCGCGGCCTGTTCCAGAGCGCGGTGATCGGCGACGCGATCGAGGCCGCCCAGTACGCGGTGCACCACGCCCCGGAGAATCACCCGGTGCTGCCGCACGTCCGTCATCTGCTGGCCTGGTTCCTGGTCCGCGCCGAGCGCCACGCGGAGGCCCTGGAGCAGTTCCGGAAGATCGACGGCCATATCGGGGCGCTCCCGTGGACGTACGAGCCGGACCCGGTGGCCGCCTACACCGCGTACCGGGCGATGGCGGTGGCGGGGGCGCGGCAGCTCGGCTGACCGCGCCGGCCCGGCCTCTCGGGCGTGCCGGGGCCGTCGGGCCCGTCGAACGCACACACGATCTCCACATTTATGATCCCCATATTCCGTTTCTTTCGAACCCGTTGTGGGGGTCATTGCCCAGTGGGCACATCTCTGCGTGCGCTGCGCGCGCTCGTCCTCCTGGCCGGTTTCTATCTGCTCGTCGCCCTTGTGCTCGGCGTCCTCGTGGGCGCCGACGTCGCCGCGACGCTCTGGGCCCCCGGCCTGGCCATGCTGAAGATCTATTTCTGTTCCGTCGTGCTCGCCGTCCCGGTGCTGCGGGGCGTCTTCTTGTTCCGCACCGCCAAGGCCGAGGGGCCGGGCGGACTGGCCGTCACCGAGGCCGAGCAGCCGGAACTCTGGCGCGCCGTACGCTCCCTGGCCGAGCGGACGGGCACCCGGGCGCCCGACGCGATCGTCCTCACCGGCGACGTCAACGCGGGCGTCGCCGAGGACGCCCGGCTGCTCGGCCTGCTCCCCGGCCCCCGCCGCCTCTACCTCGGCGTTCCTCTGCTGACCGGGCTGACCGAGGCCCAGTTGCACGCCGTCATCGCCCACGAACTCGCCCACTACGGCAACGCCGACACCCGGCTCGCGGGCATCGTCCTGCGTGGCCGCGACAGCGTGCTGCGCACGGCGGAGGCCTTCCGGGAGCAGGAGGAGCGACGGATCGCCGGTGAGCGGGCCCATCAGGAGAAGGCGGCCGAGAAGGCCGTCCGCAAGGGCCGCGAGCCGAAGAAGACCGGCACCGGCCGTGCGGGAAAGGGCTACGGCCTGATGGCCAAGCCCTTCCTGGCGTACGCGGGGCTCTACCTGCGCGTCACGCACGGCGACGGCCGGCGGCAGGAGCTCGCCGCCGACCGCCTGGCCGCCCGGGTCGCGGGCCGGGACGCGACCGCCTCGGCGCTGCGCGAGACCGCCGTCCTCGACACCGCGCACGACTTCTACATGAGCCGTTACGCCACCGCCGGCGTGGGCGTCGGCCTCCTGCCGCCGCGCGGCGAGGTCTTCGGCGGCCTCCGCAGGCTGCTCACCGCCCCCGGGCGACAGGAGAACCTGGCCGGCCTGCGCGACGAACTGCCGCCGGCGGAGCCCTCCCCGTACGACACCCACCCGCCGGTGGCCGTGCGCGTGGAGCTGATCGAGGCGCTGCCCGACGACGGCCGTGCGGTGGCGGACGACGCCCGTCCCGCGCTCGCGTTGCTGCGCGAGCCCGAGCGGGTCATGGCGGACCTTGAGGACGCCGTCCTGACGCCGGCGGCGCGGGCCATGGCGCGGGTGGACTGGCCCGAGCTGGTGCACCGGGCCGTACACGCACAGACCGAGGCGGCGGCCGAGCCGCTGCGGACGGCGCTCGGCGCGGTCCGCACCCCTGCCGCCGGTGGCAGCGCGCTCGCCGACCTGTCCACCCTCCTCGACCTGGCGGACGCCGGACGACTGTGGGAGGTGGCCGACCACCTGCCCAAGTCGCCGGAGGCGGCACAGGCCAGGGGCCGCGCGGCCCGCGAGTTCGCGCGCCCGGCGCTGTACGCGGGGCTGCGCGAGCTGACCGAGCTCGCGCTCGTCGAATCGGCCGGGGCGCGCTGGGAGCTGTCGTGGTCCGCCCCGGCGGAGCTGCGGCTGCCCGGTCCTGTCGGCGGTCCTGTCGGCGGTCCTGCCGACGAGACCGTGGCCGGGGCCGTGGCCGACGCGGTGCGCCCCATCGTCGAGGACGTGCCGGACACGAAGCGCCTGCGCGAACTGATCGCCCTCCCCACCCCGATTTCTCCCACTTCCTGATCGGACGACCCCACTCCCCATGCTCCTGATCACCCTCATCGTCGTGGCCGTCCTGGCCGTGGCCGCCGCCTTCTGGATCCGGCGGCAACTGCACTGGGCACGCATCGGCCGCTGCATCGAGGCCGCACGCATGCTGCCCGAGGACCAGCAGGTCACCGACCGGACGGGCCCGGACCCGGAGGGCGACGCCCTGCGGGAGGCCGTCTCCCGCGGCGAGTGGCGGGCGGCCGCCGAGGCCCTGGCCGCGGCCGGCACGGACTGGGAACGGCGCTACGAGGTCGTCACCACCCTGGCGGACGCCGCCTCCGACGACGACACCTGGCTGAAGGCCTGGCGGGCCGAGCACCCGGACGACCCCGGCGCGGCCCTCGTCCACGCCGACGCCAAGATCTCCCTGGCGTGGGAGATCCGCGGCAGCGCCAGGGCGAACGGGACCACCGACGAGCAGTTCGCCGGCTTCCACCGGGTGCTGCGTGAGGCGCACGAGGACTTCGCGCGCGCCGTCGCCCTGGCCGACCCCGCGGACCCCACCCCGTACGCGACGCAGATCCCCCTCTACATGGGCTCGGGGGCCCCGCACGAGGCGATGCGCGAACTGTGGGCGGAGGTCACCACCCGGGCGCCGCACCACTACCCGGCGCACACGGCCGCGCTCCAGTACTGGTGCGCGAAGTGGCGCGGTTCCGAGGAACTGGCCCGTGACTTCACGTCCCGGGCGGTGGCCGCGGCGCCGACCGGCAGCCTGCTGACGGTGCTCCCGCTGATCAGCTGGTACGAGCACAAGGACACCGAGGCCACCAAGGCCGACTACCGTTCCCCGGAGCTGACGGCCCTGGTGGACGCGGCCCTCCGCGACGTGGCCGCGGCCCGCCCCGGCCACCCGCGCGTGGCGGGCGCCCGCCACCTGCTGGCGTACTTCCTCACCCGCCAGGGGCGCCACGAGGCAGCCGTCGAGCAGTTCCGCATGGTCGACGGCTACGTCGGCGCCCTGCCGTGGACCTACACCACGGACCCCGCCGAGTCCTACTGCGCCGTCCGCACCCAGGCCCTGGCGGGCGCGGCCGCGAACGGCCACCGGAATCCTGGCGGCGGCGCGTACGTTGTCCCGGACGGACCGCCGAAGCGAGGAGCCCGATGATGTTCGTCAGCCGCCACCGGAACCACCTCCCCACCCCCGAGGAGACCCTGCCCGGCCGCGCCGCCCCGGCCTTCCCCCTCCAGGAGCGCCACAGCGTCCTGGACACCCCGCTGGCCGCCCCCTACCCCGAGGGCCTGGCCGTCGCCGACTTCGCCATGGGCTGCTTCTGGGGCGCGGAGCGCAAGTTCTGGCAGACCGAGGGCGTATGGACGACCCTGGCCGGCTACCAGGGCGGCACCACGCCGCACCCGACGTACGAGGAGGTGTGCAGCGGCCTGACGGGCCACACGGAGGTGGTCCGCGTCGTCTTCGACCCGTCCCTCGTCTCGTACGAGTCCCTGCTCAAGCTCTTCTGGGAGTCCCACGACCCCACCCAGGGCAACCGCCAGGGCAACGACCGCGGCACCCAGTACCGCTCGGCGGTCTACACCCACTCCCCCGAGCAGCAGTCCACCGCCGAGGCCTCGCGCGAGGCGTACCAGTCGGTGCTGCGCGCGTCCGGCTACGGCGACATCACCACGGAAATCCTCCCGGCGGGCCCGTTCCACTACGCGGAGGCCTACCACCAGCAGTACCTCTCGGACGCCAAGAACCCGAACGGCTACTGCGGCATAGGCGGGACGGGCGTCAAGCTGGGTGACCCGTTCGAGACGAACTGGGGGCGGTCCTGCCCGACGGGGATCGTGCCCGCGCCGGAAGTCACGGACGAGTAGCCCGTGCAGGAGGGTCCGGGAGAGTAGCCGTATCGCTTCTCCCTCACTCGTTCGAGCGGTGGAAATGCGCTCATGCCCGATACGCTGAGCCACGGCGATCGGAATCACGCCCATGGGAGCAGCCATGACCACCTCCGCCGCCGGGCAACCACTCATCCCCCAGCCCCCGGCCACGGTTGCCGCGCTTCGGCAGGCGCTCAGCCAGATCGCCCCTGCCGCGCTGCCGGCCTTCACCCGGGAACTGGACCAAGCGGCCGACCAGTCCCGGCAGGGCTCCGATCTGGCGCCGCTCCAGCGGTTCATCGCCCAGTGGGCCGTCCATGTCCACATCCAGCGCCGGCCCGAACTGGCAGCGGACCTGCGCCGGTGGGAAGACATCGCCGAGTCGGGCGACGCCGCCCAGGCGCGGCAGGCCGCCTCCGAGATCGGGCGGATCCTGGACGAAGCCCACGCGGCCACGGGCCTCTCCGCCCGGTGAGTCAGAACTGGCGATGGGAGTACGCCCCAGATCAGGATCACGTGGCGGGCGGCATCCCCGTTCACGTGGTGGCGGAAGTGGAACGGCTGGCCGGTCAGCTCGTCGAGCTTGCCGGTACGGGCGTCGATGTCAGCGACGTCGGCAACGGCCCCGGCCGGGCGGCCTGCGCCGCATGGACGCCGTCGGTGGCTGGTTCCACTTCCTGGTGGCGCCAAGGGATCTACCGATCATCGTTGTCCGTATCGTGCCGCCGTTCGACGCGCTGTAGCCATCCCCGCTGAAGCCCCTTCGCGCCCAGGGGTTACCTGACTCCAGAGACTCGTGGGGACGGGCGTCAAGCTGGGTGACCCGTCGGGGGGGTCCTGCCCGACGGGGATCGCGCGTGCGGCTACTGCACGGGCTCACCGTGCTCGAGGTACCGCGCACGGGCCTGACCGCGGGTAGCGATTGCCTGCCTCACGCGGCGGGCAAGCCTAGGGATCAGCAGCTCATCGAGGGCGCTCACGGGGTGGAATTCCGCGCCCAGCAGTTCGTCAGCCTGGAGTTTGATCGCGCTCACTTCCTTCGGCTGGAGTTCCCCGCCATCGAAGACCCACAGGACCTTGTCACCATCGCGTTCGTTCGGGGCCCAGTCCACGACCAGGAGGGGGCCGATGGGCGGCGTAATGCCCAGCTCTTCCAGGACCTCGCGCTTGCAGGCGGCGAGAGGCGACTCGCCCACTTCGATGTAGCCGCCAGGGATCTCCCACATTGGCTTGTACGAGGGGCGGACCAGGAGAACGTCCCCTTGGTCGTTGAAGAAGAGCGCGCCTGCTGCCATCCGGGGGCGGGCCATGCGGAGCTCGTGCTCACTCTGGGGCTCGGTCATGGGGCGAGCGTACGGAACTCCTCGCGTGCCGTGTCTGGTTCGTTGCCGGTCGTTGTGCTGGGCAACGCGTGACACTCGACGCGACGTAGCCAGGGGAGGGCGACGATGCGCGGCATGACCGATCACTTCACATTTGGCCAGCGCGTGGGGTACTGCCGAAAGCGGCGGGGGCTGTCCCAACGGGAGCTCGGTGAGCTACTGAACCGGTCGGAGGACTGGGTCTACCGGGTGGAGTCCGACCGCATTCCGGTGAACAACGTGAAGATGCTGGCTGACCTGGCCGAAGCCCTGCGCGTCCCGCTGGAGGATCTACAGGGACGTCCCGCGCTCTTGGAGGACCACGGGGACCACAAGGCCAGTGTTCCGGCGATTCGCACGGCCCTGATGCAGTCGCGTCGTCTGTCGGGCTCCTTGTTCGATCAGCGGCCGGTTCCCCGGCTCGAACGGGTGCGCATGGAGGTCGGGAGATCCTGGGCGCTGTACCAGGGATCCGAGTACGCCAGCCTCGGCTCGAAGCTCCCCGCTCTGCTGGCTGATGCTCGTGTGGCCATGCACAGCTACACGACAGGGGCGGAAGGAGGTCAGGCGCTTCGCGAGTACGCCTTGGTTCTGCACCTTGCGGCGGTCTACCTCCGCAAGCTCGGTGAGACCAACTTGGCGTGGGTGGCCGTCGACCGCGGGGATGTTGCGGCGAGTGAACTGGGCGACCCTGCCGTTACTCTCGCCCTTCGCCGCGCTGTCGCCCACGTCCAGCTCGGCGCCGGCCGACCGGAGGACGTTCAGGACGCTGTGAACGTCACCCTTGACGCTGCGGCGGAGGTGTCCGAGCACTGGTGGCAGTCATCGCCGCAATCGCTATCGGTCTGCGGGACGCTGTTCCTCAATGGAGCTGTAGCGGCCGCGCGGATGCGCGATGCCTCGTTGGTCGATGAGATGCTGCACAAGGCGCAACTGGCGGCTGACCGGCTCGGTTACGACGGCAACGAGATGTGGACCTCCTTCGGCCCGACCAACGTCGAGATTCACCGGCTGGCGACCGCGCTGGAGTTCGAGGACATCGGGGCGGCAGTCCGTATAGCGGATGGCGTGTCGGCCGTGGGACTGCCGAAGGAGCGCCGGGCACGGCTGCGCCTGGATGCGGCCAGGGCTTATGGCGAAGCCGGCCGTGTGGATGAGGCGGTGGACAGCCTCAAGCGCGCCTTCCTGACGGCACCGGAACAGATACGCGCTCACGAGTTCGCCCGCGATCTCGCCCGCCGCCTGCACAAACGAACCGGCCGACGTGACGTACAGGAGCTCGCGATCAAGCTCGGCGCCGTCAAGTAGTAACCGAGCAGCGTGAGGTTGACCCAAGACCCGGAATTTTCTTCCGGGTCGCATGCGCCTCTCGACCCTACCTTCGGTGAAGTCACTTACCCGTGCTCTCGAAGGACGGTCGAGACCTATGAGTGGGGCCAGTACGGCTGTCAGGTGCGGTGGAACGCGCCGTGTGCAACGCTGGGAGGCAAAGGGAAGATCCGTCGGCTTGGCGCGCGATGAGCTGCGCTCGGCCCTGGCGGACTGGGGGCTGACCGAGATCGAGGAACCGGCCGTGCTGGTTCTCTCGGAGCTGGTCACGAACGCGATCAAGCATCCCCAGGTGGCGGACCGGCACATCGAAACCTCGTTCTGCCACGGCGCCGAGGGCGTGCGGCTGGCGGTAGACGATGCCGATGAACGCCACCTCCCCCGATTGCGGGCCCCGGGTGGGTCTGGAGGCCGTGGCCTGATCCTGGTCGAGGCGCTCTCGGACCGCTGGGGCGTGAGAGCGCGAAGCGGGGTGGGCAAGTCGGTCTGGGCCGTGATCACCATGCCGGGCGGGAGGTGGTTGTGATGCGTCTGCTGGCGTACATGCTGCGGAGCGGCGACGTGGTCGACGACGGCCGCGCCCGGAGGGAAGTGAAAGCCGTCCGTGAGCGCGGGCGGGACGTCACCGTCGTGTTCAAGGAAGGGCACCCGGCGCGCATCGGCCGCGACGACGAGGTGGCCGTTCAGCGTGGCTGGGGACGTCCCGACGGGAGGCTCGCTGAAGAGCGAGCAGGCTGACGGGCGGCCCACCGGCCCAGGGCCGGTGGGCCGGTGGGCCGGTGCGTCAGTCCGTGGTCGCCTCCGCCTCCACGATCGAGGCGAAGCCCGGGGTGGGGAGGGTGCGGGCGTGGCGGAGGCCGGCGCGGGTGAAGAGGGTGGCGAGCTCTGTGGGGGTGCGGGTGCTGCCGCCGAGGGCGGTCAGCATCAGGATGTCGAGGTCCTTGCCGGGGTGCGGGGCGTTGCCCGCCGGTGGGGCAGCGTCGACGATCAGGACCCGGCCGCCCGGGGCGAGGGACCGGCGGCAGGAGCGCAGGATGCGGACGCAGTCGTCGTCGCTCCAGTCGGGCAGGACGTGTTTGAGGACGTGGATGTCGCCCTTCGGGACGGCGGCGAAGAAGTCCCCGGGTACGGCCCGCCAGCGTCCCGTCAGCTCCGCCGGGTCGAGCAGGGGTTCGCGCAGCGCCGGTGCCTGGTCGAAGAGGACGCCCGACAGGCCGGAGTGGCGCAGCAGGACGGAGCGGAGCAGTCCGCCCCGGCCGCCGCCGACGTCCACGACCGTGCCCCGGTCCGGGAACGGGTACGCGGCGGCGACCACGTCGTCGAGCGGGCCGGAGAAGGCCGCCATCCCGGCGTCGAAGACCTCGCGGGCCGCGCTGTCGGTTTCGAGGTGCTGGAAGAAGGGGGTGCCGAAGACCCTGGGGAAGGCGGATTCCCCGGTGCGGACCGTCTCGGCGAGGTCGGCCGCAGGGCGCAGGAACATGTCGTCGGTGAGCAGGAGCACCGTGGCGTGGAGCGAGCCCGGTATGCCGGTGCGCAGGACGGACGCGGCGGGTGTCAGCCCGAACGCGCCCGTCCCGTCCTCCTCGAAGACGCCGCGCGACGCCAGCAGCCGCAGCAGCCGGCGCAGTGCCGTGCCGTCGGTGCCGGTGGCCTCGGCGAGTTCGGCGGGGGTGCGCGGTCCGTCGGCGAGGTGGTCGGCGAGCCGGAGCCGCGCGGCGGTCCGCAGTGCGGCGGAGTGGAGGAATCCGAAGGCCTCCTCCATCAGCCGGAGGACCCCTGATGTGTCGGGGGCGGTTTCGGGGGTAGTGGCGGGCGTGGTCACGTCACGGCTGGACGCGGGCTCCATCTGATCTCCCAGGCGGTTCCGGTGGGTATCGGAGGATCACCACCCTTTCAGCCACCGCCCCGGCCCCGGCTCCGCCGCTGTGTGGATCTCCGGCTGGGACTTCCGCCCTAGGGCCACGGCTCGAACCGCTCAGACCGCCAGGTGGAAGCCCGCGCCCACGCCGCCGTTCGCGTTCATCTCCGCGATGATGTCCAGGATCGCCGAACTGTGCTGTACGCCCCAGGCGTTGCCGACCAGCGTCTGGCCGCTGACCACGGGGGAGCCGGAGTCCCCGCCGTTGGTCCAGATGAGGTGGGTGAACCACATGTTGTGGGTGCCCAGCTTGATGCCGCAGGTCAGGCCCGTCCGGTGGCCCTGCTTGCACATGCGGGTGCCGTTGGGGGGCGGGGCGCCGATCGAAGTGATGGTCACCTCGCCGACGGTGGCGGTGGGGGCGACTCTCGACTCGTCCAGCTTGATGACCGCGAAGTCGAGGCCCTTGGGACCGGCGTTGAGCAGGTTGTTGGGCGTGCTGACGTAGGTGACCGTGCCGATGGGGCCGGTCTCCAGGTCGGGGCGGCTGGCGTTGAGGTCGGCGGGGGCGGCCGCGGTACCGGCGGGGGAGGTGTCCCGGTAGACCTTCTCGCCGACGAGCTTGTTGCCCTTCTCGTCGATGAAGCAGTGGGCGTTCGTCAGGCCGACCAGGTTGCCGGCGTCGTCGCGGCCGACGGCGGTGAGGGTGCAGACGAAGAAGCCCTGGCGCTCCTCCGGGGTCGGGACGATCCGGAAGATGATGCCGGTGCCGCCGCCAATGGGCGTGAGCGGCCGTTCGGCCGCGGTGGCGGCGGCCGGGGCGGCGGTCGCGGCCGGGGCCGCGGTGAGGGTCAGACCTGCCGTGAGAACAGCGAGGCCGAGGGCACGTAACGCGCGCAGCATGCGATCACTTCCTGTGTGTGATGGGACGGTCACGCACATCGAAGAGCACGGATACGTTTTTGTCACTAGGGAACCAACTACGTCTCCCGGCCGGTTGAACGGCGGGCCGGTAGAACGGTCCCATGACGACCGAGGAAGAGATGCTGCGCGCCAACCGGCGCAACTGGGACGCCCGTACCCCCGTGCACGTGGCCAGCGCCTTCTACGGGCTGGACGGCTCCCGCTCCCCCGAGGACTGGTTCGCCCCCTTCGAGTGGGAGGACCTGGGCGCCCTCGCCGGACGGCGGGTGCTGCACCTCCAGTGCCATCTGGGCACCGAGACCCAGGCGTTCCCCGCCCGGGGCGCGGCGCACACGGTCGGGCTGGACTTCTCCGGGGAGGCCGTGGCGCAGGCGCGGCGCCTCGCGGAGGAGTCGGGCCGCGACGTGGAGTTCGTCCGGGCCGATGTCCACCGGGCCGTCGAGGCGCTCGACGGGCGGCGGTTCGACGTGGTCTACACCGGCAAGGGCGCCCTGTGCTACCTGCCGGACCTGGCCGCCTGGGCGGAGACGGTCCGCGATCTGCTGCGCCCGGGCGGGGTGCTGTACGTGGTGGAGTTCCATCCGCTGCTCGATTCGCTCGGCCCGGTGGGCCGGCCCGGGGAGCACGGCCTGCTGCTCGCGCACGACTACCTGGGCGGGCGCGGCCCGATCCGCAGCGACAACCCCCACACGTACACCGACGGCCCGCCCCTGCGCGAGGCGACGACGAGCTTCGAGTGGCGGCACGGGATCGGCGAGGTCGTCACCGCCGTCACCGGCGCCGGGCTGACCGTGGACCTCCTGCGGGAGACCGATCTGCTGCCCTGGCAGCGGTTCCCCTCCATGGTGGGGGACGAATGCGGCTGGTGGCGGCTGCCGGACGGCGAGCCCAGGATCCCGCTGATGTTCGCCCTGCGCGCCCGAGCCTGAGGACCCGCCCCGGGAGGGGCCGCCCCCCGGGAGGGGTCGGGGCGGCGGGCGGCCCGGCTAGCCCATCTCCTCCAGCCGTGCCGCGAGGCGGTGCGGGTCGCCGTGGTACGGGGTGACGGCCGGGCGGTCCTCGCCACGACTCCGGTCGCGGAGGGACACCACCACGTCCGCCGCCTCGCGCAAGGTGCACTCGGAGCGCCCGCCCAGCAGCTCGCGGACGGTGATCAGGGCACAGATGCTGGACACCACGCGGCAGGCGAACCACGACTCGACGGCCTCCATGCCGCCCGCCGCGTGCTCCTCGCGCAGGATCACCGTGACGTCCTCGAAGGCGACGGCCAGCCGGGCGTACGCGCCGGCCTCGTCCGGCGCGTAGCCCCGGGACAGGGCGACGACGAGGCGCAGCAGGTATCCGCCGCCGGTCTCCGGGTCGTCCGGGTAGTCCTTCTCGAACTCGGGCCAGTCGACCTCGCCGGCCTCGCCGAGGATGTAGGGGAGGTCGGACCACTCCCCCGCTTCCGTGAGGACGCGCTTCAGCAGCTCGTACGGCACGGTCACGCTCTCCGCGAGGAGAACCGCGTCGTAGAGGTCCTTGGCCTCGGGGTGCATGTCGCTCACCAGCCACAGGATCTTCCACACGAGGGAGAGTTCCGGGCTCGCCGCCATGAGGGAGACGGATCCGCCCGCGCCGCCGCCGCCGAGGGGCGGGATCGCGGTGCGTACGGGCGGGGCGGGCAGCGTCTCGTTGAAGACGAAGTCGAGCTGGACGGTGCCCGGCGGGAGGCCTTCCGCCCCGGCCGTCCCATCGGCCCCGTCCGTCGCGTCCGTCGCGTCCGTCCAGGGCAGGACGAGCCGGCGGCCCGGCACCCGGTCGTACGTCCATATCTCGTCGCTGACCGCGCCCGCCGCGTCGATGCGGACGGGACCGCCGGCGGCGCGCGAGGCGGCCTCGGCGGCGCGGGCGATGCCGTCGAGCATGGCATCCGTACGGTCGTCCTCCAGCCGCCAGGTGTCGGGGACGACGACGAAGTCCAGGTCGCCGGGCTCACGGGCCGCGTCGCCGAACCACGCCTTGAGCAGCACGCTGCCGCGCAGCACCAGGTGCTCGGCCCACGGGGAGTCCGCGACCGCCGCGAGCACGTGGTCCAGGGCGTGGCGGCGGGCCGCGAACCAGGCCTCACCCCTGTCCGGGTTCGCGAACCGGGGCTCGCTCAGCCGCATGCCCAGGACGTGGTGGTTGGCCGCCGGGTCGTACACGGGATGCTGTACGACGCCCTCGCCGGGCACCGGGCGCAGCGTCGCCGGCAGGTCCTTCTTCTGCCGGGTGGCCTCGTCGGGCGGTAGCTGGGGGACGACCGTCGTCGCCTGCCACGGTCCGTGCGAGAACTTCTCCCAGGGTGTCGTCGTCATGCGTCCACGTCCTCAGTGGTCTCTTCGGTCTCTTCGACCTCTTCGTCGATCCAGCCGTCGTCGACCGACTCGTCACTGTCGTACACGACGAACTCCCGTTCGCTGGAGGCCACGTCGTACCCGGCGTCACGCAGGGCCGCCAGCAGCGCGTCCAGCCGTTCCTCCGCCATCGGGCGGCCCACCAGGCGGCAACGCTGGGTGACGAACCGCTCGGCGCGGCCGTCCGCCCGCACCCGGCGGGCGTTGCGGGAGAGGTGCGCGCCGTGGGCCTCGGCGAGCGCCGTGAGGGGGGAGGTGTCCGTGCCGGGGGTGAGCAGGAGTTTCACGTGGTGCTCGAAGTAGTACCGCGCCCCGAGGGCCGCCGCGTCCGCGTCGGTGCCTGGCACGCCCTCCGCCCACGGGGTCGCCTCGATCTTCGTCCGGACGACCGCGAACCCGGCCTCCCGCACCCCGCGCGCCGCGTCCTCCACCGCCTCCCGCACCACGGGCAGCCGCCCGGAGCCGCGCAGCGTGAGCATCGGCTGACTGGGCGTCCGGCCCCGGTCCAGCACGATGTGCGCGCACTTCATGTCATGGCCGGCCGCGTACCGTTCGAGCGCGTCCACGGTCGCGGGCCCATCGGCGCGCACGGTGAGATGGGCCTCGAAGTCGCCGGAGAATCCGGCGAAGCGGGCTGTGGTGCTGGGTATCACCGAGAGATGATCTCAGCATGACCCCGTGGGTGATCGACGCCCCCTGCCGGTGGGCGGCAGGGTGGTCCGTGACCGCGCGGCGGAGACGCCGTCGCCCACTTCCGTGACAGCTCCCGCCACGAGGACACCCTCGTCCGCATGGAGCGCGTCCAGGCCACCCTGGCCCCCTTCGGCGGCCGGTTCCTCATTCACGGTGTGCCGCCGGAGGTCGTGGAGGGGGCGTGGCCCGGGAACGCCGTGCTGATCGGGTTCCCCGGATGGCCGAGGCCCGCGCCTGGTAAGCGTCGCCCGCCTACCAGGGGCTCCTGCCGCTGCGGACGGACCACATCACGGGCGACGTCGTCCTCGTCGAGGGCGTGGGTCCCGGATGCGACCCGGCGTCGCCGGCCCGGAAGCTGCGGGCGGAGGCAGGGGCCTGAGTCCGGGCCGTACGGCGGTCAGCCGACTCGCTTGCCCGAGGGGAAGCGGGCCGCGAAGAACGCGGCCAGCTCCGCCCGCTGGGCCTCGGTGAAGACGCGCTGCGGGAGGATCACCGCCGCCCGGTTGGGCTGGCGCAGGTACCAGAAACCGGCCCGGGACGTGACGCGCGCGTACGCGGACCAGTCGATCTCCGAGTGGCTGACGCCGGTGGTCAGGCCAAAACTCCCCTCGGTGATCCGTACCGTCCACGGAGCCTCGATGAGCGACGCGCTCCGCTTGATGGACCGCCGGATGCCGAACTCGACGGCCGCGACGCCCAGGACGCAGGTCGCCACCGCGGGGACGACCTTCATCCCCGATCCGAAGAAAGCGCTCGTCAGCAGCCCGAGGACGACAGCGCCATACATCGGGATCATGACCGTGAGCGTGCGGGTGGCCGACAGCAGTTCGCGCCGGGTCAGCTGGAAGGTCGTCGTGATGTCCACGCGGTTGTGTACCTGCTCCTTGAGTCGTCGGATTCGAGCCACGTGATGATCGCAGGACCGCCTGATTCCGCCCAATCGATTTCCGGGGCCCCGTGCGGCCGGTACAACGGGGCACATGCGTTTATCCATGCGTGTATCCATACGTTCAATGGCGGTCGTCGGAAGTCTGGTGGCCGCGCTGGCCGTCGGCGGGCAGGGAGTGGCGAGCGCGGCCGCCGCTCCCGGCCGGTGCGGGGAGCGGACGGCCGTGACCGTGTTCCGGGACGGCGGCGTGCCGTTACTGGACTGGCGCGAGAACCTGGAGTTCGACGGACGCGGCACCCTCTGGGTCTCGCACATAGTCCGGAACCGCGTCGAGGGGTACGCCCCCGACGGGACGCTGAAAGCGTCCTTCCCCGTGCCCGGCCCCGGCGCGGTCCGCCGGGGCCCGGACGGAATGATGTACGTCAACTTCGGCGTGAACCCGCTGGCGAAGGACGGCGGCGTCATGCGCTTCGACCCCACCGCGGCCGCGCCCCGCGCCGAGAAGGTCTTCGGCGGGACGCCCGGGATCAACGGCCTCGCCATCGACTCCACCGGAAACTTCTACCTCAGTCGCGAGCTGGCCACCGGCATCCTCAAGGTCCGGCCGGACGGCACCCGGGACGAGGAGTGGACGAGGAAGGCGGACATCTTCGGCGCCAACGGCCTGGAGATCGTCGGTGATCAGCTCTACGCGAGCGTCCTCGTCGACGGCTCGTCCCCGGTCGTACGCGTCCCCCTGGCCGACCCGGCGCGGCACACCACCGTCACCCGGCTCAGCCACACCGTCCTGGACGGCAAGTTCCTCGACGACCTCACCCTCTTCGGCGACGGCCTGGTGGTCGCGGCCTTCCGGAGCGGCGAGCTGATCCGGGTGGACCCGGCGACCGGACGGTCGTGCGTCCTGGTGGACGGGCTGCGGATGCCGACGAGCGTCCGGGTGCCGCGTGCGTTCGGCGACCATGACGGACGCCGCGAGCTGTTCGTCACCGAGGCCTCCGGCCGCGTGGTGCGGGTGACGATCGGCTGACGCGAGCTCCCCTACCCCGCCCGTACCGCACGGAAGCGGAAGCTACCCGTCCCCACTTCCACCGTCGCCTCCGCGAACCCCGCCGCCCGCAGCCGCGTCTCCAGGGTCGCGGGCGGCACCGGCACACAGGTGTCGCCCCAGTGGATGAACCGGAAGCGCCGGCCGCTCAGCGAGTCGCAGCCGGCGAAGACGCCGCCCGGGCGCAGCACGCGGTGCGCCTCGGCGAAGAGGGCGTCCTGGCGGGCGGGCGAGGGGACGTGGTGGAGCATGGTGAAGCAGGCGACCGAGTCGAAGCGGCCGTCGGGCCAGGGCAGGGCGGTGCCGTCGCCGTGCACGACCTCGGCCCGGTCGCCGAACTCCCGGCGCAGCCCGGCCGCGTACGACGCGTCGACCTCGACGACGCTCAGCCGCGTCACGCCCTCCCGGCGCAGCAGGACGCGCGTGGTGGCCCCGTAACCCGGCCCGATCTCCAGGGTGTCGGGCCCGAGCGGCACTCCCTCCAGGGCCCACGGCAACAGACGGTCCTCGACGGCCCGGGCCCACTTCTCGGAACTGCACAGACGGCGGTGAACGAGATTCATCGGCATGCGACGAGGCTAGGAATCAGGTGACCGTGTCGTATACGGGCCAGGAGGCCAAGCCATGTCGCCGAAAGGACAGACCGCCGGCCACGTCGTCGCCCCCGCCGGCAGTGCCATAGCCGTCGGGAGCTTCGCGCTCGGCGAGGACGAGTGGTTCGACGTCCACCGGCACAGCGCCCATCAGCTGGCGTGGGCGCCGCGCGGCGTCCTGGCCGTGCGCGCCGGGGGCCGTACGTGGGTGCTGCCGTCGACCGTCGCACTGTGGATCCCGGCGGGCGTCCCGCACGCCACGGGCGCCACTTGCGCCGCGCTGATGCGGAGTCTGTACTTCTGGCCGGACCGCTGCCCGTTCGGCTGGCAGGCGCCGCAAGTCATCGCGGTCTCCGGGCTGTTGAGAGAGCTGATCGGGCATCTGTCGCAGGAGGGCCTCGACACGGGGGCGCGGCAGCGCGCGGAGGACGTCCTGCTGGACCAATTGCGTCCCGTCACGGTGACGACGGTCAGGGCGCCGATGCCGGCCGATCCCCGGGCCCGGCGGGTGGCGGAGGCCCTGCGCGCGGACCCGTCGGACGGGCGCACGCTCGCGCAGTGGGGCGCGCTGGTGGGTGCGAGCGGCCGGACGCTGGCGCGGGCCTTTACGGAGGGTACGGGTATGTCGTACGGACGGTGGCGGACGCAGTTGCGGCTGGAGGCGGCGATGCCGCTGCTCGCGGCGGGGGCCACGGTGTCCGCGGTGGCGCGGCGGGTGGGGTACGGGTCGCCGAGCGCGTTCGTCGCGGCGTTCCGCCGGGGGGTGGGGGTGGCACCGGGGGCGTACTTCACGCCGTCGGCCTGATCCTTCCCGTGGCCGGGGTCCGGTCCGGTCACCTGCGGGCCGGTGGGGGCTGATCGCGCAGTTCCCCGCGCCCCTACTGGGCGTCCGCCAGGCGGGCCGCGTCGGCGGCCTCGGTGCCGCGGGCCCAGCCGTCGGCGTCGCGGCCCTTGAGCCGGTGCGAGGTGGTGTCGGGGAAGAGCCGCCCGGCGGTCTCGCCGACCGCCACGTCCCGGGCGGCCAGCACGGGCAGCACCTCGGGCCGGGTCTCCTCGGCGGCCACGTCGCGGACGGCCGAGGACAGCCGGTCGCCGATGCGGCCCGCGTAGGCGATCAGGAAGGACTCCCGGAAGTCACGGGTCCTGCGGGAGCGGCCGCGGGCGTGGTGCTCGTCGGCGGCGCGGCCCATGGCGGCGGTGGCCTGGACGAGGAGGGAGGTGTAGAGGAGCTCGACCAGCTCCAGGTCGGCGTCGAAGCCGACGACGGTGGAGAAGCCGTACTCGCTGGACCACACCGCCTGGCAGTGGTTGGCGGCGGCCACCGCGTTCAGGAGCAGGGCCTTGGCGGATTCGTACGGGCCCTCGACCCCGATCCGGCAGGCGCCCGGCCCGTCCCCGGCGGCGGCCGCGCCGGCGGCGAGCAGGGCCTCGTCTATGGAGTGCCGGGCCATGAGCTCCTGGGCCTTGGCCGACAGGGCCTCCGCCTCCTCCGGGAACTGCGTCGACTCCGCCTTGGCCAGCAGCGCCCGGACGCGGCCGAGCATCCGGGGTTCCACGGCCTCGGCGGCCGTGCGGACGTGCCCGCCGGTGCCGGGCAGCGGGCCGACGCCGCCGACCCTCGGCAGCCGGTCGATGAGCCGCAGCGTGCCCAGGGCGCGGACGGCGGTCTCGAAGCGGCTCAGCCGCTCGCGCTCCGCGAAGCCGTCGAGGAAGGTGTCGTCCGTCTCCCACCAGGCGCGCGCGTCGAGCTCCTCCAGCTGGGCGACCCAGCGGGCGTCGAGCGTCTCCGGCGCGTAGCGCCTGCCCTCGGCGGCGATGAGGGCGACGGCGAACCGGGTCTCGGCGGCGGGCAGTTCCCGCCGTACGAGCCGGACGACGTCGGCGGGCTGCCAGCCGTACTCCCAGGCCCGCCGCACGGTCGCGGAGCCGTGCCGGACGACCGCGCCGCTGATGGCCTCCCAGCCGGCCGGGGCGGCGGCCAGGGCGGAGGCGGCGGCGTAGACGGCGTCGTCGAGATCGTCCCCGTGCGCCGCCCGCAGCCCGCGTACGGCCGCGGAGACGGTTTCCAGGGGCGACTCGGAGCTGTGCACGGTGGGGGCTCGCTTCCTCGGGGGCCCGGGCGCCGGGGATGCGCCTGAGTGGAATCCCATCTTCCCGCATCACCGCAGGCAGGGCACACGCCCGGGGTCGGGGCCCGGGTCAGAGCCTGGCTTGGAAGACCCCCACGGAGCGCTCGGGACGGTAGCCGAGCAGCTTGTTCACGGCGCGCATGGGGCCGTTGTCGTCGGAGACGCCCGTGGCGATCTCCCGTACGGGCATCCGCCCCTCGCCCACGAGCCGCAGCATCCGCAGCTTGACCGCCCGGCCCAGGCCGAGCCCGCGGTGGGCGGCGGCGACGGCGGTGCCGTACTGAATGGCCCGCGAGCCGTCCGGGGAGCGCCGCACGAGCTCGGTGTAGCCGGCGAACGAGCCGTCGGGCGCGACCGCGACGACCGTGAGCATCTCCCCACCCCGGTCGACGACGAGCTGCTGGAAGGCGCGGGACCGCGCGGCGTCCCAGCGCGGCCGTTCTTCCTCGAAGTCGCCCCAGGGGCTGTCGGACATGGCGTCGCGGACGGCCGCGAAGGGGCCGGCGTACTCGTCGGGCACGGCGCCGTCCCACTCGGCGAAGCGATACCCCTCCGGCAGAGTCGGCTCCTCGGCCTCCTCCCCCGACACATCCTGTACATACATCACCAGCGGAATGGCGCAGACGAAACCGTGCGCGAGCGCGAACTTCTCGCCCGCGCCGCCGATCTCGACCTGAATGCCCACCGCGGTCCGCTGCTCCCGCTCCAGGATCGCCCGCACCTCCTGCCACAGGCGCGTCCCGATGCCCCGGTTCCGCAGCTCCGGCCGGACGGCGAGGTACTCGACCCAGGCCGTCCTCCGGTTCTCCTCGCCGTCGAACAGCCGCAGCGAGACGACCCCCGCGTACGCCCCGCCCTCCGCCGGCACCGCCAGCCGTACGTACCGGCTGTCGCCGTCCGTCACACACAGCACCCCGGCCGTCTCCACCCGCCCGGGCCCCGGCACGGCGGGCAGGTCACGCCCGTGCGCGGCGGCCATGACGGCATGCCAGCCGTCGATCTCGCTCTCGGAAGGACGATCGCTCAGACACAGCAGTTCGCTCATTCCGCGCACGCTATGACGTGAGCTCCACGCTGTCGTTCGGTTTTCCACGACCCCATCCGCGCACCGACGACAAAGGGGCCCTCCCGGCGGACGGATCCGCCGGGAGGGCCCCTTCAGGCTCTCATTCAGCTCTCAGGAGAGGAGCCGGACGCTCACGCGCCGGTCGCGCTGCCCGCGATCCACTGCGCCCAGTCCATGTTCCAGCCGTTGAGGCCGTTGTCCGGGGAGATGGTGCGGTCACCGGAGTTCTTGACGTCGACGACGTCACCGATGATGGAGTTGCTGTAGAACCAGGCACCCGGGGTGTTCGGGTCGTTGGCGCCCTGCTTGTCCTCCAGGCCCACGCAGCCGTGGCTGGTGTTGGAGACGCCGAAGATGCCGCTGCCCCAGTAGTTGCCGTGGATGAACGTGCCCGACGTGGACAGGCGCATGGCGTGCGGCACGTCCTTGATGTCGTACTCGCCCTTGCCGTCGGACTTGGCGAAGCCCACCGTCGAGCCGTCCATGCGGGTCTCGACGAACTTCTCCGAGATCACCATCTTGCCGTTGTACGTCTTGTTCTCGGGGCTGCCCGCCGAGATCGGGATGGTCTTGATGGTCTGACCGTCCCGGACGACCGTCATCTGGTGCGTCTTGACGTCGACGGTGGCGACCTGCGCCCGGCCGATCTTGAACTTGATGGTCTTCTTCTGGACGCCCTTGATGTTCGGGCCGCCCTCGACACCGTCGAGGTCCATCTTCAGCGTGACCTCGGAGTTGGCCTTCCAGTACTCCTGCGGCCGGAAGTCGATGCGCTGGTCGCCGAACCAGTGGCCGACGACCTTCTGGCCGCTGGTGCTGGTGACCTCCAGGTGGGACTGGACGTCCTTCCGGTTCTTGATCGGCTTGTCGAAGTTGATCGACACGGGCATGCCGACGCCGACCGTGGAGCCGTCCTCCGGCGTGAAGGAGCCGATGAAGCTGTTGTCGGGAGAGACGGTGGAGAAGGAGGAGTTCTCAGTGGCCTTGCGGTCCTTGGAGTCCTTCGCCTCGGCGACGATCTTGTACTTGGTCGAACGCTCGAGCTGCTTGTTCGGCTTCCAGGACTTCTTGTCCGAAGATATTGAACCCTCGACGGGGGTGCCCTTGTCCGTCGTCATCTTGACGCCGGTGAGCTCGCCGTCACTGACGGTGACGGACACGGCGTCGGTCGTGATGCCGGCGTTGTTGGTACCGCCCTTGGGCGTGATCTTGATCTGCGCCTTGGAGGCGTCCTTGGCGGCCGCGGCGTCGACCTGGCCCTGGGACTTCCCCTTGGCGTCACCGCCACCCTTGGCGTCATCGCCGTCGCCGCCACAGGCGGCCAGAGTCAGTACCCCGCCGAGCACAGCGGCCGCGGCCACCAGGCCCTTGCGGCGCTTGCCGTACGTCATCACACGCTTCTCCATTGCTCCTGGACCCCGGAATCCCCCGAGCCGATCGTGGGGCTCGTGGGGCTACACGTATCCCGGCTACTACATAAGGGAACGCCTGCACCGTTTAGGCCGGTTCCACTTATCGGCAAACTGTGGGAAAGACCACGCCAGTAAAGCCCCTGGGGCGACGGGGGCCGCAACCGGGGCCTTGATAAAGGACGAAAGCCCTGCTAACGAGACCGCCGGCACCCCATGGCTTCCCCACCGGCCGCCAGTGTCACTAACATCGTGTCAGTCGGGACGCACCACAGCTCACGACCATCAATCTCCGTCGTCGCCAGGGGGTTTCATCCCGTGACCACACGTCGCCCGCTGCTGACCGCCGTCGCCGCCGGCACGGTGCTGTGCGCGCTGTGGTTCGTTCCCACTGCCAACGCTACGCCCGAGCGTCCCGAGAAGCAGCAGGACGCCGTCGCGGCGTCGGCCCCCGCCGCCGCCCAGGAGCTGGCGGCCAGCGGGAGCGTGGACACCACTCCGTATCTCTTCGGTGGCATAGCGTTCGTCGCCGCGGGCGGCGCGCTGGTCACGGGCGCGGCCCGCAGGTCACGCACCGCCGCCCGCTGACCGGTCCCGCCCGTCAGGCCAGCGGGCCCGTCACCGGCTCCACCGCCGCGACGAGCTCCCCGGCCCGGACGAACGCCTCGGCGGCCGCCAGGTCCGGTGCCAGGAACCGGTCCCCGCCCGGTCCCTCCACGCCCGCCGCGCGCACGGCCTTCAGCACCGCCCGCGAGGCCGGGGACGGCTCCAGGCCCTCCCGCAGCTCGATCGCCCGCGTCGCGGCGACGAGCTCCACGGCGATGACCCGGCCGAGCGCCGCCACGGCCGTCCGCAGCTTGCGCGCCGCCGACCAGCCCATGGAGACGTGGTCCTCCTGCATCGCGGAGGACGGGATCGAGTCCACCGACGCCGGGACCGCCAGCCGCTTCATCTCGCTGACCAGCGCGGCCTGGGTGTACTGGGCGATCATCAGCCCGGAGTCCACACCGGCGTCCCCGGCCAGGAAGGCCGGCAGCCCGTGCGAACGGTTCTTGTCCAGCAGCCGGTCGGTCCGCCGCTCGGCGATGGAAGCAAGGTCAGCAGCCGCAATCGCAAGGAAATCAAGGACGTAAGCCACCGGCGCACCATGGAAATTGCCGTTGGACTCCACACGGCCGTCCCTCAGCACCACGGGGTTGTCGACCGCGGCGGCCAGCTCGCGGTCCGCCACCAGCCGGGCATGGGCCAGGGTGTCCCGGCCCGCCCCGGCGACCTGCGGGGCGCAACGGATCGAGTACGCGTCCTGGACGCGCGGCGCGTCGTCCTGGTGGTGCCCCGTGAGCCCGGAACCGGCCAGCACCGCCGCCATGTTCGCGGCGCTCGCACCCTGCCCCGGGTGGGGGCGGATGGTGTGGAGCTCGGGGGCCAGCACCTTCTCCGAGCCGAGCAGCGCCTCCAGGGACAGCGCGGCGGTGATGTCGGCCGAGGTGATCAGACGGGAGATGTCCGCGCAGGCCATGACGAGCATGCCGAGCATGCCGTCGGTGCCGTTGAGCAGCGCGAGCCCCTCCTTCTCCCGCAGCTCCACGGGCTCGATCCGGTGCTCGGCGAGCAGCTGCGCCGCCGGGCGCACCACACCGTCGGGCCCCTCGGCGTCACCCTCGCCCATCAGCGTGAGCGCGCAGTGCGAGAGCGGCGCGAGGTCGCCGGAGCAGCCGAGCGATCCGTACTCGTGCACCACGGGGGTGATACCCGCGTTGAGGATGGCGGCCATGGTCGTGACGACGAGCGGGCGTACGCCCGTGTGACCGGAGGCGAGCGTCTTCAGGCGCAGGAACATCAGCGCCCGCACGACCTCGCGCTCCACGCGCGGGCCCATGCCGGCGGCGTGCGAGCGGACGATGTTGCGCTGGAGCTGGGCCCGCAGGTCGGGGCTGATGTGCCGTACGGCGAGGGCGCCGAAGCCGGTCGAGACGCCGTACACCGGGTCCGGCTTGGCGGCCAGATCGTCGATCACCTGCCGCGCGGCGGCGACGGCGGCGAGGGCTTCCTCCGACACGACGACGCGGGCGCCGTCGCGGGCGACGGCGATCACATCTTCCGCGGTTGTGCCGGTCGTCTCCACCACCACAGTGTGCATATCCATATTCAGGCACCCTAGAGACTGAATCGCTACCTGTCACTAGTCGGCTTTGTACTCGTGTAACGCCACGGGGTGACGATCCATGCCGGGCGCCTCCCACGTGGGGTTCCGTGGACTTTCCGGCTGCCCGCCGCCGGGGTCTCCCGCGCCTTCGGCGCGGGGATTCCGCCCACCCTCCCCCGGCTACCGCTGGGAGGTGCCCCCGCCCCGCCCCCGGAACCGGCGGCGCTCCGCAGCCAGCGGCCGCGGCGGCCGGTCCGCCATCCGCACCACCGGGTCCGCGCGCCCCCCGTCCCGCCCCGCCACCACCGGCTTCGCCGAGCGCGCCGCCTTCGCCCGGTACTGCGCCGCGTCCGCCAGCCGGAACAACCGCCGGGCCGAACGCACGGCACCGATCGGATCCCCGGTCGACGCGACCCCGCAGGCCACCCCCTCCCCCAGCTCCAACTCCCCGGCCCGTCGGCACAGTTCGTCCGCGACCCGTACCACCTCGTCCGCCGTCGGCCCCACCGACAGCAGACAGAACTCGTCGCCCCCCAGCCGCGCCCCCAGCGCCCCCGGCAGCTTCGCCCCGCACAGCGACAGCACCGACCCGAACCGTTCCAGCAGCCGGTCCCCGACCGCGTGCCCCAGAGTGTCGTTGACCTTCTTCAGGCCGTTGAGATCACACACCACCAGACTGACGACGGCGCCCTCCACCACGTGCCGCTCCACCGCCTCGTCCAGCCGCGCGTCGACCGCGCGCCGGTTGGCGAGACCCGTCAGCGGGTCGGTGAACGCCAGCCGACGGACCTCCTCCAGCCGCTCGGTCTGCGCGATGCCGGACGCCGCCACCGCCGCCAGCACCGTCGCGAAGTCCGCGTCGGCGGGCCCGAAGAGCGGCGCCCGGACCGGGCGCGCCACGTACAGCTCGCCCCAGGCCCGCCCGTGCAGCACGATCGGCGCGACCACGCAGCAACCGCGCCCACGCCGCCGCAGGGCGGCGACGCGCTGATGGCCGTACAGACCGGAATCCTCTTCGCCCCCACGGGCCGTCTCCACCCACGCGTGCGGCTGCCCACCCACCCACCGCTCGTGCAGAAACTCCGTGATCTCGGGGAAGACGTCCACGGGATACGACTCGTCAACGGGGAACCGTTCCTCCCCCTCCGCGAGCTCACCGGCGTTCGCCAGCACCCGCAGCCGGCCGCGCTCCCGCTCCCACACCGAGATCGCGGCGAACGTCCCCTCCAGCGCGCGGCGCGCGCCCTCCGCCGCGGCCTCGACGCTCTCAAGCGGGGTGGGCGCCGCGGCCATCGCCTGCGCGAGCTCCACGACAGCGCGCAGCCGGGCGTCGCACTCCCCGTCACCAGCCACCCGAGCCTCACATTCCGTGACCGCGAGGGACTCGCGGCCCCGCACTCCACGCACTCCAGCGTAAGAACGTAGGGCGCATTCCGCGCAATAAGACCGATGAAGGCCGGCAAAGACCAATAAAGGCCTTCAGCCGCCCTGCTCCCCGGCTACTCCCCCGGCCAGTCCGGCTTCCGCTTCTCGTTGAAGGCCGCCACGCCCTCGGCCCGGTCGCCGGAGAAGGCCACCGACCGCCAGGCCGCGTCCTCGACCTCCAGCCCGGCCCGCAGGTCCAGCCCGTGCCCCAGCCGCAGCGCCCGCTTCGCGGCCCGCAGCCCGACCGGGGAGTTGCCCGCGATCCGGGCGGCCAGGGCCAGGGCTTCCACCCGGTCCTGACCCTCGTCGACGAGCAGGTCCACCATGCCCAACCCCCGCGCCTCGGCCGCCTCCACCCGCCGGGCGCTGAAGATCAGTTCGGCGGCGCGGGCGGCCCCGACGCGGCGGGGCAGCAGCTGGGTGCCGCCACCGCCGGGGATCACGCCCACGGACACCTCGGGCAAGCCCACCACGGCCGTCCGGTCGGCGACGATCACGTCGCAGGACAGCGCCAGCTCGTACCCGCCGCCCAGGGCGAAGCCGTGGACGGCGGCGACGGTGGGCATGGGCAGCTCCAGCACGCCGGTATAGCAGGCCCGGGCGTGGGGGCGCTGGCGGACGAGGTCGGCGTCGGTGAAGGAGTTGCGCTCCTTGAGGTCGGCGCCGACGCAGAAGGCGCGTTCATGGGTGGACGTGAGCACGACGACCCGTACGTCCCGGTCGGCGGCGAGCTCGGCGGTCGCCTGCCCGATGAGCCGGCCCATCTCCGTGGAGACGGCGTTCATGGCCTTGGGCCGGTCCAGGACGAGTTCGGCGACGTGGCCGTTCTCGTGCGTCCGGATCGCGATCCACTCTCCGATGCGGCGTTCGCTCACGCTGGTGCCCTCCCGGTCTCCGTGTACGGACGGCACCGATCATGCCTCCCGACCGCGCGGGTGGCCATACCCGAGATCAACGCCGACGGCGAGCCGCCGTCAGCCACCCTCCCGCCGCGTGAGCAGCCAGGGCTCGACCACGCCGAGCCCCCGCACCGGCCGCTGCCACATCGGCTGGAGCGCGAAGCGGTACTCGCCCCGTTCCTCCGCCGCCGCGACCTCCGCCTCCGACTTGGGCGCGTCGCCGTTGCGCGTGAGTTCCTCGGCCAGGGCACCGTCGACGAGGACGGCGTCCTTCGGCGCTATCGAGGTGAGCCGGCTGGCGAGGTTGACGGTGGTGCCGAAGACGTCGCCCATCCGCGTCGTCACCGTCCCGAACGCGATGCCGACGCGCAGCTCCGGCATGGTCTCGTCGTTGGTGAGCGTCTCGATGAGCCGGAGCCCGATCTCCGCCGCCGTGCCGGCGTCGTCGGCGGCGTACAGCACCTCGTCGCCCAGCGTCTTGATCAAACGGCCCCCGTGCGCGGCCACAAGATCCGCCGCGGTCGTCTCGAAGGCCTCGACGAGCTCGCCGAGCTCCTCCTCCTCCAGCCGCCGCGTCAGCCGGGTGAATCCCACGAGGTCGGCGAAGCCGACGGCCAGACGTCTGTCGACCATCTCCGCGTCATCGGCCGCCTGGACGACCCGGCCGGTGGCGGCGGCGAGCTGCCGCCGCCAGACGTAGATCAGGAACTCCTCCAGCTCGGGCAGCAGCAGCTCGACCAGCGGATAGGTGATCTCGGCCCGGCTCAGGCCCTCCTGAGGCTCGGTCAGCCCCTCCAGGAAGGAGTCGATCTGCCAGTCGGCCAGCCGGGCCGTGGTCTGGCCCGTGGACCGGGCGACCTGGACGGCCATGGGCTCGCTGAGCAGGCCCGCCTCGACCAGACCGGCCAGGCGCCGCAGCGCCAGCACGTCCGCCTCGGTGAGCGCCTTGGCCTGGCCGATGTCGGCGAAGCCCATGGCGCGCCAGAAGCGGGCGGCCAGGTCCATGGAGACCCCGGCCGCGCGGGCGGCCTGGAAGGGGGTGTAGCGGCGCTCGGCTCCGAGGATCAGCGACTCCAGCCGGAGCGCGAGAGGGTCGCCCTCCTCGATGTCCTCCTCGACGCCGGGGTGACCGGCGTGACGCGCGCCCTGGCCGGTACCGCCCGTGCCGCCCGTACCGTCGTCCCCCGTGGCCCTGCCGGCACGGGTGGTTCCCCCATCGTCGGCGGTCACCGCCCGCCCCCTGTCCGATCCGTGCGCACTGCCCTGCCGATCACTGCTCGCTTAGGTTCCGGGCACAACGATACGTCAGGTGTGCCGTAGCTCACTCTCCCGACGGCGCGGCGGTCACTCTTTACGACGTTTACGATCCGGCCGCCCGCAAATGGACGATGTCACCCGCTCCCACCGGTTGCTGCACGCCGTCGGCCGTCGCCAGCACCAGCCGTCCGTCGCCGTCGACGGCCACGGCCTCGCCGACCAGCTCACGGCCGCCGGGCAGTTCGGCGCGGACGGTCCGGCCGAGAGTGGCGCACCCGGCCGCGTACATCTGCTGGAGCCCGCAGGCCGCCGGGTCGCCGCCGACCGCGCGCCACGCCTCGTAGAGGTCGGCGAGGGAGCGCAGCACGGCCCGCAGCAGCGGGTCGCGGTCGGTGACCTCGGCGCCGGCCAGGGCGAGCGAGCCCGCTGCCGGAACGGGGAGCTCGTCGGCGCGGAGCGTGACGTTCAGCCCGATGCCCACGACGACGCCGTCGCCGGAGCGCTCGGCGAGGATGCCGCCGGTCTTGCGCTCCTGGCCGTCGACGGTGACGAGCAGGTCGTTGGGCCACTTCAGGGCGGTGTCGACGCCGGCGGCGCGGGAGAGGGCGGTGGCGGTGGCGACCCCGGCGAGCAGCGGGAGCCAGCCCCAGCGCTCGACGGGCACCCCGGGGCCGGGAACGAGGCGGACGGAGAAGAAGAGCCCGGAGCGCGGGGGCGCGGACCAGGTGCGGTCCAGGCGGCCGCGCCCGGCGGACTGCTCCTCGGCGACGAGCACGGCGCCCTCGGGGCCGCCGGCGGCGACGAGGTCGGTGTTGGTGGAGCCGGTGTGCCGGACCACGTCGAGGGAGGTCCACAGCCCGCCGGGGCGCAGCAGCGCGCGGCGCAGGGCGGTGGCGTTGAGCGGGGGGCGGTCCAGGTCGGACCAGGGGCTGCCGGAGGCGTCGGAGGGCGTCATAAGAGCCACCATAGGAGGCGAGAGGCCGACGAACCGGGCGGCGTCCGGTAGCGCGGATCCAGCCGAAAGGTGTGGCCAAAGACGCACTGCCGCACCGCATCCGCGCGGATACGCTACGAACCGGTAGCCGGGGCGGGCCCGTCGAGGGGTCGCCCCCTTCCCTCATCCCACCCCTCCGGACGAGCAGGAGCCGCATCCCGTGTCCGAGCCAGTAGCCGACGAATTGGACATCCACACCACCGCGGGGAAGCTCGCGGATCTCCAGCGCCGGATCGAGGAGGCGACGCACGCCGGCTCCGCGCGGGCGGTGGAGAAGCAGCACGCCAAGGGCAAGCTGACGGCGCGCGAGCGGGTCGATCTGCTGCTGGACGAGGGCTCGTTCGTGGAGCTCGACGAGTTTGCCCGGCACCGTTCGACGAACTTCGGCATGGACGCCACCCGCCCGTACGGGGACGGCGTGGTCACCGGCTACGGCACGGTGGACGGCCGTCCGGTGGCGGTCTTCTCGCAGGACTTCACGGTCTTCGGCGGCGCGCTCGGCGAGGTGTACGGCCAGAAGATCGTCAAGGTGATGGACTTCGCCCTCAAGGCGGGGTGTCCCGTCATCGGCATCAACGACTCGGGCGGCGCCCGCATCCAGGAGGGTGTGGCGTCCCTGGGGATGTACGGGGAGATCTTCCGCCGCAACACCCACGCCTCCGGTGTCATCCCGCAGATCTCGCTGGTCGTCGGCCCGTGCGCGGGCGGCGCGGTGTACTCGCCCGCCATCACGGACTTCACGGTGATGGTGGATCAGACCTCGCACATGTTCATCACCGGCCCGGACGTCATCAAGACCGTCACCGGCGAGGACGTGGGCTTCGAGGAGCTGGGCGGCGCGCGGACGCACAACACCACCTCGGGCGTGGCCCACCACATGGCGGGTGACGAGAAGGACGCCATCGAGTACGTCAAGGCGCTGCTGTCGTACCTGCCGTCGAACAACCTCTCCGAGCCGCCGGCCTTCCCGGAGGAGGCCGACCCGGAGGTCTCGGACGCCGACCGCGAGCTGGACGTCCTGATCCCGGACTCGGCGAACCAGCCCTACGACATGCACACCGTGATCGAGCACGTGCTGGACGACGGCGAGTTCCTGGAGACGCAGGCGCTGTTCGCGCCGAACATCATCACGGGCTTCGGCCGGGTCGAGGGCCGCCCGGTGGGTGTCGTCGCCAACCAGCCGATGCAGTTCGCGGGCTGCCTGGACATCGACGCGAGCGAGAAGGCGGCGCGGTTCGTGCGCACCTGCGACGCGTTCAACGTCCCGGTGCTGACGTTCGTGGACGTGCCGGGCTTCCTGCCGGGCACGGACCAGGAGTACAGCGGCATCATCCGGCGCGGCGCCAAGCTGATCTACGCGTACGCGGAGGCCACGGTCCCGCTGATCACCGTGATCACCCGCAAGGCGTTCGGCGGCGCGTACGACGTCATGGGCTCCAAGCACCTGGGCGCCGACCTCAATCTGACGTGGCCCACCGCGCAGATCGCGGTGATGGGCGCCCAGGGCGCGGTCAACATCCTCCACCGTCGTTCGCTGGCCGCGGCCGCCACGCCGGAGGAGCAGGAGGCGCTGCGCGCCGAGCTGCTCACGGAGTACGAGGACACGCTGCTCAACCCGTATGTGGCGGCCGAGCGCGGCTACGTCGACGCGGTGATCATGCCGTCGGAGACCCGCCGCCACATCGTGCGCGGTCTGCGCGCCCTGCGCGAGAAGCGCGAGGCGCTGCCGCCGAAGAAGCACGGGAACATCCCGCTGTAGCGAACCGTAGCGAAAGGGACGCCGACGTGATCAAGGTCGTACGGGGCAACCCCACACCCGAGGAGCTGGCCGCCGCTCTGGCGGTGGTACAGGCGCGCGCGGCGGTGGGCGCCACCGTCGCGCCGGCCGCCCCGGCCCGCTCGGAGTGGTCCAATCCGGCCCGGCTGGCGGCGGGCCGGCGCGTCCCGCACCCGGGCCCCCGGGCCTGGCGCACCAGCTACTGGCCGGCCTGAGCCCCTGTCTTCCGTGGCGCCTGAGTACGCGTACTCAGGCGCCACTCGCCTTCCGGGCGGACCATGGAGGCCATGCTCTGGTCCGACCCGTCCGACGAACCGCCCGAGGAACTGCGCGAGGCGCAGCTGATGCTCCGGCGGGCCGGGATCGTGCTGGCGGTGGGGATGGTGGTGCTGTTCCTGGTGCTCGGGATGCGCTGACCCGAGCGGCTGCCCCGAGCAGGGTCACCGTGCGTCACAGCCCCTACATAGGTTTGTCCGTTCTGGAACTACATTCACCCGATTCACGTCATGCCCAGTGTTATGCCGCGAACCGGGGAGTCCGTTACGTCATGAACAAGCCCGTACGCCATATAGCGATATTCACCGGTGTACTCGTGCTCGCCCTGCTGGTCAGGGCGACGTGGGTACAGTTCGTCCGCGGTGACGAGCTGTCGAACCACGAGAAGAACCGGCGCGTCGCGATCGCGAGCTTCTCGCAGCCGCGCGGCGACATCATCGTCGGCGGCCGGCCGATCACCGGCTCCGAGGAGACCGGCGGCGATCTGAAGTACAAGCGGACCTTCACGGACGGGAAGATGTACGCCCCGATCACGGGCTTCTTCTCCCAGGGCTACGGCAGCAGCTATCTCGAAGGCGTCGACAACAAGCTGCTCAGCGGCACCGACGACCGGCTGTTCTTCCAGCGCACCGCCGACATGCTCAGCGGCAAGAAGGCGCGTGGCGGCGACGTCGTCACCACCATCGACCCCAAGGCGCAGAAGGCCGCCTACGAGGGCCTGGGCGACCGCAAGGGCGCCGTCGTCGCCCTCGACCCCCGGACGGGCAAGATCCTCGCGCTGGCCTCCACCCCCTCGTACGACCCGTCCACGATCGCCGGGAACACCAAGAAGGACCAGGCCGCCTGGGACGCGCTCCAGAAGGACCCGGACAAGCCGATGAACAACCGGGCGCTGCGCGAGACCTACCCGCCCGGCTCCACCTTCAAGATCGTGACGGCGGCCGCGGCGCTGGAGAACGGCCTCTACTCGGACATCAACGCCGCCACGGACTCCCCCGACCCCTGGACCATGCCCGGCACGGTGACCAAGCTGCCCAACCAGAACCCCACGGCCCCCTGCCGCAACGCCTCCCTCAACGTGGCCATGCAGAACTCCTGCAACACCGTCTACGGCAAGGCCAGCTCCGACCTGGGGCAGGAGAAGATGCGCGCGACGGCCGAGAAGTTCGGCTTCAACCAGGAGCCCTTCACCCCGGTCCGGGCGAGCGCCGGCACCTTCCCCAAGGACATCAACAAGTCCCAGACCGCCATGGCCGGCATCGGCCAGGGCAGCCTGACCGCCACCCCGCTCCAGGTCGCGATGATGACCGCCGCGATCGCCAACGACGGCAAGCTGATGAAGCCCTACATGGTCGAGGAACTGCGCGGCCCTGACCTGGCGACGGTCGAGAAGCACAAGCCCGAGGTGATGTCCGAGGCCGTCTCGCCCGAGATCGCCGAGAAGGTCCAGCAGATGATGGAGGACACCGCGACCAAGGGCACCGGCAAGGCCGCCCTCATCGACGGCGTCACCGTCGGCGGCAAGACCGGCACCGCGGAGCGGGGCAAGGACCAGAAGAACCTGGCGTGGTTCATCTCGTACGCGAAGACGGACGAGGGCTCCCCCGTGGCGGTCGCCGTGATGATCGACCCGGACGACAGCGTCCCGGACGACGAGATCTCCGGCGGCAAGCTGGCCGGCCCGATCGCGAAGAAGGTCATGCAGGCCGTGCTCGGCAAGTAGGCCGGGGAGGGAACCCGAGGGAACCACCTACCCTGGCCCCCATGAGCAACCGCAACCCGTCCCGCCGCCTCGTCCTCGCCTCCCGGTCCCCCGCCCGGCTCGGGCTGCTGCGCCAGGCCGGCCTCGCCCCCGAGGTGATCGTCAGCGGGGTGGACGAGGACGCCCTGGACGCCCCGACCCCGGCGGAGCTGGCCCTGGTGCTGGCCGAGGCCAAGGCGGCCGCGGTGGCCGCGCGGCCCGAGGCCGCCGGCACCCTCGTCGTCGGCTGCGACTCGGTCCTGGAGCTGGACGGCCAGGCCCTCGGCAAGCCCGCCGACGCCGAGGAGGCGACCGCGCGCTGGAAGTCCATGCGCGGCCGCGCCGGCGTCCTGCGCACCGGCCACTGCGTCATCGACACCACCACGGGCCGCCGCGCCTCGGCGACGGCCTCCACGACCGTCCGCTTCGGCGAGCCGTCCGACGCCGAGATCGCCGCCTATGTGGCCTCCGGCGAGCCGCTGCACGTCGCGGGCGCCTTCACCCTCGACGGCCGCTCGGCGCCGTTCGTCGAGGGCATCGACGGCGACCCCGGCAATGTCATCGGCCTGTCGCTCCCGCTGCTCCGCCGGCTGCTCGCGGAGCTGGGCGTCGGCATCACCGACCTCTGGGCCTGACCGGCCCGCAGGTGACCCGACCGCACTCCCGGCGGAGCGCTAGAGCGGCAGCGCGCTCGTCGCGGCGCCGACCTGCTTCAGCTGGCTGAGCTGGTCGAGCTTGCCGAGCCCCTTCACCACGCCCGGGTAGATGCTCTGGTCGTGGTCCGGGGCCATGTCCTGCATGGCGGGGGCGGGCTGCGGCGCGGGCATGCCCTGGGCGACCGGGGCCTTCGGCGCGGCGGCACCCTTGGCGCCCTGCGCCTTGGGGGCCTGCCCCTTCGGGGCCTGCGGCTTGGGGGCGGCGGCCTGTCCCTTGACGGGCTGCCCCTTCTTGGGGCCCTGCCCCTTGGCGGGAGCGCCCTTGCCCGGGGCCTTCCTGCCGGGAGCGCTCTTGGCCGGGCCCTGCTTCCCCGGGCCCGCCTTGGGGTCGCCCTTCACCGGCGCGTCCGGCGAGGGGGCCGTGACACCGACGGGTCCCGCGCTCGACGACGGGGGCGGCCCCACCGGCGTCGGCAGCGAGGGGTCGGCGGCGGCGGCGCCGGAGGACATGGACAGTGCGGCGCCGGCCATAACGACAGCGGCAGCAATGCGCTTGATCATGACTTCATCAACGATGTCAGGGTATTTCGGTCACGATCCCTGGGCCACCGGGGGCAATGCCCGGCACGGTCAGCGCAGTTCACCACCCACGCCTCACCCGCCACCGGGAATTACCGCACCACCCCGGCCTCTTACGACCGGATCCGGCACGATCACGATCACGATCACCGAAGGAGCCCCGACCGCCATGCCGCAGTCCGTCGACCGCGCCCTGGACGTCCTGGACGCCGTCGCCGCCGCCACCGAACCCGTACCCGCCAAGGCGCTCGCCCGCCGGCTGGACTGCGGCCTGTCCACGGTGTACGAGCTGCTGGGCGCCCTCACGGACCGCGGCCACCTCACCCGTACGCCCGCCGGCTACGTCCTCGGCTACCGGGTGCCCGCCCTCCACCGCGCCTTCCAGCAGCAGATGCGGATGGGGGACGGGGTGCAGGAGCTGCTGACGAGGACGCACCGGACGGCCGGGGTCGACACGTACTTCAGTACGTACCGCGACGGCGACATCGCCGTGCTCGCCGGGGCGACCGCGACTCACCCCACCGGCGGCTTCGGCACCGGCCAGGACGCCCACGGGTACGCCACCGCCCACGGCAAGGTCCTGCTGGCCGCCCTCCCCCGGGCGGCCCGGCTGCGCTATCTGACGGCCTCGGGGATGCGGGCGATCACTCCGCACACCATCACCTCGGCGGAACGGCTGGACGTCCAGTTGCGGCGGGTGCGCCACGAGGGGATGGCCGTGGAGGTGGAGGAGTGCGTGCCGGGTGTGGCGTGTGTGGCGGTGCCGGTGCCGTCGTCCGAGGGTCTGGCGGCCGTGTCGGCGGCGCTCCCGCTGGACGACTTCCACCGGCGCGGCCGGCAGGTGACGGAGACGCTCCGCGCGGTCGCCGCGGAAGCGGCGAAGTCGCGGGGCGTGTCGGACATCAGGGGCCTTACTGACGGGTAGATCTATCGTCAACGGTGCCTACGGCCCGGGACGGCACGCAAACTTTGTGTCACCCGTTCGTAGGGACTCCACAAAGATTCGGCGCCGCCACTCCCGGCCGCCATCCGAGAGCTTGGCCACACGGCCGCGTCGGCGGCGCTCCCGGAAACCCGGCGTACCGTGGATGATCTGGGGACTTGGGCTCACGCACGGCTCCCTTCTCACGCTCCGTGTGGGCAAGGTCACCCCGGAAGTCGGGTCGGCACAGAGTGTCGCCGGTACCTAAACTCACCTTGTTTCAAGGAGGGAGCCATCGTGCGCAAGGTGCTTATCGCCAATCGTGGCGAAATCGCTGTCCGTGTCGCTCGTGCGTGCCGGGACGCGGGGATCGCCAGTGTGGCGGTCTATGC
>NZ_JBEZUS010000010.1:0-275308 GCF_040636475.1 Streptomyces sp. NPDC037389
GGGGGGGGGGGGCGCCCGCCCGCCCCCGGGGGGGGGGGGGGGGGGGGGGCCGCCCCCCCCCCCCCCCCACGCCCCGGAGGCGCTTGCCACAGAGATCGGGGCGGGGGGAGCGGCGGTTACCGGACAGTCGCGGCCTTCACCGTCCGTTATGCGCACAGGGTGCGCGAGGTGGTCCGTCATGCGCGATCGTGCGCATGACCTCTGAGGCTCGTCCGGCGGTCCATCGGCGGAGCCGGGTCGGATGCGCGTTTCTGAGTGGTCGTGCGCGACCGGATGTCTTCTTGTGCGTCGGCTTGTCCGGACGGGACACTCATCCGGCAACTCTTGGCATGCACGCGACGTGCGGTCGCTGCTGTGCCGTACGAATCCTCCGGGCCCGGACGCGCGGTGCGCGCGACGGGCACACCCCCACTCGCAGGAGGTCGACGAGTTGAACCACTCACGCATACCCGGGCGCCGCGCCGCCCTGGCCGTCGCCGGAGCCGTGGTCCTGACCACGGCCTCCCTCACCCTCCAGAGCGCCCAGGCGGTGCCCGTCCCCTCCGCCGCCGAGCTGGCCTCCGCCAGAGCGGAACTGAACGCCCACGCCGCCGTACCCGGCACCGCCTGGGCGGTCGACCCCAAGCTCCACAAGGTCGTCGTGACCGTCGACAGCACCGTCAAGGGCGCCCGCCTGGACCAGGTGCGCAAGGCCGTCGCCGACCTCGGCGACAAGGCGGCCATCAAGCGGACGGCGGGCGTCCTCCGCCCGCTCGTCGCCGGCGGCGACGCCATCTGGGGCAGCGGAGTGCGCTGCTCGCTGGGGTTCAACGTCAGCAAGGGCGGCCAGCCGTACTTCCTCACCGCCGGGCACTGCGGCAAGGCGTCGGGCGACTGGTCCGACTCGCAGGGCGGCGGGTCGATCGGCTCCACCGAGACCGCCGAGTTCCCCGGCCACGACTACGCCCTCGTGCGCTACACCGCCGACGCGGACCACCCCAGCGCCGTGGACCTCTACGGCGGCGGCCAGCAGAGCATCGCCAAGGCCGGCGAGGCGCGCGTCGGCGAGCACGTCCGGCGCAGCGGCAGCACCACCCAGGTCCACGAGGGCGTGGTCACGGCCCTCAACGTCACCGTCAACTACCAGGAAGGCCAGGTCGACGGCCTGATCGGCACCAACGTCTGCGCCGAGCCCGGCGACAGCGGCGGCGCGCTCTTCGACGGCGACACCGCGCTCGGCCTCACCTCCGGCGGCAGCGGCGACTGCTCGTCCGGCGGCGAGACGTTCTTCCAGCCGGTACCCGCCGCCCTCCAGGCGACCGGGGCCCAGCTGCCCTGACCCCGACCCCGTACTCCAGGGAACGGCCCCGGCGCGCGACCGCTACGCGCCGGGGCGCGGCACGGGGAGCGAGGACTCCGTACCGCCCGGAGCCGTCTCCATCGTCCAACTGGCCAGCAGGCGCAGCGACTCGGCGGACCGCGAGCCCGGCTCGGCGTGGTAGGTCACCATCACCTGGTCCTGATCGGCGGGCAGGACGAACGTCTCGCACGCCAGCGTCAGCTCGCCCACCACGGGGTGCAGCAGCCGCTTCACGCCATGGCCCTTGTCCCGCACGTTATGGGCCGCCCACAGGTGGCGGAACTCCTCGCTCTTGACGGACAGCTCGCCCACCAGGGCCGCCAGCTTGGGATCGTCCGGATGCCGCCCGGCCTCCAGCCGCAGACAGGCGACGAGGTCGGCCGCCTTGGCCTCCCACTCCACGTACAGCTCGCGCGCGGCGGGGTCGAGGAAGAGCTGCCGGATCATATTGCGCTGCTGCGGCGGCACGGAGGGGAAGTCGCCGAGCAGCGCACACGCCAGCCGGTTCCATCCGATGACGTCCGTCCGCCGCCCCAGCACATACGCCGGCACACCCTCCATGGTGTCCAGCAGATGCTGCACGGTGGGCCGGACGCGCTGCGGGCGCGCGACGCGCGAGCGGCTCGGGACGGGCCGGACCAGATGGCCGAGGTGCTCCCGCTCCGTCCGGGTGAGCCGCAGGGCGTCGGCTATCGCCTCCAGCACCGCCGCGGACACGTTCTGCCCGTGCCCCTGCTCGAGCCGGGTGTAGTACGCGACGCTCACCCCGGCCAGCTGCGCCAGCTCCTCGCGCCGCAGCCCCGGCACCCGGCGCCGGCCGCCGTACGGCGTCAGCCCGACGTCCTCGGGCCGCAGCCGGGCGCGACGGGAGCGGAGGAACTCGCTGAGCTCGGTGCGCTGATCCATACCCACCAGTATGCGGGCGGCGCCCGGACCGGAGGGTGTCCCTGCCAGTGGTAGGAACGGCGAACGTACTCTCAGCCGGGTTCTGGTTACCCGGGAGAACCCGCCGGATGATCGACCGTATGACGCACAACACTGTCCACGCATACGCGGCACCCGCTCCCAAGGCCCCCCTGGAGCGCACCACCATCGCCCGCCGCGCGCTGGGCGAGCACGACATCCTGATCGAGATCAAGTACTCCGGCATCTGCCACTCCGACATCCACACCGTCCGAGGCGAGTGGGGGCACGAGACCTTCCCGATCGTGCCCGGCCACGAGATCGCGGGCGTCGTCGCCGAGGTCGGCACCGGGGTCACCCGCCACACGCCCGGCGACCGGGTCGGCGTCGGCTGCTTCGTCGACTCCTGCCGCGAGTGCGACAACTGCCGGGCCGGACTCGAGCAGTACTGCACCGGCGCGAGCGGCCCGGTCGGCACCTACGCCGCCACCGGCCACGACGGCGAGTTCACCCAGGGCGGCTACTCCACGCACATCGTCGTCGACGAGAACTACGTCCTGCGCGTACCCGACGGCATCCCCCTGGACGCCGCCGCGCCCCTGCTCTGCGCGGGCATCACCCTGTACTCGCCCCTCGCCCACTGGAAGGCCGGCCCGGGGAAGAAGGTCGCCGTCATCGGCCTGGGCGGCCTGGGCCACATGGGCGTGAAGATCGCCCACGCCATGGGCGCCGAGGTGACCGTCCTCAGCCAGTCCCTCCGCAAGAAGGACGACGGCCTGCGCCTGGGCGCCGACCACTACCACGCCACGTCCGACCCGGCCACGTTCGAGGACCTGGCGAACAGCTTCGACCTGATCCTCAACACCGTCTCGGCCGACCTGGACCTCAACGCCTTCCTGGGCCTGCTGCGCACCGACGGCGTCATGGTCCAGCTCGGCGCCCCCGAGAACCCGCTGCCGGTCGTCTCCGGCTCCCTGTTCCGGCAGCGCCGCACCCTCGCCGGGTCGATGATCGGCGGCATCCGGGAGACCCAGGAGATGCTCGACTTCTGCGCCGCGCACGGCATCGCCGCCGACATCGAGCTGATCGGCGCGGAGCAGATCAACGAGGCGTACGAGCGGGTGCTCGCCAGCGACGTCCGGTACCGCTTCGTCATCGACGCGGCGACGATCTGACGCCTGCCCGGACGGACGCCGGCCGAGCCCGGAACCGGTGGGAGGGTGCGGGGCGGGGCAGGCCCCGGTGGGGGCGTGAAGCGCTCTTCGCCGCCGGGGCCGGGTGCGGGGCATCCCGTACGCATGACCAGGCCCCGCGAAGAGCGCGGCCCCCATCGGGGACCGCCCCGACCCGCACCCGCCCCGGGGGCGCCGGGCTCAGCGCCCCCGGCCCGCCCACGCGGCGACCCGCGCGTGGAACCGCCCCAGCCATCCCGGCGCCCACCAGTTCAGCCGTCCGGCCACGGTCAGATACGCCGGTACGAGAACGCCCCGCACCAGCACCGCGTCGACCAGCACCGCCGTGGCCAGTCCCGTCCCCAGCAGCTTGAGCTGGGTCACCCCGGAGGTGACCAGCGCACCCGTGACCACGGCCACCGCGAGCGCCCCCGTGGTCACCAGCCGCCCGGTCCGCGCGACGCCCTCCACCACCGCCCCCCGGTTGTCACCGGTCAGCAGATAGTGCTCCCTGACCCGGGAGAGCAGGAAGATCTCGTAGTCGATCGCCAGCCCGAACGCGATGGCGAACAGCAGCAGCGGCATCGTCATGTCCACCGTCCCGGTGGCCGTGAAGTCACCCACCACGGGGCGCAGATGGCCGTCCTGGAAGCCGAACACCATCGCCCCGAAGCTCGTGCCCAGGCTCAGCGCGCCGATGAGCAGCGCCTTCAGCGGGAGCACCACGCTGCCGGTGAGCACGAACAGCATCGCCCAGGTCGTGGCCGCCGCGATCCCCGCCGCCAGCGGCAGCCGGGCCAGCACCGCGTCCTTGGTGTCTGCCAGCAGCGCCGCCCGCCCGGTGACCAGGTGCTCGCCCGGCGGGCCCGGCAGGGCGCGCAGCGTCCGCACCAGGTCCTGCGCGGCCTTCGCCTGCGGCTCCCGCGCCCCGGCCACCAGCAGCACCGCGCCCCTGCCGGACCCGGCGGTCGCCTCGGACCGGGCCCAGCCCACCGAGCGCACCGACCGCTGGTCCGACACGTCGCGCTCGTACGCCCACAGGGCCGCCGCGTCCCGCATGGGATCCACGTCCGGCAGCACGATCGCGAGGGTGCGGTCGGCGGGGGCGGCGAAGCCCGCGCGGATCGCGTCGGCGGTGCGGTGCGCCTCGGAGCCGGCGGGCAGCACCCGGTCGTCCGACAGACCGAAGCGCACATGGGCGAACGGCGAGGCCATCAGCAGCAGGACCGCCGCGCAGACCCCGCCGAACAACAGCGGCCGCCCCGTCACCGTACGCGCGACCCGCCGCCAGAACGGGCTGTCCGGGCGCGGCGGCCCCGCCGCCCGGTCCCGGCGCAGGGCGCGCAGCGGGTCCCAGCGGTCGATCCGGGTGCCGAGGAGCGCGAGCACGGGCGGCACCAGCAGCGTCGCCGCGGCCGCCGAGAACAGCGCGACGGCCATGCCCGCGCAGGCCATCGACCGCAGGAAGGGCAGCGGCAGCACCAGCAGGGCCGACATCGACAGCGCCACCGCGCAGGCGGACACCAGGACCGTGCGCCCCGCCCGGCGCGCGGTGCGCCGCACCGCGTCCTCCACGGGGTGCCCGGCCCGGAGCTCCTCCCGGTAGCGGGTGACGAGGAACAGTCCGTAGTCCACGGCCAGCCCGAAGCCGAGGGCGCTGGTGAGGTTCATCGCGAACACCGACACCGGCATCGCGTAGGTGAGCAGCCGCAGCACGGCGATCGTGCCGACGACCGAGACGGCGCCGATCAGCAGCGGGACCAGCGCGGCCACCAGCGACCGCAGCGCGAGCACGAGCAGCAGCAGGGTCAGGGGGGCCGCCACCAGCTCGGCCCGCACCAGGTCCGTTCCGCTGTAGCGCTTCGCCTCCACACTCACCCACGCCGGCCCGGTCGCGGAGACGGTCAGCGCGCCGTGGCTGCCCGTGAGGCCCGGCACGAGCGCCTCGGCGGTGCGGGCCGCGTCCCGGTCGGCCCCCGCCAGATCGGCCGTGACCAGCGCCGCCGTACCGTCCTCGGCCCGCAGCCCCGCGTCCTCGCCCGCCCAGTACGACCGGACGCTCGCCACCCCGGCGGAGTCGGCGAGCCGTCGCGTCAGCCGCAGCCCCTCCTCCCGCGCACGCTCCGCGTCCACGCCGCCCTCGGCCCGGACGAGCAGGACGAGGTCGGGCGCGCCGGCGCCGAAGCGGTCGGCCAGCAGCCGGTCGGCGCGCGCCGACTCCGTACCGGAGGCGAAGTAGCCGCCGTTGGCCAGCCGCCCGGAGGTGCCCGCGCCCACCGCCGCCAGCAGCAGCGTGAGCACGGCGGCCGCTGCCGGGACCAGCCACGGGCGCGCCCGCCGCAGCCTTTCGGCTGCGGGCCCGCGGGCGCGCGGAGGGGCCCCGCCACCGAGGGAACCCGGTGTCAGGGCCGCCGCGTCGAGGTCCCCGGGCGGCGTCACGCGGCCCGGAAGAACAGGACGGCGTTCTGGCCGCCGAAGCCGAACGCGTTGCTGAGCGCGCCTTCCATGCGGTGCCGCCGGGGCACCTTCGTCACCACGTCCAGGTCCATCCCGTCGTCGAGGCGGTCGAGATTGGCGGTGGGCGGGACGAGCTGCCGCTCCAGGGCCAGTACCGTGCAGGCGGCGTCGATCGCCCCGGCGGCGCCGAGCGAGTGCCCGAGGACGCCCTTGAGCGAGGTCACCGGCGGCGGGGCGCCGCCGAACACCGTGCGCAACAGGGTCGCCTCCACCCGGTCGTTGAGGGGCGTCGAGGTGCCGTGCGCGTTGACGTGGTGGACCTCGGAGACGTCGGCGCGGGCGTCCGCGAGGGCGGACTCCAGCGCGCGCCGGGCGCCCGCCCCGTCGGGGTTGGGGCGGGTCGCGTGGTAGCCGTCGCTGGAGGCCCCGTAGCCGGACAGCAGGCCGCGCGTCCGGGCGCCCCGGGTACGGGCGTCCCGCGGCCGTTCCAGGACGAGCATCGCCGCGCCCTCGCCCAGGACGAAGCCGTCGCGGTCGGCGTCGAACGGCCGGGACGCCCCGGCCGGGTCGTGCCGGCGCTGCGACAGCGCCTGCATCCGGTGGAAGGCGGCCGCGGCCATCGGCACCCGGGCGCACTCGGCGCCCCCGGTGAGCGCGATGTCGCAGGCGCCCGAGCGCAGCAGGTCCCGGGCCACGCCGATGGCCGTCGCCCCCGAGGCGCAGGCGGTGGACGTGGTCAGGCACGGGCCCAGCGCCTGGAGGTCCGTGGAGACCTCTCCCGCGGCCATGTTGGGCAGCGAACGCAGCAGGACGGTGGGTGAGATGGCGTCGATCCGGCCCTCGGCCAGGTTCTTGTACTCCTGGGGCCAGCAGTCGCCGCCGTTGCTCGCCGCGCCGATGACGACCGCCACCCGGGCGCCGTCCCAGGACGCGGTGTCCAGCGCGGCGTCGGCGATCGCCTCGCGCGCGGCGACCATCGCCAGGTGGATGAAGCGGTCGCTGCGCCAGGTGATGCGTCTGCCCACCAGCGCGCCGCCGTCGAAGCCGGGCACCCGGCAGGAGAAGTCGACCGGGAGCCCGGCCAGTTCGTCGTCGTACGCGCCGAGGCCCACGCCCGCGCACAGCCCGTCCCAGGTCGCCTCGCGGCCGATGCCGGCCGGGGTCACCATGCCGATCCCGGTGACCGCGACCTCCCGCTCGCTCACCGTCCCGGCCGGGACGGCGCGGCGGACGGGGCCCCGCCCTGCGGCTGGGCGCAGATGCCCGCCCGCAGCAGCCGTTCGACCCAGGCGGCCGTCTCGCCGAGCGTGTCGCCTGCGGGCGCCTGGTCCAGGGGCCGCTTGAGGTGGTCCTCGAGCCGCGTCACCAGCTCGACCTTGGCGAGCGAGTCGATGTCGAGCTCCTCGAAGGTCGCGTCCGGGGTGATCTGCTCCCCGGGGACGCCGAAGTGGTCGGTGAGCAGACGGGCCATCAGTTCGTACGCGGTTTCCATCGATCGTTCTCCTCGATCGGGACCGGACATCGGGACCGGACTCCGGACACCGGGCAGCAGACATATCGTTCGTCTGATGCCATAGGCATCTTTTCCGGTTGATTGGTGCGCAGCAGCGTCCCACCGGCGACGGGCCCGGCCACCGGCGACACGCGCGCGGCCCGGGGGCGAGTCACCCGTCCTGCCGACCGGACGGGCGGTGCGGGGGCGGTGCCCCGGCGGCCCTGCGGCGGCCCTGCGGCGGGCCGGAAAACCCGGGGCGCCCCGGCCCCGCGCGATGGCATGCTGTGGGGCGTGAACGGTCCCGTGATCTTTGTCAGCGTCGCCCCTGAACTGCGGCTTTTCGTGTCCCCCGAGCGCCGGGCGGCGGCCGCGCCGGTGGTTACCGACGGCGTCTCCACCCTCGGGCACGTGGTGGAGTCCCTCGGCGTCCCGCTCACCGAGGCGGGCCGGCTGCTCGTCGACGGGCGCCCGGTGCCGGTCTCGCACGTGCCGGCCGAGGGGGAGCGGGTGGAGGTCCGGGCGGTGTCCCGGCCGCAGGGGGTGCCGGGGGCGCCGCTGCGGTTCCTGCTGGACGTGCACCTCGGCACGCTCGCCCGCCGACTGCGGCTGCTGGGCGTCGACGCGGCGTACGAGAGCGAGGACATCGGCGACCCCGCGCTGGCCGCGCTCTCCGCCGCCGAGCGCCGGGTGCTGCTCTCCCGGGACCGGGGGCTGCTGCGCCGCCGGGAGATCTGGGCCGGCGCGTACGTCTACAGCGACCGGCCGGACGAGCAGCTGAAGGACGTCCTGGGCCGGTTCGCGCCCCGGCTCGCGCCCTGGACGCGGTGCACCGCCTGCAATGGCCCGCTCCAGGACGCCGACAAAGACGCCGTCCGCGAGCACCTGGAGCACGGGACGCGCCACACCTACGACGTCTTCGCGCAGTGCGTGGCCTGCGGCCGGGTCTACTGGCGCGGCGCGCACCACACGCGGCTGGAGGCGATCGTCGACGACGCGATGCGTGAGTTCGGGGCCGCCGCGGCCTGAGGGGCTCCCGTGTCCGGTGTCGCAATCGGGCCGCCTGGTGCACGCTGGAGGAGTAGCGGACAAGGGGCGGGCCAGGAGGTGGACGCCATGACGCAGGTAGCCGGCATGCACGTCGACGTCGAATTCGACGAGGTCGACAAACGGACCCGGGCGGCCGCGCTGCTCAGACTCCCGGACGGCACCGAGATCCGGGCCAAGGGCAAGGCCGTCAGACACCCCGACGACCCCGAGCAGCAGAGGGTCGGCGAGGAGGTCGCTGCGGCACGGGCCCTGAACAAGCTGTCCCGGGAGCTGCTCGACAAGGCCGGGCACGACATCGAAGAGGTCACCCACATCACGGCGCACCCGGCGATGTGAACCCCACCCCGGGGCTTGCTCCGGGGTGAATCCCGGCACCGCTCCCGCGCCGTACAACTGGGAAAAGTGGGACAAAGAGTAGCTTTTTCCTGTGCTCAAGGGATTCAAGAACTTCGTCATGCGCGGTGACATCGTCACCGTGGCCGTCGGCCTGATCATCGCGCTGGCGTTCTCCACGCTGATCAAGGCGTTCACCGACTTCGTGGTCAACCCGGTCATCGCCCGGCTCCAGGGCGGACACGGCATGGGGCTGGGCTGGCAGCTGGGCCGCGCGGGCAATCGCGCCACCTACCTCGACATCGGGTCCTTCATCTCGGCCCTGATCTACTTCGTCATCTTCATGGCCGTCGTCTACTTCTTCATCGTCGTGCCCTACAAGCACGTCCAGGCGCGGCGCGGGGTCGTCGTCTTCGACGAGCCCGGATTGCTGAAGACCTGCCCGGCGTGTCTCTCGGAGGACCTTCCGGCGGCGGCCGCGAAGTGCCGGCACTGCGGCACGGACCAGCCGTCGGGCACGGCACGCCCCGCCTGACGGGCGGCCCGCCCCCTGCGGTCCGCCTCTGCCTCGTCGGCCGCCGGGCCCTTCGGCCGGGCCGGCGTCGACTTTCGTCGTGCGCCCGAGCGACCTTCGGCGCATGTGCCGGGGCGGGGGGAGTGCCTAGAGTGCGGGGGTGAACGCGACATCGTGGGCCCGTGAACTGTGGGGGCGGCTGACCGACCCGGGGCTGTGGACCCGGCGCAGGCTGGTGGGGGAGTGCCTGCTCGCCGTCGCCTTCGCGCTGCTCGCGGGGGTGGCCGAGGCCGGTCACGGCTGGCCGCGGATGGCCGCCGTCGCCCTGGCGGCCGCGGTGCTGTCGCTGGCGCGCCGGGCCCTGCCCGTCACCGCGCTGATCGCGACGTCGGCCCTGTCCGGGGGCACCGAGGGCGGCGCGAGCCTGCTGCTGATGGCCGTGGGCTGGTCCGCCGGACACCGGATCGCCGGGGTGCTGCGGGCGTCGGTGGCCTTCGGTGCCTCCTTCGCGCTCTATCTGGGCCTGAGCATGTGGCAGGCGGAGCTCTCGCCCGCCGGGACGGTCACGCTCGCCACGGTCTTCTTCGTGGTGACAGCGGTCTTCCCCGGCCTCGCGGGCCGCTACTGGACGCAGCGGCGCACCCTGCTGGACACCCTGCGGCTGCGCAACGCCCAGCTGCTGCGCGAGCGGGAGATGATCGCTGGGCAGGCGCGGATGCGGGAGCGGCAGCGCATCGCCCAGGACATGCACGACAGCCTGGGTCATCAGCTCGCGCTCATCGCGGTGCAGACCGGTGCGCTGGAGGTGGACCGCGAGCTGACCGGCCGTCAGCGCGAGGCGGTCGGCGTGCTGCGCGAGGCGTCGGTGGCCGCCATGCGGGAGCTGCGCGAGGTCGTGGGCATCCTCAAGGACGGTGTCCCGGACGAGGAGCAGCTGGGCTCCCGGGTGGTGGCGGGCATCGAGGGCCTGGTCGAGTCCGCCGTGTCGGCGGGCATGAAGGTGACCCTGGAGCGCTCGGGCGAGCCCCGGCCGCTGGCGCCCGCCACCGACCACGCCGGATACCGCGTCGTCCAGGAGGGCCTGACCAACGCCGCCAAGCACGCCCCGGGCGCCGCCATCGCCGTCGGCGTGCGCTACGAGCCGGACGCGCTGGTGGTGGAGGTGGCCAACGGCCCGGTGGCCCTGACCGTCGCGACGGAGCCCCGGCCGGACACGGTCAGCGGGGGAGAGGGGCTGACGGGGCTGCGGGAGCGGGCCCGGCTGGTCGGCGGCATGGTGTTCACCGGCCCCGGGGCGGGCGGCGCGGGCTTCCGGCTCGCGGCCGTGCTGCCCTACGACGCGGCGGAGGTGAGGGAGGCCCGGGGGAGCGCGGACGACGCGACCTTCGTCGGCGCCGCCGACGACTTCCGGCGGCAGACCTGGGCGGGGGCCCCGGGCGAGGGTGGAGCGGTCATCGACCGGCTCGACCCTCGCGAGGAGTTCAAGGACATCATGGGCACGAAGAAGAGCAACGGCTGCCTGCTCGGCTGCGGAATCGCGCTGCTGCTCCTGGTGGCGCTGGTGGTGGCGGCCGTCTTCACCATGGGCAAGGTCATCGACGAGGCGGACAAGGGCATGATCGACCCGAGCGTCTATCAGTCCGTCAAGGTCGGGGACCCCGAGCGGGACGTCCGGGAGAAGCTGCCGTCCGGCAAGTCCGTCCTCACCTCCGACGCCAAGGACAAGATACCGGCCGCCCCCGCCGGGACCAGCTGTCTGACCCTGCTGTCCACCGACGACTCCCGGGGACTGTCCGTCGACACGGTTTACCGCTTCTGCTTCAAGGACGGCAAACTGTCCGACAAGCGCGAGTTCCACGTCAAGAGCTAGCGAACAGCACACCATCACAGGAGAAGACACCGGTGATCCGCGTCCTCATCGCCGATGACGAGCCGCTCATCAGGGCCGGCATCAGGATGATCCTCACGTCCGCCGACGACATCGAGGTCGTGGCGGAGGCGGTGAACGGACGGGAGGCCGTCGAACTGGCCCAGCGGCACCGGGTGGACGTCGCGCTGCTCGACATCCAGATGCCGGTCCTCGACGGTCTGACGGCCCTCGGCGAACTGGGCCGCCACACCCCCGGCGTGCGGGTGCTGATCCTCACCACCTTCGGTGAGCCCGACAACGTCCTGCGCGCGCTGCGCCAGGGCGGGGCCGGCTTCCTGCTGAAGGACTCCGCGCCGGGCGAGCTGATCGGGGCGGTCCGGGCGGCAGCGGCGGGCGCCGCCTATCTCTCCCCCGCCGCCACCCGGCACGTGGCCGACTCGCTGGCCGCCGGCCCCGTCGCCACCCGGGGCGAGGAGGCGCGGCGGCGCGTGGCGGAGCTCAGCGAACGGGAGCGCGAGGTGCTGGCCCTGCTCGGCGAGGGGCTGTCCAACGCCGACGCCGGCCGCAGGATCCATATGAGCGAGGCCACCGTGAAGACGTACGTCAGCCGGATCCTCGCCAAACTGGGCTGCGAGAACCGGGTACAGGCCGCCCTGCTGGCCCGGGACGCCGGCCTGGGGGCATAGGACGCCGCTCGCCATAAGAACTCCGGTAAGAACGGCTTTCAACAAAAGAAACAGAGGTTTTACGCCACATCCACCTGACATGTGGTGAGCGCATGGGTGATTCTGCGATATCTTCTGTGGCGTTCCCTCGTGACCGAGCGTCAGACACCGACGCCGGAGCGACGTCGAGAGCAGTAACGCACGCCTCTCGCGGAACGAACCGGCACCGGCACGTGGCGAGCGCATCGCACTCCTCGCCGCGCCTTCGCCATGCCCGGGACACCACCCCCGTCCGTATCACCTAGGCAAAGGCCGCATGTCCGTTCACCCGCTATCGGACCTCATACGTTTCACCCGCCGGAACTCCCCCTTCTACGCGGAGCTCTACGCCGGCCTCCCACCGGAGGTCCGGCATCTGACCGATCTGCCCGTCGTGGACCAGAGCGCCTTCTGGGCGGCGAACACCCTCGACGACAACCGGGTGCTGACCGCGCCCCTGAGCGAAGCCGTCGTCTACAAGACCGGCGGCACGACCGGCGCCCCCAAGTTCTCCTGCTTCACCCGCGAGGAATGGCGCGACTTCGTCACCGCTTTCGGCGGGGGACTCGTCGAGGCGGGGCTGAGCCCCGGCCACCGGGTCGCCGACCTCTTCTACGCGGGCGAGCTCTACGCCAGCTTCCTGTTCGTCCTGGACTCGCTCGCCCACGCGCCCGTCGACAACGTCCGGCTGCCCATCGGCGGCGGCGCACCCCTTGAGACCACCGTCCCCACCCTGGAGGACCTCGGCGCCCAGGTCGTGGCGGGCACCCCGACCACCCTGTGCCGGCTGGCCGAGCACCTGATCGCCACGGGCCGTCAGCTCCCCGCCGTGGAACTGCTGTTCTTCGGCGGCGAGGCGCTCTTCTCCGACCAACGCCGCCTGCTCGCCACCGCCTTCCCCAACGCCGAACCGCGCTCCCTCGGCTACGCCAGCGTCGACGCCGGACTCCTCGGCAGCCCCGTACCCGGCCCCGACCCCCGGGTGCACCGCGCCTTCACCCCGCACACGATCGTCGAGATCCTCGACGAGACCACCGGGGAGCCCATCCACGAGCCCGGCCGCCCCGGCCGCGTCGTGGTGACCCAGCTCTTCCGCCGCCTCATGCCCGTCATCCGCTTCCCCGCCGGCGACCGCGCCGAATGGACGGACACCGAGGCCGGGTACTTCCGCATCCTCGGCCGCGCCGAGGAAGGCGTCCGCGTCGGACCCGTCTCCCTCTACTCGCAGGACGCGCTCGACGCCGTCGCCGAGGCGGACACCGACGGCCGGGTGACCGGCACCCAGCTCGTGGTACGCCGCCGCGACGGCCGCGACGGCCTGGTGCTGCGCCTGGCCACCGCCCCCGGCGACGACGACCCCACGGGCCTGGAACCCCTCGCCAAGGCCGTCGTCGAGCGGCTGAACACCGTCCGTCCGCTCTACCCCGACAGCGTGGCCGCCGGCTTCGTCCACCCCCTGACCGTGGAGTGGGCCCGCCACAGCGACCTCGTCGTCAACTCCCGCTCGGGCAAGCTCGTCCGGGTCATCGACGAGAGGCCCACCGCATGACCGCCGTGACCACGAACGAGGGCCGCCGCCCGCCCCTCGTCCTGCGCAACCGCGCCTTCGGCACGGTCTGGCTGGCCCAGGTGCTCACCCAGGCCGCCGTACGGATGTTCCAGGTCGGCGTCTCCTGGTGGCTGGTCGCCTACGCCGTCACCGGCGGACGCGGCCTCGCCTCCGGGCTGTTCATGGCCGTCAGCACGCTGCCCGCCGTGGCGCTCGCGCCCGTCGTCGCCAGGGCCGTCGCCCGCTTCGCGCACCGCTCCGTGCTGCGCGCGGCCGCCGGGGGAGCGGGCGTCGCCGCCGCGGCCCTCGCCGTCTGGGCGTACGCCAGCGGGCTGCCGCTCGCCGCCGCCTACGCCGCGACCCTGGCCCTGGCCGCCTGCCAGGCCTTCTTCGACCCCTGCCTGACCACCTCCGTGCCCGAACTCGTCGACGACGAGGACATCGAGGCCGCCACCGGCTTCGAACTGTCCACCCAGTCCCTGGCGAGCCTCGGCGGAGCGCTCATGGGCGCCCTGATCGTCGACGGTGCCGGAGTGGCGGGCCTCGCCGTCGGCTGCGCGGGCGCCTATCTCGTCGCGGCCGTGCTGATCACGACCGTACGGTTCCGCACCCCGGCCGCGCCCGGCGCGGACGACGGCGCCGACGCGGGTGCCGGCCACCGGTCGCTGCGGGGGATCCTGGCCGGGCTGCCGTTCGTCCGCCGGATCCTGCTCTGCTTCACCGCGGCCAACCTCTTCACCACCGCCGTCTTCGTCGTCATTCCGCTGTACACCAAGTCCGTGCTGGCGGACGGCGGTTCCACCGTCGCCCTGCTGGAGGCGTCGCTGGGCGTGGGCACGCTGATCGGCTCGTTCACCGGCGCCCGCGTCCCCGGCCGGCCCACCACCCTCGGCGCGTGGCTGCTGACCCTGATGGCCCTGGCCCTGGCCGCGCCCGGCCTGTTCGCGAGCCGGTTCGTCATCGCGGGCTGCCTGGTCGTCGCGGGCTGGTGCGTCGGTGTCATCGGCGTACGGTTCGTGGCGCTGTTCCAGCGGCTCGTCCCCACCGCCGACAAGCCCGGCTTCTTCGCCGTGATGCAGGCCGTGCTCGGGGCGACCTTCCCCCTGGCCTCGCTGCTGTTCGGCCTGCTGGGCGACCGGCTCTCCCCGCAGACCCTGTGCCTGATCCAGGCGGCCGGACTCCTCCCCGCGGCCTGCGCGCTGGCCCTGCTCCGCGACAACGAACAGAACGAACAGCAGGACGACGCGGACGTCCAGGACACGCAGGCCCACCCGACCGAGCCCGTGGCCACCGGAGGACAGCGATGACCGCCACGATCGACCGGGCCACGCCCGCCGACATCGCCGAACTGCGCCAGCTCTACTACGCCGTCTACGGCCCGCACTACCCCACCGCCCTGGGCACCGACCCCGCCGAGATGTCCCGGCTCATCGCCGACCCCCACACCCTCTGGCTGGTCGCCCGGCACCCCGGCTCCGGCGGGCTCGCCGCGTCGGCGGCCATCCACGGCGAGGCCGGCAGCCGCGTCGGCCGGCTGGAAGGGCTCGCCGTCCACCCCGAGCGCCGCTCCGGCGGCCTCGCCCACGCCCTGACCGACGAGCTGTGCCGGCGGATGCTGGACACCGGACGCCTGGACTCCGTCTACGCCACGGTCCGCACCGTCAGCGCCGGCCCCCAGCGCGTCGTGTCCCGCAACGGCTTCCGCCCCATGGGCGTCCTGCCCAACGCCGTGGACCTCAACAGCCGCGAAAGCCTCGCACTCTACGCGCGTCACTCGCCGGGGGTGCTGGACCGGCGCCTCCCCGTCGCCGAGGTCCCCACCCCGCTCGCGCCCCTCCTGCGCACCGTCGGCGCGAGCCTCGGCACCGACTACGGGCACACCCGCTTCACCGCCCCGAAGACAGTGCCCGCCCGCACCACGGGGGCGGCGCGGCTGGAGATGATCGAGGCGCCCTCGTTCGTCCGCCGCCGCTTCCACGAGCGCTTCCCCGACAACGAGCGCTGGTTCTACCCGTTGCACACCCCCAACGCGCTGCTGGCGTCCGACGACGACAGCTTCGAGGTCTACGCCTACCTCAACCGCACCGGGCGCTACTGCTCCCTGATCGCCGCCGCGCCCGACCCGGCCGCGGCCGCCGACTACCTGGAGCCCATCACCCGGACCCTCACCCGCGCGGGCGCCGGTTACGTGGAGGCCCTGGTACCGCTCTCCGAGCACGGAGCGCTCTCGGCCTTCCTCGCCCAGGGCTTCATCCCCAGCGCCCTCTACCCGGCCATGCGCCCCGAGCCCGACGGCGACGGCTTCCACGACTACGTCGTGATGTCCCGCACCGCCGAACAGATCGACTTCCGTGAAGTGGTCGTCGACGCTCCCCTCCAGCCGTTCCTGGACGCCTACGCGGCGGCCTGGGCGTCGACCTACCTCCCCACCCTCGAGGTTTCCTCATGACATCCGTCAATCCCCATCTCGCACCCGTCGACGTCCCCGACCCCGCGCTGCTGCCGCACGTCCAGCGCCTGTGCGACCTGACCGACCCCTACACCTCCGGCCCCGCCGAGGAGGAGCTCTTCGCCGCCGCCATGGCGGAGATCCACGCCTGGCACACCGAACGCTCCCCGTTCTTCAGCTCGCTGTACGAGGGGACCGCCCCCGAGGAGCCCTACCGCGCGCCCCTGGTGCACGCGAACTTCTTCAAGCGGCACGAGGTGCTGTCGATCCCGCGCGACGACGTCCACCTCCACCTCACCTCGTCCGGCACCACCGGGCAGAAGTCGCAGATGTTCTTCGACGAGTGGACCATCCGCTCCGCCCAGCGCATGGTCGCCCGGATCTTCGAGCGCAACGGCTGGATCACCCCCGACCAGCCCGTCAACTACCTCCTCTACAGCTACGAGCCCGCCCCCGACCTCAAGCTCGGCACCTCCTTCACCGACAACTACCTCTGCGACTTCGCCCCCGCCCGCCGGGTCGAGTACGCCCTCCGCCACACCGGCGGCGGCCACGAGTTCGACCCCTTCGGCTGCGTCGCCGCGCTGCTCCGCTTCGCCGAGGAGGACGTACCCGTACGCATCCTGGGCTTCCCCGCGTTCCTCTGGTTCACCCTGGAGCGGATGCGGGCCATGGGCCTGCCGCCCCTGAACCTCCCCGAGGGCTCCCTGATCGTCCTCGGCGGCGGCTGGAAGGGCCACACCGACCAGCAGATCGGCAAGCACGAGCTGTACGCCCGCGTCACCGACCAGCTCGGCGTCCCCTCCGAGCGGATCCGCGACACCTTCGGCTCCGTCGAGCACTGCATTCCCTACATCGAGTGCTCGCACCACAACCTCCACGCGTCCGTCTGGTCCCGCGTGTTCATCCGCTCCACCCGCACGCTGGAGCCGCTCGGATACGGCGAGCGCGGCTACCTCCACCTGGTGTCCCCCTACATCACCTCCGTCCCCGCGCAGAGCGTCGTCATGGGCGACCTCGCCTCCCTGCACCCCGGCAGCGACTGCGGCTGCGACCTGGACACCGACTGGTTCACCATCCACGGCCGCGCCGGAGTGAGCCGCAACAAGAGCTGCGCCGTGGCCGCCGCCGAACTGATGAAGGGCATGTCCTGATGACCACCCACGCCACCGATCACCAGCACTACTGGCAGGGCTCCTTCATCGACGACGAGGAAGCCGGCCGGCGCCTCGCCACGCTGCCCACCGCCGTCGAGGACGCGCTCGCCGAACCTCTGGACACCGAGACCGTCCTCGCCGCCTGCGACGCGCTGTCCACCGCCCTCCTCGACCCCGCCCACCCCACGTACGCCCGGCTCGCCGCCCACCTGCCCGAGGGCGAGGACGGCACCCTCCTCGCCGAACTCGGCGCGTTCCTCGGCCGCCCGGAACTCACCCGCAAGCTCCGCAGCGAACTCGGCGGCGCGGCACCCCAGCGGCTGAACCGCCCCGACGCCAAGGAAACCGTCTACGAGGCCTGGGCGCCCGTCGGCCTCGTCGCCCACATCGCCCCCGGCAACGCCGCCTCCGTCGCGCCCCTGAGCCTCGTCGAAGGACTGCTGGCGGGCAACGTCAACATCCTCAAGACGTCCGGCGCCGACACCCTCCTCGCCCAGCACCTCCTCGCCGAACTGGCCGCGCTGGACGAGAGCGGAGCCATCGCCCGGCGCGTCATCGTGCTGCGCTTCTCCTCCTCCCGGCAGGAGTGGCTGCGCCTGATGTGCGCGCCCGCCGACGCCGTCGCCGTCTGGGGCGGCGAGGCCGCCGTCGAGGGCGTGGCCGCCCATGTGCCGCCCGGCTGCCGCCTGGTGGAGTGGGGCCACAAGATCTCCTTCGCCTACCTCGCCCGCGACGCCTGGCAGGACGAGGCGACCCTGGCCGCCCTCGCCGCAGACGTCTGCCTGCTGGAACAGCAGGCCTGCTCCAGCCCCCAGGTCGTCTACCTCGACACCGACGACGACAAGGAGGTCCTCGCCTTCGCCGAACGCCTCGCCGGCGCCCTCGCCACCTTGCCCCCGGGCCCGTCGGGCGACGAACTGAGCACCGCCGAACAGGCCGAGCTCACCACCACCGAGCTCATCGCCCGCCTGGAGGAGCACCTCGGCCTCACCCGCGTCCACACGGCCCCCGACGGCTCCTGGCGCGTCATGGCCGATACCCGCCCCGCGCTCACCGCCTCCCCGCTCCACCGCAGCGTCTGGGTCAAGCCCCTGCCCCGGCAGCGGATGCTCGCCACGCTGCGCCCCATGCGCCGCTACCTCCAGACCGCCGGCATCGCCGGCACCCGCACCGACGTCGCGGAGCTCTCCCGCCTCGCCCTGGCCGCCGGCGCCACCCGCGTCACGCCCGTCGGCGGGATGCTGGCCGGCTACGCGGGCGAGCCCCACGACGGCGTCTACGCGCTCCAGCGCTACAGCCGCCGCGTCGCCGTCCAGGCCGACGAGCGCTTCGCCACCGTCGCCTGCCTCGACGACCTGGTCCGCCCGGCCGCCCTCCCCGCACCGGGCGGGCCGCTGCTGGACAAGGCCGCCGTCCAGGAGCTCAACCGTTCCGTCGACCGGCGCGACGCCGAGCTGTACTTCCGCAGCGGCGGCAGCACCGGCACCCCCGCCCTGTCCCTGTTCACCTACGACGACTACGACACCCAGATGAGCGCCGCCGCCCGCGGCCTGCTCGCCGCCGGGTACGACCCCAAGCACGACCGCACCGCCAACCTCTTCTACTGCGGCGGCATGTACGGCGGCTTCATCAGCTTCTTCTCCATCCTGGAGCGGCTGGGCGGCACCCAGATGCCCATCGCGGCCGGCCCCGACCACCGCGCCACCGCCGAGGCCCTGGTCGCCCACGAGGCGGACACCCTCTTCGGCATGCCCTCCTACCTCTGGCAGCTCCTGCACGACCAGAGCGATCTGCTGCGCTCCTACGGCGGCATCCGCAAGATCTTCTACGGCGGGGAGCACTTCACGGCCGAGCAGCGCCGCGTCCTCGCCGAGAACTTCGGCATCGAGACCATCCGCTCCATCACCTACGGCAGCACGGACCTCGGCCCGCTCGGCTACCAGTGCGTGGAAAGCGCGGGCGGAGTCCACCACCTCCACGCCGACCTCCATACGCTCGAAATCCTCGACGTCAACGCCGACCGCCCCGTGGCACCGGGGGAGACAGGCCGCCTCGTCTTCACCACCCACGCCCGGCGCGGCCAGCGCCTCGACCGCTACGTCATCGGCGACCTCGGCCGAGCCGTCCCCGGCCGCTGTCCCTGCGGCAACCACGCCCCGCGGTTCGAACTGCTGGGCAGGCTCGGCGACGTGATGCGCGTCGCGACGTACTTCCTCAACCACCGGCGGTTCGTGACCATCGCCGAGGAAGACCTCGGCTACGCCGGGGAACTCCAGGTAATCGTCGAGAACGGCACGGCCCGCGAGCGCCTCACGGTACGGGTGGAGCACTCGGTCGACCCGTCCGCCCTGCGGACGGCCCTGCTGGCCGGCTACCCGGAGCTGCGCTCGGCGGTGGAGGAGCGGCTGCTCGACATCGAGATCGAGACGGCCGCGACCGCGGACTTCGTCCGCACGGCGACCACGGGCAAGCTCCGGTCGGTGGTGGACGGCCGCCACTGACCGGCCCGGCGGGGGTGCCAGGGGGCGGCAGCCCCCTGGGAAACGGCGAAGGGGCGGGGCCGGGGCTCACTCACCCAACCCCGCCTCCTCCAGATCCAGCCCCCGCTGCACCCTCCTCCGCGTCATGTCGCTGATGCGATTCCCCTCGTACAACCGCCGCAGCTCCGCGCTCTCCGCCGCTATCACCGCCCGCCGCAGCTCGCGGTAACCGGTCGCCGAGACGCCGTCGTCACCACGATCCGCGTCCGCCTGATCCAGCCGCGCCAGCAACCCCCGCCGCAGCTGGTCGATGACGGTCGTGGAGGCCGCCTCCAAGGACTCCAGTTCATCGAGACAGGCAAGCCCCGCCTTGGCGAGCGCCGCCCGGCAACGGGCCTCCTCGTGGGCGGTGTGCTCGGGTTCGAGCGCGATGCCGGACCAGCGGACCACCGGGGCCAGGGTGAAACCCTGGAGGACGAGCGTGAGGACGACGACGCCCGTCGTGAGCACCAGGAGCAGCGGACGGTGCGGCAGCGGCCCGCCCCCCTCGACCGTGAGCGGGATCGACAGCGCGGCGGCCAGCGGCATCACCCCGCGCGTCCCCGCCCACGACACCACCGCCGGGACGCGCCAGGACACCCGCCCGTCGCCCCGCCGGCGCTGCGTCAGCAGGGACAGCGGCAGGACCCCGAGCAGCCGTGTCGTCAGGACCGTGCCGGCCATCGCCAGCACCCCCAGCGGCCAGTCGTCCCCGGCGGAGCCGAGTTCGTGGACGAGCGCCGGCAGCTCCAGCCCTATGACGGCGAAGACCACACTCTCCAGCAGGAAGACCACCGTGCCGTAGACGGCGTGCACCTGGAGCCGGGCGGCCGCGTTCGTCAGCCGGTGGCCCGTACTCCCCAGCACCACGCCCGCCACCACCACCGCGGTGACCCCGGACGCCCCCAGGTCCTCGGCGACCACATACGCCGCGTACGGCGTCACCAGCGCGACGACCGTCTCCAGCACCGGATCGGCCGCGCGCCGCCGGATCAGCGCCGCGACCCCCGCCACCGCACCGCCGACCAGCACCCCGCCACCGCCCAGGAACAGGAACGCGCCGCCCGACGCCGCCGGTGAGACCGCGCCCGCCGTCACGGCCGTGGCGACGGCGACCTTGAACAGCACCAGCGACGTGGCGTCGTTGAACAGACTCTCCGCCTGCACCAGCACCTGCACGCGCGGCGGCAGCGACAGCCTGCGCCCCAGCGCCGTGACCGCCACCGGGTCCGTACTGGCCAGCACCGCGCCGAGGACGAACGCCGTGGTGCCGCGGAGCGGGGTGACGGCGGCGGCGACCACGCCCACGGCCGCCGCGGTGGCCAGCACCAGCCCGAAGGCCAGCACGGTCACCGGCCGCCACACCGGCCGCAGTTCGCGCCACGGTATCTCCTCGGCCGAGGCGAACAGCAGGGGCGGCAGCACCACGACGCTGATCGTCTCCGGGGCGACCCGGATCGCGGGCACCCAGGGCAACGAGCCGATCAGCACCCCGCCCACGACCAGCAACGACGGCGCGGGGACCCGCCAGTGCCGGGCGCCCGTGGCGATGAGCGTGGCGAAGGAGACGAGGAGGAGAACAGCGGTCAGAGCGGTCACGTGAGGTTTCCCGTCGACGCGGTGGAGCGGCTCGCGCCGCACTGCCGCCGACCAGGCTTCCCGGCACTCCCGGAAGAAATCCACCGGCTTACGCCCGCCCCCCGCCCCGCCCTCACCCCGCCCGTGACCTGCCGAAGTCAGGAACGCGTCAACGTCCGTCCCCGCACCTCCGCCCACGGCCCGGATCGGCCGACGATGGCCATGTACCCCTCCGCACCGGGCGATTTCGACCCGCCCCCGACAAGAAGGAACACCCATGACCCAGGCCGGCGCTCCGCCTGAAACTCCGGGCCCCCGCCCCGGCAGACTGAAGGTCTTTCTCGGCGCTGCCCCCGGAGTCGGCAAGACGTACCGCATGCTGGACGAAGGATGGCGCCGCGCCCTGCGCGGCACCGACGTCGTGGTGGCCTACGCCGAGTGCCACCACCGCCCGCACACCGAGGAGATGCTCGAAGGACTGGAGGTGCTCCCGCGCCTCCACCGCGACCACCGGGGCATGGAGTTCACCGAACTCGACCTCGCCGCCGTGCTCGTCCGCCGCCCCGCCGTGGTCCTCATCGACGAACTCGCCCACACCAACGTGCCCGGCACCGGCAACACCAAGCGCTGGCAGGACGTCGAGGAACTGCTCGCCGCGGGAATCGACGTGATGACCACCGTCAACATCCAGCACCTGGAATCCCTCAGCGACGTCGTCGAGAAGATCACCGGGGTGCCGCAGCGGGAGACCGTGCCGGACGACGCCGTACGCCGCGCCCACCAGATCGAGCTCGTCGACATGGCCCCCGAGGCGCTGCGCCGCCGCATGGCCCACGGCAACATCTACGCCCCCGAGAAGATCGACGCGGCGCTCTCGCACTACTTCCGCGTCGGCAACCTCACCGCCCTCCGCGAGCTGGCCCTGCTGTGGCTCGCCGAACGCGTCGACGAAACGCTTCAGCGCTACCGCGCCGAGCATGGCATCGGCGGCGTCTGGGAGACCCGGGAACGCGTCGTCGTCGCGCTCACCGGCGGCCCCGAGGGCGACACCCTCATCCGCCGGGCCGCCCGGATCGCCGCCCGTTCCTCCGGCGGCGACCTGCTGGCCGTGCACGTCACCCGCAGCGACGGGCTCGCCGGCGCCTCGCCCGCCGCGCTGGCCGGGCAGCGCCGGCTCGTCGAGAGCCTCGGCGGCACCTACCACACGGTCGTCGGCGACCGGGTGCCCACCGCGCTCATGGACTTCGCCCGGGCCGAGAACGCAACCCAGCTCGTCGTCGGCGTCAGCCGCCGCGGCCGGCCGGCCCGCGTTCTCGCCGCGCGCGGCGTGGGCGACAGCGTCGTCGAGATGTCCGGCGACATCGACGTCCACATCGTCACCCACGAGCGTGCCGGCCGGGGGTCCGGCCCGCCCGTCCCGGGCAGCGGCCTCTCCCGCGCACGCCGGATCTGCGGGCCCGTGGCCGGACTGCTCCTGCCCTTCCTGCTGACCGCGGTCCTGCGCGCGGGCGCGGCCGCCGAGGCCCTCGGCCTCAACCTGACCAGCGAGGCCCTGCTCTTCCTCGTCGCCGTCGTCGGAGTGGCCTGCATCGGCGGGGTGGTCTCCGCGCTGCTGGCCTCCCTGACGGCCTCGCTCCTGCTCAACTACTACTTCATTCCCCCGGCGGGCCGTTTCACCATCCACGGCGCCAACAACATCCTCGCGCTCGTCGTGTTCGCCCTCGTCGCCGTCACGGTCGCGGCCGTGGTGGACCGCTCGCTGCGCCTGAGCCGCCGCGCCGCGAGCGCCACCGCCGCGGCCGAGACCCTGTCCTCGCTGGCCGGCGGCATCCTCCGGGGCGAACAGGAAGTACCCGACCTGCTGGAGCGCACACGCCGGACCTTCGGCATGGAGTCGGCCGAGCTGCGCCCCCGGGCCCGCGACCGCGAGGCCGCCCCGGCCGCGGCCCGCGACGGCTCCGGGCGCGCCTCGGCCGAGGAGATCAGGACGCCGATAGGGGAGGACGCCGAACTCGTCCTGCGCGGCCGGGCGCTGCCCGCCTCCGACCGCCGGGTGCTCGCCGCCTTCGCCGCCCATCTGACGGCCGCCGTGGAGCGCGCCCGGCTGGCCGAGGCGGCCGCCGAGATCGAACCGGTGCGGGCCGCCGACCGGATGCGCACCGCCCTCCTGGCCGCGGTCAGCCACGATCTGCGCACCCCGCTCGCCAGCGGCTGGGCCGCCGTCAGCTCCCTGCGCAGCCGGGAGGTCGACTTCTCGCCCGAGGACCGCGAGGAACTGCTGGCCACCGCCGACGAGTCGATGACCAAGCTTAACCGGCTCGTCGACAACCTCCTCGACATGAGCCGCCTCCAGGCGGGCGCCCTGACCCTGAGCCTGCGCCCCACCGCGCTCGTCGAGGTCCTGCCCCTGGCCCTGGACAGCCTGCCGGAGGCGCCGGAGTGCCGGGTGGCCGCCCAGGACCTGGAGCGGGTTCCCGACGTCCTCGCCGACCCGCCCCTGCTGGAGCGCGTCCTGGCCAACCTGGTGGCCAACGCCGCCCGGCACTCCCCGCCCGGCCGCCCGGTCACCGTCGCGGCCAGCGTGCTCGCCTCCCGGGTGGAGCTGCGGGTCGTCGACCGGGGCCCGGGCCTGCGGCCCGCCGACCGCGAGCGCGCCTTCGCGCCCTTCCAGCGGCTCGGGGACACCGACAACACCACCGGGCTCGGCCTGGGCCTCGCGCTGTCCCGGGGCCTGACCGAGGCGATGGGCGGCACGCTCACCCCCGAGGACACCCCGGGGGGCGGGCTGACGATGGTCGTCTCCCTGCCCGCCGCACCGGCCCCGGCCCGGGATGTGCTGACGTGACTACTGTGGACCGGTGGTGAGGAAGGCGCGGACCTGTCGTGCCACCTCGCCGTCGGCCAGCAGGTCGTTGTGCTTCAGACAGTTGGCCGTACGCGTGTTGACGGCGCCCGCCAGCGCCGTGCTCTCCACCGGGGCGATCTGCTCGTCGCACGACGACCGCCAGGTGGCGTACCGGACGGAACCGGGCGTCTCGTCACCGGAGTTGAGCTTCCGCAGCATGTACGAGCCGGGCGTCATGTCGCGGCATCCCTGGTCCCACAGCGCGCACGCCCAGGCTAGTGACGTCCCGTGGTTGGGCCCGGCCAGCGACGCCCAGTGACCGACCCGGCCGGCCGCCGCCCCACCGCCGAACGCGAGGTACCAGCGGGTCGGCAGACTGCCCAGGCTGTGCGCCACGACGTCCACGCGCGTGGCCCCGGTCCGGGCCAGTACCTCGTCGACATAGGCCGCGAACCGGCCTGCCAGTACCTCGTTCGACGACTGACTCGTGTCGTACGACCACGCATAAAGCCGGTCCTCCGGGTAGCCGTTCCGGGAGAAGTCCGCGCGCATCCCGCCCCAGACGCCCGGCCCCGCGTTCCGGCCGTGCACGAAGATCACCGGATCCGGCGGGGCATGGCCGACGGCGGCCGGCGCGACGACGAAGAGGGAAAGAAAGGAGGAGGCAACGGAGAGGAGGACGACGAACGCTCTTCGCAGGACGCGCATATGGCGGACACCTTTCTCTTCCCGTACCCCTGACGGGGTGTCGGCTTCAGGAGTTGAGGAGTTCGGGAGTTCAGGAGGGAACTGTTCCGTCAACTCGCCCGCTGTACAAGATGAATACGAGAACCCGGGTGCCGCAAAGAGACACCCGGCGACCGAGGGGGAGCCATGCGTAAGACCCGATCCACCTGGCGCTCCGGGGCGGCATTCGCCCTGCTGGCCGCGCTCACCGTCCCGGCCGTCGCCTTCGCGGCCTCCGCCGGGGCCTCCACCCGGCCCGCCGCCACGGCGGCGGACGACGCTCCACAGACGCGACAGGGAGGCACGTCCTCGGTCGTCGACCGGGTGGCGTCCTTCTACGGTGCCTACGTCGACGCCCGTACGGGCACGCCCGACACCACCCTGTCCAACGCCCTGCGCGCGCACTACCTCACCAAGGAGTTCCGCACCCGTCTGGAGACCTGGGAGCGGAAGAACGCCGCGGACGGCGTGCTCCGCGCGCAGAACACCCCGCGCGCCTGGCAGGTGACCTACGACAACAGCGGCGCCGGGCACACCTGGACGAAGGTCCGGCTGACCTGGGGTGACGAGAAGAAGCCGACGTACACCTACCTCAGCGTGCAGTCGGACATCGCCACGAAGGCGATCTCCGACATCAAGGAGGGCACGGCGACGGGCGGCGCCGTCGACGACTGACGGACGGCCCTACGCGGGCGGGGCGGCCCGCCGGACGAAGGACATCCCGTACGGGCCGCCCGGTCCGGCGCTCGCGCCCGAGACATAGCCGGTGTTCGCGCCGTGCCAGTACAGGGAGTCGACCCGGAGGGGCTCGTCCAGGAACCGCGCGGGCGTCAGCGCCACACCCCCGAGCGGGTCGCGCTGCCGGTCGTAGGACCAGCGCTGGACCTCGGACTCGCGCAGGGCGGCGCCCCAGGACATGCCCCGGTCGAGATCCGCCAGCCGGAAGCCGATGAAGGCCCCTTCCAGGGTGATCTCGCGGCGTACGGTCAGCTCGGCGGGACGGCCGTCGAGGTCGCCGACGTAGCCGCCGTCCCCGGCGTACCAGTCGCGGTAGTCGCGGAACGGCCGGTTCTGTACGTAGCCGGGGCCCGTGCCGGAGCGGCGGAAGGACAGGGGGAAGCCGCGGCCGTCCCGCACACCCGTCCCCGAGAGCCGGTCGGTGTCCTGGGTGTGCACCATCAGGGCGCGCAGGGTGAGGGCGGCGGACCCGCGCAGCGTGATGCCGCCGGCCAGGTGGGAGGTCGCGGGGACGTCCTCAAGGCTGCCGGTGAAGGCCTCGTCCCGGTCGAGGTCGGTGAGGGTGAGGTAGAGGGTGTGCCGGGTGCTGGGGGACTGCCGCACGACGACGATCCTCAGCCGTGCCCGCCGGCCGTCGTACACCCCTTCCCAGGTGCCGTGGAAGGCGCGTACGTCCCGGAAGACCCCGCCCTGCCCGGCGGACCGTCCTGCCGTGACGGCGGCCGCGGCGGGACTGGTGCAGCCCAGGGCGAGGGCCGTGCCGAGGGCGGATCTGAGGGCGGTGCGGCGGGACGGTGAGCGGTGCTGCATCGGACCTCCCGGATTCGGTGCGCGGAAATCTCCCGCGTCGAACGACGCCGCTCATGATGTGCGCTGTCACGCGAGCAGCACAGTCCCCGAATAAGCCGACCGAGCCGACCGGGTCTCAAGGCCTCTCGTAGCAGTCGTAGTTGCGCTGCGAGACGATCCTTCCGTCCCGGAATTCCAGGAACGTCGCGATGTGGGCGCGCAGAACGTGCCCGGCGGGCAGCTCCCCCAGGGGCACGCCCAGCGTGCCCGACCAGACGACCTCCAGGGCCACCCGGTCCCCGGCCGCGACCGCGCCCGTCACCTCGAAGCGCTGCTCGGCGAGGAGGTCACGGCCCCGCTCCGCCGCGGCCAGGATCGCGGGCAGATCGCGCACGACGCCCTCGGGGAAGAGGGCGTTGGGCAGCTCGTGGTGGACGGCGTCCTCGTGGAAGAACCGGGCGAGTTCCCCGCCCGTGGCGAAGCGGGCGACGGCCTCGTGATAGCGCAGGGCCGTTTCGACATCGGGGTGCTGCGGCACGTCCGGCATGGCCCGACCATAGCGGTGCCCCGCGGCGCCGGAACGCCGCGGGGCACCATCGCCCACGGATTCGTCAGGCGGTCCGCTCCTCGCCGCGGTCACCGCTCCAGAGGGTGTGGAAGGAGCCCTCGCGGTCGGTGCGCCGGTAGGTGTGGGCACCGAAGAAGTCCCGCTGCCCCTGGGTCAGGGCGGCCGGCAGCCGCTCGGCGCGCAGCGCGTCGTAGTAGGCCAGGGCGGCGGAGAAGCCCGGCGTCGGCACCCCGCGGCGCACGGCGGTGGCGACGACCTCGCGCCACGCGTCCTGGGCCCGGCCGACCTCCTCGGCGAACTGACGGTCCGCCAGCAGGGTGGGCAGCTGGGGGTCGGTCGCGAACGCGGCGCGGATGCGGTCGAGGAAGGCCGCCCGGATGATGCAGCCGCCGCGCCAGATGGCGGCCATCGCGCCCAGGTCGATGTCCCAGCCGTACTCCTCGCTCGCCTTGGCGATCATGTTCCAGCCCTGGGCGTAGGACACGACCTTCGACGCGTAGAGCGCCTCCTCCACGCGCGCGGCGAACTCCTCGGCCTCGGCGGGGGAGAGGGGCTCTGCCGACGGACCGGGCAGACCGTTCGCCGCCTCGCGCAGCTCCTTGTGCCCGGAGACGGAACGGGCGAACACGGCCTCGGCGATCCCGGACACCGGCACCCCGAGGTCCAGCGCCGTCTGCACCGTCCACCGGCCGGTGCCCTTCTGCTCGGCCTCGTCCGCCACGACGTCCACGAACGGGCGGCCGGTGGCGGCGTCCTTGTGGGCGAGCACCTCGGCGGTGATCTCGATGAGGTACGAGTCCAGCCGCCCGGCGTTCCAGGTGCGGAAGATCTCCGCGATCCGCTCCGGCGAGAACCCGCCGACCGAGCGCAGCAGGTCGTACGCCTCGGCGATCAGCTGCATGTCGGCGTACTCGATGCCGTTGTGCACCATCTTGACGAAGTGCCCGGCGCCGTCGGGGCCGACGTGGACGGCGCAGGGGGTGCCGTCCTCGGCCTTGGCGGCGATGGACTCCAGGAGGGGACCGAGCGACTTGTAGGACTCGGCCGAACCGCCGGGCATGATGGAAGGCCCGTTGAGGGCGCCCTCCTCGCCACCCGAGATGCCGGCGCCGACGAAGTGGATGCCCTTGTCGCGGAGGTCCTTCTCGCGGCGTCGGGTGTCGGCGAAGTGGGCGTTGCCGCCGTCGATGATGACGTCGCCCTCGTCGAGGAGGGGTGCGAACTCGTCGATGACGGCGTCGGTGGCCTCGCCGGCCTTGACCATGATGATGATGCGGCGGGGCTTGACGAGGGAGGCGACGAATTCCTCGGCGGTCTCGGAGGGGACGAAGTCGCCCTCGTGGCCGTGCTGGTCGACGAGGGCCTTGGTCTTGGCACTTGTGCGGTTGTGGACGGCGACGGTGTGGCCGTGACGTGCGAAGTTGCGGGCGAGGTTGCTGCCCATGACGGCGAGCCCGGTGACGCCGATCTGTGCGGTTGCCGTGGTGGCGGGGGTGCTGGGCATTGCGGTGGTCCACTCCTGTCGCTGTGCGGTCGAAGGCTGGTGCGAGCGTCAACGCCACGGGGGTCGGGGATCTTCCCCGGTCTTCCCCGTGGGCGTCCGGGCATCGCCCGGCCATCGTGGCACGCGGCACTCGAGGGTGGCTGGGTGCGCGCTGGAGACGACTTCGGGTCCGTCGGCTTCCTCGAGCGGGAGAGCTTCCGTGTCGATGGTCGGATTGTATGAATCCAACGAGGAGCGGAGTCGGGTGTGCGGCCTCCCGGTCAGCTCCTGGGGGTCGGGCGGAACCCTGATGACACGATCTGGCGATCACGCGTTCTTGGCGCCTATGGGCGGTCCGTGTCGGGTTCCGACGGGTCCGATGCTGACCTATTGCTGACCTAGCTGATGGGTGGTCAGGCTCTCTGGGCGTGTGGTGTGACGCCGGAGAAGGGCGATGGCGACGCCGCGGCCGATGGTGACGGAGCGTGATAGGGGGAGTGAGGTTGCGGGCGCTTCGGTGTTGCGTAACCTCGCGAGGTTTGTTCCTGGGTGGGCGCGTGCCGTCATGGCTTGTTTCTGGCCTGATATCTCTCCGAAGTCCGCCACGGCGGATGATCGGTGCGTCCGGATGCTCCTCGAAGGCGTGTGTGGCGGCTTCCTCGAGCTGGTCAGCGTTGCCGCAGGCGGTGTTCAGCTGCCTGAGCAGAGCGGAAGTCTGGTGCCCGAGAGCCGCCTCGACCTGCGGGAGCTGGTGGAGGTAGTCGCGTTTGAAGACCTCGTGGAGCCTTTCGGCTTCGGCCTGGATGCCGCGGACCCGGCCGGCCTGCTTGAGCAGGGACTGCAGGCGCCGCCGTGTCAGCTTCGCAGCCATGCCCGGCGTCGGAATCGCCGCCAGGATGGTGCGTGCTTCCCTCGAGCGCAGGCCGTGTTTGTGCGGGGCGAAGGCGTCGAGGATCGCCGGGTAGAACTCTCTGAGCTGAGAATGAAGCTTGTTGTGGGCCTGGCCGCGGGCCCAGACGGCGTCTTGTTGGGCCCGGGCGAGCACGGCAATGGCCTGCACGAGCTCGGAGTCGTTCGGCAGTGGCCGGTGGGCGGCCATGTCGGTTCGCAGGATGTTGGCCAGGGCCGCGGCATCGACGGCGTCTGACTTCTTGCGGGCGACGGAGTGGCGGTCCCGGTAGTGGGCAGTTGCCAGCGGATTGATCGCGAAGACCGGCCGGCCGGTGACCCGCAAGCAGGCGACAAGCAGGCCGCGTGACGTCTCGATCGCCACCGGGATCGGGGCGTCCTCTCTATCGCCGTGCTCAGCCAGCAAGGCCATGAGCCGGCCAAACCCTGCAGCATCGTCGCTGATCCGCACCTTGGCGAGCTGCATTCCGCCCGCATCGACCGGCGCGATGTCGTGGTGGTCTTCGGCCCAGTCCACGCCACAGAACACTGGCGTCGGTAACCCGGTGATCTCCATCTGTTTCTCCTTCGGCATGACTCTTTTCCCAGGCCAGAGCCTGTGCAGGGTGCGCGTGCTCCCTAAAGGAAGTGCTCAAGGCACGTCATCCCACCAGCCGTTCGCAACCCCAGCGAGTCAAACGGTCCTCGGTCCGTGTCAGAGCTGAAAGCTCAAGGCAGAGCTGAGAGGTGATCCGCACAACCGGCTCGGACTACGGACAGCAAACCGCCCGGTGGTCGCAGACGGTCCTGCCCGCAGCAATAGGACCGCTTCCATGCCCATACAGACAGAACCGCACCTGGTTCCGAGCACTCACGTTCAGACTGCTGGACGCGAGCCAGCCTCGTCTTGTCAACAGGGCTCTCAGGCCCGGGCATACTCAAAGGCTCGGCTCGCGCCCCAGAACGGCAGCTACCGCCGACGTTCGCTTCCCATTAGGCGTACTCCTCACGCGCCATTCGCGACCACCTGACGAAGCGCAGCATCCGAGCGGTGATCCCCGTCCCGGCGGACCAGCAGGGTCATCGACCGCGGAGAGGCAGCCGTGGCGGCCGGCCACACGCCTTCGACCGCGAGGCATACAAGCAGCGCAACACGGTCGAGCGGTGCATCATCCGCTTGAAGCAGTGGCGCGGCATCGCCACCCGCAGCCGCCGTTCGGCGGCATAGCCCGGCAGTGCCTCGTCCACGGCCGCGGGAGTTGGCGGCCCGGGCTCGTGTTGAGGAGCTCCGGGGACGGATCGAGGAGCTGACCCGGCAGCTTGCGGCAGAGGAGGGGCGGCTGGATCGGCTGCGGATCACGCGGGAGACGGTGGATGAGGTCCTCGCCGGAAGCGGCTCGCAGGCCGTGCCGGAGGCAGTGGAGAACGAACCTCGGGTGTCTGTGCCGGGTCCGCGTTCGGTGATCGGCGTGCTCACGGTGCCGCCGTGGGAGCCGGTCCTGGATGCGGCGTCCTACCAGGACGTGCTGGAGGCGTTGGCCGATGTGGGCACGCCGCTGAGGGCGAAGGAGGTCGCCGTGGGTGTCGGGCTGGGAACCGAAAACCTCATGGGCACAGGTCAGTAGCCCGAGGCTCGGGGTTGGCTCAGCAGCCCGTGGCGTTGTAATTCCAGAACGCGGCCCTGGTTTGTGGTCCGGCGATCCCATCGAGGGCTCCGGCGTTGTAGCCAACGGCGTTCAGGAACCTCTGCAGCGCCGTGATCGTATTGGGCCCGACGATCCCGTCGACGGTACCGGCGTTGTAGCCCCAGGCGTTGAGCATCCCCTGCGCTGCCTTCCAGCTGTTGGTGCCCAGCTGCCCGTCGACGGTTCCGGCGTTGAAGCCCCAGGCGTTCAGGCAGCTCTGCCAGTTCATGGCCCTGGCCGTGTCCAGTCCGAGGTTGTTCACTGCGAGGGGGGCGACGCGCGGGCTGCTGACCGCGGGCAGGGCAGCCTCCTGGGGGGCCGCGAAGCTCGCACTCGCGCCCGCAAGACTCCCAGCGGCAATCCCGACGACGGCAGCCGTGGTGACGAGCGCCCTTGTTAGAGAAGATCGCATTACTTCCTCTTTCAGTCGGATTTTGCATGACCTTTGACGCGACTGCCGTCGCCGGCCATCTGCACCGGCCCAAGGGTTGCCGGTCTCGTGCGGCTGGAGCTAGTACGAATACGGCCTACTGCCACGTAGCGCCCAGTTCAGGTCACGTGCCAAGCGTCTGCCCCGACTGCCCCAACCCGTCCCTCGAAACGAGCTACACCCTTCTCAGGACCTCATGTGAGGTGGCGTACGAAGAGGCCGATCACGGGGTAGGGATTGCCAGGCGTGGCCAAGGCCGACTGGCCGCTGAAGAGCACGCTGTCCCCGCTTCGGTCGACCCCCAGCAGGACAGTGATGTCCGGCCGCTGCGCTCCGTCGGTCCCGACACTGACGCGCTCGACAGTGTCGGTTGCGAGGTCCCGTACGAAGACGTCGTCGGCTTTGTTGGTGTCGTCCGGTACGAGGTTGGTGGCCCGGGAGCTGAAGAAGACCCTGCGGTTGTCGGCGCTCATGAGGGCGCCCGTGTACGAGCCCGAGTTGGCCAGTTCGCCGTCCGGGCCGGTGCTGACACGCTGGGTCTTGCCGGTGACCAGGTCCGTGGCGAAGGCGTCGGTCACGTCGTGGGTGTCGCCTTCCACCATGCCCGGTGCACCGGTCGAGAAGAGTGCGTAGCGGCCGTCGGGGCTGAGGTTGAACCAGGCGGCTTTGACGGGAGTGCCATCGAGTGCGTGGGCGGCGAGCTGTGTACGGCCGGTGCGGATGTCGTGCACGTAGGAGTTGCGGTACGGATCGCTCCCGTGTCCCGCCTTGGGCCGTGCGGCCGGCTTGTCGGTGAGGTCAGCGTTGGTTCTGAACCCGACCTTGCTACCGTCCGCGCTGATCACCGGTGAGAGGAAAGTGCCCCACGGCGGCCGGCTGCCGTCGCTGTTCACGGTCACCCGCTGGGTGGTCTTCTTCCAGCGGTCCCGGAGGTACACGTTGGTCGTGCTGTCGCCGTCCTGGACCAGGTCCTTCCGGTTGGAGACGAAGGCGACGTAGCGGCCGTCGTCGCTGATCTTGCCGGTCAGGCTGTGGGCGAAGTCGGAAGTATCCGCGCTCTTGACGAGGATCTCGGTCCGGCCCGTCCGCCGGTCGCGCACAAAGACATCGGACTTGCGGGCGCCCGTGCGTCTGTCTTCGGTCAGGTCGGTCGCGTACGACGAGAAGACGACGTAGCGGCCGTCCCCGCTGATGCTCTCCGACCACGAATCGTCGGTGGCGGGCTTGCCGTCGACGGTGGTGCTGATCAGCTCGATCCCGCCGGTCCGCAGGTCCTTGACGAAGACCTTGACGTGGTTGTCGGCGGCGCCGGGGACGAGGTTGGTCGCCCGGGAGGAGAAGGTCACGTAGCGGCCGTCGGCGCTGATGCTGCCGCCCTCCACGTAGTCGTTCGCCGGAGTGCCGTCCGCGGCGGTGCTCACCTGCTCGGTCGACGGGTGCCGTTCGCGTGCATCGGCAGCCGTCGGCAGGGTCGTGGCGCAGGCGCCCAGGAGCACCGCCACCACGGCGGCGTGTCTGAGGTGACGCATGGGTTCCCCCTCGCGAAATCGCGCATATGCAGCTGGCTGATGCGGAGGGCAGCCAATCCCTCGCGGATGCCGGAGTCAATGGAGCGGAGGCGCGATCCGGCCATGGGAACGGTGTCCGCGGCACCAAGCCGGCGGACGTGTCGCGAGGTTCGCCACGACCGAGGGAAAGCCGAAGGGAAAGAGGACGGTCTCCGATTCGCCGGCCAGTTGCCGCCTTCCTGGTCCATAAGGTGTTCCGATGCCTCATTATCTCCCCATGACCGGAAGAGAGTTCGAAAGCGAACTTCCGTCCCCGCAGAGGGAGTTCGTGGCGTGCCTTCGCGGCTTCGCGGGGCGCGAGGGGGAGGCGGCGCGACCGGCGCTGTTACGGGGCGCGGCCATGGAATCGGCGCGGGCGGAGCTGCTCGCCGACACCGAGTACGGCCGCTGGAGCGACATCCTGAACGTACAGCTAATGGGGCTGCTGGCGTGGTGCCGGGCCCTGGACGGCGGGGACCGCGAGGAGCTGCGGTTCGCCGCCGACTGGCTGGAGATGACCTTCCGCTGCGCGCCCGGCCTGCTGCCGGAGCCGCTGCGCTCCGCGCGGCGCGAGCAGTTCACCGTGGACGGGCTGTCGGCGCTGGCCGACGACCACGGTGAAGCCCTCGACCAAGCAGCGCGCTTCGTACGGGAAGGACTCGGCTGGGGCGGCGTGTGGCAGGAGGTCGCGGACCACATCCGGTCCAGGAAACTCCTGCGGGCGGACCCGCCGGACTACGCCGCCTCGGCCGATCTGGCGCGGCGGGTCACCGCGCGGGTGCCGGGCGGCCACTGGCTCGGGCTCGTGGCCCGAGTGCGTGTGGCCCGCAGCCTCGGGGGCGTCGCGATCGCGGCCGGCAGGATCAGCTCCGAAGAGGTGCTGCGGGCGGCGGAGGAGGCCGTCGCCGTGATCCCGGAAGGGCATCCATGGGAAGCGCAGGTCCTGTTGATCCTGCAGATGCACCTGAACGGGGCGGTCCTTCAAGAAGGGCTGGTCTCCGCCACTCCTGGGCTGCGCCCGCCGCCCTTCGACATATGCCTGAGAGCGGTGGAGGCGGGGCGTCGCGCGCTGGCCGTGGTGGAGGACGACGACACGGACCACCTGCTGATGCTCCACACGCAGACCGCGTCGTTGGGGCAGTTGCTGCTCGCACGTCCGGAGGATCCTGTGATCCGGGACGAACTGCGGCGGCACAGCCGCCTGGAGGTCGCCCAGCAGCACGATGCCGTCGGGCGGTCGTCCACCTGGCTGCAGCTGGCCACGCACATGTTCGTCCTGTTCGTGCATACCGGTGACGCGTACTTCTTCTCCGAGCAGGCCACCGCCGCCGAGAACGCATACCGCTGCGCGCCGCCCGGGTCCGTGGAACACGCGCGGGCCGCGCGGGCACTCGGCAAGGTCAAAACCATGGTGGCGAGCCGCTCGCCGGACCCGGCGGCCTTCGACGAGCCGGTCGACTTCTACCGTTCCGTCATCGAGGGCGTCGGACGCCCGGTGGCCACCGACCCGACCGAGGACGCTGCCGAGCGCGCCATCACGCTCGCCGACGCCCGCGGAAGTCTCAAGGAGGTGCTCGAAGCGCGCTACCAGCGGATCGGGGAGGGGGATTCCCGGCTGGACGTGCTGTTCACCGCGAACGCGGCCGACGCCTCGGCACCCGCCCCGCGCGCCGTCCTCGCCGCGGAGGACGTGACCGGCCGGGCGAACCGCAGGCACTGGATCACCGCGGCTTTCTGGGAGGCCACGACCTCCTTGTTCAGCAAGACCGAGCAGGCGCTGGAGGACAGGAATCCGGCGGCCGTACGGGCGGCGTGCGGGGAATTCCTCGCTCGTGTCGATGAACTGGCCGCCCTCGCCCCTGACGATCGGCAGATCCAGGAGAGCGTCGCCGGACACCGGCGTACGGCGCAGTCGACCGAGGCCCGGGCGCGCGCGCTGGAGACCGGTGAGGAGCCGCCGCTCGAGGAGCTGATCGCCCTGGGGCGGCAACACCGGGACTGGATAGCGCCCCGCCTGGGAACGCCGGCTTCCCCCGCCGGTCCGCTACGCCTGGAGGAGGGCGAACAGGACCGCTTCCAGCGCCTCTCCGTACACCAGCTCAAGGACCACGAGGTCGCCAAGGCCCTGGAACTGGTCGCCCGTACCGAGGTATTGCAGGCCGTCAACACCGAGGGGGAGGAGTCGGCGGACGCCTGGGCCCGCGCCCAGGAGACCAGCCGGCAGCTCACCGGGCTCCCGGCCGTCTCCCCGCTGACGCTCGTGCTCCACGCCGGGATCATGGCCGGGGCCGCCGGGGACCTCGACGACTGGCCCGCCGCCGCCCCCGCGCTCGCCACCGCAGTACGGGCCGCGGGGGAGCTGGTGTCGCCGCGGACCGCCCCCGGCGACCGGGAGCGGATGCTGGCCCTGTACACCGGCGGGCTGGCCGACCAGGCGTGCGCGGCCGCCCTGCTCGCGGGGACCGGCCCCGAGGAGGCGCTCGTCCTGCTGGAGTCGGCGCGCGGGCTGCTGTCGGCGGCGCGGCTCGGCTCGATGAGCGATCTCGGCACGCTGCGCCGCGCGTTCCCGGCCTCAGCCGACCGGTTCGAGGCGGCCTCGGCCGAGCTGGAGGCAGCACGGAACGACTCCGTCCGGCGGCGCCGGGCCGCCGCCCGCTGGGAATCCGAACGGGAGCACATCCGCGGGCTCCCCGGCTTCGAGGACTTCCTCGGCCTCCCCACCGGACCGCGTCTGCGCGAACTCGCCGGCGCCGGACCGCTGGTGGCCGTCACCCTGCACCAGCGCCGGTCCCACGCCCTCCTCGTCACCCCGGACGGCGTCGACGCCGTCCCCCTGCCGGGCGTCAGCCGCGAACAGGCGGGCGACTGGGTGTCCCGGCTGACCGAGGCCACCGCCGAGGCGGTGCGCCACGTGCTCACCGAGCTGTGGCAGGGCCTCGCCGGGCCCGTGCTCGACGCCCTGGGGCACCCCGCGCCGCCCGCCTCGCCCGACGACCGGCCCCGGCTGTGGTGGATCCCCTCCGGCCCCGCCGCCTTCCTGCCCCTGCACGCGGCCGGGCGGTTCGCCGGAGACGTACCGGTCGCGGGGGAGAGCGCCCTGGACCGCGTCGTCTCCTCCTACGCGCCCACCCTGCGCTCGCTGCGGCACGCCCGGCTGCGTACGGCACCGGACGGCCCGCCGAGCGTGCTCTCCGTCGCCGCGCCCGGCGCCACCGGCCATCCCCGGCGGCTGAGAGCGGCCGTGGAGGAGGCCGAGGACGTCCAGGAGATCGTGCGCGCCGGGCACGTCCTCCTCGCGGACGAAGCCCGCAAGGAGGACGTGCTGGCCGCCCTGCCCGGTCATCCGTGGCTCCATTTCGCCGGCCACGCGATCGCCGCGCCCGACGGCGGCCGGGCCACCGCCGCCGGCGGTCTGGTCCTCGGGGACGGCAAGCTCCTGTCACCCGAGACCGTGGACGGGCTGTCCCTGCCCGACGCCGGCCTCGCCTTCCTCTCCGGCTGCGGAACGGCCCGCGGCGCGACGGCGCTGGCCGACGAGTCGCTCCACGTGACGGCCGCTCTCCATCTCGCCGGATACCGCGACGTGATCGGCACCCTGTGGCCGGTGCGCGACGCCGCCGCGAGCGCGCTCGCCCGGGCCTTCTACCAGCAGCTGATCCCGAAGGGAACGACTCCCGCACGAGCCCCCGGCCCCGCGCACGCTCTCGACTCCGCCGTCCGCGCGGCCCGCTCCGCCGCCCCCGGCCGACCCGAACTGTGGGCCTCGCACCAGCACGTCGGCCCGTGACGTCCCTTCCACCGGACAAGGAACAGACTCCGTGCCCCTGGACGAACTACGCCACCGCTACCGCGCGTTGATCGACCCGAGCGCCGATCCCGGCACCCGTGCCCCCACCGTCTTCCGTATCGACCTCACCGACCCGCCCCTGCGCGGCGACCTCCGTGAATCGCTCACCGCGCTCTTCGCACGGGACCCCGGCATCGACGTCGTCGCCCTGGCCGCCGACGGCACCACCATCGGACTCGTCCCCCGTGACGTCGTCGACGATCCCGACGAGCCGCCGCTCCGCTCGGACGGCGACACCGGAGGCGCCCTGCCCGGCTACTCCACCGGCTACGAACTGCTCTACTTCACCTGCTCGCAGTGCGCCGGCCTCCAGGTCCTCACACACCTGGACGACGACGAACCGCCCCTGTGCGCCAGGGCTCCCGAGCACGGCTCCCTCACGCGGATCGAGCGATGAACCTCGACTTCCTCACCCAGCCCGTCACCTCCGCGCTCACCAGACGACTCGTCCTGGTGTCGATCCTGCCGACCGCGGCGGCGGCCGCCTTCCTGCTCACCCTGCGCTGGGCCGGCGCCCCCGGCCCCGTACGGTTCTCGCGGGCCTGGCGCACGGCCGAGTACCTCGCCACCGGCGAGGTCCTGTCGCTCCTCCTCGTGGTCCTCCTGGCCGGGCTGGTCACGATGCCGCTGCAACTGCCTCTCGTCCGCTGGCTGGAGGGCTACTGGCCGCGCCGGCTGGCGTGGCTGAGCACCCGGTGCGTCGCACGGCAGAAGCGCCGCCGCGACGCGGTCGGCGCCAGGCCCGTACCGGACACGCTGACACCCGCCGACGCCCGGCACCTGGCGCAGCGCATGGGTGAGCACGGCGAGCGGCAGCGCGCCCGCTTCCCCGTCCGCGACGAACTGCTCCGGCCGACCGCCCTCGGCAACGCGCTGACCGCCGTCGAGGCCCGGGCCGGACGACGGTACGGGCTCGACGCCGTCGTGGTCTGGACCCGGCTCGAACCCCTGCTCGGCGACCGGATCGCGGCGAGGGTGGCCGAACGCCGCACCAGCATGGACGCGGCCGCCCGGCTCAGCGTGACCGCCGCCCTCTGCGCCCCCTTGTCCGGCTGGCTGCTCTGGCGCTCCGGCTGGTGGCTGCTCCTCGCGGCCGCCCTCCTCGCCGCCTCCCGGATCGCCTACACGGCGGCCGTGCACGCCGCGATCGAGTACGGGGAATCTGTGGCCGCCGCCTTCGACCTCCACCGCTTCGACCTGCTCACCGCCCTCCACCTGCCCCTGCCCGCCGACCTCGACGAGGAACGCGCCGCCAACCGGGCCCTCAGCACCCTCTGGCGCCAGGGCGATACGCGGGACCACCCTTTCCGCTACGAGCACCCCGACCCCGTCGGCCCCGACGACCGGAGAACGCCATGACCGTTTACGCGATAGCCCAGCTCTCCATCCACGACCGTCCCCGCTACGAGTCCTACGCGGCCCGGTTCGCGTCCGTACTCACCCGTTACGGCGGCCGGCTGCTGGCGGCCGACGAGCGGCCGCGGGTGGTCGAAGGACAGTGGGACCGGGACAAGGTCGTCCTCCTGGCCTTCCCGGACCACGACGCGTTCACCGCGTGGGCGGACTCGCCCGAGTACCAGGAGATCTCCCGGGACCGCCTCGCCGCGGCCGGGGGACCCGTCCTCCTGGTGCGCGGTGTGACATAGCCCGGGCGGCGGGCCGCAGAGCCCCGGTCACTTGGGCTGACGCTGGAGCCAGGTGTGAAGAAGGATGGCTGTACCTGGCCACCGTCATCGACATCGCCTCCCGCCGGGTGGTCGGCTGGGCCACCGCCGGGCATCTGCGGACCGAGCTGGTCTCCGAGGCCCTCAAGGCTGCCTGCCGCCAGCGCCGCCCGGCCCAGGCGGTGATCTTCCACTCGGACCGTGGATGCCAGTACACCATCGCCGAATTCGCCGCTCTGAGTGCGGAGTTCGGCATCCGACTCTCGGTCGGTCGCACTGGACAGTGCTGGGACAACGCGCTCGCCGAGTCGTTCTTCGCCACCATCAAACGGGAGTTGCTGGGCACACGTCCCTGGCCCAGCCGGGCCCTCGCCCGAACGGCGGTCTTCGATTTCATCGAGGGCTGGTACAACTCACGTCGTCTGCACAGCAGCCTCGGCTACCGCAGCCCCGCCGAATACGAAACCGACCTCGTGCCCTGACCGACACAACCAACATGTCCGTCAAAACGGAGCAAGCTCATGGAGAACAAACCACAGTCGATGTGGGCGTCCCCTTCGAAGGGGCGGATCTCCTCACGCTTCCAGCCGTGGGTGAAACCGTCGGAGAGCTGGTGGGGGGAAGAAGTGGACGGCGGAACCGCCGTCTTCCAGTGGGTCATGTGCTGAGGTGGACCCAGCGGGCGCAGGAGGGCAGACGGTTGTGGTCGACGATGGTGAGCATCCACCATCCGGGCGGGGCCAGGTTCGGCTTGTCCGTCAGCGTGATGGTCAGCTCGCAGAGGCCGTTGACCGTGAAGGGGATGTCGAGGAGGCGTTGCTGGCTGTCGGTCGAGTGGGTCGTGGCCATCGGGCGCATCAGTTGCACCCACATGGTCTCGCGTGCTTGCGGGGTGCGCAGGATGTACTGGCCTCCGTAGCGCATCTCGGTGGGCGCGTCCTCGATGTGCGGGCGCGCGCCGCGGAAGAGGTACGGAGGGTGGAAGAGCTCGATGCGCAGTTCGTCGTCTCCGCGGTTGGGGTTGGACCCGGCTGTTGCGACGCGGCCGTCCGGGAGCAGGGCTGCCACCGAGTGGTAGAGGCGTGGCACGGTCGCGGTGGCCGCGAGCGTCCACGTTCCGGTCTGCGGGTCGTAGATCTCGGACTGCAGGACGGGGGCCGCCTCGCCCTGGGCGCCGCCGCCGCTGACGAAGACGGTGCGGTCCGGCAGTAGCACGGCGTTCAGGCGGGTGCGGCCCAAGTGCATGGGGGCGGTGGGGGTGTAGTGGGGGTTCGGGCCCGAGAGGTCGGCGATGTCGGCGTTGGGGGTGGCGCCGGTGCCACCCAGGCCGCCCATCACCATGACCTTCTGGTCCTGGGCGGGCGGGAGCAACACGCTGGCGGCCTGGTCGCGGTTGTCCGGGAGGGTCAGCCCGGGGACGGGGGTGGTTGTTGTCGAGCCGAGGCTGATGGTCTGGGCGGGCAGTCCTGTGGTGCCGAGCGAGGCGCCGGTCCAGAAGATCCGGCCGTCGCGCAGCAGGAAGAGGTGCGGGTAGAGGGGCCAGCCGGGTGTGCGGGCGGTGGTCGGGGTCCATGTATTGGTGGCGGGGTCGTAGATCTCGGGGGTGTCGTTGCCCCCGCCGGTCTTGTTGAGGCCGGAGACCGCGAGGACGCGGCCGTCCGCGAGCGAGACCAGGGTGGGATACCAGCGGCCGTCGGCCATGTCGGCGACGTTGGTCCACGTTCCCGCGGTGGCGCTGAGGATCGCCGCGTTCGGCAGGCCGTGGAACGGGTCGTACTGCTCGGTGCCGCCGGCCGCGAGCAGGTCGCCGTTGGGCAGGGTCGCCTGGCCGCAGCAGAACGTGTCGTAGCTGATCGGCGGCTGGGTGAAGGCGCCGGTGCGGTAGTCCCACAGCACCGAGCCGTTGGTGTGGGAGTCGTGCCGCGGCGGGTAGTTGCCGGATCCGGAGAAGATGGCCAGCTTTCCGGTGTGCAGCAGGGCGAAATGCACGGCGAGGGTGATCGAGTCGCAGGGCAGCAGTTCCCACATGCCCTGACTCGCGGCCGTGGCCAGCACCGCGTCGGTGCTCATGGCACCGTCCATGGCGGCCATGACGCCGCCCATACCGGCCATGGCGTCGCCCATGCCGGGCATCGCCATCCCGCCGCCCGGGCCCGGCACGTCCATGCCCATGCCCGGCATGTCCATGTGCGTCATCCCCGAGTCCGGGCAGCCGCGGGTGCCGTCCACGTCCGGACCGCAGTCGTCGACGTCGGCGTACGGGAGCAGGATCTCGCAGGCGTCGACGGCGTGTGGGGTGAGCCACAGCTGCTGACGGGCTCGCACCAGACCGGCCAGGCCCTGCATCATGTGCGATTCGATGTGGCAGTGGAAGAGGAAGTCGCCGGTGATCGTCTGTCGGCAGGCGTCGTGCGGATGCTGGTGCTGAAGGGCCTCGATCTCGGGCGGCAGCACCGGGAAGGGGGTGGGGACGACGGTGTCGATGGTGAAGCCCTCGGTCGGGCTGAGCGGGTGCACGTCGGCCGAGCCGCCCGGCGGGGTGGGGATCTTCCACCTCGCCGCGTGGGTGTGGACGTTGTGCCACTCGGTCGCCAGGTCGAGGTTGATCAGGTACCAGCGCAGGCGCTGCCCGGCGTCGGCGACGATGGTGGGCGTGTTGCCGACGTAGCTGCGGCCGTTGAGGCACAGCGAGGAACCACCCGCGCCGGGCGCGAAAACGATGTGCTCGTGCTGGCCGGCGTTGGTCCACACCACCTTGCCGCCCGGCGCGACCTGGACGGCGGCGGGATCGAAGAGGTTGTCCTTGGCCGTGACGCCGACGGTCGCGGGGGCGCCCGCGACCACCTGCACCGTCCCCGACATCGTGACGCCATGGATCTTGCAGTGGTACGGATACGACGTCTGCTGGTTGTCGAAGACATGCTCAAACTGCTGACCGGTCCCCAGCGTCGGACTCTCGAAGCCGGAGACCGCCGCGTCTCCGGCGAGACTGTGCACGAACAGCGGGATCTCGTGATCCACATGGGGTGCCGCCGCCCGCTCACGGACGATGAGCGCACCGAACAGCCCGCGCCGCACCCACCGCTGGACCTCCTGGTGATGGTCGTGGAACGCCCAGACCCCGACCGTCTCGGCGGTGGCCTCGAAGCGGTATGTCCAGTCCTGCCCGGGCAGGATCTCGTCACTGCGCCGCCCGTCGCGGCTGCGCACCCCCAGTGGCCACGCCCCGTCCGAGGCGATTCCGTACAGCAGCCCGTGGAGGTGGAAGCTGTGGCAGGCGTCCGGGTCCGCGTTGCGTACGTGGATGTCGAGGGTGTCTCCGATGTCCGCGTACAGCACGCACCCCGGCACCCGGCGATCCCAGGCCGGCTCGTTGATGTCGGCATCGATGAGCTTGTCGGTCACCGGCATGGTGTAGGCGGGGTCCCGGTACTGGCGGTAGACCAAGGCGTCGAACGTCGACGCGAAGATCTCCTGGGCGGACACCCGGCCGATCTCGTGGCCCGGGTTCCGCATGAAGTCCCGCCCGAAGTACCGCGCACAGGGTTCGGGAGCCAGAGGGCTGTACCCGGCCACCGGCTCGATGCGCAGATAGATGTCCCGATGCACCATGCAGACCCTCTCCTGGCACAGCGCAGCCGGACGGCGATGCGCATGCAGGTGATCCGGCTGTTGCCGGCACCATGGACCGCTTGCCTTCGCATCTACCGTGCCCAGCGCCCAGCCTGTCGGTCCGGGTACGAAAGCCAGTTCATCCGATCGGAGGGGAGTGTTCTAGCGGCAACGCCACCCGAATCGAACGCGCGACGTGCCCTGTCCCGGCGGCCTTGGTGCATAGCCCGTAGTGTGCGACATCCCGGGGTGCGCCACGAGGCGCCATGAAATCGAGTGAGGGTCAAACGCGCACAACGGTGAGAGCAGCCCCGGCAACGTACGGGACGGGTCGGCACTGTCAGACGGCCCGGGTCCGGCTGGCGGCGAGGAGAAGGTGTACGCGAGGAACCACTGCCCGAAGCCCTGTAACTGTCGCACTCGGCTCAAACCTGACGGATACGGGTCGAGATGCAGCGCGTGACCGTCGCTCGTTTGGTGACGTTCAACTCCGAAGCCGGATCGCGGGTCCGGCGGGGAGGCCATGTTGAAAGCCTGCGGCGTAGGCATGTCGAGGCTGCCGGGGTATAGGTGGACACCTCCCTCCTTGATCGATTTCGTGGTGAACGTGGGAACCATCCGCAGCCGCCCTTCCCACCGGACAACCAGTCCGGTGGCGGGCAGGTCCGTTGTCGGCCGAAGGCTGTCGGGTGGGGCGGAGGGCGTACCCATGTTCGGGCCCATGCTGCGCTTCGTCGTCGGCACCGCATTCGCCGCCCGCCGCATCACCAGACACCTCGAACGCCATGCGCCACGCCGGTGACAAAGGAGCATGACGACTGGGGGAGGGCGCGGGTCAGAAGGTGCGGCGCTGGCCGGGTACGAGTAGCCGGGCCGGAGGCGGTCGCGGATGACCTTCTGCCAGTTCTGGGTCTCGAAAGAGACGTTGATCTCCTTGCCCTCCACGTCGCGGTCGGGGATGGAGTCGCGGGCCGGGGTGCGTTACGCCGTCGCGTGCTCCAGCGCATCCAGGACGCTCGCGTCCTCGCTGGTGGCCTTCAGCCCGATCACGCCGGTCAGGTCGGACATCACCGGCCGGTCCGCCTTGAGATGCCCGTGCGGCAGCACCTCCCAGTTGTCGCCGTGGTGGGCGGAGACCTTCTCGATCTGCGCGTACTGGGCCTCGAACCCGCCCAGTCGCTCCACCGCCGACAGCAGCGAGCCCAGGCCGTTCGCCTGCACCATCAGTCCCTCGGCCAGCACCAGAAACGCCGGGGAGACCTTCCCCTCCAGGCGCTTGGCAACCTCGGCCGCACTGGCGTCCTCCTCCAGACCCTCCAGCGCGTCCAGGGCCTGCTTCGTCAGCGCCGCCGCCCTCGCCCGCGCCGTCTGCGCGGGCCCCCTCCTTGTCGACCTGCTGGAGCAGGGGGCTGTAGTTGCCGATCAGGGCCTCCACGATCTCCTGCTGCTGACGGTGGATCTCCGCCAGCTCCTCGTGGGACTTCTTCGCCTTCGCCGCCATGCGTTTGCAGAACATCGTGGCGATGTCGTCCCGGGCGCGCATGCGGGCCTCCAGACGAACACGCCCTGTACTGCCAGTACATGTGCCAGGACTGCAGCGGAGGGGTGTGCTCCCAGCCGTACTACGTCTACTCGGCGTGCGGTAGCTGCTGACGACGCCACGTGACAGCCGGGTCCGTGGGTGGCGCAGAGCCTGCGGGCCCGGAGAAATGTGCGTATTCAGTGCATCGACTCCGTAGACCATGAGCCCTGCATCCGACGCGAGATGTACCTACGGGGATAATTTGCTACGGAGTTTCTAGGATTTGCTGTTTATTCGGTACAGCATGGTTTGATGCCGATTCTGTGGCGGGTCGGCCGCCGGTGGGGCTCGCTGGCGGCCAAGACGAGGCCCACGTCGAAGCGTTGTACGGGGCGGTGGGCCGTGAGCGGCCGCACTCCACCGGCGTTGAGTCCACGATCCAGTGGATATTGAACCAGAAGTCCGTGTCCGTGGTCGGCAGCCGGATGGCCTTCTTGACCAGGGCAACGCTGCTCGCAGCCACTTGTTGTACCCGGACTGCTGCGGCAGGCATGTGATCGCGAGCACGGCATTGCTCCACCGCAGCATCAGGGACACATAGGGCTTGCTCTGCTTGTAGATCACCTCGAACCCCAGCGCCTCGTAGAACGTCAGGGTCTCCCCACTGACGCGCACGGCATCAACGGCACCGTCGTCTCGTTCGGCCGAACCGCGGGCTCATTCACGTCATTTCCCCTTCCAGGTGGCTCGGCGATGCTCGCACCTTTGGGCGGGATCCGCACATGAGCCGTTCCGGAAGGCTCGCCTCACGCCACCGACGGCCAACGTTGATATCTGGGTGCGCCGGACGACGCCGACCAGGTCATCGCCGTGGGACGCGGCCCTGTGAAGCGACGGTCGGGATCTCCGGCGAAGTGGTGGGCTTGGAGTGGCCCATGCGTTCCGGACGGCCGGCAGCGCACTTCAGGTCGGCCGGGGGCAGGTTGCCGCTCGCCAGATAGGCGTTGATGGTGTCGTTCACACAGGCGTTGCCGTAATCGGCGCCGTAGACCGCGTGGCGGAACGAGTCCGTCACCGTGATCATCCGGGACGAGGGCCATCGCGTGTGCATGGCCCTTGCCTCGTCGTACGGCACCCGTGGGTCCCCGGTGGCGTTGACCATCAGCGCGGCGGTGTCGCCGCCGATGGTGGTGGGCCGCTCGCGTGGTGGGGCCCAGAAGGCGCACGGGGTGGTGTTGTTGAGCAGCGGGCCGAACAGAGGGTGCCTCTGCCGCGAGCGTTGCACCGCGTGCCAGAATACTTCCGTATCGCGCGGTCCGGGTGTGTCGGCGCACAGGAACGCCGTCTGCGCGCTCGCGTACGCCGAGCCCTGGGCGGACAGCAGGGACGGCAGCAACTCGGCGAGTCCGGGGTCGGGTTCGGCACGTCCCGTCGTGGCGGCTTGCCTGAGGGTGCCGGTCATCACCGCGATCTGCGCGTCGGTCGCCTCGGTATCGTCGCCGAGCACCCCGTAGAAGAGCACGGGCACCACGTGTTCGTCCAGCAGGTAGTCACCGACGCGCAACGGCCGCTGGGCGGATGCCGCGGTGATCTGAGCGACGGTGGAGAGTACGGCGTCGGCGCTCACCCCCAGCCCGTACGTGCCGTTCCGGGCGGCGGCCCAGGTGGCCCAGTGCCGCAGCGCCTCCTCGTTGACGCTCTCGGTGCCGTACTCGGGCCAGGGGGCAAGGTGGCCCGGTTCGTGCACGCCGTCCAGGACCATCCGGTCGGTGCGGCCGGGGAACATCGCCGTGTACACCTCGCCCAGGTACGTCCCGTAGGAGATCCCCAGGTACGAAAGGCGCTGCTCGCCCAAGGCCGCGCGGACCAGGTCCAGATCACGGGCGACGTCACGGGTCGAGGCGAAGGGCAACAGGTCCCGGGCGCCGGCGCGGGCGCGGCAGCGTCGCGCGAGGTCCTGCTCAAGGGCGGCCGTGCGTCGGAAGCCGGCCCGGTCGTGGCCTGCCGACCGGAAGTAGCTGCCGGTGTCCCAGCCGCAGTCCAGCGGGGTGCTCCGGCCGGTGAACCGCGGATCGACACCCACCAGGTCGAAACGGGCGCCGGTGGTACCCAACGCCGCGCGACGGGCGGGGAGGAAGTCGATGACCGGATCCCCAGGGCCACCCTCGTTGACCACCAGGGCGCCGACGCGGTGGGCCGTGTCCGCCGCCGGGATGCGGGCGAGGGCGACGGTCAGGGTCCGGCCGCCGGGTCGTGTGTGGTCCAGTGGGACGGCCAGCTGCGCGCACCGTGCGCCCGCCGCCTCCAACTCCCTGCCCGCGCTGTCGTCGGAGCCACGCACACAGCTACCCCACGCCGGCTGTTGAACTGCCGAGGCGGCAGCAGTCGTTCTCGGCGCGGCGATCAGGGCGAAGACGGTGGCGAGCGCGGCGGCAACTGCCCGGCCACGCAAATGGCGTGTCATGCCGCCGACGGTAGTGCGTACGGGCCCGGCCCGCCGGAGCACGTTCCCACCGGGCCGGATGCGCCCCCGGCGTGCGGAAGCCCGACCGGCGATAGGGGTGCCCCACACGCTCGCGGTTGTCGCCAGTCGGGCGCCACATGTCTCGACGCCCGCGACGACAGGGCATGCCAGGAAACGTCAGGCCATTGCCCGCGCGGCGCGTCGCTCGCCGGTGCTCAGCCACCCCACGCTCGCCGCGATGACCACCGCGAGGACGAGGCTGACCGGCCCGGTGCCGAGGTCCAGGCCTCCGCGCTCGCGGCTGAGGGCGAGCTCTTCGGCAAGCTCGCGGCGGAGCGCCTTGAGCATGTCTTCGCCCGGCTCGAAGCGGTGTGCTGCCTATGACCAGCCGGTCATTAGCTATACGTGACACCTTGGCCCAAGGTGGCCCCATCGGAATGGTCCGCTTGAGGCTGCGCGTGGACGCCGGCCGGGCGAGGCTGGGATACGGGCTGGTGAGGAGAAGCGCGATGACCGGTCACCGTGATCAGCCGGGCCCGGCCGATCCGCTGGGTGAGGAGCCGGCAGCGGTCGTGCACGCACCGGTGCCGCGTTCGGGGCTGTCTACTTGCGGGATCCGAGGGAGCCCGTGCTGGTCCTGACGGTGGTCTGCGGGTTGCCGGTCGAAGCGACCGTTCCGTACCGCCGAGTGCTGTTGACCACGCCCGGCCCCGCTGCGGACGCAGTGGGCGAGGGGCGTCTGGTGTGGGTGGGGTGCCAGGAGGGCATGGCCCGCCGCTACCCACGTGTCGCTGCGTACTTCCCCTACCGGCTCGGGGTCGCGAACGCCCCCCTCAAGGCCGGGCGCCACTGCTGGGGCACACTGGGCCTGGTGTGGCCGGCTGATCATTCGTCCCGTCTCGGTCTCCGCGAGCGTGAGCGCATCACCGGCGCCGCCCGGCGCATCTACCGAGGTAGGCAACTGCCGCCCAGCCGGCCGAACGACCGAACCGAACGCCGGGTAGCCCTCTTCGCCCACTTCCCCCGTTTGTGCCTGATTTACCTGGCCTCCGCGGTTTCCGTGATGAGCGGGCTGTTCATCGTCGGAGAACAAGACCGGTTCGCCCCCCAGCTCTACGCGCTCCACCTCTTCGGCTACGTCACCTACTTGGGCATCACCGTCGGCGAATTCCTCGTCCAGGCATGGCCCCTCGGCCAGTTGGCCCGTAAACGCTGGGAAACCCGCTCCTTCAAAGCCCTCGCACCCCTGTGGAGCGAGCTCGTCGAGGTCGGCCCCGACATCGACCCTGCCGCCACGGCCGCCGGTGAAGTGGCCGAGGACGACGGGGACGTCTTCCTCCACCGCCGCGTCATCGAGATCAACGACGGCATACTGACCCTGCGCTCCTACCGCTCCGGCCGGGTCCAGCAGGCCACCCGACACACCCTGGCCCGGCTCGGAGAGGCCGCACGCTACGTGGGTATGCCACCGTGGAAGCGGCTGTGCTCAAAGACGCTGTCAGGGCCAGGCGCCGTGGCCTGAAACCGAACGGTGACATCGCCCGGCCCGCACCCGGCACCGACGAACGAGAGGGCAACCTGAGAGCCGAGACCGAGTGGCTGCTGCTCGTCGCCCAGGCATACGCCAACAGCGACGTCGTACGCGCGACCACCACCGAGACCGCCCAGGAAAAGGAAGCAGTCCCGACACCATGAGCGACCCGCTGTCGTGCCCCGAGTTCCTCCAGAACCCCTACCCCTTCTACGACGATCTCCGGGCGGCAGCCCCGGTGCAGCAGGTGAACACCGGCTCCGGGGGCAGGTCCAGCTACCTCGTGACGGGCTACGCCGAAGCGAAGGCAGCCTTCACGGAACCGGGACTGTCCAAGGACACCGCCCGATTCTTCGCCGGCCGCTCCTCCGGCCGCAACCTCCATCCCGCGGTCGCCCACACCATGCTCGCCACCGACCCGCCCGAGCACACCCGCCTGCGCCGCCTGGTGACCAAGGCGTTCACCACCGGCGCCGTCACCCGCCTGCGGCCGTACATCCAGCACACCGTTGACCGTCTCCTCGACGCCCTCCCGAAGAACGGTGAAGCCGACCTCGTCGCCGGTCTCGCCATCCCGCTGCCGGTCACGGTGATCTGCCAGATGCTCGGAGTGCCCGAGGCCGACCGAGCCCGGGTGCGCACGTGGTCGAACGACCTCTTCGCTGCCGGGCAGCCTCAGCGGATCGACGAAGCCTCCCACGCCATGGCCGGTTACATGGCTGATCTCATCAAGGCCAAGCGTCGCGTACGGGACGACAGCCTTCTGCACGGCCTCATCGCCGTCCGGGACGAAGGCGAACAGCTCACCGAAGACGAGCTCGTCTCTCTCGCCGTCCTCCTGCTCATTGCCGGTCATGAAACCACCACGAATTTCATCGGCAACGCCGCCCTGGCCCTCCTCCAGTACCCCGCCCTCCTCGACCGGGTACGAACCGATCCTGGCCAGATGGGCAGCATGCTGGACGAACTGCTGCGCTACGACTCACCAGTCGGCATCGCCACCTTCCGCTACAGCACCCAACCGATCACCCTTGGCGAGACCGAAATCCCCACCGGGGTCCCCGTGCTCATCTCGCCCGGAGCGGCCAACCGAGACCCAGCCCAGTACCAGACTCCCGGCTGCCCCGACGCCGACCGCGACGCCAGGGGGCACCTGGCATTCGGGCACGGAATCCACCGGTGCCTGGGCGCGCCACTGGCCCTGGCCGAGACGGAGATCGCCCTCCGTGCACTCCTGACCCGATTCCCCGGACTGCGCCTCGCCGTAGCGGCCGAAGAGCTCCGATGGCGCCGCACGCGACTCATGCGGGGACTGGAATCCCTTCCGGTATTCACGCGGTAGAAGGTCCCATGCCGGCAGACCGGAAAGGCCCGACAACGTCCGAGAGCGCTGCCCAGTGTTCTCGGCACACCAAGATCGGGTGGCGAACCAAGCGGCAAGCAGACCACTGTGATGCGTTGGGCAGAGCTGGTGGCGGGTCGGGAAGGGCGCGCGAGCCCGGTGCCGTGTTCACTCTCGAGGCGCTCGCCGCCCGCCTCGGCCGCAGCAGTGCGGGGGTCACCGGCACGCTGTCCATGCTGAGTCAGGTCACCCACTCCGTCCACGGGCGCCGGAACCGGCCGCTCCACTGGCGGGAGCAGGGCAACGAGTATTCCTACGCGCTGGACGAGGCAGTCGCCTTGAGCTGGCGGAGCCTGCGAGGGCTGTAACCGTACCCGGGCCGGGCACGGCAACGGGGCCCGGGGGATCGCCCCCCAGCACGCCCCGCCGTCGCAGGGCCTCGCCCCGAGAAGCCGCGATGAGGCCCCAAGAAGCTCTGCGTTGTGTTCCGACTCCTTGGCATCCGGCCACGGACCTCGCGCAAGAACCCGTTTGGCGGACCATCGCGACCACTGCTACGCCTCCGGAGGCCGTGCGAGAGATTGAGGAGCTGGTACCCGTGTACGCAGTATCGACGTGGGTGCTCCCCTCCGGGGTCACGATCGGGCGGTAGGTCGTCCGGGAGCGCCGTAGAGTGCACTCCTGAAAAGGCACGACCATGCATTTCACTTCTGAGCAGCGTCTCGATGACGGTGTCATCGAGCGCGAATTCACCCTCGGCGGCGGGCCCGCCCCGCCGCGGCGTGGCGCGCGCCTCGATGGGTGGCCCGGCGACGCTAAAGGACGGATTGTCCACAGGTAATATCCAGGCAAACGCACACCGGTGGGGCGGCGTGCCGAGCGCCCGGTGGGAAGACGGGGCCGGCCCGCTGCCCCCTGGCTTGTGTGCCTGAAGGCGTCAATGGGGTGGGGCGGAAGATGGTCACCGGGGATACCGGGGATACCGGGCTGCGGTTCGCGCTGCTCGGTCGGCTGCGCGCGTGGCGCGGCGACAGGGAGCTGGAGCTCGGCTCCCCGCAGCAGCAGGCGTTCCTCGTGGTGTTGCTGCTGCGCCAGGGGCGGGGCGCCTCGGTGGCCGACGTCGTGGAGGCCCTGTGGGGCGGGAACCCACCGCCCCGTGCCGTGGGGGCCCTGCGGACGTACGCCTCGCGGCTGCGCAAGCTGCTGGAGCCGGAGCGGGCCGCGGGCGAGTCCCCCCGGGTCCTGGTGTCCGTCCCCGACGGCTACGTGCTCCACTTGCCGCGCGAGGCCGTGGACCTCGCCCGGTTCGAGGACCACGTCGCCTCGGCGGGCCGGGCCCGGGCGGCCGGGCGGCTCGCGGAGGCCCGCGCCCGGCTGCGCCTCGCGCTGGAGCCCTGGCAGGACGACCCCCTGCCGGGCGTCCCCGGCGCGGCCATGGACGCGCACCGCGCCCGGCTCGCCGAGCAGCGCCTGACGGCCCTCGAAGCCCGCCTGGAGCTCGACCTGGAGCTGGACGGCCCGCGGTCGGTCCTCGCGGAGCTCGCCGGCCTGGCCGCACGCCATCCCCTGCACGAACGGCTGCGCGCCCTCCAGATGCGGGCGCTGCACCGTGACGGCCGGTCCGCCGAGGCGCTCGCCGTCTACGACGAGGCCCGCCTGCTGCTGAGCGAGGAGCTCGGGCTCGAACCCGGCCGCGACCTCGCCGAGGCGCGGGATCTGCTCACGGCGCCGGACGCCACCGGCGGCACCGGGCTCCCGGACCCGGCCGCGCCGCCGCTGCCCGCCCAGCTCCCGGGCGACCTCGCCGACTTCACCGGCCGCGCCGCGATCGTGGCGGACCTGTGCGCACTGCTGACGTCCGAACGCCCCGGGGCCGCGGCTGTGGTGGCGGTCTCCGGAGCCGGCGGGGTGGGCAAGAGTGCCCTCGCCGTGCACGTCGCGCACCGGGTGCGGGAGTCCTACCCGCACGGACAGCTCTACACGGACCTCCAGGGCGTCGGCGGCCACCCGGCCGACCCGGCCACCGTACTGGGCTCGTTCCTGCGGGCGCTGGGCGTGGACGACGCCGCGATACCCGAGGGCCTGGCGGAACGCTCCGCGCTCTTCCGCGCCCGGCTGGACGGGCGCCGTGTGCTCATCCTCCTCGACAATGCCCACGGCCCCCAGCAGGTGCGGGCCTTCCTGCCCGGGCCGCCCTCGTGCGCCGTCCTGGTCACCAGCCGTGCCAAGCCCGCGGGACCCGCGTCCGCGCGCCTGGTCGACCTCGACGTCATGACCCCGGGCGAGGCACTCGAGCTCCTGGGCAAGGTCATGGGCCGGGACCGCGTCGCCGCCGAGGCGGACGACGCCGCCCGGCTGGTGTCGGCCTGCGGCCACCTGCCGCTGGCCGTACGGATCGTGGCCGCCCGGCTGGCCACGCGCCCCGCGTGGCCGCTCGGCGCGCTGCACGGCCGGCTCGCCGACGAGCAGCACCGCCTGGCGGAACTGCGCGTCGCCGACCTGACCGTCGAGGCCGCTTTCGCGCTCGGCCACGACCAGCTCCGGCCGGCCCAGCAGCGCGCCTTCCGGCTGCTCGCCCTGCCCGACGGCCCGCACGTCTCGTCCGCCGCCGCGGCCGCTGTCCTCGGCCTGCCGGAGCCGGAGGCCGAGGCGCTGTGCGAGTCCCTCGTCGACGTCAGCCTGCTGGAGTCCCCCACCCCCGGCCGCTACCGCTACCACGACCTGCTGCGCCTTTACGCGCGCGGCCGCGCGAGCGCGGAGGAGCCCCCGGAAGGGCGGGCCGCCTCCCTGCACCGCCTGCTGGAGTTCCTGGTGTCCACGGTGCGGGCCTCGTACCCCGGCGCCCTCGACAGGGCCGAACGCCTGGGGATGACCGCGACGGTCCCCGGACTGTCGTTCGCCACGGCCGAGGACGCCGGCGCCTGGCTGGCCGAGGAGGCGCCATGCCTGGTCGCGGCGGTGCGCCAGGCGGCCAAGGCCCCCGACGGCGCCCTCGCCCCGGCGGCCGACCTGCTGCTCATGACGGAGGAGCTGCTGGAACGCGGGCGCCCCGGGCCGGAGTTCGAGCAGGCGGCCGAGGAAGTGGTCGCTGCGGCGCTCCGCCTGGGCGACCGGCGCAGCGCGGGCCGCGCCTACCTGGCCCTCGGCCACGGCCACTACTACGCGGCCCGCCTCCGCGAACTGGTCGTGGTCTACCGCCAGGCGGTGGCGGCGAGCCGCGCGGCCGGCGACGCGCTCGTCATGGCCGACGCCCTGGTACTGCTGGCCCGCTGCTTGTACCACCTGCGCCACCACGACGAGACCCGTGCCCTCCTCACCGAGGCCTTGGCGGTCTTCCGGGCGCACGCCGACCGGCTCGGCGAGGCGAACGCCCTCGGCGCGCGCTGCCGGGTGCGCCAGGAGGCGGGCGAGACGGCCCCGGCGGTCGCGGACGCAGAAGAGGCCCTGGTGCTCCATCAAGGTCTGGGCAACGGCCGCCGGGTGGGGTTCGCCCTGTACGAACTGGGCGTCGTCCTCGGCGCCGCCGGACGGACCGCCGAGTCCGCCGCACGCCTCACCGAGGCGCTGGCCTTCTTCGGCGACCGCCGCAACCGGCTGTGGGAAGGGCTCACCCTCTCCCGGCTCGCGGAGAACCGGCTTGCCACCGGCCGCGCCGAGGAGGCCGCCCAACTGGCCCGGACCGCGGCCGCGACGCTGGAGGAGGCCAGGAACGACCGCGGCCGCGCCCACGCCCTGGCCGCGCTCGGCTCCGCACTCGGCCGCATCGGGGACCACGACGGCGCCCGCGCGCACCGGCGCACCGCGCACGAGATCTGCGTCCGCCTGGGCATGCCGGAGGCCGACGACCTCCTCGCCCTGCTCGGCGACGAGCCCGGGCGCCGGGACGGAGCCGAACCGGCACCGGTCCCCTGACGAGAGCGGCCTGCTCTCCTCGTATGCCGGACCCGTCACGGCGGAACCGGTGTCACGGGCGATTCGCTCCCCCCCCCGTGACCTCTCGTCAAAAGGTCCTCGCGCCAAGTGGTCCTCACGTCATTCGGAGACATCCCATGCCCTTCACTGCCTCTCTTGGCCACTCCTCCGGTGGCGGATCCGGGCGAACCGCCACCTACCGGTTCACCGTTCTCGGTCCCCTTCGCGTGTACGACGGGCCGGCCGAGGTGCCCGTCGGCGCGCCCCGGGTGCAGGCGGTGCTCGCGGTCCTGCTGCTGCGGGCGCGCACCTCCGTGTCCGCCCGGGAACTGATCGCCGCGGTCTGGGGCGACGAGGCCCCGCCCGGCGCGCTGGGGTCGTTGCGCACCCATGTCTTCACCTTGCGTCGGCTGCTGGAGCCCGGCCGGGCACCCCGCGCCGCCGCGCGCACGCTGCTGACGACGGGCGACGGCTACACCCTGCGCGTCGCCCCGGAGGACGTCGACCTGACGGTCTTCGAGCTCCGCACGGCCGAGGCACTGCGGGACCGGGCCGCCGGCCGGGCCGAACGGGCACGGTCATTGCTCGTCTCCGCGCTGGACCTGTGGCGCGGCGGGCCGCTCGCCGGCGTGCCCGGCCCGTACGCCGACGCCCAGCGCACCCGGCTGGAGGAGCTCCGCCTGTCGGCCGTCGAGGCTCGCTGGGAGGCCGAGATCGCGCTGGGCGGGCACGACAACGCGCTCGGTCCGCTGCGCGCGCTCGCCGCCGAACACCCGTGGCGCGAGCGGGTCCACGAGCTGCTGATGACAGCGCTGCATCACGCCGGACGACAGGCGGACGCACTCGACGTCCACGCGCGCGTCCGCCGTGCGCTCGCCGAGGAGCTGGGCACCCGACCGGGTCCCGGCCTGGACCGGCTTCAGCAGAAGATCCTCACCGCCGGACCCGGTCGGCGGGCGGGCGACGCGACCGGGCTCCGTGCTCCGGTCCGGTCCGACGGCTCGGCCCGGCTGCCCCAGGACACCGCCGACTTCACAGGCCGGAACGACGAGGCCGACCGGCTGTGCACCGCGCTGGAGAGCGGCCGGACCGTCGCCCTCAGCGCGGTCAGCGGGATGGGCGGCATCGGCAAGACCGCACTCGCCGTCCACGTGGCCCACCGGATGCGCCACCGCTTCCCGGACGGGCAGCTCTACGCGGACCTGAGGGGGACCGATCCCCGGCCCGCGGAGCCCATGGAGGTGCTGGGCCGCTTCCTGCGCGTCCTCGGCGTCCGCGCCGGCCACCTCCCGGCGCTGCCCGGGGAGCGGGCCGCCCTCTACCGCTCCATGCTCGCCACCCGGCGGGTGCTCGTCCTGCTGGACAACGCCCGCGACCTGGCCCAGGTCCGCGACCTGCTGCCCGGCGCACCCGGCAGCGCGGTGCTGCTCACCAGCCGCTCCCGGCTCGCCGGGCTGACCGGGGCCACCCTGGTGGACCTGGGGCCCATGGCACCGGCGGAGGCCCTGGAGCTGCTGACCCGGATCGTCGGCGAACGGCGCGTGTCCGCAGAGTCGGAGGCCGCCGCCGAGGTGCTCGACGCCTGCGGCCGTCTGCCACTCGCCCTCCGCATCGTGGCGTCCCGGCTGGCCGCCCGGCCGGACCACACCCTCGCGGAGACCGCCACGCTGCTGGCGGACGAGCGGCGCCGTCTCGGCGCGTTCACGGCGGAGGACGCCGCCGTGGAGACGACCTTCCGGCTCGGCATGGAACCGCTCGACGCCGAGCACGCCCGCGCCTTCCGGCTGCTGGCCCTGCCCGAGGTGCCCGAGGTGAGCGTGCCCGCCGCCGCGGCGCTGCTCGCCCGGCCGGAGCGGGAGGCGGAGGAGCTGTGCGAGTCGCTGGTCGACCTGAGCCTGCTGGAATCGGTCGCCCCCGGCCGCTACCGCTACCACGACCTGCTCCGGCTCTTCGCCCGTCAGACCGCGGTCGCCGAAGTGCCGGACCACGAGCGGACCGCCGCGCTCACCCGCCTGCTGGAGTTCGCCCTCGCCACCGCCCTCGACGCCCACCGGGCGTCGCTGCCCGACGACCTCTTCCCCGGGAACGCGGCCCCGCCGCGCTCCGCGGGCCTGGTCTTCACCGGCCCGCGGGAGGCCACCGCCTGGCTGCTCGACGAACAGTCGTCGCTCCTGGGGCTCGTCGAACAGGCCGCGGGCGACGCCTCCCTGTCGCTGACCGTCTGCTCGGACCTGCTGCTGGCCGCGGACCCGCTCGGCCGCCTCGGCGCGCAGCCCTACGGCATCGAGCGCGCCGCCCGGACCCTGGCCGAGGCCGCGCGCGCCGCCGGCCACCGCACCGCGGAAGCACGCGCCCTGTACATGCTGGGCGGCTCCGTGCAGCACCGCTTCGCCATGCGGCTCGGCGCCCCCGTCCTGGACCGGGCCATCGAGCTGTGCCGGGCGGCCGGGGACCGGACGCTGCTCGCCCACGTCCTGATCACACGGGGCGGAGGCGCGCTGGCCCTGCGCGACTTCACCACCGCGCACGCCATGCTGACCGAGGCGCTGACCCACGGCAGGGCCCTGGCCAGCCGTGGCACCGAGGCGTACGCGCTCGGCTTCCTCGGCCTGGCCCTGCTTGCCACCGGCCGGGCCGAGGAGGGACTGGCGCACTGCCACGAGGCCGTCGCCATCACCCGGGCGACCGGCGACGTCGCGGGCCAGGCCAACGCGCTGCACAACCTCGCCCAGGTCTGCCTGTGGACCGGGCGGACGTCCGAGACCTTCGACAGCCTGCACGAGAGCCTGCGCCTGTGGCGGCAGACGGGCTCCCGTTTCCGCGAGGGCCTGCTGCTCGGCGCGATCGCCGAGGCACACAACCTCTCGGGACGCCCCGCGCAGGCCGCCGAACACGCCGCGCGGGCACGGGACATCGCCGAGGCGCGCGGCGACGCGGGCATCCTCGCCCGCGCCCTCGCCCAGCTGGGCCACGCCCACCGGGCACAGGGCGACACCGACGAGGCCCGGGAGCACTACCGTCGCGCGGAGAGCGTCTTCCGCGAGCTCGGCCTGCCCGACGCGGACGACGTCGCCCGGCACCTCCGGGATCTCTGACCCGTGGCGGGCGGGGACGGAAGCCGCGCCCCCCGGCTGGGGGGACCGGGGGACGCGGCGCCTCGGCGGGACGGGGGAAGTCGTCCCGCCGAGGGGACTCAGCGCTTGGGGATCTCGTCCCACAGCTGCTGAGCGGTCTTGCCGGTACGGGCGCTCCACCACGCGTCGTCGCCGGCGTACGAGCCGTCGTGCCCGGCCACGTTCAGCTTGCGCACGATGTCGGCGTCGTAGTGCGTGGCCACGTGGTTGAGGAAGTACGCCGTCGTCTTGTAGGCGTCGGTGTACTTGTCGGAGGACCGGACGTAGGGGAGCCCGCCGTTCTCGAAGTGGTAGTTGCGCACCCAGTCGGCCACGCCCTCCACGAAGTGCCCCGGCGCGGTGCGGTTCTGCTGGATGATGTGGACCTGCTCGTGGATGAGGAAGCCCGCGTCGCCGGGGTTGCGGCGGACGTAGTCGGGGTTGACGCTCACCGTGCCGCCCGAGGCGTAGGCGACACCGGTGTTGGAGCGGTCGAGCACGATCCGGTACTCGGTGGGCGCCGCGTAGGCATCGCCTATGATCAGCGCGACCGTCTTGGGGTACCAGGTCTCCAGCACCGGCTTCTGGGCCTCGAGCCAGCCGGCCAGGTCGGGGGCCTGCCCGGCGTCCAGCGTGATCCGCACGCCCCGGCCGCCGGGCTGCTGCGGCTGGGAGCCGACGGGCAGCAGCTCCCAGCGCTGGCCGGGGTCGCCCCCGTCCGGGCTCCGCAGCGCCAGCGCGATGCCCTCGCCGACGGCCGTCAGGTAACGGTCACCTTCGTTCCCGCGCACCGTCTTGATCCGGTACCAGCCGCTGCCCGCGTCCTCGAACAGCCAGCGCTGGTTGGCGTCGCCGTGCTCGGAGAACAGGTGGGTGACCCCTGCGCTGAAGTTGTAGTCGAGGGCCATGGCCCGGCCGGGGCCGTGGGTGCCGTGGGTCAGACCCGTCTCCAGCAGCCACGAGCCGTTGTCCTTGGCCCAGAAGACCCACTGCTGGGCCTTCGACCCGTTGGGCTTCCAGCCCTGGATCTTCGTGCCCGGTGCCGTGTTGCTGTGGTCGACGTCGACGGTCAGGCCGTTGGCGGACCGGAGGGTGAACAGCTGGCCGTTCTGTGGAACGACAGACATGCCGTGTCGCCTTTCTTAGGGGTGAGGAGTGCGAAGGGTTCAGTCGGCGACGCGGAAACCGTGCTCCGCGCCCAGCTTCTCGAGGGTGGTACGGCCCGGGACGCCGTCGGCGTCGTCGCCCTCGTAGCCGCAGCGGTTCTGCCACTCGGCATAGGCGTCCTGGGTCTTCGTGCCGAAGGATCCGTCGACCCAGTCCGCGGACAGCAGGCCCTCGGCCTGGAGGGCCCGCTCCACGACGAGCACGTCGTCGCGGTGGGAGGTCGCGCCCTGCGGGGCGTCCGGGTCGCTCCCGGCCGCGGCCACGACCTTCGCCAGGCTGACGTCGGCGACCCCGGCCGTGGACGGGGCACCGGACTCGTCGTCCGCGGCCTCGGTCGTGGACGGGGCAGGGGCGTCGCCCGAGCCCGCGGCGAGGATCGCCGACCGGTCGATGGCACCCGGGTCCCAGTGGTCGTTGCCGGGGACGTTGGCATGCCCGTAGTGGCCGCCCTCGGAGTGCCAGGTGTCGCTGTCCCGGTCGGTGGAGTCGGAGCCGTCGGCGGCGAGGTCGCCCGCCGGCCAGGCGTCCGGGACGCCCCAGGAGCGGGCGGCGCCGAGCAGCGCGGCGAAGTTCGGCCCCGGCTGCCAGTAGCCGGTGAAAGGCTCGCTCGCCCGGGCCAGCACCTCGACCTGGATGCAGACCCTGCCGGTGCGGTTGGTGCGGTCGTCGCCGTCGTTGCGCAGGGCGCGGGCGCTCTCGTCCAGCGGGCCGAACTGGCCGATGCGGTCGGTCGTGGGGTCGTAGAGCACGTGCGGCTCGGCGCCGATCTCGATCAGGTAGTCGGCGGTGGAGTCGAACTCCGCGTCGCCGGCGCCGCTCTCAGTGGTGTGCCAGACGATGCGGGGCGGCTCGTCCGGGGTGTCCATGCCGCCGCCGATGTCACCGTCGCCGAGGCGTTCGGCACCGGGGATCCAGGTGATGCCCATGGGGGTGGTGTCCTCTCAGGTGTCGTCAGCCGGCGAAGGTCTGCGTCCAGCGGCCGCCGCTGCCGGGGGAGAAGGCCGCCCCGAAGCGCCGGAAGTCACGCCCGAGGATGTTGTTGCGGTGCCCCTCACTGCGCATCCACATGTCCATGGTTCCGCGCACGTCGGAACCCGTGGCCGCGTTCTCGGCCATGACCACGTTCGCGATGCCCGCGTCGTTGATCCGCTTCCACGGCGTGCTGCCGTCCCTGCCGTCGTGGCCCAGGAAGTTGTTGCGCGCCATGTCGTCGGAGTGCCGCTGCGCCGCCGCGCTCAGCCGACCGTCGAGGACCAGGCCCGGCAGGCCGGCCTTCGCCCGCTCCTGGTTGACCAGGCCGAGCATCAGCTCGACCGCCGAGCCGCCACCGCCGCCGCCACCGGGCTGCGGCTGGGGCTGGGGCTGCTGCCCCGGCTGCGGCTGTTGTCCCTGGCCGGAGGAGGAGACGCTCTCCAGCCGCCACCGCTGGGCGTCGCTGCCGGAGTCGGCCTTCCACACGCCAAGGAAGTTGCCGCCGCCGTCGGCGGTCAGATAGGCGTCGCCGCCCTCCGCTCGCAGGCTCTTGAGGCGCACGTAGCCGTCGCCGGCATCCTCCAGCCGCCACAGCTGGTTGGCCTGCCCGTGCTCCTTGACCAGGTGGGCCCGCCAGTTGGTGAAGTCGTAGTCGAGGACCATGGCCTGGCCGGGGCCGTGGGTGCCGTGCGTCAGGCCGGTCTCCAGCAGCCACGAGCCGTTGTCCTTGGCCCAGAAGACCCACTGCTGGGCCTTGGAGCCGTTGGGCGACCAGCCCTGGATCTTCGTGCCCGGTGCCGTGTTGCTGTGGTCGACGTCGGCGACCATACCGGTCGCCGACCGGAGGACGTATATCTGGCCGTTCTGCGGGGACATTTCTCTCTGCCAACCGTTCTGGAGCGCTACGCATTCTTCGGCGCAGCGTCGTGTGAATTGCTCTGGGAGCAGCCGAACCTTTTCGGCGTTCATCATGCTGCCGAGTCCTGATTCACGGTGGGTCAACGTGAAATCAATGCCGGTCAACGCGGATCAACGCGCCGGTCAACGCCTCCCGGAAAAGCGTTCACGGGAGTCCGGAAGAGCATGTCCGGCCTCGATGTGGCATGGTGATCGACAGCTCGCGGCCCACGTCGGAGGCGGTGCACGTCCATGCCGTGCCCTCTGCGCGCCATCGCGCGAGCGTTCATTCCACTGTGGTCACGTCACCGACGCCACGGAAATATTCATGTTCAAAATCCAGGAGGGGTAAACCATGTCCGGAGCAAGGGAATTCATCAGCGTCGCCCGGGAGGAGATCGGATACCAGGAGGGCTTTTCCGACGGGCACTGGGACAACGACAACAAGTTCGGCCGCTGGTACGGCATGAACGAGGAGGCGTGGTGCGGCATGTTCGTGAGCTGGGCCGCGGACCGCAGCGGGAACGGCGACATCGTGCCGCGCTACGCGTGGTGCCCGGCGGGCGTGGAGTGGTTCCAGGGCCGTGACCGCTGGAGCGCTTACCCGGCCGTCGGCAGCGTGGTCTTCTTCGGCCCCGACGGCGGCTCGCACACGGGAATCTGCATCGCGTACACGGACGACGAGATCACCACCATCGAGGGCAACACCAACGACTCGGGCTCGGCCGAGGGCGACGGTGTCTACCTCAAGACCCGGCCGCGCAAGTCGTCCTACGTCTACGGGTACGGCATCCCGGACTTCCCGGAGGGCGCCGTCGTGGCCGACCCCGACTGGCAGGGGCGCCCCGGCGTCGTCTACTTCGGCGAGCAGGCCGACGAGTCCGACATCCCGGCCGGCGGCGACACCTCCTCCCGGCCCGCCGCCCGGGAGGAGGACCGGAAGGAAGACCGGGACGGGGGGACGCCGGAGGACGGCGACTCCTCCCGCCAGGTCGTGATCGACGGCCTGGCCTACGGCCCCGGGAGCAGTGGCGAGCACATCACCCGCCTGGGAGAGATGCTGGTGCGGGCCGGCTGCGGCGCCTACGAGGAGGGCCCCGGCTCCGAATGGACGGAGGCGGACACCGAGTCGATGCGCCGGTACCAGGAGAAGATCGGCGACACGGGCGCCGACGCGGACGGCATCCCGGGCCCCAGGCAACTGGCGCGGCTGACCGCGGAGTACGGCCGGGCCCGCACCGTCACGGTGCGGGAGGGCGACACGCTCTCGTCCATCGCGGCGGCGAACGACGTCCCGCTGTCCGAACTGACGGCGGCGAACCCGCAGATCGAGGACCCCGACACGATCACCCCGGGAGAAACGGTCACGCTTCCGTAACCATCGGCCGCCCGGGCGCGGAGCGGCACCCCCGGGCGACCCCGCCGGCCCGGTTCCCCGGCCAGGGCTCCCTCGACGCGGCGGCGGCCGCAAGGACGCGGTCGGGCCGGATCGGCAGGTCCCGGTGGCGTACGCCGACCGAGTGCCGGACGGCGTTGGCGACCGCCGCCGCGGACCCCACCGCGCCGATCTCGCCGATGCCCTTGATACCTCGCTCCGAAGTGACCTGCGCCTTCTGGATCTGACGCGTCTACTCGCCTGGCCGACTGCTGTCCGGCGTCGGCCAGGACGGGATCGATACCGGGCTTCACAAGATGGACCGCAACTTTGCGGCCGGCTGGTGGAGCCGGTGGTGATCAAGCAGTTCCCCAACGCCTTCCACAACACCGACCTGGAAAAGACCCTGCGCAACCTGGGCTCCGGACCCGACCTGGTGCCGGCCGGATTTATGACGCACATGTGCGTCACCTTCACGGCCCAGGGCGCCTTCAACCTCGGCTACCGGACCACCGTCGTCGCCGAGGCCACCGCAACCCGCACCCTCGCCGCTCCCGACGGCACCGCGCTGCCCGCAGCCGCCCTCCAGGCCGCCGCCCTGACCACCCTCGGCGACCTGTTCGGCCTCGTAGCACCCCGAGTGCAAGACCTCACCGCCTGACCCACGCATCGCCACTCACGCGGCTCCGAGCGGAACTTCAGCCGGCGTCGGCAGACTCCACGAGGGTGTACATGACCGACCGCTGCTGCTTGTGGCGTTGGACGCGTCCCTTGGCGACCAGGGACTCAAGGGTGTTCCGTACCACCTGCGGCGTGGGACTGCGGCTCGGGTCCTTCTCCAGAAGCTCGTCCCGCAGTTCTTTCGCCGAACGGGGTTCGGCATGACCGGCGAGCAGCTCCATCAGCAGGTCGCCGAGCAGAGGCCGGGGCGACTTCCTCTCCGCGCCGCTCTTCGTCCTGGTCCCCGCCGGAGCCGTGCTGCTCGGCGTCGAACGCTGCGTGGTCGCTCCGGCTGCGCTTCGGCGCTTCGCCTTCGCGACCGCGGGCTCGTCCTGTGCCTGCTCCGGCAGACGTGAGGCATCCGCGAAACCTTCGTACCGCTCGGCGAGGTTGAGGATGTCCGACAGCAGGGCTTCCTCCTGCTTCAGCAGCTCGATCTTCTTCGCCAGCTCCTCCTGGCGCCTGCGGTTCTCCTCCAGCTCCGATGCGACCTGTTCCACGTACCGCGATCGGAGCTTGGCCGCTGATTGGCTGCTCACACCCGCTCACTCCCTTGATATGGATGATGCTGCGCATGGTACCCACGCCGAGAGCCCCGTGCGGATGGGTGCCGACGCCGGACGGCGCGTCGAACATGTTCGCTCTTCACCATAAGCGCAAATGTGCCTCTGCACGTGGGCACGCCGGCCTCCTCCAGTTCATCGCACAGGCGCGGGGAGAGATGGTTGGTGGGCTCGTCGAGCAGCAACAGCTGGGGTGGGCGGGCCACCAGAAGGGCCAGCGCGAGCCTCCGGCGCTGCCCGACGGACAGCTGGGCGACGGGCTTGTCCACCTCTTCCGCGTGCATCAGACCGAGGGAGCTCAGCGGCACATCCTGGGCCCGCCCCGGGCCCAGCGACCGATGCGGTGGCCGGGGGATGCGGTCAGGGAGACGCCGTCGAGGACACGGCGGCCGCCGAGGTCGCGGACGAGGTCATGGGCGAGGAGAGCGGGCTGGGACACAGAGATCCGTCCAACAACGTGGTGGGTGGTGGGCCCGCCGGGCGCAGGGCTCTGCCCCGGGCAGGGTGTGGAAAAGGGGTACGACGAACAGGCCACGGCGGCAGCGCTCTCGCAGCGCTGCCTGACAGCCGGTCACATCCGGAGATGTCGTCTTCACCCACCACGTCTGCGACTCCTCGATCAAACAGTCCAAGGTCGCTGACACCGTAACAGGTGTCGAACGTGATGCATGTGTGTACGTCGACATGTGTGAACGGTGACTGATATTTCTCGGTCACACTTATCTTCTGTTGACAGCCTGAAGTCACACATGTCAGCATCGCCACCCGTTGACGCGATCTGGACCCGCGAGCGCGGTTTCCACCGTCGGTGTCCACCCCTTTCTTCCGCTCCGGTCCGGTGGAGCCGTCAGGTCATGTATGGGCGCCAACGCGCGCACCCGCTCCAGCGCAGTCGCCCGAACCTTCACAAAGAGAGACGGCCAGTTGTCCATACATACGCCGGGACGCAGGTCCCGGGGCAGATCGAGCCCTCGGCGGGCGGGCGCTGTTGCACAGGCCCTGTGCGTGGCGATGCTCGCCTCGCTCGTCACGCTGTTCACGCCGTCCGCGCCGGCGCAGGCGATCGAGGACGTCGGCAGGCCGGCCATCACGTTCAATATGCTCGGCGGCGACCGTTGGGGCCACGTCAGGTCGAATCTGATCAAGGACGCCGACATCGTGGCCCTACAGGAGGCCACGACTGCTCCTACGGATTTCACCAAGAGCGAAGTGATCACCGACAACCTCACCGACACCGCGCAACCCCCGAGCAGCCGTTTGAAGTACCGGGTGTACGCACAGCGATGGGGTGATCGAAAAACAATGGGGGTTCTGCTCTACCTGGACATCCTGGGCAAGGACACCTGGGGCCCCGGCGCCGACCCCGATGATCCGGACTCGCAGAACAACCACCAGAAGTCCATGGCGATCTGGCTGCGGGACGCACCCGAAGACCTCAAGGACCTCACGGACCGCGTCAAGGTATTCCCCGCTCAGGACGCGGGCAACAAGTGGCTCCGGTCCCGTCCGGCGTTCGGCGTGAAGGTGGACAACACCTGGTACTTCGACATCCATGCCGCGTCGATCCGTTCCGGTGACAAGCCCAACCCGCATACCGTCGCCCTGATCACCACGATCTCCCAGACCATGGCCGGCCAGCGATGGCGGGCTCTGGGCGACTTCAACAGCTCGGCGGCCCCCACCCGGACCAGGTTCCCCAACACGTTCTACGCGACGCAGAACGGCAAGCCGGACGGCACGCCCGTCACGACGCAGCTGAGTGGCTTCGCGCTGGACTACATGATCGCCAGCGATCAGCTGAAGAACCTCGACGTGTCGATAAGCAGCCGGAACGGCACTTCCGACCATTTTCCCGTCAGGTTCGCCCCGTGGAGAACAGCCCCATGCAATAAGAGCTGGAGCCAGCTGACAAGCTACAACCACGACGACGCCCGGCTCGCCGCGCGTGCCGCGGAGGACGCGTGCGGTCCGCCGCCCGCGGTCGTCTCCATGGGGGACAGCTACATTTCGGGCGAAGCGGGACGGTGGGCCGGGAACGCCCCCGCCTCCGCGGTCGGCTCGGCGTGGGGCACCGACCGGGCCGCGGTGAACTGCAACGGTGAAGAGAGCGTGTGCGACCACGACCCGTCCAAGGTGTACGGCGACACGTCGTACGACAACGGCGGAAGCGCGTGCGACCGGTCCGACTCCGCCGAGATCAGGGGCCTGACGGTCGACGACGTACCGCTGGAGCGGCGCTTCAACATCGCCTGCTCGGGAGCGACGACGGACAACGTCACCACGACCGGCTTCAAGGGCCGGCGTCCCCAGATCGACGATCTGCGCGACATCGCCCGGAGCAACGAGGTGCGACTGGTCGTGCTGTCGATCGGCGGCAACGACCTGAAGTTCGCCGACATCCTCCAGGACTGCGTCAAGGCGTACTTCTACCCGTCCCTGTTCAACAAGGGCTGCCGCGGCGCCAAGGAGAAGGAGTTCGCCGACGGTCTCGACCCCGCACGGGCCAAGATCGTGAAGTCGGTCGAGGCGATCCGGACGGTGCTGCGCGAGGCCGGGCAGGAGGACGGCTCGTACCAGATCGTGCTGCAGTCCTACCCCAACCCCCTGCCGCTCGGCCGTGACTACCGTGACCAGGAGAACGCGCCCGTGCCGCCCGCCAACTACAGCCGGTACTTGAGCGGCGGATGCCCCTTCCTGGACGCGGACAGCGACTGGGCGCACACCTCCGTGGTGCCCCGGATCAGCGCCATGCTGCGCGGCGCCGCCAACGAGGCCGGGGTGTCCTTCCTGGACCTTCAGGACGCGTTCGCCGGGCACGAGCTGTGCGGCAGGACGACGCAGCAGGCCAAAAAGGACCACAAGCTCTCCTCCCCGCTCCCCGCCGAGCGCGCCGAGTGGGTGCGGTGGGTCCCGTACCTGGTGGACGGCCTCAAGGACCTGCCGTGGCAGGCCCAGGGGAACCAGCAGGAAGCGATTCACCCCAACCACTACGGCCAGCTCGCCCTGTCCGCCTGCCTGACCAAGATCACGGCAAAGCTCGGCGAGTCCCCGGTGACCTCGTCCTGCGTGGGCAGACCGTCCGGTGCTCCCGACTCCGTCGACGGGAGCGTCGACAACGGTACGGCGCTGAGCAAGAGCAACCGCCGTGCCCCCGTGGCCGGGCTGCCGGACTGGAGCCGGGCCGGATACCGTGCCGGTGAGGTGCTGCCCGGTGCCGCTTCCCGTGCCTCCGACCCCACCTGCCGCATCACCCCGTCCGAGCTCGAGCAGCGGTTCAAGGTGAAGCCCGACGACGGGCAGGACGACACGGCGGGGCTGCAGAGCGCCATCGACCAGATCCGCGATTCCTGCACGCCGAGCGCGGGTCCCAACAGGCTGTCGGTGATCGAGCTGCCCAAGGGCAAGCTGAACGTCAGCAAACAGCTCGCCGTGGACGCCTCCTATCTGGTCGTCCGTGGACAGGGCGCGGACCCGGATGGCGGCTCGCGGATCGTCTTCCGCCCCGACGAGAACACCCGCTACGACAAGCTGACCGAGAAGGGCGAGCGCTGGAACCAGGGGGCGATGGAACACAAATGTGAGTTCACGACGGGCAACAACGTCGGCACGGGCGGCTGGATATGGCCCGGACGCGGACTGTTCCGGGTCCAGACCCGCGAGGTCGCCGACAAGTACCTCAAGATCTGCGGCTACCCCTCCAAGATCCCGGAGAACCGACGTGACCTCTTCGAGGGCTCCGTCAACCAGCACTGGGAGTCGGGCGTGGCCGTGGCCGGATCCCCGGCCGACGCCAAGTACGCCGCACACCAGGGCGACCGGGTGATCCAGCTGAACCCCAAGGCGAAGATGGACGCCTTCAAGCCGGGCGGTGATCTGTGGGTGGGCGCCGCCAACAGCCTCAAGTTCTACCAGTCCCAGGAGGTCGCCGGGGCCGCGGCGGACGACGGCCGGCTGGAGAACCTCCACATGCGCCAGCAGGTGTTCACCATCGCCTCGGTGGATGCCGCCCGCCACACCGTCACGATCGACAAGCCGCTGGAGTTCGACGTCCCGGTCGACTCCACCTCCGACGGCTCCCCACCGCTGGGGGTGAACGGCAAGCCCTACACCAGCAAGGTCACCGCGCTGAAGATGATTACCGACGTGGGATTCGAGGACTTCTCCTTCACCGAGGACTTCAACGGCCTGCCCAAGCTCGGCGGCGGTACATATCAGCTCAGCCCGGCCGACGCGGTCCACAATTACGGCAACATGGCACCCGAGTACGCCATGCACGGCATCGTCTTCAAATGGGCCTCCGACTCCTGGGTGCGCGGTGTCCGCGCCGACATGACCGGCTCCCACCCGGTCGTCACCGAGGTGGCCAGGAACATCCAGATCGAGCGCAACGTCTTCGACGGCGCCTGGAACAAGGGCAAGGGCGGTAACGGCTACCTGCGCGGATCCCGCGTCTGGGACTCCCTCTACGCCTTCAACACCAGCCGAAACCTGAGGCACTTCACCTTCCAGTGGTCGGCTTCGGGCAACGTCGCCATCGGCAACGACTTCGACTCCGACCTGAACCTGCACGGCGGATGGGAACGCCGCAACCTGTTCGAGAACAACACCGTGCACGTTCCCTACAACCACTCCTCCGGCGAGTGCGCCAGCAACTGCGGCGGTGAAGGCGGAGCCGGCGACAAGGGCACCTGGTGGCCGATCTACTGGGCCGCCGGCAGCAAGGGCATCGGCTGGTCCGGATCCACCGGCCCACAGAACGTCTTCTTCCGCAACACACTCACCAAACAGACGACCTCAGGAGGCCCCTACGAGCCTTACCAGCCCTACGCCGACACCTCCAGGATCTTCCAGTTCGGTTCCGCCGCCGGCGACGCGAGCGTCTTCCAGCACCTGAAGGGCTCAGGCGGCCCCATCCAGGACTGGGCGGACAACGAGCGCAACGACTACACCGGGGGCGACGGCGTCAACGCCTCCAGGGCCGACGCCGGTAGTTCCCTGTTCCTGCGCGACTACCACTCCTGAGTTCCGGCCCGCGGCCATGCGCGCCCGTTCCCGGCGAACCGAGGTTCGCCGGGAACGGGCGCGCCGCGTTGTCACACGTGCGTGGTGGTGTGCCATGCACACGATGAGATCGAAATGGTCATACGTGTGTGTTGGCCGACTTCGCTCTTGTGTGTGTTTCAGGGGCATGGTTGCCTAAGAGACATGACGATCAACCGACGCCTTCTTCTGCGTACGAGTAGCGCTGCGGTGGCCGGCGCGCTCGGCGCGGCCGCTCTGTCGGACACCGCCGCGGCGGCCGCCATGGGCTCCGATCCGACCGGGGGCGTCACGCGGACCCTCCTCCAGAAGCACCCTTCGCCCGCCGAGGGGTGGGATGCCGTGCAGACACTCGTGCAGATCCCGCGGCACAGGGAGTCGGGACGGCACAGTCATCCCGGTGTCGAGGTCGGTTACATCATCCGCGGTGATGTCCTGATGGAGTTCGACGACAGGCCGCCTCTCCGTCTGCGTACGGGGGACCCGTTCTTCATCCCGGAGGGCGCGATCCACAACGCCCGCAACGTCGGCACGGTGACGACGATGATGCTCTCCACGTATGTCGTCGACGGGGCGAAGCCCCTCGTGACCACCTATCTAGGGGTGCAGAAGGTCGGCGGTGGCGACGTCCCAGTCGACTCCGGAGAGCTCATGACCGGCGGGAACGAGCCTGTAGGTGTGCTCGAGCCACTCCGAGAGCGGTGGTATCGGCAGTTCGAACAGCGCCGCCATGTCGCCTGAGACCAGCTGAAGCCACGCGGTCGCCCGGTTCTCCAGGTTCGACGGCCAGATCTGGATGTCGCCGATTCCGCTCTTCGAGTACAGCCCCTGCCGGAGCAGATCCCGCCCGATACGCCATAGGACACGGGGGCCGCCGTCGATGCCGAACTCCGCACACACGATCAAGGGGGTTCGCGGGTCGAAACCGAACTCGGCCCTGATCGCCTGGCGCGCGGAGACGCCCAGCATCCGCTCGATGTCCAAGGTCAGGTGAGGACGACGGTGCTGTGCCGTTCGGTCGGCCTGTACACCTGGTTCGTAGCCGCTCATGACGCGTGGGTCCTTTCCTGTGGCGAGGAGCTGGCTCGACCCACTCTTGCCCCCGGCGGGGCGCCGTGCGTAAGTCATTCGACTGTCGTCCCCGGCCGCAGTCACACGTTCTGTTCGTCGGGAATGTTGCCCAGGGCGTCGCGCAGCGCGGCCCGGGAGGTGATGCCGAGTTTGGGGAAGACCCGGTAGAGGTGGGAGCCGACGGTGCGTGGCGACAGGTGCATGCGTGCGCCGATCTCCTTGTTGGTCAGGCCGCCGGCGGCGAGATCCGCTATCCGGCGTTCCTGCCACGTCAGTGTCGCGAGATGCGCAGTGGAAGTGGGGGTGGACGCACCCGTGGCACGGAGCTCGGCCCGGGCCCGTTCGGCCCAGGGGGATGTGCCGAGGCGTTCGAAAGCTTCGGCGGCGAGCGTGAGGGAGTGGCGTGCGGCTTTGCGCCCTTGGGCGTGGCGGAGACGGATGCCATGAGCCAGGCGGATACGGGCGGATTCGAAGGGGAAGAAGGCGGCGGCGGGGTGGGTTTCGGCGCGGTGGTACATGTCGTCGGCTTCGGTGGGGTCGGTGGCGGTCATGGCGAGGGCGCCGTAGGTGACGAGGGCGAGGCGTGGGGAGACGGCGGGGAGACCGGCCCGGCGTGCGGCGAGGGCGTGGCGGCGCGCTTGTTCGGTGCGGCCGGTGTGGAGGGCCGCTTCGACGAGGTCGAGGAGGGTGCGGGAGGCTTGGTGGGCGTAGGGAGCGAAGGTGCCGGGGGGCGTGATGCCGATGGCGTGGAGGTACGCGGCTTCGTAGTCGCCTTCGGTGAGGGCGGCGGTGGTGCCGATGGCGTCGGCGATCTGGGTGAGGAAGCCGACGCCGCGGGGGCGGGCCCAAGTGTCGACGGCGGCCTGGAGCTCCCGTGCGCGTTCGGTCCGGCCGCGCATCGCGGCGAGCAGGCCGAGATACCCACGTGTGTGGTGAACGAACAACGCGTAGTCGTGCGACGCCGTCAGGTCCAGGGTGCGCTGTCCGGTCCGTTCGGCCTCGTCCCACTCACCGACTGCCATCTGATCGAGCATGACCAGGTGCAGCATGGTCATGCCCGACGCCACGGCCCCGGTCTCCACCTCGCGGTCGACGGTGCGCTGGAGGTGCGGCCGGTACTGGCTGAGGGTGTCGACGTGGTAGGCGGCGACGCCCAGGCGGGTGATCTCCCACGGTTCGAGTGTGCGGAGGCCGGCGAGGGCGCGCTCCACCCGCTCGTGCACGCCGGTACCGCGACGCACCACGTCACCCCAGGCGTCCTGGTAAATACGGGAGTGCGGGGACACCAGACCGCCCAGGGAGCCGAGCAGCTCGTGTGTCCGCTCCCACGACGTCTTGTCGCTCGCGTACTGGCTGATGGCCAGGAGCAGGTTCACCAACCGTGTGAGTACTTCGTTCGGCTCCCGCGCTCCGCTGTCACGGATGTTCTCGATCGCCGCCAGGACCTGGCGCCGCGTGGACCACACGTCCCCGTCCTCGTACAGCGCGACGTAGGCGGATGTGAGGACCGCGGCCGGGGACTCGCTCATTCCTGACGCGGTGTCGGAGCGGACCAGTTGCTGAGCCCGGTCCAGCAGACCGGCCTGCCCGGCGACGAATGCCGCGTCGCCCAGCCTCCGGGACCGTTCCTCGTGGCCCTCGCTCAGCTCCGCCGCCCGGGTCAGCCAGGACACGGCGGCCAGCGAGGCGCCCCGCAGGGTGGCGGAGTCGGCGGCCGCCTCCAGCGCGGCCGCGACCTGTTCGTCGGGGTCGACCGCGGAAGCCGCCAGGTGTATGGCGCGTCGTTCCACGTCCTTGCGGTGCACGTGCGCGAGGACCGCGTGGGCGGCGCGCCGTTGACCGGCGGTCGCCGTCTGGACGACCGTCGACCGCACCAGAGGGTGCCGGAAGACGAAGTCACCACTGAGCGGATCCATGTCCAGCAGGCCGCATGCCGCTGCCTCGTCGGCGTCCACCATGCGGTAGCGCGTGTCGCGGGCGTGTCCGGTCGCCGTGCCCGCTCCGACGCCGTCGAGGGCACCGCGCAGCAGTTCTGTGCGTACGGCGTCACCGAGCGACCCGATACGGGCGCCGTACACATGCTGAAGGCGAAGGGGCAGGGGAATGCCCGTGCCCGTGTATCCGGGCAATTCTTCCCGGTTGCTCGCTGCCAGGCCCCGGCCCCCGCGCATCACATGGGGCGGCAGCTCCAGCAGAGCCAGCGGGTTGCCCTGGGCCTCGTCCAGGATCAGACGACGGATCCGGGGATCCAGCCCGGGGTTGCGCATGTCCAGGAGTTGCTCGGAGGCCTTCTCCGACAGTGTGGTCACGGGAAGTTGCGGGAGCGCGGCCGTGTCGAAGCCGGAAGGCACGTCGGAACGCAGGCCGACGAGGAGCCTGACCGAGCCACCGCTGAGTCTTCGTCCCACGAACCCGCACACCTCGATACTGGAGGTGTCGAACCACTGGCCGTCGTCGAGCACCAGCAGGAGGGGATTGTGCGACGCCGTGAGGGAGAGCAGGTCGAGGACGGCGATGCCGAGTGCCATGACCGAGGGTGGTGCGCCCTCGCCCCCGCCGAAGACGACGTCGAAGACTCGGCGGTGGCTGTCGTCCAACTGGTCGATGCAGGGGAACAGCGGGTACAGGAGCTGGTGCAGGCCGGCGAACGGCAACTCCGACTCGGCCTCGACACCGGTCGCCCTGATCACTCTGTGCTCCTTGCCCAAGGCAAGGTTGGTGACGTGGTCCAGGAGGGCGCTTTTGCCCACACCTGTGTCGCCCCGCAGGACAAGAGCCCGGCCCCCGGCGGCCGTCACGAAGCCGGACAGCACCTCCTGCTCGGGCTCGCGGCCGATCAGCGCCCCGTCGATCGACTCCATCGTCCCCACTTCCTCCTCCGCGATGTTCTTGATGCGTGCCCTCCCCTCCGGATGGCGGCCTCCGCCATGTGTGAAGCCGATGGCCGCACTGTGTCAGGACGCCCCGAGGCCGTGGAGCAGGGTGTCGACGACGATGTCCGCCGCCTGACCGGGGCTCAGTTCGGGCATTTGTCGTGACACCAGATGCATGAGCTGAGGCAGTAGCGCGCTCGCCCATCCCTCGGGTCGGTCGCGGCGCAGGAGGCCCTCGTCGGTGGCCCGCTGCAGAAAGCCGTCGACCTCGCGGACGGACACATCCCTGCGTTGGCGGATGGCGTCGTCGGTGAGCATGCGGGCGAGATCGACGGGCCAGGTGCGGTTGACGGCGATGACGTTCTCGACGTAGCGGTGCAGGGCGACGGCGACGGGTGCTTCGCGCAGTCGGGCATCTTCGATGGCCCGCTCGACGGCTGTGAGGCGGGCTTCGTGGATGGCGGTGAGGAGTTCCTCGCGGGAGGCGAAGCGCCGGTAGACGGTACGCCGGTCCACGCCTGCCTCGGCGGCGATGCTCGCGATGCTGGCGCCCGGATCGGTGGCGAGCATGCGGGCTCCGGTGGTCAGGACGGTTTCCAGGTTGCGTGCTGCGTCGGCTCTCACCGCACCGAGTCTAGTCGTGAAGTGTGGAATCTGATGCGCCTAGTGCCACAAGTAAGTGCAACTTAAGAGTGGATCAACGCGTCCATGTGTGACTGGCAAAGGTAAGTGCTACATTGATGTGACAGTTAGATGGAGTGCCGGAACGAACCGGCACCACTGGAAGAGGGGAAGCACGTGATCACCTACGGTCGGCTTTTCATCGGGGGCTCCTGGGTCGAGCCGAGCGACCCGGACCTGCTCGACATCGCCTCGCCCCACGACCGGTCGGTGGTCGGTCGCGCCGCCCAGGCGCAGCCGGCGGACATCGACCGAGCGGTGTCCGCGGCGCGGGCGTCCTTCGAGGCGGGCGTGTGGCGCCTGGCCCCGCCGGCTGAACGGATCGCGAAACTGCGGCGGTTCAACGCACTGCGCGAGGAGAACGCGGAGGAGATCGCGCACCTGATCTCCCTGGAGAACGGTTCGGCCGGATGGTTCACCCGCGCCGGACAGCTCGGCCTGACCCGGCAGGCGAACGCCTACCTCAAGGCGGCGGAGGAATTCGGCTGGGAGGAGACGCTCGTCCCCTCCGACCCGGCGTCCCCCGTGCGCAGCGTGGTGCGCCGTGAGGCGGTCGGCGTCGTGGCCGCGGTGATCCCGTGGAACTCGCCGTTCTCCTCGGCCACCTCGAAGATCATCCCCGCTCTGGCCGCCGGCAACTCCGTGGTCCTGAAGGTGTCCCCGGAGAACTCGCTGAGCATGGGCTTCCTGGCCGGCCTGCTGGAGCGGGTGGGCCTGCCCGAGGGCGTGATCAGCGTCCTGCCCGCGGACCGGGAGACCAGTGAGTACCTGGTGTCGCACGAGAAGGTCGACAAGATCGCCTTCACCGGCTCGACGCGGGCCGGCCGCCGCATCGCCTCGATCGCGGGCGAGCAGCTCAAGCGGGTCAGCCTGGAGCTGGGCGGCAAGTCCGCCGCGATCATCCTCCCCGACGCCGACATCGAGAAGGCTGTCGCGGGCATGAAGTTCGCCTCCCTGCTCAACAACGGCGAGTCGTGCATCGCCCAGACCAGGATCCTGGCTCCGCGCGGGCGCTACGAGGAGGTCGTGGCCGCGCTGAAGGAACTGGTGGAGTCGCTGCGGGTCGGCGACCCGAACGACCCCGACACCTTCATCGGCCCGATGATCCGTCCCGATCAGCAGGAGCGCGTGCGCGACTACATCCGGCTCGGCATCGAGGAGGGCGCCCGCCTGGTCACCGGCGGCCCGCAGATCCCCACGGGCCTGGAGAAGGGCAACTACGTCACACCCACCGTCTTCGCCGACGTCGACAACTCCATGCGTATCGCACAAGAGGAGATCTTCGGCCCGGTCCTGGTCGTCATCGCCTACGACGACGAGGACGACGCCGTCCGCATCGCCAACGACTCCGAGTACGGCCTCTCCGGCGGCGTCTGGTCCTCCGACGAGGAGCACGCCCTGGCGGTCGCCCGCCACGTCCGCACCGGCACTGTCACGGTCAACGGCGCCTCCGTCGGCTTCGACGGCCCGTTCGGTGGCTTCAAGGCCAGCGGCATCGGCCGCGAGTACGGCGCGGCCGGCCTCGGTGCCTACACCGAGTACAAGACCATCACGATGTGACCCGTCGTTCGGTACAGGCGGGTCTCGGCTCGCGACGTGTGCCATGTCGGCGGGCGCCGGCGGCCGGCGCCCGCCGACTCGTTACGCGGGGACCACGCGGTAGCTCAACGCCGCCCACGGAAGGTCGTCCTGGAGGAGGGACCCCGTGGCGAACGCGTGGGTACCGGTGCAGCCGGCCCCGGGGTACAGCACCACGGACGCGGAACCGGAGATGATCTGAACGGAACGGGGCGGCACCGGCAGGGCGTGGCACGTACCGAGGTCGGTGAGGTCGACCGTTGACACCGTCCCCGTGCCGTGGGTTCCCGAGTAGAGGTACGCGCCCTCCCGCAACGGAGGCCAGTCCGTGGCGTTCGCCGTCCCGGCCCCGAGGCCGATCAGGGCCATGGCCGTGGTGGCGGCAGCGGCGGCACTACGGAGTTTCGCTCTGGGGATGAACATGCAAACACCTTTCGTGTGTGTGGTGAGACCGGTGGAGGCATCGGCACGCCCCTTCGGGGGAGTGCGGCCGTTGGCGAACTCTTGCATGTTCAACCGTGTGTCGGTGAGTGCAATACCGGTCACACATACGTGTGATGACCGGTTCGGCTGACGCATCGTCGGCTTCCCGGCGCGGGTCCGGCGCCCGCCGGGACATTGCGGTCGAGCCGCACTCGGGAATATGTATCTTCTGCTAACGTGTGGTCACATGTCACATGTGGCACCCCCCATGCGTTCCAGGTGTGACGCAGCGAAGGCAGCCGGCCGGATGTGATGTTGGCCGAAGGTGTGGTCCACCGGATTGCTGCGGCTCAGTCTCGATACGACCCAGAGAGTGGAAACCTATGACACTGAAATCGTCCAGGCCGATGGTTGCCGCTGTCGCAAGTGCGTTTGCCGGAGCGGCGCTGCTCTTCTCGGCGGGACCGGCATCCGCGGACAGCCCTCCTTACAGCGGCTGCCCGGGGTGGGCGCTGTGCCTCTACCAGAACGGAGGCGGAACGGGTTCGAAGGTGGTTGTCACCCCTCCTCCGGCCGGCGGCAACACAAAGATAGTGAGACTCACGAACACCCATTTCCTGAACGGGGAACTGGCCGACAACCAAGTCTCGTCCTGGTTGAACAACTCGCAGTGCCAGGTGCAGTTCTGGGACGATCCCAACGGGGAGCTCCACCCTTCTGACGTGGATTTCGCGCCGTCATGGCAGTGGGGTCTGAAGGGTGACTACGCCTCCGGGACCTCCAAGGCGTACAACAACGACAGGATTTCCTCCCTCCGGTTCTACTGCCCGTAAGGAGTCCAGTCCGGGGGTGCTCTTCGGTGCCCCGCGCACCCCCGGCACACGAAAGAGCCGGGGGTGCCTTGTGGGCCGCCGGAGTGGTCGGGCGTGGGATATCGGGGCAGTCGGCCGCTGCCCGGCGGCGAAGCCCTCGAACTGTCACGCCAGGAGGGTGCGCCAGCGGTCGGCCGATTCCACCAGGTCCAGGGTGATCCGCTCCAGGAACGCCCCGCACCTGGCCATCCGCTGCCCCACGGGGGTGTCGAGCCCGACAGTCTCCGCCCCCGTCATCGCGGCCCGCGCCGACTCGAGCGTCAGCCGCGCGCTGATCACGACCGAGTGGTACCAGGCCTCGTCATCGACGACGTAGATGTCGCGACGCCGCCGCGGATCGCGCTCGCGCCGGACATATCCCTGCTGGACCAGGAAGTTCACGGCCACGGAGACCGAGGCCGGGCTGACCTTCAGTCTGCGGGTCAGCTCGGCCGCGGTGCGTCTGCCGTCCTCGGACAGCAACAGGTCGACGTGCACGCGCGCCGTCATCCTCGGCATCCCCGACCTGACCGCCAGCTCGACGATCTCCTCTTCCATCGTGCCGCCCGGCACTGTGGCCGCGCGTGGGGGTGCCGGTGTGCCACGTCGCGCCCGCTGGACCGTCGCCTGGTGCGCCTGCTGGGACCGGTAGCCGCCGGGGCCGCCGTTGCGTCCGATCTCCCGGCTGATCGTCGAGGTCGACCGGTCGAGCCGCCTGGCGATCTCGGCGTAGGGGAGCCCCTCGGCCAGGCCGGCCGCGATGCGCTGGCGGTCCTGCTGGGTCAATCGTCCTCCTGGCATGCCGTCAGTATTGCCTTCGACGTCAGTCATTGCAACATGGCATTGCGTTCGATCCCAGCGTCATTGCATCAATTTCCCTGCTCTGACCTGGAGGTATGCTCTCCAGTCGATTGACGCCATTCTGAACGCAACGTAGCTTTCGAGCAGCGGCAAACACGTAATATCGCGAGATGAGGAATGGTCATGGGTGAAACCGTCCACACCGTCACCACGCTGCCGACGGCGCGTCAGCCCGGCTGCCCCTTCGACCCGCCGGCAGAGCTGACCGACGCCCGCCGGCACGGCTCCATCAGCCGCTGCACCCACCCCGGCGGAACACCCGGCTGGCTCGTCACCGGGTACGACCTGGTCAAGTCGGTCCTGGCCGACTCGCGGTTCAGCTCGCGCAGGGAGCTGATGAACGTGGCCGACTTCGAGATACCCCCGGCGCCGCCCGGCGAGTTCCTCCTCATGGACGATCCACAGCACAGGCGCTACCGGAAACCGCTGATGGGCAAGTTCACCGTACGGCGGATGCGACTGCTCGCCGAGCGCATCGAGCAGATCACCGCCGACTGCCTTGACGCCATGGAGAAGGCCGGGCCGTCGGCGGACCTGGTGACCGCGTTCGCCAAGCCCATCCCCACCATCGTGATCTGCGAGCTGCTGGGAGTGCCGTACGAGGACCGGGGCTCCTTCCAGGAGCAGATCGACACGTTCATGGGCGGGGAGACGAGCGACGAGGAGCTGATGGCGGCCTACACCGCCACCCAGAACTACCTCGCGGAGCTGGTGGCCGCCAAGCGCGCCAACCCCACCGACGACGTCCTCAGCGAACTCACCGACAGCGATCTGACCGATGAGGAGCTGAAGGGGATCAGCCTGATCCTGCTGGCGGCCGGGTTCGACACCACCGCGAACATGCTGTCGCTGGGCACCTTCGCGCTGTTGCAGAACCCGGAACAGCTGGCCGCGCTGCGCGCCGACCCCGCGCTCACCGACCGGGCCGTGGAGGAGCTGCTGCGGTATCTGAGCGTCGCCAAGCAGTTCTGGAGGACGGCGCTGGAGGACGTCGAGCTGGGCGGCCAGACCATCAAGGCCGGCACGACGGTCATCCTGTCGTACAACACAGCCAACCGCGACCCCGAGCGCTTCGCGGATCCCCACGTGCTCGACCTTCAGAGGCAGGACGGCGGCCACCTGGCCTTCGGACACGGCGTCCACCAGTGCCTGGGCCAGCAACTGGCCCGCGTCGAGATGCGCGTCGCGTTCCGCGCGCTGTTCGAGCGCTTCCCCACGCTGCGCCTGGCCGTACCGGCTGAAGAAGTCGCCCTGCGCCCGGAGACCGCGGACATCTACGGGGTGAAGAGCCTCCCGGTCACCTGGGACGTGTGACCACGAGCCGGTGACGGGCCCTGATCGCTCAGGGTCGCCCGGCAGCGCTTGTGGGACGTACCGCGTCGGGCGACGCCTGGACGCCGCCCCGCCGTTTCCCGGCGTCGACGGTCACGGTGGCGCGCGGGCGTGGGAAGTGGTGGCCGATGGGGCTGAGCAGGAGGAAGAGGCCGGCCGCCATGGCCAGGGCGAAGCTCCACAGCCCCATCAGGAGGGCGATGCCGAGATGGAAGGCGACGCCGAGCGGCAGGAGCACCCAGCGGGCTCGCTGCGACATCAGCGGGGAGGCGGCCAGAGCGAGTTCGAGGGCGATGGGCAGCCAGCTGAGGGCGGCGACGCCGACGGGGGAGTGGACGACGGGGTCGGTGAGGGGTCGTATCCACTCGGGGAAGCCGAAGGAGGAGTTGTTGGCCCAGTAGTACATGGCGCTGCCGTCGGCCCACTCCGTGTGGGGGAGCTTGGCCACGCTCGCCTGGAAGTAGAGGAGGGCCATTTGGAGGCGGGCGACGGTCCACGCGCTGGTGCCGAGGAGTGCCCAGCCGCGGGTGACACGGGACACCGGCTCGTCTTCGGCCACGTGGCCCCGGCCGTCGTCGGCCGCGCGTCCCCGGGGTGTCCGCCAGTGCCAGCGCCGTCCGTCGCCGAGCGCGACGAGGGCCAGGAGGAGGGAGAGGATCCAGGTGATCTGGTCGCCGCCGTCGCCGATGGCGATGCCGGAGAAGACGCTGAAGCTGATGTAGGCGTGCGGCAGGGCGGTGATCCGGGGCCGCCAGCCCGAGGCGACGACCAGGAGGACGGCGACGCACAGCCAGCGCAGCGGGTCGAACTGCCCGCGCGGTACGAGACAGAAGGCTCCGCCGGCCGTCACGCCCTGGCACAGCGGGTACTCGCCGATCGTGACGACGGGCCGGAAGAGCGTGGCGGAGCTGCTGAAAGCCAGGGTTCCGGCGGTGCCCAGGGCGAGCAGGGCGCGGGCGAGGCCGTAGGCGTTGCCCCAGGGGAGGGGGACGCCGCGGGTACGGCGGAGAGCCGGGATGTTCAGCATGTGACGTCCATGGCGAGGTAGCGCTCGGGGGTGGCACGCTCGTCGACGAGATTGCGCCAGGCCCATGGGACGGGTTTCTCCTGGACGAGCGCGACGCGCCCGCAGACGGTCGGTTCGGGTGAGGGGTTCTTCACCTTCCGGGACGACCGGGCGTTCGCCAGGCAGTCGGCGAGGCTTTTCTCCTCGCACTCCTTCCACTCCTTCTTCTCCGCAAGATTGAGCAGGAGGGAGATCTCGATGCCCTGCGAGCGGGAGGCGCGGTCGAGGCCGAAGGCGTTGCGGGGGCTGGAGTGCGGTGTCAGCGCGAGGGAGGCCCATCCGCCGTCGGCGGCCTGCCGGTAGGGCAGGACCTCCACGTCCCGGGGGGACTTGGTGAAGAACGCCCAGCCCTGCGGCGCGACGTTGGCCACCGTGGCGCGGACCTGCTTCTGACCGGGCAGGGAGAGCACGTTCTTGGGCACGTGGACCTGCGCCACGTACAGGACGGCCACGCTCCAGGCGATGACGACGGCCAGCACCGAGCGACGGGACACGGGGACGCGGCGAGGCTCCGGGCCTTGCGCGGCTGAGTGGAGGAAGCGGCGGAAGCGACGGACTCCTGATGTCCGTTCGGGCCGTTCTCCTGTGGTGGGTCGGGCGGGTATCACGTCGTCTTCCCGGTCGTCTGGGTGTGCTGGCGCGTGGGCCGGGCGGCCGGCGTGGCCCGGCCCACGGTCAGGGGTGTGTACTGGTGGGGACGCGCCGGGTCAGGCGGTCTTGAGGATCTTCGTCACGGTGGCGACGGCCTCGTCGTGGCCCAGGGCGGTGGTGTCGTCCTTGGGCGCCACGCTCCAGAACCAGTTCTTGGCCTTGACGAAGTTGGCGCCGACCGCGACGGTCACGGTGACCGCTGCGGCGGCGGCCGTCACGGCGGCGGCGATGTGGACGACCGCGCCGGCGACGGCGACGAAGGTGCCGCACATCTGGCCGTTCTGGACCGGCTGGGCGGAGCTCTTGGCGTCGGTCGTCCGCACCGTCGACAGCAGCTTGGTCTGCGCGTCGTTGACGGCCGCCTCGACCTTGCGCGGGTCGCCGCTGCGGGCCTTCTTGCCGAAGGCCGCGAAGAAGCCGGGGTGCTTGGTGTCCACGGCGTCGGTGACGATCCGGGCCACGTGCGCGGAGTCCTGGGCGTCGCCCTTGGCGAGTTCCTTGCGCATGTCGCTGAACAGCGGGTTCTTGGCGAGCTCGGCGCCGACCGCGCCCTGGCCGAAGAACAGGCCCTTGAAGACGGCCTTGCCGTCCTCGGCGGCGTTCGGGGCCGGCTTCGCGGCCGCGGCCCGCACGGTCCGCGCGTGACCGGCGGAGCTCGGCGCCGCGGCGGCCGTGGCACCGGTGACGCAGACGGCGGTGGCGGTCAGGCCGGCGATGATGCCGGCGGTGCGCCGGGTGATCTTCATGGAGGTTCCCCCTCGGGTGTGGGCATGTCCGCTGTGGGCATGTCCGCTGTGGGAATGGCGATCCCGCGGCAGGGACGGAGGGCACCTGCCGCGGGGCTCGTGATCTTCGGCCGGAACGTTTCCATTACCCGTGGGTCAGGTCACCGTCCGCCGGGGGTTCCTTATGCGATCTTGATGGCTGGGAACTGCCGTCTTAACGGCGGAAGTTCAGGTTCCGTCGGTCAGAGAAGCCCTGACGAGGGCGAGCACGTCGTCGTCGGTCATCCCGAGCGTGCGGGCGTCGGCGACCAGCTGGTGGGCCTGGGCCGCGAGCCGGGCCCGTTCGGCGGTTCGTCCCGCGGTGACGACGGCGCCCCGGCTGCGGCGCAGTTCGAGCAGCCCTTCCTCGCGCAGTCGCCGATAGCCGCGCAGGACGGTGTGCATGTTGACGCCGAGGGACGCGGCGACGTCGCGGGCGGAGGGTAGACGTTCGCCGGTGCGCACGGTGCCGTCGGCGATGGCGCCGCGGACGCAGGCGGCGATCTGGTCGCCGAGGGGGAGTGGCGAGGAGGGGTCGACACGGAAGAGCACGGTCACCCTCCGGCGGCGGTGCGGCGTTCGCGGTCGGCGAGGGTGTTGAGCAGCGCCGCCGCGGTGGCGGCGTCGTCCACGGTCACCACGAACTCGCTGCCGGTCGTCAGCCGGGCGGAGATGGCGTCGCCGGAACGCAGCACGATGCCGCTTGCCCCGGGCCGGGCCCGGTAGCCCCAGCCGCCGAAGTCGCGCACGGGGTTGACGGTGCGGTGGCCGGCCTCGGCGATCCTTTGCAGCGGCACATTGAGCCGGGGCCAGGGGGCGAGGGAGGGGGTGACGGTGATGCCGCGCCGGTCGGCGGTGACGCGGGCGCCCGTCAGCAGGGCCATGGGGACGCCGGTGATGACGAGCGGCAGCGCGGGCACCCACCCGGTGGTGAACCCGATGACGACGCCGGCGGTCACCACCAGGATGCCGGTGACGGGCAGCACGCGGGATCCGGCGACGCGGGTCCAGCCGGCGGTCTCGGAGTCTGCGAGCGTGAGGCGCTCGGCGCCGGCGGAGGGGCCGGAGACGGACTCGGTCTCCTCGGCCTTGCCGCAGATCAGCCAGCCCACTGCCGCGTAGCCGGCCGCTGCCGCGAAGGCGAGCGCGGCCTGCGCGCCGGGCAGGGTCGCGGAGGACGCGTCGGTGACATCGGTGTTGGCCAGCAGCACGGCGACGATCAGCCATCCGGTCAGCACCGCGACGGTGCCGCCGATGACGGCGAGGACGCGCTGGACGCCGGGAGTCGTCCGTATCCAGTGGGCCAGTGCGGCGAAGAGCACGCCGTCGCCGAGCAGGACGCCCAACGCGGTGGTGAGGAAGGCTCCTTGTCCGGAGAAGCCGTCGGCGTTCCCTCCCGGTCCGATATGGACGGCCATCCGGTCGGGTAGCCGGTCCCGGACGGACAGGAAGGTCGCCAGGACGGCGACGGCGGCGAGCGCGGGCGGTACGGCGGCGACGAGGACGCGGCGGGCGTTGACGGACGCGGGGTGCGACTGCGGCATGGGACTACCTCCACTTGTTCGTGTATGAGTAGAACAAGTGGAGGTGGTTCGGGGAAGGTGCTCGCCTGCTTCCTGACGAGGTTCGAACGCCCTTGGCGGCGGGCGCCGTTGTGGCGTGTCAGAAGCGCGTCAGGGAAGCGGCGTGTCACTTGCCCAGGGCCACCCGGCCGCTTTGGATGGTGTCCGTGAACAGCCACCTGCGCCACGACGACCGGCCGCCTCATACGGCGCTGTCCGGCACCGCGCGCTGTTCACTTCCCGTGCGCTGAGCACATCTTTCTCCCACGACACGGCGACATCACGACGCTGCGGAGCGCACCCTCGTGATGTCCTCGCACCTCACCCGGCCCGTCGACGGTCACGTTCACGTGCGCCGCCACTGACGTCGCCTTCTGTTCGCACGGCAGTCCGCCAAGGGGCGGATCCAGCTGCCGCTTTGCTCGCATTCCCGGAGTGGATTCCCATGTCTTCTGCTGTCTCGCCCGCTCCCAGGACCGTTCTGGTCACCGGTGCCACCTCCGGCATCGGCTGGGAGACCGCCCGGCTGCTCGCCGGCCGGGGGGACACGGTCATCGTGCACGCCCCCGACCGGACCTCCGGCGACGACGCCGTCTCCCGCCTGGTCGCGGCCGGCGCTGACACCCTGCGGCTGCGCCTGGTCGTGGCCGACTTCTCCCGGCTGGACGAGGTCCGCGCCATGGCCGCCCGCGTCGCCGAGGATCACCCGGTGCTGGATGTTCTCGTCAACAACGCGGCCGTCGTCGCGCCCGAGCGGCGCACCGTGACCCCCGACGGCAACGAACTCTCCTTCCAGGTCAACTTCCTGGCCGCTTATCTCCTCACCCACGAGCTGTCCGGCCCACTCGGTGCCCGCCCCGGCAGCCGCGTGATCAACGTGTCGTCGTCCATGCACCGCACGGCGTCCATCTCCTGGGGCGACCCCCAGCGCGCCAAGCGCTACTCCCGCATCGCCGCCTACGCCCAGTCCCAGCTGGCGCTGACCATCTTCGCCCGTGAGCAGGCGCCGTGGACGTCGGTCAGCGTGCATCCGGGTGTGTGCGACACGGCCCTGCTGCCGCTGTACGCGCACGAGGGCGACTCCGCCTCGCAGGGCGCCGAGCGCGTCGTACGGCTGTGCGATCCGGCCATCGAGCTCGTCCCCGGCGCGTACTACGACTGCACCGCCCTGTCCCCGGCCGCCCCCGTCGCCATGGAGGACCGCACGGTACGCCGACTGTGCAAGCTCGCCGACGGGCTGGTCGCCCGGACGGCCTGACCTCCGTAACACCCCCGCATCCCGCTGCCGAATGAAAGAAAGAAGGAACCGCATCCGTGTCCAAGCGCGCCCGTAAGAAGCGAGACCGCCGCAAGAAGAAGTCCAACCACGGCAGCAAGGCCTGCACCTGACCGCAGGTCGTCACCACCGGGGCGGGCGGTGTGGCACCGCCCGCCCCTCGGGTTCTCCGGAGCCGTCATGCCGAACACCAACACCCTCCGCACAGCGCCGGCCGCCCGGGCACGGCACCCCTGGTTCCCCGCCGGCCGCCCCGGTGTCGGAGCCTTGCCCGAACACGCCGCCCGCACCGGGCTGGGCACCTGGTGGGCCGACCACCGGGCGCGCCCGCGGGCGGCCGCCGTCTCCTGCGCCGGGTACGCCGTCCTCGCCGGCGACCCGCGTACGACGGCCCCGGGGGACCTCGCGCATCTGGCCCACTGCTACGTCGTCACCCCGGACCCCTTCCTGCCCGTGCTCGGCCGCGCGTTCACGCGGATCGTCCCCTGGGAACGCATGATCTGGGCCTACGACGATCCGGCGCCTGCCGCCCGGCAGGGCCCCGGCCTTCTCGTCCGCCCCCTCGTGCCCGCCGACGCGCCGGCCGTACGGGCCCTGGGCCCGGGCCTCGCCTGGATCGCCGAGAGCTGGGGCGGCCCGGCCGGGCTCGCCGCGTCCGGCCACGGCTGGGGCGCCTTCCGCGACCGGCGCCTGCTCTCCCTCGCCTGCACCTTCTTCGCCGGCAGCCGCTACGAGGACATCGCCGTGGCCACCCTGCCCGCCGAGCGCGGCCAGGGCCTGGCCACCGCCTGCGTCCGGGCCCTGTGCGCCGGCATCACCGCCCGGGGCCGTGTCCCGTCCTGGACCTGCTCCCGCGACAACCACCCCAGCCGCCACCTCGCGGCGAAGGCCGGATTCCAGCCGATCCACACTTACGTGCACTACGCGCTCGGAGCCCCGGTCGCCGGCACCCGGCCTCCCGCGGAGGCCACCCGACCGTAGGTGGCGGCGGCCGTAGGCGGCGGGCGGCCGCCCCAGCCGCGGCGCACCATGGAAACGGAGGACCGCCGGTCCGGAGAGCGGCCCGGCCGGGGACTCCTGGACGAGCCGACGGGAGTCCGTCGATGGAAGCGCGCGGAAAACTGCGGATCTACCTCGGGGCCGCCCCCGGCGTGGGCAAGACCTACGCCATGCTCGAGGAGGGCCGGCGGCTGCGCGCCCAGGGCACCGATGTGGTCATCGGCTTCGTGGAGCCGCACGGACGCCGGCCCACGGCGGCCATGGCCGAGGGGACCGAGACGGTCCCGCGCCGGGCCGTGCTCCATCGCGGGGCGGAGTTCACGGAGATGGACGTCGACGCCGTGCTGGCCCGTCGACCGCAGGTCGCCCTGGTGGACGAGCTGGCCCATACCAACGTGCCCGGCAGCCGCAACGCCAAGAGGTGGCAGGACGTCGAAGAACTCCTGGACGCCGGAATCGACGTCGTCACCACTCTCAACGTCCAGCATCTGGAATCCCTCAACGACGTCGTCACACAGATCACCGGGGTCCGGCAGCGCGAGAGGCTCCCGGACGAGGTGGCCCGCCGGGCCGACCAGATCGAACTGGTCGACCTGCCGCCCGAAGCGGTGCGCCGCCGCATGACGCACGGCGACATCTACCCGGCCGACCGCATCGAAGCGGCCCTCACCCACTACTTCCGCGTCGGCAACCTCACCGCGCTGCGCGAACTCGCGCTCCTCTGGCTCGCCGACCGGGTGGAGGAGGGCCTTCAGCGCTACCGCGCCGAGCACGGGATCGCCGCACCGTGGGAGACCCGGGAACGCGTCCTGGTCGGACTGACCGGCGGCCGGGAGGGCGAGACGCTCGTCCGCCGCGCCGCCCGCATCACCGCCCGGACACCGGGCAGCGAACTGCTGGCCCTGCACGTCACACCGGGCGACGCCCTCGCCGACACCGATCCCACGCTCCTCGCCGGACAGCGCGCGCTCGTGGAGTCCCTGGGCGGCAGCTACCACCAGACCACCGCCGACGACGTCGTCCAAGGGCTGCTCGGCTTCGCCCGCGCGGAGAACATCACACAGATCGTTCTCGGCGCCGGCCGCCGGGGCCTTCTCGGATCCCTGCTGAGGGGCGATGTGGGACGCCGGACGATCCGGGAGTCCGGCCCCATCGACGTCCACGTCGTCACGCACGAGGAAGCGGCCGGAGCCGCGGGCCTCGCGCTGCCACGCCCCGGCCGGGGAACCGGCCGCAAACGGTTCCGGCTGGCCATGGCCGGGGCGGCCGTACTCCTGCCCGCGCTGACCGCCGTCCTCACCGCACTGCGCGACCGCCTCGACCTCTCCAGCGACCTGGTGCTGTACCTGCTGGCGGTCGTCGTGGTCGCCCTCGTCGGCGGCCTCGGCCCGGCCCTGCTCGCCGCGTTCGCCGCAGGGCTCCTCGCCGACTACTTCTTCACCGCGCCCGTGCACACCTTCGGCATCGAACGCGGCAACGACATCCTCGCCCTGACGGTCTTCGTCGTTGTCGCGACGCTGGTCGGCACAGCGGCGGGCGCGGTCACGTGGCGCACGTACCAGGCCACGCGCGCCACGGCCGAGGCGCGCGCCCTCAGCCGACTGGCGACGGCCATGATGCACGGCCAGGACCTCCCCGCCCTCGTCGAGCAGCTGCGCGAGAACTTCGGCCTCGCCGCCGTCAGCCTGCTCGAACGGGACCCCGGCTCCGCGGCACGGCCCCGCTGGTTCGTCGTCGCCAGCGCAGGCGAACGCCCTCCCGAGCGCCCGTACGACGCGGACCTGGAGAGCCCCGTCGACGAGCATCTGACCCTGGCCGCGCGCGGACACGGCCTGAGCGCGGAGGACCAGGGCATCTTCGCGGCGTGCGCCGCCCAGCTGGGCATCGCCCACGCCCATGGCCGCATCGCGCCCCGGGCCGCCGGGACCGGCACCGGGGAGGCCGCGGAACGAAGCCGAGCGATGTCGCTCGCCATGGCCGTCCGGGACCTCCGGGCATCGCTGGCCGCGATCAGCGCGTCACTCGCCCGGCTGGCGGACCGGGCCGGGAGCCGACCGCCCGGCGAGCGGACGCGTCTGCTGACCGCGGCACAGCGCTCGGCGAGACGCGCCGAGCGACTGGCCGGCGACCTCGACGACCTCGGCCGGCTGCACGCGGGCGCCCTGGAGCTGCACCTCCGCCCGGTCGACGTCGGCGAGGTGCTCACCACCGTCATGGACGACCTGGGGCCCGGCGGACGCACGATCTCGGTCTCGTTCCCGGAGGAGCTGCCGGATGTCATCGCCGATGCCGCCGTCCTCGCCCGCGTCCTCACGACCGTGGTGGCGGACGCCCTGCGCCGCGGCGGCCCCGGCACCTCGCCCGCTCTGACGGCCGGGGTGTCGGACGACCGGCTGGTCATGCGGATGACCGCCGCCGGAGCGGAGACGGACGCCGGAAGCCCCTCCTTGCGGCCGGCCCGGGATCTCACCGAAGCCATGGGCGGCACACTGTGGGCCCGGGCCGGCCGGCACCGGGGAACGGGGTGGGCGGTCACCCTCACCCTGCCGTTGGTCGCACGGCACCGACGGGCTCCCGGGCGGTGAACGGCGGGTACGCGCACGCGGGTCCCGCCCTCGCCACCGAGGCCGGGACCCACTGCCTGACCGGGGATCACGCGGGGAGGCGACCCAGGGCGTGGTTGAGCTCGATCACGTCGACCCGGTCCTCCCCGAGGAAGCCCAGGACCCGGCCGCGTACGTGATCGGCCACGAGTGTCCGGACCCGCTCGGCCGGCAGGCCACGGGCTTTGGCGACCCTGGCCACCTGTTCGTACGCGTAGGCCGGGGAGATGTCGGGATCGAGACCCGAGCCGGAGGCGGTGAGCGCCTCGACGGGGACCGACGCCGGGTCGACGCCGTCGAAGGCGGCCACGGCCGCGCGCCGTTCGGCGACGGTCGTCACGAGCCGGGGGTTGTTCGGGCCCAGGTTGGAGGCGCCCGAGTAGGTGGGGTCGTACGGGCCGGCGCCCTTGCCGGCGTCGGCGGCCGACGGGCGGGGCTGGAACCACTTGGGGTCGGGGCGAAGGGGTTCCGAGATGTCGTCGGGGTTCTTCTTCGGCAGGGCGAAGTTCTGGCCGAGGAGGCCGGAGGCCACGGGTTTGCCGTGGTCCTCGATCAGGGAGCCGTCGGCCTGGTGCTCGAAGGCCAGCCGGCCGATTCCGGTGACCGCGAGCGGATAGACGATGCCCGTGACGACGGTGAACGCCAGGAGCATGCGCAGGGCCGACAGATGCTGTCGCAGCGTCGGCGGTAGGTGGAGGAACATGGGTGCCGCCTCTTCTCCGCGGTCCGGTCAGTGGAGGCCGGGGACGAACCGCACGGCCAGGTCGATGAGCTTGATGCCGACGAAGGGCAGGACGAGCCCGCCCAGTCCGTAGACCCAGATGTTGCGGCTGAGCAGTGCCGCCGCGGAGGTGGGCCGGTAGCGGACACCGCGCAGGGCGAGCGGGATCAGTGCCACGATGATCAGAGCGTTGAAGACGATCGCGGAGGTGATGGCCGACGTCGGGCTGTGCAGGCGCATGACGTTGAGCTTGTCGAGGCCGGGGTACACCGCGGCGAACATCGCCGGGATGATGGCGAAGTACTTGGCGACGTCGTTGGCGATGGAGAAGGTGGTCAGCGCGCCTCGGGTGATGAGCAGTTGCTTGCCGATCTCGACGATCTCGATGAGCTTGGTGGGGTTGGAGTCCAGGTCGACCATGTTCCCGGCCTCCTTGGCGGCGGAGGTGCCGGTGTTCATGGCCACGCCCACGTCGGCCTGGGCGAGCGCCGGGGCGTCGTTGGTGCCGTCGCCGGTCATGGCCACGAGCTTGCCGCCGGCCTGCTCGCGCTTGATGAGCGCCATCTTGTCCTCGGGCGTGGCCTCGGCCAGGAAGTCGTCGACTCCCGCCTCCTCCGCGATCGCCCTGGCCGTCAGCGGGTTGTCACCCGTGATCATGACAGTCCTGATGCCCATGGCGCGCAGCTCGTCGAACCGCTCCCGGATGCCCTCCTTGACGACGTCCTTGAGGTGCACCAGGCCCAGGACCCGCGCGCCGTCCGCGTCCCGGACGGCGACCACGAGCGGGGTGCCCCCGTTCCGCGAGATGCGTTCGACGGATTCGTGGACGTCCTGGCCGACCGTGCCGCCGGCCTCGCCGACCCAGGTGCCGACCGCGGCTGCCGCGCCCTTGCGGATGCGGCGGCCGTCCACGTCCACTCCGCTCATCCGGGTCTGCGCGGTGAACGGCACGAACGTGGCATGCGCCAGTTCGCCCTCCGTGCGGGCGCGCAACGCGTGCCGCTGCTTGGCGAGGACGACGATCGAGCGGCCCTCGGGCGTCTCGTCGGCGAGTGAGGACAGCTGGGCGGCGTCCGCGAGCTCGTCCGCGCCGACGCCGCCGACCGGCAGGAACTCGGCGGCCTGACGGTTTCCCAGCGTGATGGTGCCCGTCTTGTCGAGCAGAAGGGTGTTGACGTCCCCGGCGGCCTCGACGGCACGCCCCGACATGGCCAGCACGTTGCGCTGCACCAGGCGGTCCATGCCGGCGATGCCGATGGCCGAGAGCAGTGCGCCGATCGTGGTCGGGATGAGGGCCACGACGAGCGCGACGAGGACGACGATGCTCTGCTCGGCGCCCGCGTAGATCGCGAAGGGCTGGAGAGTGACGACGGCGAGCAGGAAGACGACGGTGAGCGACGCCAGCAGGATGTTCAGCGCGATCTCGTTCGGCGTCTTCTGCCGCGCCGCGCCCTCGACCAGCGCGATCATCCGGTCGATGAAGGTCTCGCCGGGCTTTGAAGTGATCTTGACGACGATGCGGTCCGACAGCACCTTCGTGCCGCCCGTGACCGCCGAGCGGTCGCCGCCGGACTCCCGGATGACCGGGGCCGATTCGCCGGTGATCGCCGATTCGTCCACGCTGGCGACGCCCTCGACCACGTCGCCGTCACCGGGGATGATCTGCCCGGCCTCGACGACGACGTGGTCGCCCAGGCGCAGCTCCGCGGCGGGTGCCTCCTCCTCCGCGGGGGCTGTCGTCCCTGGCCGCCAGTCGGTGAGGCGGCGTGCGGTGGTCCGGGTCCGGGTCCGGCGCAGCGTCTCCGCCTGGGCCTTGCCCCGGCCCTCGGCCACCGCCTCGGCGAGGTTGGCGAAGACGACGGTGAGCCACAGCCACACCGTGATGACCCAGGAGAAGACGCCCGGGTCCTTGGCGGCCGACAAGGTGGTGAGGACCGCCCCGACGCCGACGACGAACATGACCGGGTTGTGGACCATCAGTCCGGGATCGAGCTTGCGCACGGCGTCGGGGAAGGAGGAGACGAGCTGCCGGAGGTCCAGCAGACCGCCCGAGACCCGGTGCGGCTGGTGGGACGGGTTCGGTGCAGGCGGGACGGACATCAGTGGAGCCCTTCCGCGAGGGGACCCAGCGCCAGCGCGGGGAAGAAGGTCAGGCCGACGACGATGAGGATCACGCCGGTGAGCAGGCCGACGAACAGGGGCCGGTGGGTGGGCAGAGTGCCCGCCGTCACCGGCACGGGACGCTGCCCGGCCAGGGCGCCGGCGAGTGCCAGGACGAACACCATCGGCAGGAAGCGGCCGAAGATCATGACCAGGCCGAGGGCGGTGTTGTACCAGACGGTGTTGACCTGTAGACCGGCGAAGGCGGAGCCGTTGTTGTTGGCCGCCGAAGTGAAGGCGTAGAGCACCTCGGAGAAGCCGTGCGAGCCGGAGTTCGCCATCGCGGCCCGCTCGCCGGGCAGCGCCATGGCGATGCCCGAGCCGACCAGGACGATGGCGGGCGTGGTGAGGATGTAGAGGGAGGCGAACTTCATCTCCCGGCTGCGGATCTTCTTGCCCAGGAACTCGGGTGTCCGGCCCACCATCAGTCCGGCCACGAAGACGGCGACGATCGCCAGGACCAGGATCCCGTACAGGCCGGAGCCCGTGCCGCCGGGGGCGATCTCACCGAGCATCATGTTGAAGATCAGCAGCCCGCCGCCGCCCGGCGTGTACGAGTCGTGGAACGAATCGACCGCGCCGCAGGAGGTGAGGGTGGTCGACACGGCGAACAGGGCGGAGGCCCAGATGCCGAACCGCTGTTCCTTGCCCTCCATCATGCCGCCCGCAGCATGTCCGGCCGAACTGCTCACGCTGTGCAGCTCGTTGGCGGTCACGGCGGCCACCGAAGCCGCCCAGATGATTCCCATGACGGCGAGGACGGCGTACCCCTGCCGACGGTCGCCGACCATCGTGCCGAAGGCCCGGGGGAGGGAGAAGGGGATCACCAGCAGTAGGTAGATCTCCAGGAGGTTGGTGAGGGCGGTGGGGTTCTCGAAGGGGTGGGCGGAGTTGGCGTTGTAGAAGCCGCCGCCATTGGTGCCCAGCTCCTTGACGGCCTCCTGGGAGGCGACCGGCCCGCCGGTGACGCTTTGGTGGTCGCCGGCGATCGTGGTGACCGTCTGTACGCCGTGGAGGTTCTGGATCACTCCTGCGGCGAGCAGCGCGATCGCGAAGACGAAGGCGATCGGGAGCAGCACGCGCAGCACGATTCGGGTGAGGTCGGCCCAGAAGTTGCCGACCCGGCTGGTCCGCTTGCGGGTGAAACCGCGGACGAGGGCGGCGACGACGGCGATGCCGACCGCCGCGGAGACGAAGTTCTGCACCGCGAGGCCGGCCATCTGCACCAGGTGGCCCATCGTCGACTCGCCCGAGTACGACTGCCAGTTGGTGTTGGTGACGAACGAGGCCGCGGTGTTGAAGGCCTGGTCGGCGGGGACGGGCCGCATGCCCAGCGACAGCGGCAGATGGTCCTGGACTCGCTGGAAGCCGTAGAGGAACAGCATCGACACCAGCGAGAACGCCAGGACGCCGCGCAGGTAGGCCGCCCATGTCTGGTCGGCGTCCGGGTTCACCCCGCCCGCCCGGTACACGACGCGCTCGGCGCCGAGGTGCCGGGAGGTGGTCAGACAGCGGGCGATGTGGTCGCCGAGCGGCCGGTAGGTCAGGGCGAGCGCGGCCACCAGGGCGAGGATCTGCAACCAGCCCGCGAGGGTGTCGTTCATCAGAACCTCTCCGGGAAGAGCAGGCAGAACACCAGGTAGACCAGCAGGGCCAGGGCCGTGACCAGCCCTACGACGTTCTCCGTGCTCACAGCCGCTCGACCCCCTTCGCGATGAGGTGGAGAACGACGAAGGAGGCGAGGACGAGACCGACGAAAGCCAGATCTGCCATAGGCGATGCACTCCGTTGATTCGAGAGGAGCGGTGAAAGGGCAGAAACCGTTGGTGCGTGTGTGGACAGTGGGGACGCGGCGACCGGGCGGCGACAGACCGATCCGTTTGAGCCATCACGAGCGAAGCGCCGAAGATATGGCCGCGACCAGTCCTCTTGTCGCACTTTTAATGTGTGAGGCTGCTTTATTGACGGAGTATTTATTGCGTTCGATGGTCTGTTCTGACTTTTGGCGGTGGCCAGGGCGCGCGGTTTCGGAGGTGGAAGCACGGGCAAAAACGGTAATAGCGGGCACTGCTGGCGGGGCTGAGGAACACGCCAGCCGGAAGTCTTGGCCGACGTGCGACCATCGTGCTCTCTCAGCCGGCGTGGAGGACCCGAAAGCGATCGGGCCCCGCCGGGTCCCGGTCGGCGACTTGTACCGGTGCCCAAGTCCATTGCCACACGCTGATGCCCGGCGTGCGGGAGAACCGGATCGGCCCGCGGGTGCCCTCGACCGCCACACGCGGCCATGACCCGGCGACGGCCGCCCGGCCCGTGCCGAGGAGGAAGTCCGCGTAGATCCGCCAACCGTGGCTCTGCGCCGGGGCCAGGCGCGCGACCCACTCCGTCGGCTCCTCGGTGAGCGCGTCGAGCACCGCGGACGAGCAGAGGAACGGCACGCCGAGGGCGTCGGCCCGGGCGACGGCGGCGCGGGCGACGACGCTGTGGTACTCGCCCGCCACGGCGACCACGCCCAGGCCGGCCAGTTCGTCCACGGCCGCCGCGGCCCGCTCCGGATCGGCCGCGGTGTCCCGGACCATCAGCTCCAGTGGTCTGCCGTCGATCCCGCCGGCGTCGTTGACCTCGCGAACGGCCAGGTCGAGTCCCGCGAGCAGGTGTCGGCCCGCCGTGACCCAGCCGGGCCGCGTCAACGGGACGAGAGCGCCCAGGCGGACGGATGACCCGCCTGTGCGCTCCGCTCCGGACGGCGATGGTGGCGTGTTCACCGGGTGGCGGCTCCCCTGGGACGATGCGGTCGCAGGCCACCCGGAACGCGCGTCGGCCGGGGCCGGCGGTCCGCGTTCAGCACGTCTCGCCGCGGTAGGCGCGCCCGGGTGATCACGCCGGTCATTGGATCCACCACCGTCGCCAAGTGGCAACCGGTTATTTGTTCACCGAGCTGCCAGGCTTCCTCGTCGTCGGTACCGACGAGGGCCTGTGCCTCAGGAGTTCACTCCGGCCGGCTCCTTCCGCTACGACCGGTACCGGAAGCGGATCCGGCCGCGGGTGAGGTCGTAGGGGCTGAGTTCCACGAGCACCCGGTCGTACGGGAGGATCTTGATGTAGTTCTTCCGGATCTTCCCGCTGATGTGGGCGAGCACTGTGTGCCCGTTCTCCAGTTCAACCCTGAAGGTGGCATTGCGAAGGCACTCGACGACGGTGCCTTCGACGTCTATGCCTCCTGATGATTTCGTCATGGTCTCTCACTTCTCTCGTTCTGTGATGGTGCGGGACTCCCAGGCGTGGGGCGTCAGTGGCGGACGAGCTCCAGGGTGCTGCCCGCGCGGCGGGCGCCGATGCCCTCGAAGAGGGCGGTGGCCGCCGCGTTGGACTCGTCCACCTCGGCCCATGCCGAAGCCGTCCCGGAGTGGTGCAGCGAACCCAGTGCGTGGGCCAGCAGCGCCCGGGCGATGCCGCGGCGGTGGCTGTCGGCGCGGACGGCGATCAGCCCGATCCGTGGCCGCCGGGTCAGCGGTGTCACCCGGACCAGGCCCACGTACTGGTCGAAGTGGCGCGCCACCGCGTACTTCGACGGGTCGGCCAGGGCGGTGCCCGCCGGGCGGGGGAGCACCTCGGCCGGCATCGTCCGCCAGCCGACGGTGGCCTCGACCTCGTCGCGGATGACGCGGTCCAGGGCGCGCAGCGGGCCCTCCTCCGCCTCGCCGGCGGGGACGATCGTCACGTCCGACAGGGGTCGCACCGAGCCGAGCCCGGTGACCTGCGGGTCGGTGGGTACGTGATAGCCCCACTCGCGGCGTGCGGTGGTGAAGCCGGCCCGCTCCCAGGCGGACCTCGAGTCGTGGTCGGCCTCGTCGACGACGGTATGGAGCGGTGTCGGCAGGTCCGCCAGCATCGCGTCGGCGATGCGGTCGAAGACCGCCTCGTGCCAGGCGTCGACGCTGATGAAGAGCCGTCCGTCGGGTCGGCGCGAAGCGTCGCCGTGGCCTACCACCCGGTCGTCCTCGACGGCGTGCCACTGTGTGTCGGAAACCCGTGTGACCACGGCGGCGCGGTTGCCCGCGTCCGAAGGGGAATGCGAAGAATTCATTGGTGTTGCCTCTCGGGAGTGCCTTGTCTGAGGCGCTCCCGGCGACACCAACTGTCAATCGCCCACCGTGACGAAAAGGGGGAGCACCCACATGGATACGGCCTTCATGGGTCTCACCTCCTCGCGTTCTTTCACGGCTGCCCAGACGGTACCAGCCGGGGACCGGGCCGCCCAACCTATTTGGCGTCGACGGGTTCCGCCGCCATGTGACAGGCCCGCTCGGCGGGGCGCTGACCGGTGGTCGGACCTTCCGTACCGCGACGGCCATGGGGCACGACATCGTCCGTCCGCACCACGTCGGCCATATCGTCGAGGACATGGCGCAGGCGATCAGCCTGTACGAGCGACTGGGCTTCGTCGTTCCACCTCCCAGTTGCCCGGCGATGCCCCGACGCCAAGGTGCGGCGCCCGAACCATTCGGTGCCGCCAATACCCATGCGGATTTCACGAATTCCTTTTTCGAACTCGCGACGTGTGTGAAGGACGGCGACACCGCCCGCCTTCCGGCCGGAACCGGCCGAGCCGCGCTGGGTGCCGCTGTGGTCTTCCGCCCGCGAAGTCTGGACCGTCCGTGCGGCTCCCGGCATGGTGGACGGCGGTAACGTAACGCTCGATCCGAGCACGCTCCCGTATCCATCCGGTCATGGAGGCAGCGTGATCCACATCAGTGAGACCCTGGTGCTACAGACCATCGAGGACTTCCTCGTCGTCGACGAACTCGCCCAGCTCCGCAAGGTGATGGCCGAGGAGCGGCAGGCCACGGGCTGGACGCCGCGCTATCAGGCAGAGGTCGTCCCGGCCCCGGCGGTGGCGCAGGAGATCCTGCGGACGGCCACCGAGCGCGCGCTACCCGCCATCCGCCGGGTGATGCCCTCCATCAGGGCCGCCGCGCCATGGAGCTACACGGAACTCGGCACCGGCGAGCGGGTGCCCACTCACCTGGACGGCATCCACAGTCCGTCGGCGGCGCCCCGCCGTATCGGCCGTATCCGTGTGGTGCTCGAAGAGGCGGAGGACGGAGGGGACTTCTACGTCGAGACCACGTCGAGCGGCTCGGTCTGGACGGGTGAGCCGGCCGGTGAGGCGGAGGGCTTCCAGCCCGGGACGGCTCTGACGCACCGGCTTCCGCACGCTCCCGGCCCCGACACCCATCAGCACGACTCCGAGCCCGCCTGGCTACGGGAAGCCCGTCGTACCCGCTGGACCACCGAGGCCGGGGCGGGCGTCGCCGTCGCCTACGGCGCCCAGGTGATCCATGGCGTTACTTCCGTACGAGCGGGACGTGTACGGAAGTTCGTCACCGACCTGCTGGACACCGAGCGGGACTGACCCCGTCGCTCACAGGGGGAGCCGGTAGCGGTACCAGCGGTCGACGACATGGAAGTCGGTGGCGGCGAGTGCCTCGGCGACGACGGGGTCGCCGAGGTCCTGGACCTCCAGCGCCGTGACGCCGGGGTGCTCCCGGCACAGCGGGCCGATGAGAGCGGCCAGCAGCGCGGTCAGTTCCCCGGCGGAGGTCCCCTTGCGGTGGAAGACCGCGTCGACCTGCGCCACCCCGCCCTCGACCACCGCTACGACCTGGGCGGACACCCGGCCGTCCGGGGCGAGGAGGTCGAGGGCCGTATGCGGGAACGGGCGCACGTCCGCGAGCAGTTCGGAGGCGTCCTCGGCCGTGTACGGCTGCCCGGTGAACTCGGCGAAGAAGTCGGCGTAGGACGAGAGCTGCCCGGGACCGGGGGCCGGCGGCACCGGGCGGGTGGAGACCGCCGGAAGCCCTGCCGGGGCGGTCCACCCGGCCGGCGGGGTGGACAGCGCCCAGCGGCGGTTCAGCTCCTCGGTCGGTGACGCCCCGAGCTCCGCCGCGTCCCGGGCGCCGAGGAGGCGTTCAGGGTCGTCCCATTCCAGCGCGGCGTATCCGGCGGCCCCGGCGCCGGTGGCCACGCCGTGCACGAGGCGGGCCGCGACCGCCTTCTCCTCCGGAGTCGCTTCGCGGGTGACGCCGTGGCCCTGGACGATACGTTCCCGCTCGCGGGAGACGACCACCCACTGGACGGCCGCCACCGGCTGTCCGTCCTCCCGCAGGTCGTACACCTCGGCCCAGCCCAGCAGGCCGCCGTCCGGCCGCCGGGCGACCACGGTCCGCGCGGGGGCCTCGCCGGCCTCCCGCTCCGGGTCGGGCACGGTCACCGGCAGGCCGGCGAACAGCTCCCGGGTCAGACGGACGTCCGCGTCCGGTGCGCGGTCGTCCTCGACGTGGATGTTCAGCGGAGGGTTCGGTGGGTTCGGCGGGTTCATGGGGGCTGGTCCTTTCGTCGACGACGGCCGTGGGTCAGGCGAAGGGGTTGCAGACCGGGACGCCCGCCCATGTCACGTAGACATACAGCTCGTTCTTCCGCGTGGTGCAGAAGGAGACCGCCTTGGAGCCCAGGTCCGCCATGGCGGAGGCGAGCAGGGCGACGGGGAGCAGGCTCCCCAGGGAGGCGATCGAGGCGACGCCCGTCGCGATCCGGACGAGGTCCTCGGTGATGTCCACCCCGGCCTGGACCTTGCTCGTGACGAACGAGTCGAGGTGGATCAGCAGCCCGAACCAGGTGACCTTGACGCTGATGCCCTCCGCGATCCGCGTCGAGCCATCGCCCACGTCGGCCACGCCGGCCGCCGCCGGGTCGACGACCACGCCCTCGCCGTCCTGGCTCACGGCGAGCTTCTTTTCCACCAGCGTGTCCAGGCGGTCGACGGCCGTCCTGGTCGCGTCGACGGCCCGCTGGTCCACGCCCGCGGCCCGCGCGCCCGCGGCGTCCAGCCGGTAGCCGCCGCCGTCGTGGTGGACGAACGGGTCCAGGGCCTCGCGCTCGTCCGCGCTCAGCCAGCCGACGCTCGCGGTGCCGCTTCCGGCGCTCGGCGCGGACGACACGGCCTGCGGCGCGGGGGCCGGCGCGCTCGCGGCCGCGGCGGGCAGCGCGGTCGCCGGCAGGACGACGGCTATCGCCGCGCCCAGGACGACACCGGCTCTCAGGGGGAACTTCAGACCGTGCATGAGGCGCTCCGAGGGGGCTGTGAGCGGGGCGATCACTCCGTTATTGCGAAGTGATCGCAATAACTATCCGGAAGCTATTCGTCCGGATCTATTGTCGGCAACCCGGCGGTAACGTGACCTACGACACTTCCGCACCGTGCACCCGAGCCCGCACGCGTCGGCGCCCGGGGGCGGTGAAGGTCCACCACCCCCGGGCACACCCCCGTGCGTGCCGGCTGGTCGTGCCGGTCAGGGTTCGTACCAGACGACTCCCTCGCCGCCGTCCCGGGCGATGGTCCTCGTCATGATGTTGCCGTCCTGCTGGTACTTCGGGTGCTGTTCCAGGAAGCCGCCGATGGACGTCAGCGCCGTCGCGTCGCACACCCCGTCGGTGCGGATGCAGAAGCGCTGCACCGGGATGCCGTCGAACTTCTCCGGGCCGGGGCCGGGGGAGGTGAACCCGAAGGCGCTCCAGCCCTTGGGCAGCTTGGCCCAGATGCCGGTGCCCGGCTGCATCGGGTCGGAGTAGAGCTTGCCGCTCACCAGCGAGCGGGGTATGCCGGTCTCGCCCTTCGCTATCGTCTGGAGGACCTGGTCGGCCGCCTGGGCGCCCTGCGAGTAGCCGACGATCGTGAGACGGGCGGCGGGGTCGCGGCGGTGGGTGTCCTCCGCGGCGGCCAGCAGGTTGCGGTAGCCCTCTTGGACGCTGGCGTCATAGGTCGGCGCGGTCGGGTCCGGGAACTGGTTGCGGCCGTTGAGCCAGGGGCCGGCGCTCGCCGGGTAGCACACCGGCACCGGAACGCCCCCGCCGAGGTGCTTGTCGGCGAACGCGTAGCTGCCGGTGCAGCCGGGCGCGGGCGCAGCCGCGCCGGTGCCGCCCAACTCCAGGTAGTAGTGGTGCGCCGGATCCGCGTGGGCGACGCCGGGCACGGCGGCCGTCATGGCCGCCATGACCGCTGCCGCCCCGGCGACGATCGCCTTTCTCCACCTGCGGGCCAGGGTCATCGCTTTGTTTCTCCTTGTGCCGAGATGACATGTGTTGAACGAAATGCGGTGAGGTGACGCACAACTGCCTTGTTGCGATTGGACGTTAGGCATTGGCGTTGACATCGTGATGAAACCGCTCGCCAGGCCGCCGCAGGGTGCGGGAAGTCAGCGCGCGCCGTCCCCGCCGAGACGCTCCACGAGCGCGCGCAGGACGAAGAGGTTGGGGATATCGGGGCCTGTGAGGCCCAGTTCGTGCCACGTCCCGTCGACGTCGAGCCGGACGGCTCCCGGCCCGGTCCACAGCCGCCGGACCCGCGGCCACCGCGCGCTGACCTCTCCCCACCCGATCTCCTCCCCGGTGAGCCGGACGGCGCCGAAGGCCAGGCGCTCACCCTTGGCGAGCGCGGCCAGCGCCCGGGGCAGCTGGGCGCGGATGACGCCCTGCTCGATCCCGGACCACCATCCCGGCACCTCGCCCCGCTCCGGCTCGTAGCGCAGCACGACCCGCTCCCCGTCGACGTCGGTGAGCGCGCAGGCCGCGCCCGTGTGGCCGGTATCGGCCGCCCGCGTGGTCTCCGTCCGGAACACGGACGTCGTGTCGTAGCGGACGACGTGGATCCGGCTCTTGACGGCGACCGTCAGCCCGTTCTCGTACAGGTCCAGTCGCGCGGCGTCGCGCGCGTTCGCCGCCCCGGCCCCGGCGGACCCGCCGTGCCGGACGAGGGCCAGCAGACAGCGGATCCCCCGGGCCGGCAGGGCCTTCGCGTGCGCCGTGCGTGCCGTGCGCGCGGCCGCCGCGTAGGTGGCACGCCGCCTGCCGAGCCGCTGGCGGCCGGCCGCCGCCGAGATCCTCGCCAGCAGCAGCTCCTCGCCGCGCGTGCGCCGCATCGGGTCGCTCACCGCGTGGTTCCGGTGAGACCGAGGCGGATGTCGTCCCCGCGCAGAATCGTCCGGTGTGTCTGCCGCAGCGAATGGCCCGGAGAGACCCCCAGATCGTCCGCCAGCCGGCGGCGGGTGCGGTCGTACACGGTCAGCGCGTCGGCCTGCCGGCCGCTGAGGTACAGCGCGCGCATCAGCATCGCGGCCACGGGCTCGTTCAGGGGCTGCGCCACGGTCAGGGCCGACAGCTCGGCGATCGCCTCGGAATGCTGGCCCAGCCGCAACTGCCAGTCGAGCTTCCGCTGCACGATGACGATCCTGCGCTCGGTGAGCCGCAGCCGCTCCAGCTCGGCCAACGGCCCCGGCTGGCCGGCCAGGGGCTCGCCGCGGAACAGGTCCAGCGCCTGGGAGCAGGCGCGGACCGCCTCTGCCAGATCGCCCGCCCGCTCGGCCGCGCCGGCCGCGGTGACGAGTTCCTCCACCTGCGCCACGTCCACGGTGACCGCGCCGGGGAGCAGCCGGTAGCCGCTCCGGTCGCGCTCGATCACCGAGTCCAGGTCGCCTCCCGTGCGCAGGACCTTGCGCAGCCGGTAGATGTACACCGGCACCACGTTGGTGTTCGGGGGCTCCTCGCCCCACACCCCGTCGGTCAGTTCCTGCCGGCTGACCGACCGGCCCGCGCACAGGGCCAGCGCCGCCAGGACGGCTTGCTGGCGCAGGTGCCCCAGGTCCAGGGGCTGTCCGTCGCGCCATGCCCGCAAGGGGCCGAGGACCGAGATCCGTAACCGCGGCCCGGGGACGTGGCGGGCGGTGGCCGGTGGCAGCGGGCCCGTCGCCTGCCTGCGGGGGCCGCGGCCGGGGGCGACGAGGCCGCAGTCGAAGGCGTGGACGATGGCGGCGGCCCGGTCGCGCAGCCCGAGCGCGGTCAGGATCCGCGCGAGGTGGCCGGCCACGGTCTCTTCGGGGATGGCGAGGGCGGTGGCGATCTCGTCGTCCCGCAGGCCGCAGCCGACCGCGTAGAGAACGTCCCGTTCCTGGCGTCCGAGCGTGGTGACGGCCGGTCGGCCGGTGGTCGTGGTGATCGGCATCGTGGCTCCCCGTACGACGGGCCGCTTTCCGCGGCGGATCACCGTCGAAGGTGGCCCCGGGGCGGGAGAACGGACAGGCCAGGAGACCGGCCGTATGCGGCCGGTGGCCGCGCTAGAGTCCGTCAGCTGGGAAAACACATGTCCGAGAGGTCCGAGGGGGAGGCCGTGATCTGTGGCCAGTGAGTTCAGCGCGCTGTTACGGCGGCTGCGGCGCAACGCGGGAATGACTCAGGAGGCCTTGGCGGAACGGGCCGGGGTGGGCGTGCGCACCATCCGCGGCCTGGAGACCGGCGAACGCGCGGACCCCAGGGTGACGACGGTGCGGCGGCTGGCCGACGCGCTCGGGCTGGCGCCGGCGGAGAGCGAGGAGCTACTGGCTGCCGCTGTCAGCCGGACCGGGCCTTCGGCCCGGCTGGACGGGGGGCCTGACGGCCGGTCTGACGGGGGACCTGACGGTCGGTCCGGCGGTCTGTCCGGCGACCGGCCCGACGGTCGGCTCGGCGACCGATCCGGCAGTCGGCCCGGCGAGCGGTCGGACGACCGGTTCGACGGACGGTCCGACGGTGGGTCCGGTCACGCCGAACCGGCCACCGGGCGACCGGCTTCGGCCGGATGGCCTGCCGGGCCGTCGGCTCCGGGCGCACCGGCCACCAGCAGACCGGTTTCGGGCGAACGGGCCACCGGGCCGTCGGCTTCCGTCGAACCGGTCACCGGACAGCCAGGTTTCGTTGAACCGGCTGCCGGTCAGCCGGGTCCGGCCGGACGGGCCGCAGAGCCCTCGGCTTCCGCCGAACCCGTCGCCGGACAGCCGCTTTCGGCCGGATGGGTCGCCGGGCAGCCGGCTCCCGCCGGATCGGCCGCCTGGCAGCCGGTTTCGGCCGAATGGCCCGCCGGGCAGCCGGCCGTCGAACCGGCTACCGCGCGCCCGGTTTCGGCAGACCCCGTCGCCAGGCGGCCGGCTCCGGCCGAACGAGCCGCCGGGCGGTCGGCGCCCGCTCAACCGGCCATGGGGCAATCACCCCCCTCCCCACTCCGTGACACCCTCGCCGACGTCGCCGAGCAGCTCGCGCACGCGGTGGCCGCGCGGTGGCAGCGGGAGGAGGAACAGCGGCAGGTGCACGATCCGTATCCGTTGCCGGTGCGCTGGCGGGCGGGGGCCGAGGAGCTGACCGATCACTGGGCCAACATCCGGCGGCTGCCCGCCGGAGAGGCGCGCGGCACGCACGGGCCGCTGGATCTCGGCGGGCGGCTGGACGAGGTCGTGGACGTGTACCGGCGGATCCCCTCGGGCCGGCTGGTCGTGCTGGGGCGGCCCGGTTCCGGGAAGTCGATCCTCACCACGCGGTTCGTCCTGGACCACATCGCGTCGAGGACCCGCACCGACCCCGTACCGGTGATCTTCAGCATCGGCGGCTGGGACCCCACCGCCATCACGTTCCGGGACTGGCTGGCCGCGCAACTGCTCCGCGACCACCCCGGTCTCGCCGCCCCGGCGCCCGGCGGGTCGAGTCTGGCCGCCGCGCTGGTCGAGGACGGCCGGGTGCTCCCCGTGCTCGACGGCTTCGACGAGATCGCCGGGGGACTGCACCGCCCCGCGCTGGAGGCGCTCAACGCCACCACGCTTCCCGTGCTGCTGACGAGCCGTCCGGCCGAGTACGCCACGGCGGTGTCGGAGACCGACGTGCTCACGTCCGCCGCCGCGGTGGAGCTGACGGACCTCACCCTGGACGACCTGGCCGACTATCTGCCGCGCACCACGCGCAAGGCCCGTGGCGGGGACGCCGCGACGACCGCGTGGCACCCCGTGCTGAGCGCGCTGCGCGAGCGGCCGCGCGGCCGGGGCGCCGAGCAGCTCGCCGCGGTGCTGACCACCCCGCTGATGGTCACGCTCGCCCGCGCCGTCTACAGCGACACCCCCGGCCGCGACCCGGCCTCGCTCCTCGACACCCATCGGTTCGGCGGCCCCGGGGAACTGGAGGACCACCTTCTGGACAACTTCACCGCCAACGCCTACCGCCTGCGGCCGGAGCACCGCCCGGACGGCGCCGCGCGCCACGACTTCGACCCGGAACGCGCCCAGTACTGGCTCGGTTACCTCGCCCACCACCTGACCCGGCTCGACACCCCCGACCTGGAGTGGTGGCGGCTCGGCTCGGGACTGCGCGGCCCGGCGCGCACCCTGGTGACCGCGCTGGTGACCTGCCTGGTCGTCGGGGTCGTCGACTGTGTCGTCGGCACCCTCTTCGACCCCCTCCGCTTCCAGATCGCGGAAGGGCTGACGACGGGGTTCCTCTCCGGGCTCATCTGCGTGCTCGCCTACTGGCTCCTGGTCGCGGGCAGGAACACGGCGGTGGCGCCGTCCGGCGTGCGCATGAAGGTGTTCGGGAGGGCCGGCACGCCCGTCCGCAGAGTGGGAGCCCGCACGGCGCTGGGGCTGCTGTGCGGGCTCGTCTTCGGCCTCGGCTACGGCTTCGAGCACGGAGTGCTCAAGGGCCTCTTCTGGGGCACCGGCCCCCTGTCCATGCTGTGGTTCGGCCTCTACGACGCCGTGTTCTTCGGGTTCGTGTTCACGCTGGGAGGCGGTGCCACCCTGGGTCTTCTGGCCTCCCTCGAAACCCCTCTCGACATCAGGTCCGCCGTCAACCCGGTCGGCCTGCTGCGGACGAACCGCCGTACGGTCATCGCCCAGTGCCTGGTCTGGGTGCCCTCCTTCGGGCTCCTGGCCGGCGTCGGGTCCGCGCTGGCGGTCCCGTTCCTGTCGATGTTCCTGGGCCCGCTCCGATGGGGTCTCGACTCCTCGGTCAAGCTCGGCGTCATCAGCGCCCTCGGCGGCGCCCTGGGCTATGCCCTCGCCCTGACCGCCTGGGGTCAGTGGATCGTGTTCTCCCGGATCTGGCTGCCGCTGACGGGCCGGCTGCCCTGGGCCGTCGTCGCCTTCCTCGAGGACGCCTACCAGCGGGGCGTGCTCCGGCAGGCAGGCGCGGTCTACCAGTTCCGCCACGCCCGCCTCCAGGACCACCTCGCCCGCACCTACCGGGCGCGCGGCGCCTCCCGGCGGTCCCCGGCGCGCAGGACTACCGGGCCGGGTGGTGCCGCGCCCACTCGATGACGGCGCCTGCGGTCGTTCGGCGCCGTCACGCGGCGCCGAACACCACCGCCGAGTTGTGGCCGCCGAAGCCGAAGTTCTGTTTGACGGCGACACCGATCGGGGCGGGGCGGCCCATGAGCGGCGTGTAGTCCAGGTCGCAGTCGGGATCGGGGTTGTCCAGGTTCGCGGTGGGCGGCACGTACTTCTCCCGGATGGCGCGCAGCACGCCGATGCTCTCCAGGATCCCGCAGGCGCCGCACGCGTGGCCGATGACCGACTTGGGCGCGGTGATCGCCAGGCGCCGCGCGTGCGCGCCGAACGCCCGCTTGATGGCCGCGGTCTCGGCCCGGTCGTTGAGCGGCGTCGAGGTGCCGTGCGCGCTGACCAGGTCCACGGCGCCGGTGTCGAGGCCGGCGTCGGCGCAGGCCAGCTCGATCGTCCTGGCCGCCACCGCGCCGTCCGCGCGCGGCGCCACGGGGTGGTGGGCGTCGCAGGTGGACGCGGCGCCGAGCACCTCGCCGTGCACGGTCGCGCCACGGCGCAGCGCGGATCGTTCGGACTCCAGTACGAGTACGGCGGCGCCCTCGGCCGGCACCATTCCGTCGCGGTCGCGGTCGAACGGCCGGGACGCGGCCGCCGCCTCCGCCGCCGGTCGCTGGGAGAGCGCGTCCAGCAGGCGGAACGACGCCAGGGCAGGTATGTCCAGCCAGCTCTCCACACCGCCGACGAGGACCACGTCGGCGGTGCCGTCCCGCACCGCGCGCAGGCCCGCTCCGATGGCGTCCGTCGAGGCCGCGCAGGCGGTGGAGAGGGTGAGCACCGGGCCGGTGATGTTCATTTCCTGGGCGACCAGCCCGGCGGCCTGGTTGGGCAGCAGGCGGAGCATCCCGAGCCGGTCCATCCGCTGCCACCCGCTCCGGTTCAGCACGGTCACGAGCCGCGCCGTCTCGTCGAGCCCGCCGCCGCCGGTGCCGACGTACAGGGCCTCCGGTGCCGTGCGCAGCCGCGCGTCCTCCCGCGCCTTCATCGCCGCGGCGAACAGCAGTTGCTGGAAGCGCGAGGTGCGGCGGACCTGCTGGGCGGACATGTGCTCGCGGGGGTCGAACCCGCGGATCACGCCACCCACCTGGCAGGGCAGGGGTCCTTCGAGCTCCAGTGGCGAGATCGCGGGCCGCCCCGCGGCCAGGGCGTCCCACAGCTCGCCGGGTGTGCCGCCCGCGCACGACTCGACGCCCATGCCGGTCACCAGCACGCGATGGCGCGCCGCCGCCCGGGGTGTCACAGCGCGCCCGCCATCGCGTCGGCCACGTCCCCGACCGTGTGGAGGTCGGCGATCCGGATGCCGGTGTCCGCCAGCTCGACCCCGAATTCCTGCTCCAGCACGGTGAGCAGCTCCAGCGCCTCCATGGAGTCGAGGCCGAGCACCGGCCTGCCGGGATCAGCCGAGTAGAACAGGGCGGAATCGCGGGTGATGACCGTTCCGGATTCGCCGAGTTCCGGCCGGATGCCGGTGATGGCCCGGGTGACCACGTTCCATACCTCGGTCATGACGAATTCCTTTCGTGGGTGTTTCACGGCCGGGTGGCGGAGAAGTAGACGCAGCGCCGCATGATGGTGAACGGGGCGCGCTCGTGCAGTTCTTCCAGCGTTTCGGTGAGCAGTTCCGCGGCGGTGTGCCGCGCTACCCCTGGTAACGCGGCGGTGGCGAACATCGGGGTCGAGCACAACGCGGTGAGAAAGCGCGGGCCGAGGGTGAACGCCCGCTCGTCGGTGACGACATCGGTGAACCCGGCCGCCGCGAGGGCGGCCTGGTAGTCCTCGACGGTCCTGCGCAGCCCCGAGGGCCGGCCGGCGACCGACCTGGCCAGCGGGAGCCCGCGCCTGCGGGCGGTGGCGCGGGCCGTGCCGACCAGTTCGGCGTACCGCGGCAGATCGGCCGGGGACTCCGCGCCCGAGTAGAACGCCGAGTTGAACACCAGGCGCCCGCCGCCGGCGAGGACCCGCCCGATCGCGTCGAGCGCCTCGGCGAGGTCCGGGACGAGATGGACGCAGTTGGCCAGCACGACGACGTCGAAGACGTCCGGCGGGAACAGCCGGGAGACGGAGGACGCGTCACCCACGACGAAACGGGCCCGGTCGCCCAGCCGGGCCCGCGCCGCCTCCAGCAGCGCCGGGTCGGGGTCGACACCGGCCAGGGACATGGCCGGGTCGCGCAGCAGCAGTTCCTCGCTGACGGCCCCGTCCCCGCACCCCACGTCGAGGACGGCCGGCGCCGAGCCCGTCGGGACCAGGTCGAGCAGCGCGCGGTTCAGTCCGGCGTATTCCGGGTCGCGACGCAGCGCGGCGTAATCCGAAGGCGGTTGCGCATCGCCCGTGAACGGGGCGGACCCGGTGTCCGCTCGTACATTCATGAATTGACCCTCCGTCGGCGCGGCCGGGAAATGCCGCGGTGCGGACCGAATGACGGGGGCAGACGCTAGCAGCGCGTTTGGCGGGCAACAAGGGAAGTCATCCCCACGATGACGGCCCGGCCTTCGTGATCAGCGAAAACATCACTTCTTCATTTTTGTTTCATCGCTCCCGGATAGCTTCCGCAGGCCGCACCGGGGATTTATGGAGGAGCGAATTTGGAATTCACAGAATTGGGCGACGGCACGGTTCCCGCCGGCCGGCTGGTCTTCTGGACGCCGACCGCACCGGCCTCGGCCTGGGCCGATGATCCCCGGGCGCCCGCGCTCGTCCACGAGCACCACGTACGCACGGCGGCCGCCGGAGGGCCGGGGCATATGGATCCGGCGTGGATCGGGGTGTCGTTCGGCGTGGGCCGGGCCGGGCGGCACCGGCTCGGTGCCGCGCTCTCGGCCTGGCTGCGCGGACACGAGCACCTGCGCAGCACGCTGGTGCCGACCCCCGGGCGCTGTGTGCGCCGTACGCTCCCGGCGAGCGCCGTCACGCTACGACAGGAGGACGTCGGCGTCTTCACCGACGGCGCCTCGGTCCGGCGGCAGATCGAGGCCTTCTTCGACCGGAGGGCCACCCCGCTGGGCTGGCCGCAGGTGGTCTTCGCGACGGTCGAGGGCGCGGACGGGACGACGGTGTTCGCCGGGGCGGATCACGGCGTCATGGACGGCTACACGCTCGCCATGGTCCCGGGACAGATCCGCGACGCCCTGGCCGGCCGCGCCGGGGACGTGCCCGGGCCGACCTTCCTGGACTTCGGGGCCGAGGAACGGAGCCTGGTCGGCCGACTGCCGACGGGACCCGAACACACGGCCCCCTGGCGGACCCTGCTCGGCGACGCCCGCGGCGGGACGCCCGCCTTCCCCCTGCCCCTCGGCGCGTCCGAGGCACCGGACACACAGCGCAGCGCCTACCGCTGGCTGCTCGACGCTCCGGCGGCCACCAGGTTCGCCGCCGCGTCCCGCGAGGGCGGAGGCACGACCGCCGCGGGGCTGCTCGCCTGCCTCGCGCTCGCCGCCGCACAGGTCGCCGGTGAACGGCACCTGTCCGTGGTCAGCCTCGCCAACGCCCGGCCCGACCGGTGGCGTACGGCGCCGGGCTGGTTCGTCGGCCTCCACCCGGTGCGGATCCCGGCGGCTCCCGGGGCGGCCTTCGCCGACACGGTCGCCCACGCCGCCGCCGAACTGCGCCGCCGCGGACCGGGACCGGGCAGTTCGCTGCCCCACCTCAGCCGGATGCTGCGCCGGGAGATCCATCCCCGCTTCGTCGTGTCCTATCTCGACGTGCGCCGTGTGACGGGCACCCCGCCCCTGCCGCGGGACACGATGCTGCGCAGCCGGATCCACAGCCCGGCCGAGGTGTACGTCTGGCTGACCCGAAGCGACCGCGGCGTGCACCTGTCGACGCGCTTCCCCGACACGGCCGTGGCACGCGCGAACGTCGGACGCTTCGTACGGGCCGTCGCGCACGCCGCCACCCGCGCCGCCGAAGGCCGCCGGGCGGCCGAAGCCGTACCCACGCCCGCCTAGCCGGCCGTCCCCATCGAGAAGGAGACCCCCTGTGCGTATGACCGAGATCCTCGACTGGCGACCCCAGCCGGGCGAAGTGGTGGAGTTCGAGCTCACCACCGACCGGGCGCCCGTACCGCACGACGTTCCCGCGTCGCACTTCCAGCGGGCGCACCTGCGCCTGGCGGCCGCCAACCGTGCCGCCGGACGACGTCAGTCGCCCTGGGTGGCCATGGCGTTCGACCTGGAGGGCCGGGCCGATCTCGATGCTCTCACCGAGGCGTGGCAAGGGCTCGTGCGCCGGCACGAGGCGTTCCACACCTGGTACGAGCCCGGCCCCGAGGACCTGACCGGGTTCCGAATACCACCCGAGTCCCTCACGGTGCGCCCCGTGCGCGTGGGCGACTTCGCCGGCAGGGACGAGCTCCGCGCCCACCTCCACCGGCGGATCGACGAGCGGACCTCGGCGAGCGGGCTGGGGATGCTGGCGGGAGTGATCCGCCGGGACACGGCGTCCACGGTGTACTTCGCGATCGACCACGCCTACACCGACGGTCACTCCGTGGCGCTGCTGTTCCACGAGCTCCGCGCCCGCTACCACGCCGCCCGTATCGGCGCCCCGGTCGACCTGCCGCCCGCACCCGGCTATCTGGACCTCAACCGCCGTGAGCGGCGACGCTCCGAGTCGCTCACGAAAGCCTCGCCGGAGCTCGCCGCGTGGTCGGAGTTCCTGGCCGTGAAGGACGGCGGCTTCCCCGCCTTCCCCGTCGAACTGGGCAACGACACCGGGGAACTGCTGGCCGGCACCCGGCTCGAGTACCCGGTGTTCACCGGCGACGAGGCACGCGCGTTCCGCGCCTATTGCGCCCGGCACGGCGGCGGACTGGGCGCGGGCTTCTTCGCCGCGCTGGCCCTCGCGCAGTGGGAGTTCACCGGCAACGACGTCTACCGCGTGCTCACCGCCGTGTCGACCAGGGCCTACCCCCGGCTGCTCCGCGCGCACGGCTGGCTCGTCAACCTCGTGCCCCTGCTGTTCCGGTTGCCAGGCTCGCCGACCCTCGCCGACGCGATCGCCGTCGCGCAGCAGGGCTTCCAGCGGGCCCGCGAAGGATATGACGTCCCGCTGCACCGGGCCCTCGAACTGCTTCTCGAGGACGGTGACGTCCCCGACATCCCGCCCATGGCGTCCTATCTGGACGGACGGTCCGCGCCGGGCGCCCGTGACTACCTGGACGCCGACGCGACCGTCCTGACCGGCCCCGACAACGCCGGCGGGGTGTCGCTGTGGCTGAACTGGTTTCCCGACCGGGCCGACCTGGTGGTCAGCATGCCGGACACCCCGCAGGCCGCGGCGGGCGTGCCGAAGTACCTGGACCGGGTCAGGGAGATCATGCTCACCGCGGCGGCAGGCTCGCCGCGCCCGCCCGGCCCGGTGGGCCTCGTCAGCGGACGGCGGGTCGCGGAGGGGGTGTGAATCCGGTTCCGTCGGGCGGGAGCCTGTTCCCGTGGAGAGGCGACGCCGTACCGGGGAGCCGGCCCGGCGGCTGACCCGATCGGCGGCGCTCTCCCTGCGCGCGCGTACGCCCGGTGCCACGGTGAGTCCTGGAGACGGAGGTGGGAGTGGTGCCCGCGGCGGCCGTCGGCTCGTGCGCCGGCCGCCGCCGGCCGCGCGTGTGAATCCCCGGTGAGGCCCGCCCGAGCACGCCCGAAGGGAGAACCATGTCCGCCAAGGGGTCCGACCATGTCAAAAGCGACAGCGACAGCGACCGCGGCGCCATGGTGCGGCAGGGGGTCAGGGCGAGGATCCAGGAGATGCCGCCCGGCGGCTCTCCCCGCGAGCCGCGGAGCCGGACGCGGGGGTGAACGTCTCCACCGGTCCGGCCGAGCCCGCCGTGCCACTCGCGCCCGGCCCCGGGGCCGGCACGAAGGGGCTCAGGGCCGGTGCCCTGGGGCTGTTCTCCTCGGTCGCCATGGGCATGGCCTCCACCGCCCCGGCGTACAGTCTGGCGGCCACCCTCGGCCTGATCGTGGTCGGCGTCGGCCTCCAGGCCCCGGTCATCACGATGCTGGCCTTCGTCCCGATGCTGCTGATCGCGTACGCCTTCCGGGAGCTCAACGCGACCGACGCCGACTGCGGGACCACCTTCACCTGGGCCTCCCGCGCCTTCGGCCCGCGCGTCGGCTGGATGGGCGGCTGGGGCATCATCGTCGCCGACATCATCGCCATGGCGAACCTCGCGGAGATCGCCGGCATCTACGGCTTCCGGCTGCTGGGGTACGACTCGCTCGCCGGAAGCCGGCTGTGGACCACCGTCGCCGGGGTCGCGTGGATCGCCGTGACCACCGCCGTCTGCTATGTGGGCATCCAGGTGTCGGCCCTCCTCCAGTGCTGGATGGTGTGCGTCGAGGTCCTGGTGCTGGCCCTGTTCGCGGTCACCGCCCTGGTCAGGGTCTACGGCACCGGCGCCCCGCCCACGTCGCTCCCCGTCTCCGCCTCCTGGTTCAACCCCCTCCACGTCCCCTCCGCCAAGGCCCTGACCGAGGGCATCGTCGCCGCCGTCTTCATCTACTGGGGCTGGGACACCGCCGTCGCGGTCAACGAGGAGACCGCCGACAGCAGGAACACCCCCGGCCGGGCGGCGGTCGTCTCCACCGTGCTCCTCCTCGTCGTCTACGCCCTGGTGGCGACCTCGGCGCAGGCCTTCGCCGGGATCGGCACCAACGGCACCGGCCTGGGCAACACGGCCAACTCCGGGGATGTGCTCTCCGGCCTGGGCGGCGCCGTCTTCGGCACCCAGGGGACCGGCTGGTTCCTCACCAAACTGCTCATCTTCACCGTGCTGACCTCTGCGGTCGCCTCCACCCAGACCACGATCCTGCCCCTGGCCCGCACCGTCTTCTCCATGGCCGCCCACAAGGCCGTCCCCTCACGCTTCGCCCGGATCCACCACAGATTCCTCACCCCGACCTGGTCGACCGTCGGCGTGGGGCTCGTCTCCATCGGCTTCTTCGCCCTGCTGACCGCGATCAGCGGCGACGTCCTCGCCGACTCCATCAAGGCCGTCGGCCTCGCCATCGCGTTCTACTACGGCCTCACCGGCTTCGCCTGCGTCTGGTACTACCGCGCACTGCTCACCCGAAGCCCCCGGGACCTGCTCTACAAAGGGCTGCTGCCCGGCCTCGGCGGGCTCATGATGCTCTGCCTGTTCTGCTACGCCGCCTTCGTCGTCTACGCCGACCCGGGCTACGGCGCGACCTCCTTCGACCTGCCGGTCTTCGGACGGACCGGCGGGGTGAGCGTCATCGGCCTCGGCGCCCTGCTGATCGGCGTCGTCCTGATGCTGGTCATCACCCGGGAGCACACCGCCGCCCTCAGCCTCCAGCGCGACCTGCTGCCCCAGCACCTGCCCGCCCTGACCGGCGTCGAGACGGCCAGCCGCTACGTACCCGCCGACAGCCGCTCCGGGGTGGGCGGCGACTGGTTCGACGTCATCCCGCTGTCGAGCACCCGGGTCGGCCTGGTCGTCGGGGACGTGATCGGCCACGGGCTGAGCGCCGCAGCCACCATGGGCCGTCTGCGCACGAGCGTGCGCGTCCTGGCCCGGCTCGACCTACCGCCGGACGAACTGCTCGCCCGCCTGGACGACGTCGTCGGCCAGACTGCCGAGGAACGGGCCGCCGAGGAACGGGCGCGCGGCCACGGCCGGGACGGGCCGGGCACCGGCCGCGACGAGGCCCTCGGAGTCACCTGCCTGTACGCGGTGTACGACCCGGTGTCCGGGCGGTGCAGCATGGCGCGCGCGGGACACTCACCGCCCGCCGTCGTCGACCCGGCCTGCGGCGCCGTCAGCTACCCGGACCTCCCGGCGGGCCCGCCCCTGGGCCTGGGCGGCGCACCCTTCCAGAGCACCGACCTCCAACTCCCCGTCGGCAGCCTGCTCGCCCTGTTCACCGACGGGCTCGTCCATACTCCGGACCACGACACCGAGACCGGCCTCGGCCTGCTCAGTGGCGTCCTCGCCCACTGCCGGCGCCCCCTGGAGGAGCTCTGCGACCGCACCGTCGCGGCCCTGCTGCCCGGCCCGGTCGACGACGACGCCGCCCTGCTCCTCGTCCGCACCCGGATGCTCGGCGAACACCAGGTGGCCGTCTGGGAACTGGACGCCGAGCCCGCGTCCGTCGCGGACGCCCGCGACGCCACGACCCGCCGACTGCGCGAATGGGGGCTCGACGACCTGTCGTTCACGACCGAACTGATCGTCAGCGAACTCGTCACCAATGCCGTCCGCTACGCCGCCGGCGGACCGGTCCACGTCCGCCTGATCCGTGACCGCAGCCTCGTCTGCGAGGTCTCCGACACCGGCCACACCTCGCCCCACCTGCGCCACGCCGCCGTCGACGACGAGGGCGGCCGGGGCCTGTACATCATCGCCCAGATCACCCAGCGCTGGGGCACGCGCTACACCCCCACCGGCAAGACCATCTGGACCGACCAGCCCCTGCCGACGGCGGAGTGAGAGCTACTCCCGGCTTCCGAAGTCCTGGGTCCAGAAGGGTCCTTCGGGCGGCGTGGCGACACCGACGCCCATCTCCTCGAAGGAACAGTCGAGGATGTTCTCCCGGTGGCCCGCGCTGCGCATCCAGGCGTCCATCACCGCGGCCGAGGTCGCCTGGCCGCGGGCGATGTTCTCCCCGTAGGCGTCCCAGCGATAGCCGGCGGCGGATATCCGGGTCCCGGGGCCCGCGCCGTCGGGGTCGGTGTGGCTGAAGAAGTGCTCGTCGGCCATGTCGTCGGAGTGCTTCTGAGCGGCGGCGGTCAGCTGGGGACTGATGCGCAGCGGAGCACAGCCGGCGGCGCGGCGACGGGCGTTGACGAGGGTGACGACCTGCTGCCGGAGGGCCGCCCTGGGGTCGGCCTTGGCCGGTGCCGCCTGGGCGGCGGGCGGCCGGGCGAGGCCGCCGGCGGTGACGGTGGCGAGGACGAGCGAGGCCAGCCCGAGGACGTGGATCGCCGGACGAGGACGCACGAGGACTCCCGGAGGTCGAAGCCGGCGCTTCGCGGGAGGACGGGACGGGCGAAGCGGCCGGAGCGGTGTGAGGGCGGTTCCAGGATTCCCGGCGCTCCGGGTCCGGTGAACCGGCGTTCCGCCGCTGACGGGGGCGCGTGGCGGGGCCCGTGCGAGGCTGCGTGCGATGAGGCCGCTTGGTGCGACGGCTGCGACACATGGGGTAGCGGGGCGGTCAGGCGCGTCAGGCGCGGTCGGCGACCTCCGGCCTGTCGTGCGTCACCTGCCCGAGGGGGGCTCAGCTCTGGCTGTCGCGCCTCAGCTTCGCCGCCCGCTCGACGGCCTTGAGAGCCCGGTCCAGGGACTCGGCGGTTCCCCGCCTCGCCTCGCGCATCGCCAGCTCTTCCAGCTCCGTGATCTCCTCGGACCTGTGGGCGGCATCGGATGGCGCCGTCTTCTCGTCCTTGTCGGGCTTCTTGCGCTCCGCCATGACCATCACTCCATCGACCGGGGGATCGGTACCCCTCCAGCCAACATCGCACGGTCCGTCCCACCCCGCCAACGCACACATCGGGCCCGGTTCGGACTCGGCGCGGTGGGCGGAATCCCCGCGTCACACGATCGCGGCCCAGATGAGCACGGTGATGGCGAAGATCACCACCAGGGCGCCGATGACGAACACCGGCCCCTTGGCCCAGCCCCGCGTCATATCGTCGCGCGGGCCGATGCCGCCGGTGCTGTCCTCGCCGGGCGGGGTCTCGCCGGGCGGCACCCCGCCACCCGGCTCCAGGCCGGGGGTGCGCTCGGGTTCGGGATCATGGGTCATGATGGTGCCCCGTTTCCTCGGTGCGCGGGCCCGTGCGGGTCCGGATCCTGTGGGCGTACCGTGCGGTCCACCTTCACATGAAGCGGCCCGGGACGCGCGCCGGGTCGCGCGGGCGTGTGAAGCCCCGTCGTCCGGACGGGGCGGGCGTGGTGGGCGCGGGGCCCGGGCAGGTGCCGGCGTGACCGGTGGGGACGGCACGCTCGTGGGAAAAAGCCTGAAGTTTCATGATATCTCCGACGGAGTGCACCGGAAGGCACTCCTCGCCCTCCATGCCTGCGACCGGGGTGGTCACCGCCCGGAACCCGACCCGCATTCCTCGGGCGCGAACGGGTGACACGCCCGTGCCCGACGGCCCAGCGCCCCGTTTACCCGGTCACCGATACCGAGCGTCTCGGAGAGACGATGCCGCAGCTGGAGACCGACCGCATCCTGGAGCCCCCGGAAGGCCCATCCGACCCGGGCGGCGGCCTGGGCGGCAGGGTCAGGGAGTACCTCACCACGACCGATCACAAGACGATCGGGAACATGTATCTGGCGACGTCCTTCGGGTTCTTCCTGCTCGGAGGAGTACTGGCGATGCTGATGCGGGCGGAGCTCGCCCGGCCGGGACTCCAGCTATTCAGTACCACGCAGTACAACCAGCTGTTCACCATTCACGGCACCATCATGATGCTGCTCTTCGCGACCCCGACGTTCACCGGGTTCGCCAACGCCGTCATGCCGCTCCAGATCGGCGCTCCCGACGTCGCCTTCCCCCGCCTGAACGCGCTGACGTACTGGCTGTTCCTCTTCGGAGGGCTGATGGTCGTCTCCGGGCTGGTCGTGCCCGGAGGGGCGGCGTCCTTCGGCTGGTTCGCCTACGCGCCGCTGAACGGAGGCGTCTACTCGCCGGGCGCGGGACCCGATCTGTGGGCCATGGGGCTGGTGCTGACGGGAGTGAGCACCACGCTGGGCTCGGTCAATTTCATCGCCACGATCCTGTGCCTCCGGGCCCCCGGAATGACCATGTTCCGGATGCCGCTGTTCACCTGGAACGTCCTGCTCACGGCGGTTCTGGTGCTGCCCGCCTTCCCCGTGCTGACGGCGGCCCTGTTCGCGCTGGAGGCGGACCGGAAATTCGGTGCGCACGTATTCGACGCCGCGAACGGCGGGGCCCTGCTCTGGCAGCACTTGTTCTGGTTCTTCGGCCACCCCGAGGTCTATATCGTCGCCCTGCCGTTCTTCGGGGTGGTGACGGAGATCGTGCCGGTCTTCAGCCGCAAGCCCGTCTTCGGCTACGCCGGGATGGTGGGCGCGACCATCGCCATCACCATGCTCTCGGCCACGGTCTGGGCACACCACATGTTCGCCACCGGCGCGGTGCTGCTGCCGTTCTTCTCGCTCATGTCCTTCCTCATCGCCGTCCCGACCGGCGTGAAGTTCTTCAACTGGATCGGCACCATGTGGCGGGGCAGCGTTTCCTTCGAGACACCCATGCTGTGGGCGGTCGGCTTCATGGTCACCTTCCTGCTGGGCGGGCTCAGCGGAGTCGTCATCGCCTCCCCGCCCCTGGACTTCCATCTGACCGACAGCTACTTCATCGTCGCCCATCTGCACTACGTCCTCTTCGGCACCATCGTCTTCGCCATGTTCGGCGGCTTCTACTTCTGGTGGCCCAAACTGACCGGGAAAATGCTGGACGAGCGCATCGGCAAAATGCACTTCTGGACGCTGTTCACCGGCTTCCAGACGACCTTCCTCGTCCAGCACTGGCTCGGCGAGATGGGCATGCCCCGCCGCTACGCCGACTACCTGGCGGCCGACGGGTTCACCGTCCTGAACACCGTCTCCTCCATCGGCGCGTTCCTGCTCGGCCTGTCCACGCTGCCGTTCCTCTACAACGTCTGGAGGACGGCGCGATTCGGCGAGAAGGTCGAGGTCGACGACCCCTGGGGGTACGGGCGCTCGCTGGAGTGGGCCACCGGCTGCCCACCGCCCCGTCACAACTTCGAGGCGATCCCACGGATCCGCTCCGACTCGCCCGCCTTCGACCTCCACCACCCGGAGGTCCTCGCCCTGCCGGCAAGGGGAGGGCAGAGCCGATGAAGACGGAGGCCTGTCTCTTCGCCGGTGTCGCGGTGTTCTTCCTCCTCACCGACGCGGTCTACATGTGGCTCTCCCGGGAACCGGCCGGTGGCGCGGCACTGACCGTCTGCTTTCTCATGGCGTCGGTCATCGCCTTCTTCTGCGCCGTGAACCACCGCCGGAAAGGCGGCAGACCGGAGGACCGCCGCGACGGGCGGATCCACGAGCGGGCCGGCGCGCTGGACTTCTTCCCGCCGCACAGCGGCTACCCGCCCCTCACCGCCCTGGGCGCCGCCCTGCTGCTGCTCGGCATCGTCTACGGGCTGTGGCTGTTCATCATGGGAGCCGCCGTCACCGCGGCCGGAATCCTCGGGATGGTGTTCCAGTTCGTCGACGTGGACGACTGATGCCGGGTGTCGGTCGGGTGGTGCCTATTCCTCGTCCACCTGGGCGAGCGGCCCCATCGTCCGGCCCGACACCTGAAGCCGCTGCTCGGTGGTGGCCGGCATCTCCACCCGGTCCCGGTAGTACCAGGAGCTCAGCGCCGCCCGGAGCCGGTACCGGCGCGGCGACCCCACCGCCGGGCGGGGCAGGGGCGCCGGGACGTCGCGCACCAGCAGCCGGTAGCGGTACGCGGCCTCCAACGGCCGGGTCCCCTCGCGCATACGGCCCTCCGGCGACTGGCTGACCGCCCCCGTCTCCACGCCCTCCCTCAGCAGCCGCCGGTCGTGGGCCTGGAGCGCCAGACAGACCCGCTTGGTGACGAGGAAGGCGATCAGCGGCCCGACGATCACCGCCACACGGTAGATCCAGATCAGCGCCTCCAGCGAGACCCGGAAGATCATCGCCGTCACATCGTTGCCGGCGGCCGCCAGCAGCACCGCGTAGAACACCACGGCCGCCACACCCAGCGCGGTGCGCACGGGGCGGTCCCGGGGACGGTCGCACAGGTGGTGCTCCATGAGGTCCCCGGTGACCCACCTCTCGAAGAAGGGGTAGAGGTAGAGCACCAGGAAGAGCACACCGGGCAGCACCACCGCGGGCAGGAGGACGTTCCACATCAGGGTGTGACCGCCCACCACGTTCTCCCACGGCGGCATGAGCCGCAGGGCGCCCTCCAGGAATCCCACGTACCAGTCCGGCTGGGCGCCCGTGGACACCTGGTCGGGCCGGTAGGGCCCGTACAGCCAGACCGGGTTGATCTGAGCGATGCCGCCGAGCAGCGCGAGCACACCGAAGACCGCCAGATTCAGCCCCATCGACCGCGTGGCGAACTGCGGGAACATCGGCATGCCGACCACGTTGCGGTTCGTCCGTCCCCGCTCCGGCCACTGCGTGTGCTTCAGATACACGATCAGCACCAGGTGCGCCCCGAGCAACGCGATCAGCAGGCCCGGCACGAGCAACACATGCGCGATGTACAAGCGGCGCATCACGATGTGTCCCGGGAACGGCCCGCCCCACACGAGGAAGCTCAGATACGTGCCGACCACCGGGATCGACAGCACGATCGTATTGGCCGTCCGCAGCCCCGTGCCCGACAGCAGGTCGTCCGGCAGCGAGTAGCCGCAGAAGCCCTCCAGCAGCGCGAGCATGAACAGCGTCACGCCGATCATCCAGTTGAGCTCGCGCGGCCGGCGGAACGCGCCGGTGAAGAAGACGCGCAGCATGTGCACCCCCAGGGCCGCCACGAAGACCAGGGCCGCCCAGTGGTGCATCTGCCGGATGAGCAGCCCGCCGCGCACGTCGAAGCTGATGTAGAGCGTCGAGGCATAGGCGCTGGTGGTGAGGAGCCCGCGCATCGGCCCGTACGAGCCCTGGTAGACCTGCCCGTTCATGTCCGGGTCGAAGAACAGCGTCAGATAGGTGCCGGTGATGAGCAGCACCAGGAGGCTGTAGAGCGCGATCTCGCCCAGCAGGAACGACCAGTGGTCCGGAAAGGCCTTCCTGAACAGCGCCCTGACGGCTTCGGAGACCGGGGCCCGGCGGTCGAGACCCACATACCCGGTGAAGGCGGCCTGCCGCGCCCGGGCCTTGACCATCGCCCTCCGCTTCCGCAGCAGCAGCATGCGTTCACCACGCTCCCTCGGGACCGGTACCGCTTTCGACAGATAGATCACGGCACGGACCGTGCCGTGCGCCGGAGAGCCCCGGCCCGACGGGCCGGGCGTTCCTTCCAACGGGTGCTGCCGATCGGCCCAACGGGCGCGCGGTTCCGGGCGGCGGGGGGAAGAGGTGAGGCACACGAGGCATAGGCATCCACCACCGCCGGAAGGAGCACGGTGCCCAGGGACCCCGCGGACGCGGACCTCATCGGCGAACTCACCGCCGATCACCTGAAGGTGCAGCGTCTCTTCGAGCGCCTCCGCGCCGCAGCTCCGGGCAGCGCGGAGCGGAAGGAGCTGACCGAACGGGCCACCATCGAGCTGGTGCGCCACGGGACCCTGGAAAAGGAGCACCTGTACCCCGCCGTCCGCGAGCATCTGCCCGGGGGAGCGGAGTGGGAGGGGCGGGAACTCGCCGAACACGCCGGCATCGAGCGGGTCCTCGCGGAGCTGGAGCGCCGGGGGCCCGCCGAGGAGGAGTTCGACCGCCTGCTCCTCGCGCTCGTGGACCGGGTGACCGCGCATGTGCTGGAGGAGGAACAGCGGCTCTTCCCCCGGATGCAGGCCGTCTGCCCGGCCGGGCTGCTGCGGGAGCTGGGCGGGAAGGTCCGCGCGGGCAGGGCCACGGCCCCGACCCGGCTCCGGCCGCCCGCCCCGCGGACCGTGCCGGCCGTCAGACCGCCGGCGCCCGGCACGGGGCTGCTCGACCGGGTCCGGGACCTCCTGACCGGGCGGGGGCGGCGGGCCTCCGGGTGAACCGTCCGGCGGCCCGCCGAGGGTCTTCGACGCCGCCGTCCTCGTCGACGCCGTACCGCGCGGCGGCCCCCGGGCACCCTGTACGTCCTGGACATCGACGGCCCCGACCCGGGCTTCGCCCCAGCCGCCCCCGAGGCGCACGGCATGGACCCGGTGAAGGTCCTGGCCACCGCGCGCGAACTGGCCGGATGGGAGGGCCTGGCCTTTCCCCGCGTGGTGCTCGTGGGCTGCGAGCCGCTCGTGCGGATGCGCGGTGACGAACCCGACGTCGTCCACGGCCTCAGCGACCCGGTCCGCGCGTCGGTCGGCGAGGCGGTACGGCTGCTGGAGACGGTGGTCGCGGACCTGCTCGGGTGCGCGACCGAGCGGCTGCCGGGCTGACGGGGCCGAGACCCGCGCGTCGTTCAGACGGCCCCGGCGGCGACCCCGCCGATCAGCTCCCGCAGCGCGTCCGGGGCCGGCGCCACGACCTCGGCCAGCCTGCTGCCGCCCCGGAAGGCGATGAAGGTGGGCACGGGGCCGACGCCCGCCTTCTGGACGACGTCGTACGCCTCGTCCACGTCGACGCTGTAGAAGCCCACCGTGCGAGTGAATTCGGGGAGCCCGGAGAGCTTCTCGAAGACCGGGACGATCGTCCGGCAGAGATTGGCCCAGGTCGCGCAGAAGCACACGACCACGGGCCGCTCCAGGGCGATGGCCCTCTCGAACTCGTCCAGGCTCGTCAACGACGTGACCGACATGCTCTCGCATCCCCTCGCGACGGATCGGCTCTCGTGATGGCCCGCGGGGCCATGCAAAACCGTTCCACGACTCCGGCCGCGCCGCACCCCGACAGGGGCGCGGCGGTCACGCGCCGCCCGGGCGCGCGGACCGCGTGGCGCCCGCGGCCCCGGCCAGCAGCCGGGCCAGTTCCTGGTATCCGGACCGGTCCGCGTCGTCCAGGGGGGTTCCGCCCCAGCGGTCCACCGGCCGGGGGTCGACCCCTCTGGACAGCAGGAACTCCACCACGTCCCGGTGCCCTTCGGCCGCGGCCAGGTGCAGGGCGGTGCGTCCGTCGTAGTCGGCGGCGTCGAGGGGGACATTGCAGGCGGCCAGCCGACGGATCTCGTTGACGTCGCCCCGGCTGGCGGCGAAGCACAGGCCCACGATGCCTTCGGTGGCGCTCTGGTGGCGCTTGAGACGGGGGTCGCGTTTCCCGGACTCCGCGCCGGTGCCGGTGAGCAGGTCGTAGGTGTGGACGTTGTAGCAGTCGACCAGCCGTCGGCAGACCTCGATGCCCCGGACCGAGTTCCCGTGGCCGTCCAGCCGGGGCGACCAGATGGCGATGCCCATCAGCTGGGGGACGACCAGCATCAGTGCGCCCGATACGCCGCTCTTGGCGGGCAGGCCGATGGTGAAGGCGAACTCGCCGGAGAAGTCGTACATCCCGCACGAGGACATCAGCGACAGGCAGTGGCGCACGGTCTGCGTGGAGAACACCGGGTCCTCCGTCAGCGGGCAGACCCCGGCGTTGGCCAGCGAGGCCGCCGCGATGGCCAGTTGGCGGGCGTCGACCTCGATGGAGCAGCACTGGATGTAGAACTCGAGGGTGGCCAGCAGATCGGTACCGGGAGGGAAGGCGCCGCGTTCGCGCATCGAGTAGCCGAGGGCGAAGTTGCGGTCGGCGGTGCTGCGCTCGGACAGGTAGACGGAGTTGTTGAATCCGACGCTCCGCCCGCCGGCGAGCCGCTTCCAGGTCTCGGCGACGAAGTCGAAGCGGTCCGCGGCGTCCAGGGTGCGCTGGATGAGCGCGCAGCTCATGATCGCACCGGCGTTTATCATCGGGTTGTGCGGCAGCCCGGCCTTGTTGAAGGTCAGCTCGTTGAAGCCCTGGCCGCTGGGCTCCCTGCCCATGTGGCGGTGGACGGTGTCGGGCCCGTGCTCCTCAAGGGTGAGGCAGTAGCCGACGGTCTTGGACACCGACTGCAGGCAGAAGTTGACGTCCGCGTCGCCGATGGAGAACCGCTGCCCGTCCACCGTGCACACCGAGATCGCGAACTGGTCCGGGTCCACCCGCGCGAGCTGGGGGATGTACGCGGCGACGGAGCCGCTCCGGTCGGCGCGGACCTCCTCGTGGATGCGCCGCAGGTCGGCCACCAGCGCGGGGAAGTCGGGAACCGCGAGTTCCCCGCAGGCGGCCCGCTCGATGATGCCCCGGTTGTGCTGGGTCGCGGCGGTGAACTCCTCGGCGGTCAGCAGTAGCGGCTCGGTCGCCGATGGTGCGGGCCGGACGCGGTCCAGATGGGCGACGGTCTCGGCGATCCTGGGGTCGTCGCGGAGGATGCCCGCCTCGCCCAGCACCTCCAGCAGCCGGCCGGGGGAGAGCCGGCCGGACGCGTCCAGGGCGAAACAGCCGAGGACGTCGGCTTCCGCCTCCCCGCTCCGGTCGGCGGCCCTGGGCGCGCAGGAGACAGGCGTGGTTCGCTTCCCGCTCTTCGCAGCAGGCATAGCACCCCTCCGGCCCCGGGAATCTCCATCGCGCCGACGATTCCCGGCCACCGGAGGCGAAAACCAGCCGGACCGCGGCCCGTTGACCCGGGCCGGTGGTGCGGTGGTGAACACCGGTGCGCGCTGAGTCGCACGCGCCGCACGCCCCCGGAACACTACGGCGCCGCCGGAGCCCCCGCTCAGGACGGGCGCTTTCGCGCGGTGACGTAGCTGAACGGCGCGGAGACCCCGGCGCTGTGGTAGCCGGCGGCCGTCAGCGCCAGGGACAGACGCGCCCGGGGCTTGAGACCGAGATCCGCGGTGGCGTGCAGCGCGCCGAGCGCGAATTCGCCGCCGCACCCCACGGCCGCGTAGCCGTCGGCGGGTTCGGCCATCTGATAGTCGTCATAGACGGTGAACAGGCGGCCGTATATGCCGACGAGGAACGTCCCCGCCTGCTCCTGCTCGGAGTCCTTGCGCGCCCAGCCGCCGTCCTTGAGGCAGGCGCGCAGCTTGTCGACGAAGACGGTGGTCATGAACCTGTCCAGGTCGCCCTTGGGCCTGGGCGCCCTGAACGCGTGGTGCAGCAGTTGTCCCATGCGGAAGCTGGTGGTGAAGCCCATGGCGTAGGGGCCGTTGCGAAAGACCTTGGGATCCCTGCGCACGGTGATTCTGAGACCGGCGACACCGGCCGAGTCCCCACCCAGATACACCCGCCCGTTGTGCGCGAGCCCGACGATCACGGTCATGGCCTCCCCCTCCTCGGTGACTCCCCTTTCGATACTTCGCCGGGGGGAAACGGGCGGAAACCGGGCAGCGGCACCGGCCCCCTGTTCGGTTCGGGCGGCACGGCCGGGTCGATGACGCCACGCCCGGTTCCGGGACCGCGAAGCGGCCGGCGACTCGCCGAAGCGTCTGGATTGCGGTGAGTAATGTATATGCCTACGCTTTTGTCTACCCACTGAACGTCTCAGCAAGGAGTGAGCCATGGGAAACCGGACGACCCCTCCTGACCGGATGCTGCCCTCCTTCGAGGAGGCCGAGGGCCTGGGGCCCGAGGACAGCCAGTTCGTACGCGACCTGGTGGCCGTGCTGGAGAAACACGGGAACCTCGACCGCTTCGGCCTGTGCCTGCTGCACGACCACTTCCCCGTCGCCGCCGACGAGGTCCTGGTCGAGACCCACGACATCGCGGCGCGCACGCTGCGCATCCAGGTCGACAAGGCCGCGACCACCAGCCACACCCGGCCCTCCCAGTGGCGGTTCGTCAAGACAGGCGGCGATGGCGGCGAAGAGGCCGCGGGGCATGTGTGCCAGGTGATTCTCCAGTGCACCCCCGTCAGCGGCTGCCCGGCCGACAGGAGCATGCCGTCGTGAGAACGTACCGGGCGCCGCACGGCGGCGGACGGTGTGAGGGCGTACCCGGAGGGCGGCGCATGCCGTCGTGACGCGGGGCCCATGGCGGCGCTGTGCCGTGGTGCTGCTCGCCGGCCTCGTCTGCTGGGCGGCCGGGTGGCCCGCATGGGCTCACGCCGCCGAGGCCCCGCGGGCCGACGACTGCCATACGGCACAACTGGCCGATGCCCACACACAGGTCGATCTGCGGCTGGCGAACCACGCCCATTCCGTCCCGGAGGCCAAGGGCCTGATGACGGTACAGGTACCGGCGAGCTGGCCGTACGCCGACGACCTGTTGCTGAGCGAGGATTCCGCCGACTACCGGCGTGCGATGCGCTGTCTCCTGCGGGACCCGCGGTCCATGAAGCGACCCGAGGAGTGGCGCCCGCACAGCCCGCAGGTCAAGGCCGGGGCGTCCCGGGTCGAGGTCCGCTACGAGACGCTCTTCTTCTTCAATTCCGGCGGCCCCTTCCACGTCGGGCCGTGGGGTGTGGGCGTCCACAGCAAGAAGTGGGACCTGGAGCTCATCGCCCCACCGGCGCTCAAGGGCGCCCACTGGGACCGCGTACAGATCGACCCGGGCGGCCTCGGCGCCTCCAAGGTCGCTCCCATGCCGTCGGGCGAGAGCAACGGACGCATGGTGTGGACCGGGCTCGGCGCTTCCGCCGGGCCGCGCCCGATGGTGTCGGTCCAGATGGTGCCGCCCTGGCAGCGGGGCTGGGCGGCCAGCGACACCACCGCGACGTTGCTGGTCGCCAACGCCGTCGGTGTGACCACATGGTGGCTGGGCACATCGGTCGTCATCGTCCTGGCGGCCCTGCGAGCCCGTCGCCAGCCCGCCGGACCCGAGCTCACCGGTCTGGAACGGAACAGTGGCACCACCCTGTGGCAATGGGGCGTGCTCAAGGCCGTCCTGGGCGTCATGGTCCTGCTGCTGTACAAGGTGATCCTCGCCGTCGTCGACGTTCCCGCCCTGAAACGCCCCGACTGGATCGGCGACAGCGTGCTCATCGGCCTCCTGGCCGGCTGGCTGTTCGTCGTCACCGCCCGGCCGAGGAGGTCCTTCGTGGTGGCCTCGTCGGTCGTCGCGTCGGCGGCGGGACTGGTGGCCATGGCGCCGTCCCTGTTCGGGCTCCCCACGCAACTGGCCGATGTCGAAGGCCGGACCGACTCCGCCGGCTTCGCCGTGCTGGTGGCGCTGGCGGCGGCCGTGCAGTGGCTGTGGCTGGCGGGCTTCGTGCTGTGGGGCTGGACGCTCGTCCACAAAGGCGGGCTGCTCCGCCCGGAGGCGGTCCCCTGGCGGCTGCGCCGGCTCGGCCCCGTACTCGTCGTGGTCGTCGCCCTGTTCGTCATGTGGGCGGTCTGGTTCGACGAGCACAAGTGGCAGCGGACCACTTGGCTGATGGACCGCGGTGCCGGCGGCTACCACTCGGTCCATGTCGCCGCACTTGTCTATGACGCGGTCCACTACGCGGCTCAGGTCCCGCTCTGGTACTACGCCCACGTCTGGGTCCTGACCGGTCTCGCGATCGTCGCTCTGCTCCGGGCCAGGGACCTCGCCCCCGCCGTCCCCTACGCCAGCCCCGGCCCCCTCGACCGTCTTCTGCTCGCGGTGTTCTTCGCCGTCGTGGTCGTCTGGCGCCAGGGCTCCTACGCCGGGGTCCAGGCCTTCACCCCCCTCTGGTTCGTGCTCGGGATCGCCGCGCTCTACGGACTGCTCGCCGTCGGCGGGCGCCGCTCGGTGCTCGCCCAGCACTTCGAGGGGTGCGGCGACGGCTCTCCGCAGCTGTGCGAGACCATCACCGAGGCCGAACGCAGCCGGCTCATCGCCCGCGCCCGCCGGTTCCGTGAACTGACCGTCGCCCTGCGAGCCGGGGACCAGGGCGGAGCCGACGCGGCCCTGCGCCGGCACGCGCTCGAGAAGGAACTCAGCGGGCTCCACCGCTGGCGGCCGAACCACGACATCGGCGGCGGTGCCGCTCGGCCCCTGCTGCCGTCCCACATCACCGTCGTCGACGTCGCCCTGAGCTGGGGGCCGCACGCCAAGTGGTGGGACAACGCCCGCCACGCCGCAGTCCTGGCGGCCGGCTACGGCCTCCCCGGCAGCGCCCTCCTCGTCTGGCTGTTCTACGGTCCCGAGGAGCAGTGGATGCGATGGGGGATGTACTTCTTCGGCGCTCCCGACCTGCTCTGGAGGTTCGTCTACTGGGAGCTCGTCTGGGCCGGCGCGGGTCTCGTCCTCGGAGCGCTCTGGCGGCTGCTGCCGGGCCGCCGGGGTCCCGCCCGGGCCCTGAGCCTGACCCTCGCCTACACCCTCCTCATCGGCCTGGGCGTGCTCGGCAGCCTGATCGCCGACCAGGACTTCGGCAACGTCGCCGTCGCCGTCTCCCTCATGCTCCTCGTGCTCACGCTCACCAGCCTGGCCATGGACGCCGACACCTTCCGTTCCGAACGGCGCTTCTGGCCCAACCGCGTGGGGCTGTTGCTGTCCATCTACCAGATCCGCGGCTTCTCCGCGCAGGTGGCCTACGTCCTGATGCAGTTGGTCGCCGTCCTGACCATCCTCAGGTTCTTCGCCCAGGGCGAGGGCACCTTCAAATAACCGCCCCTCTGTTCGGTTCGCGGCTGTACCCTCCAGGACCGGCTCCACGGAATCCGTCGAGAACCCATCGAGAGGGAACACCGATGACCTTGGCAGTGCCCCGGCGAACGGCCCGCAAGGCGGGAATCGACCTCCCCGCGATCGGACTCGGCACCTGGCGCACCTTCAACCGCCCCGATCCCGTCCCGCTCGCCGGGGTGCTGCGCGCCTCCCACGAGGCCGGCGTCGACCTCGTCGACACCGCGCCCGTCTACCTCCGCGCCGAACCCAACCTCGCGGCGCTGCTCCGCGCCGACCCGGAGTTCGAGGAGTTCTTCGTCGCGACCAAGATCTGGCACAGCGACCCCGAGAAGGTCGAGGCCGTCTTCGGCAAGCAGCTCCGCGCCTACGGGCGCTCCTCGATCGACCTGCTCCAGATCCACAACCTCAACGGCTGGCGCGCCAACCTGGAGTGGCTCGGCCGGCAGAAGGAGGCGGGCCGCGTCCGGTTCACCGGCGCCACCTACCAGTTCGACGGCGCCTACGGCGTCGGCGGCACCCGCGCCGACCTGGCCCGGATAGTCACCGACGGACTGGTCGACTTCGTCCAGGTCAATCTGAACGCGGCGGAGCCCGGGCTGGCCGAGGACATCCTGCCGGCGGCCGCCGAAGCCGGCATCGGCGTCCTCGTCATGCGCCCGTTCGGCGAGGGCGGGCTGCTCGCCTCGCCCCCGCCCGCCGGGCAACTGCGCGAGCTCGGCTGCGCCACATGGAGCGAGGCCCTGCTGCGCTGGGTGCTCACCCGGCCCCAGGTCACGTCGGTGCTCACGGCGACCTCCCGGCCGGAGCACCTGCGCGCCAACGCGGCGGCGGCGCGGTCGGGCCCGCTCGGCCCGGACGAGGCGGCCGAGGTCGCCGCGCTGGCCCGGTCGCTCACGGTCGTCCCGCAGCGGGGGTGACCGCCCCCCTCACATGCTCACATGGTCCAGCCGTAGGGCGTCGACTCCCTGGGGGAGGGAGCGGCGCCCCTGGCCTCCACGTCCCGCTCCGCGGTCCGCAGGAGCTTGCCGCCGAGGTCGCGCAGGGCGCGGGCCGCGGCGAACTCGTCGCCGATGTCCGGCACGTCCCGGTCGCCGGGGGCGCACTGGGCGGTGCCCGTGCCGGTCAGGGAGGACGTGCCCGTCTCCAGGACCGCTCGCGCCGTCGTCCTTCCGTCGTCCTCGAAGAGGTGGAGGCTGACCTTCCAGTCGGCTGTGTGCGGCATGGTCGCTCCTCGGTCTCGGGTCCCGCCGGCGTTCGGTGACGCCCGTCGTACTCAGCGCGTCGCGCTCAATGCGTCAGTTGCGCGTCCTCGTGCATGACCTCCCTGATGTCGTCACCGGCCTTGCTCAGCAACTGCTCGGCGAGGTTGTTGAGGGCGCGGGCGGCCGCGATCTCCTCGCCGACGCGCTGCTGACGGCGGTCGTCCGGATTGCGGTTGGCGATGCCCTGGGCGCTCAGCCCGGAGCCGTCGTGCATCCGGAGCCGGACTGCCGCCTGGGTGGTGGCGTCGATCTCCCGGAACTGCATGTCGATGGCGCAGTCGACGATCTTCTCCATGGTGCTCACCTGCCGTATGACGAAGATTCAGCCTGCCGGGGCGGGCGGTGCCGCCAGGTGCCCGGTGAACCACTCGCGGGCGAGGTCCGCCACGGTGTCCAGGGCCCCGGGCTCCTCGAAGAGATGGGTGGCGCCCGGCACGACGGCCAGGCGGTTCTCGCAGCGGAGCGCGGCCGCCGCCTGCCGGTTGAGGTCGAGGACCGTCTCGTCCCGGCCGCCGACGACGAGCAGGGTCGGCGCGGTGACCTGGGCCAGCCGGTCGTTCCCGGCCAGGTCGGGGCGGCCGCCCCGGGACACCACGGCGGTGATGTCCTCGCCCTCGCCCCGCGCGTGCTCCTCCGCCGCGTCGGCGGCGGCCAGCAGGGCGGCCGCCGCGCCCGTGCTCGCGCCGAAGTAGCAGACGGGCAGGGCGGTCCGGCGCCGCAGCCAGTGGGTCACCTCGGTCAGCCGGCGGGCCAGCGGCCCGACGGCGAAGACGTTCGCCCGGTCGGCCTCCTCCTCCGGGGTGAGGAGGTCGAACAGGAGCGTGCCCAGCCCCGCCTCACCCAGCGCCGCGGCCACCGCGCGGTTGCGGGGGCTGAAGCGGCTGCTGCCGCTGCCGTGGGCGAAGACGACGACGCCGGGGGCTCCGGCGGGCACGTCCAGATCACCGGGCAGGCGGACGCGCCCGCCCGCCACCGGCAGCTCGACGGGGCCGCTACGGGCCGGGCCCGGGCAGTCCCCGTCGCCCTCCTCGCCCCCGTCGCCGTTCCCGCCGGTCTCCCGGGCGCTCCGGTGCAACAGGTCGACGACCTCCTCGTCGGCGGTCTGGGAGAAGTCGCGGTACCACTCGCCCACGGCGGAGAAGAGGGGTGGCGTGCTCAGACAGATCAGCTCGTCCACCTCCGGGCCGATCCGCTCGGCCGCGTCCGGGGGCGCGACGGGCACGGCGAGCACGACCCGGGCCGCCCCCTCGGCCCTGGCCACCCGGCAGGCGGCCGACGCGGAGGCGCCGGTGGCGATGCCGTCGTCGACCACGATCACGGTCCGGCCCGTCAGCGGGATCCGCGGCCGTCCGCCCCGGAAGCGCTCCGCCTGCCGGACCAGCTCCGCCTCCTCGGCGCGCTGCACCTCGGCGAGGTCGTCCTCGTCGACCCGGCTCATCCGCATGATGTCCTCGGAGATGACGCGTATCCCGCCCTCGCCGATCGCGCCGAACCCCAGCTCCCGGTGGTAGGGGACGCCGAGCTTCCGGACGAGGATGACGTCCAGCGGGGCGCCGAGCGCGTGCGCGACCTCGAAGGCGACCGGGACCCCGCCGCGCGGCAGACCCAGCACCACCGGGCCGACGTCGCGGAGGTCCTCCAGCCGGGCGGCGAGACGCCGGCCCGCGTCCACTCGGTCGTCGAATCGCATGGGTACACCTCCGGCCCCCGGGGCCGGGCTCCGTCATCCCGTAAATCCCAACGTATTTCCAATATGACCGGATCGGGGGTGATAGTCCACGTGGCGCCGCCCCTGGTCTAGTCCTCGTCCAGTCCTCCTCCAGTCCTCGTCTAGTCCTCCAGGGCCGCCCGGATCCGGGCGGCCACCTCCGCCGCCTCGTCCTGTGACGCGTAGCGCCCGCGCGGCCAGAAGAAGCCGCGCAGACCGTCCTTGCGGTTGCGCGGCACCACATGCACATGGAAGTGCGGCACGGACTGGCTGACCCGGTTGTTCGCGGCCACGAACGACCCGGCCGCGCCCATGCCGCGCTCCACCGCGCCCGCGATCCGCTGGACCCGGGCGAAGAACGGACCGATCTCCTCCGGCAGCAGATCGGTGAGCGTCTCGACGTGCCGCCGGGGTACGACGAGCACATGGCCGGGGAAGAGCGGACGCGCGTCGAGGAACGCCACCGCCGTCCCGTCCGCGAGGACCCGGTGTCCGTCGGCCTCGCCGGCCGCGATCGCGCAGAAGAGGCATTCCACGCGGACCAGTGAACTACGCCCGCCGCCCCGGGGCAGGGAACACCCATGCCCCTTCTCGTCGGAACCTCGGGATGGCAGTACAAGGACTGGCGCGGCGACCTCTACCCGGCCGACGTGCCGCAACGGCTGTGGCTGGAGGAGTACGCGGGGCACTTCGCCACCGTCGAGAACAACAACGCCTTCTACCGGCTGCCCACGCCGGAGACCTTCGCGAACTGGCGCGACCGCGTCCCCGAGGGGTTCGTCATGGCCGTCAAGGCCAGCCGCTACCTCACCCACATCAAGCGGCTGCGCGACCCGGAGGAGCCCGTGGACCGGCTGATGCGGCACGCCGCCGGACTGGGGGACCGGCTGGGACCCGTGCTGCTCCAGCTCCCGCCCACGCTCCGGGGCGACGCCGCCGCCCTGGACACCGTCCTCGGCTGCTTCCCGGCGGGCACCCGCGTGGCCGTCGAGCCCCGGCACGACAGCTGGTGGACGGAGGAGGTCCGCTCCGTCCTCACGGACCACGGCGCGGCCCTGTGCTGGGCGGACCACGGCTCACGGCCGGTGACCCCGCTGTGGCGCACGGCGGACTGGGGGTACGTCCGGTTCCACGTCGGCGCGGCCGAGCCGTGGCCCCGCTACGGCCGGCAGGCGCTGGCGAGCTGGGCCGGGCGGATCGCCGACACCTGGCCCGACCGGGCCCACGTCTACTCGTACTTCAACAACGACCCCGGCGGCGCCGCCGTCCACGACGCGGCCGCCTTCGCCCGGGCCGCCGCCCGCCTGGGCCGCACGGTGAGCCGCACCCCGGCCATGTCCGCCTGAGCGCAGCGCTTTGTAGGAACCGCACAGGTCAGCCCCCACAGCGCTGACAAGGCCCCGGGGCCGGGAACGCACCGTGATCGGTGAGGATGAGCGGGTGCCCGAAACCCTGAACCCCGCGGACCCCGGCTTCGCACACGACCCGTACCCGTACTACGCGCGGCTGCGCGCCCGGGGACCCGTGGCGCGGGTGGCCCTCGCCAACGGCACGCACGCCTGGCTCGTCACCGGCTACGACCGGGCGCGGGAGGTCCTCGCCGACCCCCGGTTCTCCAACGTGCCGCCGCCCCGCGCGGGCCGCCCCAAGCCGGACTCCCAGGCCCAGCGGGCCCGGGCCTGCCTCGCCCGCCACATGCTCAACTCCGACGCCCCCGACCACCTCCGGCTGCGCCGGCTGACCACGGCCGCGTTCACCCCGCGCCGCGTGGACGCGCTGCGCCCGAGGATCGAGCGGCTGACCGACGGCCTGGTCGCCGAGGTGTCCGGGCTGCTGGCGCGCGAGGGGACCGCCGATCTGGTGGACTCCTTCGCCTTCCCGCTGCCCGTGCTGGTGATCGGCGAGGTGCTGGGCGTGCCCGAGGCCGACCGGGCGGACCTGCGGGAGTGGACCTACCGGGTCGGCTCGCCCGCCGACGCCCTGGAGCGGGGGGCGACCGACGAGGCGTGGGCCGCGCTCCACGCGTACTTCACCGCGCTGATCGCGCACAAGCGCCGCTCCCCGGGTGACGACCTCTTCAGCGCGCTGGTGCACGACGCGAGCGAGGGCGGCCTCGACGACGGCGAACTGCTCGCCATGGCGTTCCTGCTGCTCTTCGCGGGCTACGAGACGACCATGAACCTGCTGGCCTCCGCGTCGCTGCTGCTGCTCACCCACCCCGGAGAGCTCGCCGCCGCCCGGGAGGGCGGCGAGGCGCGCTGGGCCGCCGTGGTCGAGGAGACCCTGCGGCATGCCAGCCCCCTGGAGGGCACGACCTGGCGGCGTACGACGGAGCCCGTCGACCTCGGCGGGGGAGCGGTGATACCCGCGGAGGAGTCCGTCCTCGTCGTGCTCGCGGCTGCGGGCCGCGACCCCGAGCGCTTCCCCGACCCGGACGCCTTCCGGCCCGCCCGCTATCTCACGGACGCGGACGCCGGCCCGGCGGTGGACGGCGGTGCGGAACGGACCGCCCCGCACCTCGCCTTCGGCCACGGACCGCACTTCTGCCTCGGCTCGCGCCTGGCCCGGATGGAGGCGGCGATCGCCCTGCCGCGCCTCTTCGGCGCGCTGCCCGACTTGGCTCTGGCCACCGAGCCGGAACGGCTGCCGTACCGCCCGGGGCTCCTGGTGCGCGGCCCGCGCGAGCTCCCCGTCACCCCTGTTACCCCCGTCATCCCCGCCGCCCGGCGTTGAGGCCCCCTGCCCCTCCGCGCCAACACCCAATCCCCGGGCGGGTGTTGTTCATCAGGACGGGTGGCCCGGCACCCGGATGCCTTGTCGGTCACCCTCCGTGTCCGAGACGCTCCGGTCGGTAAGCATGCCCGTCGTGTCGCGGGCTCCCACGGGGCGCCGGACCGACGGGCTCCGGTGACCCGCGCCCGTTTCGAGCCCGTCGGCAGGTGACTCATGCGAGCCGTCCGGTCCGCCCTGGCCGCCCTGGTGGTGGTCCTCCTCGTCACGGTGTCCGCCGTGGCCGCGCCCGCCGCCGTGCGGACCGCCACCGGCGGCCCGCACGGCACCGCGATCGAGGTCGCGCCCGGAGTGCGGCTCCGGGCGGAGGTGTACGAGCCCGCCGGCCACGGACCGCACCCGCTGGTCGTGATGCCGGCCTCCTTCTTCCCGGAACCCTTCTTCCCGGACCCCGCCGTCCATCAGGGCCCGGCGGCCCGGCGACTGGCCGCCGCCGGGTACGTCGTCGTCGGCTACCGGCCGCGCGGCCTGCCCGGCTCGGGCGGCACGTTCGGCATGGCCGGGCCGGAGGACGTCGCCGACGCCTCCGCGGTGATCTCCTGGGCGCTCGCCCGCACCCCGGCCGACGCACGGAGGGTGGGCCTGTACGGCACGGCGTACGGAGCCGGCATCGCACTGCTGGCGGCCTCCGCGGACCGGCGGGTACGGGCGGTGGCCGCCCTCGGGGGCTGGGCGGACCTCCTCGACGGGCTCTACGGCGGCGGCACCAGGCGGCGGGCCCACCCCCTCTTCCACGCCGCGGCCCGGCCCGGTGCGGTCCGGCCGGGCCCGGAAGTGCTCCGCGCCCTGCGGGAGTACGCGGAGCACCCCGACCCCACGCCCGCCTTCCGCTCCTTCGCCCGCGCCCGTTCGCCGATGACCCACCTGGACCGGCTCAACGCCCACGCCCCCGCCGTCCTGCTGGCCCAGACCTGGTCCGGGACCGTCGAGTCCCCCAACCAGAACGGGCGGTACTTCAGCCGCCTCCGCACGGCCAAGCGCCTGGAGTACCGGCGGGACGACCACGCCACGGAAGCGCCGCCGGCGAGCGCGGAGCGCTGGTTCGACCGCCACCTGCGGGGCGGGCCCGGCGGCACCGGCACCGAGCCGCCCGTCTTCCTCGAGGCCCGGGGGCGGCCTCCCGGCCACCCCGGGGAGCAGTACGACGACCTGTGGGCGACCGCCTCCGGCACCCACGTCCCCCGACTGGAGCCGAGGACGGGCCCCGACCCCGTGATCAGCACCGGCCCGGCCTCCGGCCCGCGCCCCGACGCCCCGTACCGGGGCCCGCACGCCGACGCCCCGTACCCGGCCCCGGACCCCGGCCCGCACGCCGACGCCACGTCACCGGGCCGCCGCACCGCCGCCGTCTGGTGGACGTCCCCCGGCCGTCGCCCCCGGCGCCTGCGGGGCATTCCCGCCCTGCGCACTCGGGTGACCCCCTCGGCGGCGGAGGGAACCCTCGTCGCGAGCCTCTACGACATGGACCCCACCGGCGCCGGCGCGCTCGTCACCCACGCCCCGTACTCCTTCTCCCACCGCACCCCCGGGACCCCCTTCGAGGCGTCCTTCGACCTCTTCGCCACCGTCTACGACCTGCCCGCCGGCCACCGGCTCGCCCTCGTCGTCACCGGCACCGACCCGCTGTACGTGCCGCGCAACCCGCCCGGAGCCACCCTCACCCTCCACTCCGCCGCGACCGGACTGGCCCTGCCCGTCCGCTGACCGCCCCGCCACCGTCCCGCGCCGTCCGAACGGGTGACGCGAATCGCGCGCGGGCGGGGGCTGCCGGAAGGTAGGGGATGTGAAGGCCACCCCCACGCGAGCGGATCCCGCGCCGGACGCCGGGACCGGGATCGTCACCCCGGACGACCACGTCATCGTGCTCTTCGGCGCCACCGGCGACCTCGCCCGGCGCAAGCTCCTCCCCGGTCTCTTCCGGCTCGCCCTGGCCGGCCTCATGCCCCACGCCTACCGCATCGTGGGCTCCTCGCCCGCCTCGGACGCGCTCACCGACGAGGACTTCCGGGCGCGAGCCCGGGACGCCGTCGCCGAGTTCTGCGCCGCCGAGCCCGCCGGCGCCGAGTGGGAGGCCTTCGAACGCACCCTGAGCTTCGGCGCCGCGGACCCCGGGAACACCCGGCCGCTGCTCGACGCCGTCCGCGCGGCCGAACGCGACCTCGGCGGCAGCCCCCGCCGCCTCCACCACCTGGCCGTACCACCCGTCGCCTTCGCCTCCGTCGTCGAGGAACTCGGCCGCACCGGACTCGCCAACGGCGCCCGGGTCATCGTCGAGAAACCCTTCGGCACCGACCTCGCCTCCGCGCGCGCCCTCAACGACACCCTCCACACCGTCTTCGACGAGGAACGGGTCTTCCGCATCGACCACTTCCTCGGCAAGGAGTCCGTCGACAACATCCTCGCCCTCCGCTTCGCCAACGGCCTCTTCGAGCCCATCTGGAACCGCGACCACATCAGCCATGTCCAGATCGACGTACCCGAGACGATCGGCATCGAGGGCCGCTCCGCGTTCTTCGAACAGACCGGCACCTTCCGCGACATGGTCGTCACCCACCTCTTCCAGGTGCTCGGCTTCGTCGCGATGGAACCGCCCGTCGACCTCGGCGCGAAGGCCCTGCGGGACGAGAAGAACAAGGTGTTCCAGGCGATGCGGCCGCTCGACCCCCGCCGGGCCGTGCGCGGCCAGTACGACGGCTACCGCGCCGAGCCCGGCGTCGACCCGCACTCCGGCACCGAGACCTTCATCGCCCTGCGCGCCGAGATCGACAACTGGCGCTGGGCCGGCGTCCCCTTCTACCTGCGCTCCGGCAAATCGCTCGCCCGCCGGCGACAGGTCGTCACCCTCCACTTCAAGGAGCCCCCGCTGCGGATGTTCCCCGAGGCGTCGCCCCGGGCCGATCTCCGCGCCAACACCATGGTCGTCGACTTCGACGACCCCGGCTGGATCGCCGCCCGCTTCCTCGTCAAACAGCCCGGCCCGAGCATGCGGCTCGGCCCGGCCCGGATGACGTTCCGCTACGCCGACTCCGTCCGCCGGCGGAACGGACTGGAGGGCTACGAGCGGCTCATCCTGGACGCCATGCTCGGCGACCAGGCCCTCTTCACCCGCTCCGACGGCATCGAACGGCTCTGGGAGGTCTCCGCCCCCCTGCTGGAGACGCCCGGCGAAGTGCTCCCGTACCCGCCCGGCTCCTGGGGACCCGACGCCGTCCACGACCTGATCGCCCCGCACCACTGGTACCTCCCGGATGACACCGACGGCGGCGGGGAAGGCACCGCATCATGACCCGCCTCGGCCTGCCCGACACCGTCCGCGCCTGCCTCTTCGACATGGACGGCGTCCTCACCCGCACCGCCACTGTCCACGAGGCGGCCTGGAAGGAGACCTTCGACGCCTTCCTGCGCCGCCGCGACGGAGCGGCCTTCCGCCCCTTCGACCACACCGACTACGACCGCTACGTCGACGGCATGCCCCGCGCCGACGGCGTCCGCTCCTTCCTCGCCTCGCGCGACATCCACCTCCCCGAGGGCGCCGACGACGACCCACCCGACCACGACACCGTCCACGGCCTCGGCAACCGCAAGAACGCCCTGGTCCTCACGAAGATCAAGGAGCTGGGCGTCGAGGCCTTCCCCGGATCGGTCCGCTACGCCCAGGCCGCCCGGGACGCCGGACTGCGCCGCGCCGTGGTCTCCTCCAGCGCCAACTGCCGGGCCGTACTGGCCGCCGCGGGCATCGAGGACCTCTTCGAGGTGCGGATCGACGGTATCGTCGCCGCCGAACGGCACCTGCCGGGCAAGCCCCACCCCGACACCTTCCTCGCCGCCGCCCACGCCCTCGGCACACCCCCCGAGGCGGCCGCCGTCTTCGAGGACGCCCTGGCGGGCATGGAGGCCGGCCGGGCCGGCGGCTTCGGCTTCGTCGTCGGCGTGAACCGGGCCGACCAGGCCGGGGAACTGCGCCGGCACGGCGCCGACGTCGTCGTCGACGACCTCGCGGAACTGCTGGGGGAGGCCCCGTGATCACCCATCCGTCCTATATGGTCGAACCCTGGTGCCTGCGCGAGACCGAGCTCTCCATGGACGTGCTCTCCCAGAGCGAATCGGTCTTCGCCCTCTCCAACGGCCACGTCGGCTGGCGGGGCAATCTCGACGAGGGCGAGCCGCACGGCCTGCCCGGCTCCTATCTCAACGGCGTCTTCGAGTTCCGGCCGCTGCCGTACGCCGAGGCGGGCTACGGCTATCCGGAGTCCGGCCAGACCATCATCAACATCACCAACGGCAAGCTCGTCCGGCTCCTCGTCGACGACGAGCCCTTCGACCTGCGCTACGGGAAGTGCCACAAGCACGAGCGGCTGCTCGACTTCCGGACCGGGCTGCTCCACCGCACCGCCGAGTGGACCTCGCCCAGCGGCCGCAGCGTCCGCGTCCGTTCCACCCGGCTGGTGTCCTTCACCCAGCGCGCGGTGGGGGCCGTCTCCTACGAGATCGAGCCCCTCGACGACGAGATGCGGATCGTCGTCCAGTCGGAGCTCGTCGCCAACGAACAACTGCCCGGCGCCGAGGGCGACCCGCGCGCCGCCGCCGTCCTGGAGACCCCGCTGGTCGCCGAGGAGCACGCCGCCCACGGCGCGCGCATCCGGCTGCTGCACCGCACCGCCCGCAGCGGTCTGCGGGTCGGCGTGGCCGCCGCGCACTTCGTCGACGGCGCCAAGGCCGAGACCGCGTCGGAGAGCAGCGACGACCTCGGCCGCTTCACCGTCACCTCACGGCTGCGGCCGGGCCAGAAACTGTGCGTGGAGAAGATCGTCGCGCACGGCTGGTCCGCGGTGCGCTCGGCGCCCGCCGTACGCGACCAGGTCGACGCCGCCCTCGCCGCCGCCACCAGCACCGGCTGGGCGGGCCTGGCCGCCGAACAGCGCGCCTATCTGGCGGAGTTCTGGGCGGGTTCCGACGTCGAGGTGGACGGTGACGCCGAGATCCAGCAGGCCGTCCGCTTCGCCCTCTTCCACGTCCTCCAGGCCGGCGCCCGCGGCGAGGCCCGCGCCCTGCCCGCCAAGGGACTGACCGGCCCCGGCTACGACGGCCACTGCTTCTGGGACACCGAGACCTTCGTCCTGCCCGCGCTCACCTACACCGCGCCCCAGGCCGTGGAACAGGCCCTGCGCTGGCGGTACAACACCATGCCCGAGGCCCAGGAACGGGCCCGGCAGCTCGGTCTGGCGGGCTCGGCCTTCCCCTGGCGGACCATCAACGGCAGCGAGTGCTCCGGCTACTGGCCGGCCGGCACCGCCGCCTTCCACATCAACGCCGACATCGCCGACGCCGTCGTCCGCTACATCCGCGCCACCTGCGACGACACCTTCGAGCGCGAGGTGGGGCTGCCCCTGCTGGTGGAGACCGCCCGGCTGTGGCGCTCCCTGGGCCACCACGACCACCACGGCGACTTCCACATCGACGGGGTGACCGGGCCGGACGAGTACAGCGCCATCGCGGACGACAACGTCTATACGAACCTGATGGCCCAGCACAATCTGCGGGAGGCCGCGGCCGCCGCCGAACGCCACCCCGACCTCGCCTCGGCCCTGGGCGTGGACGACGAGGAGACCGCCGCCTGGCGGGACGCGGCCTCCCGGATGACCCTGCCCTACAACGCGGAGCTGGAGGTCCACGAGCAGTCCGAGGGCTTCACCCGCCACCAGCTCTGGGACTTCGCCCGCACCCACGCCGAGCGGTACCCGCTGCTGCTGAACTTCCCCTACTTCGACCTCTACCGCAAACAGGTCGTCAAGCAGGCCGACCTCGTCCTCGCCATGTGTCTGCGCGGGGACGCCTTCACCCCGGAGGAGAAGGCCCGCAACTTCGCCTACTACGAGCAGCTGACCGTGCGCGACTCCTCGCTGTCCGCCTGCGGGCAGGCCGTGATGGCCGCCGAGGTCGGCCATATGCGGCTCGCCTACGACTACGTGGGCGAGGCCGCGATGATGGACCTCTCCGACCTGGAGGGCAACACCCGCGACGGCATCCACATCGCCTCCCTCGCGGGCACCTGGTTCGCCCTTGTCATCGGCTTCGGCGGGATGCGCGAGGACGACGGGCTCATCGCCTTCAACCCCCGGCTGCCGGAACAACTGGGCCGCCTCGCCTTCACCGTCCAGTTCCGGCAGCGCCGGGTGCGAGTGGAGATCACCGGGACCACCGCCACGTACACCCTGCTGGACGGCGACAGCCTCGACATCCGCCACTGCGGCGAGCGCATGACCCTGGTCTCCGCCTCCCCGGAGTCCCGCCAGATCCCGCCCATCCCCACCGGCCCCGCCCCCGAGCAACCGGCCGGCCGCGCCCCGGCCCGCCGGGGCCGCGCGACCGGCCACCCGGAGGGGGAGGGGGCGCACTAGGGTGTGCCGGGTCGTCGTCGGCGGGCAGGCTGGTGTGGCTCAGGTGCGGCGGCCGGATGATCCTGCGCTCCGGTTCGGCGGTGAAGGGGACGGGGCGTCCACCAGTGCGGCTGCCGTCTCCGCCGTCAGCCACGTCCGCGCTCCCCGCCCGTGGCGCTGCGCCAGCCGTAGCCCGTGCTGCGGAGGCGGCGCTGGACGCGGTGGAGTGTGGGGTGGCGGTCGCGTTGCTCGCGGGCGGCGCGGTCCAGTTCCTCGGCCAGTCGCTCGGTGCGTTTCTCCACGTCGAGCTCGTCCAGGATCCGGTCCACCTCCGCCAGCAGCGCCCCGTGGAGCTGCCACTGGCCCGGGTGCCGCCGGACGCCCTGGAGGAGCAGCTCCGCGGCGCGGTCGCGGCTCGTACGGCCGGCGGCCAGTTCGGCGACGAGCCGGGACTCGGCCTCCTCGGCGTTGGCGCTCACCTGAGTGGTGATCAGCACGGCGAAGCTCTCCACCGCGCGGGCGAGGTGGAGGAACACCTCCCGCATCGCCTCCGCCACATCGGAGGCGAACAAGGGTGCCCCGGTGCGTTCCTTGGCGAGGTCGGTGAGCGTGCGGCAGATGACGCGCAGGACGACGGCGGCGATCTCCAGGGCGTCGAGGCCGGTCCGCAGCACGACCCGGTGGAGCAGCCCCTCCCTGACCCGGGGGTTGAAGCGCAGGCTGTCCTCGGCCTGCCGCAGGGCGGCGTCCACCTGCACGATCTCGTGGTCCAGACGGCGCGCCTCGTGGAGCCGGGCCGCCGCCTCCGCGACCGGGGTGTGGCCGCCGAGTTCCTCGCCGACCCGCTGGAGGAGCCGTCCCATCCGGCGGGAGAGGTGCTCGATGGCCTCGCTGGCGGGCTGCACCCACACCGGGGGGACGAACAGGATGTCGAACAGCAGGCCGACGACGGCGCCGATGAGCGTCTCCAGGACCCGGTCCCAGGCGGTGTAGCCCACCCGGGTCACCCCGAGGACCAGCATGGCGCTGATCGCCACCTCCGGCACGAATTCACCCGCGCGGACGAACCGGCCGATGATCAGCGAGGCCAGGATGATCAGCCCCAGGCTCCACCAGGTCAGGCCCACGACGACGCTGAAGCCGATGGCGATCAGCACGCCCGCCACCACGGAGTTCACCCTGCGGATGCCGGTGGTGAGGGTGGAGTAGAGGGTGACCTGCACCACGAGGATCGCGGTGAGCGGGGCGGTGAGCGGCGCCGGCTCGCTGCTCAGCTGGAGGGCCACCACATAGGAGATCACCGCAGCCAGCGTGGAGCGGACCGCCTGGACCACGGCGGGCTCCCGGTGACGCCGCACCAGGGTCGTCAGGGGGTCGGACAAGTCGGGCAGCACGCTGTGCCTCTTCCTCGCCCGGGCCTCCCGGACACTATGCCGTCACCGGTGTGGAGCAACCGGCCGGTCCGGCCGGGCCCACGGTCGTCCCCTCTTCGGGAGCTGCTTCAATCACCCGCATGGCTGATCACACAGTGGTACGGGTGTTCATGGGACCGAAGGGCGAAGGCGGCAATCCGCTCGCGATCGTCGAGGACGGCCCCGGGGTTCCCCCGGAGTCCCGGCAGGGGCTCGCGGCGGAACTGGGCTTCAGCGAGACGGTGTTCGTCGACGACCCCACCACCGGCCGTGTCGACATCCGGACGCCCGGTGCCGTGCTGCCGTTCGCGGGGCATCCGCTGGTCGGCCTCGCGTGGTGGCTGCGGCGGCGGGGGCGGGCGGCGGACGTGCTGCGTCCACCGGCGGGCGAAGTGCCCACGTGGCAGGAGGGGGAGACGGCCTGGATCCGGGCGCGGGCCGGATGGGCGGCCGGGCGGCGCACCCAGCGGTTCGCCTCGGTCGCCGAGGTGGACGCGCTGCCCGCGCCGCCGCCGGGGGAGGGCTGGCTGTATGCCTGGGCCTGGGAGGACGAAGCGGCGGGGCGGGTGCGGGCCCGGGGCTTCCCCCGGCGTGGCGACGGGATCGTCGAGGACGAGGCCACCGGCGCCGCCGCCCTGACCCTCACCGCCGAGCTCGGGCGGGACCTGGTCGTCCGGCAGGGCGTGGGCTCCGTGATCCTGACGCGCTGTCACGGGGACGGCACCGTGGACCTCGGCGGCCGGGTGGGCTTCCACTGACGGCCGGCGGGGCCTGAGCCCCGGCGGGGTCAGAGCCGGCAGTGCCGGGACGCCGGCGCGCGGTTGGCGGTGACGGCGCGATCGAGGTTGGTCGCGGCGCTGATGAGCGCGAGGTGGGTGAAGGCCTGGGGGAAGTTGCCCAGGGCCTCGCCCGCCGCGCCGATCTCCTCCGCGTACAGGCCCAGGTGGTTGGCGTGGGTGATCATCTTCTCGAAGACGTACCGCGCCTCGCCGACCCGCCCGGCCCGGGCCAGCGCCTCGACGTACCAGAAGGAGCAGAGGTTGAACGTGCCCTCCCGGTCGCTGAATCCGTCGGTGCCGTCGGTCCGGTAGCGGTGGACGAGGCTGTCGCTGACCAGCTCGTCCTCCAGCCGCCGGACCGTGGACAGAAATCGCGGGTCGGACGGGCCGGCGAACTTCACCAGCGGCATGACCAGCAGGGACGCGTCCAGCGTGCGGCTCTCGGCGTACTGGACGTACGCGCCGAGCTCCGGCGACCAGCACTCCTCCTGGACGTAGCGGTACGCCGTGGCGGCGGCGTCGCGCCAGCGCTCCACGGGGGCGGGCATACCGCGGTGGCGGGCGATGCGCATGGCGCGTTCGAAGGCGACCCAGGTCATCAGCGCCGAGTAGGTGAAGCGCCGGCGGCCGCCGCGCGTCTCCCAGATCCCGTCGTCCGGATCCTCCCAGTGCTTCTCCAGCCATTCGAGCTGGCGGCTCAGCGCCTCCCACAGCTCGTAGGAGATGGGCTCGCCGTACTTGTTGTAGAGGTAGACCGAGTCCATCAGCTCGCCGTGGATGTCGAGCTGGAGCTGGTTCGCCGCGGCGTTGCCGATGCGCACCGGGCGGGAGCCGCGGTAGCCGGCGAGGTGGTCGAGGACGGTCTCGGGCAGCTCGGAGCGGCCGTCGATGCCGTAGAGCACCTGGAGGCCGGTGCCCGGTGGCGCCTCCATGCAGCGGTGGTGGAGCCAGTCGATGAACGCCGCCGCCTCCTCCGTGAACCCCAGCCGCATCAGCGCGTAGAGCGTGAACGCGGCGTCCCGGACCCAGGTGTAGCGGTAGTCCCAGTTGCGGCCCCCGCCCACGAACTCGGGCAGTGAGGTGGTGGGCGCGGCGACGAGGGCGCCCGTGGGCTGGTGGACGAGGAGCTTGAGCACGAGCGCGGAGCGTTCGACCGCCTCCCGGTAGCGGCCCTGGTAGGTGGAGCGGCGCAGCCAGCCGTCCCAGTAGCGCAGGGTGTCGTCGAGCAACCGGGACGCCTCGCCGGGGGCGAACGGGCGGATATCGCCGCCCCACTGGGCCGCGAGCTCCAGCGTCCGGCCCGGCTCCAGGACGACGGTGGCCACCGCGGCGTCCCCCTCGGCGCGCAGCGGCACGGACGAGCGCAGCACCATCGTGCCGGCCGGGCCGGCGAAGACGGCGCCGACGCCCTCGACCACCTCGACCGTGTGCGGGGCGCGGGCGTAGTCGAACGCGGGCCGGCACTCCACCTCGACCGTGGCGCTCCCGCGCACCATCCGCACCTGGCGGACGATCTGGCGGACGCTGCTCGCCGGGCAGGTCGGGTGGTCCGGCACCATGAAGTCGTACAGCTCCGCGACCGCGGCCTCGGCGAGGAACCGGGTCAGCAGCACATTGGAGTCCGGCAGGTACATCTGCTTGGTGCGCTCCACGTCGCGCACCCGGACGGAGAACAAGCCCCCGCGCTCGGTGTCGAGGAGGGCGCCGAAGACGGAGGGCGCGTCGAAGCGGGGCAGACAGCACCAGTCGATGGTGCCGTCGACGCCCACCAGCGCGACGGTGTGCAGATCGCCGATGACGCCGTGGTCCTCTATGGGTGGCGCGATGGTCTGCCGTGGCCCGATGTCGTGTTTCATGACCGACCCTCCTCGGCGGAGGCGCGACACCACCCGTTATACCTCCGGGGGCGCGGTCACGACAGCGCGCGGGCTCGGCGGCGGCGCCGGGCCCGGCTATGCGTCGGGGTGCGAGCCCAGCTGGAGCCGTACTTCCAGCTCGTGCTCGCCCGGCACCGTGCCGTGGTCCTCCACCCCGAAGACCACGCCGAGCTCCTCCTTGACCTGGCGCACCGGGTCGGCGGCGCCGAAGAGGTCGACGGTGACCGGCGAGGCCAGCCGGGCCGGTGCGACGGCGCGCGGGGTGGCACGGGTCCGCGCGTCGACGACCATGCACCACACCGTGGCGTCCTTGGCCCCCGCGGTGGCCGGCGCCTTCTCCTCCGGACCGCTGACCTCGGGGAACGCCGCTTCCAGGGCACCGAACACGGTGCCCGCGTCCTCCTGGCCACAGCCGGTGAGATGAACGCTGACATGGTCCGCCGTCTCGAGGCCGCTCATCACCCGGTGCTCCTCTGCCGTCCGCTCGTCCGCTGTCCGTCCGGTGTTCGCTGTCCGTCCGGTGTCCGTTGCCATCCGGTGTCCGTCCGTGGTCCGACCGTACGAGAGGGCGGGCCGCGCCGCCCGGCGGCGGGGGCCATCCGGACGGCTCCCGTGCACCGACCCAAAGGATTCCTTTGATCCAATGACGGAATCCTTTATTCGACTTATGGAGCGAAGCTCTGTAGCGTCGTTGATGTTGGCTTTCCCGACCCGTCAGAGGCGGTGTTTCCGTTGGTGGGCGAGCGCCGAGTGGCGACCCCTTGGAAGTTCATGGCCGCGACCGCGATCCTGTGGGGTTCGGCCTTCCCGGCGATCCGTGTCGCGCTCGACGGCTACGAGCCGACCGCCATGGCCGTGCTGCGGCTGGCCGTCGCCGTCGTCCTCCTGCTGCCGTTCCTGTTCACAGGCCGAATCAGCAGGCTGCGCCGTGGCGACGTGCTGCGGATGGCGGGCTTCGGACTCACCGGCATGACCGCCTATCAGCTGCTGCTCTACGCCGGCGAACGGCACGTCGAGGGCGGCACGGCCGCCATGCTCGTCGCCACCTCCCCGGTGTTCGCCACCGTCCTGGGCATGCTCGTACTGCGCGAGCGGCCCGGCGCCTGGGGCGTCGGCGGACTCCTCGTCGCCCTGACCGGTGCCCTGGTGGTCGCCATGTCGGGCGGCGGCGGGGGCGGTTCGCGCTCCGGCATGGCGATGGTCGTCCTCGCGGCGGCCGCCCAGGCGACGTCCTTCATCCTCCAGAAGCCCCTGCTGCGCCGCTACTCCGGCATGGACTGCATCTTCTACGGCAGCCTCTTCGGCCTGGTGCCCCTGCTGTTCTTCGCCCCGAAGGCGGCGAGCCAGGTGGCGGCGGCCGGCTGGCAGCAGAGCACCGCGGTGGCATGGCTGGGCCTCGGCTGCACGGTGCTGGCCTTCTGCACCTGGTCGCGGGTGCTGGAGGCGGCCACGGCCTCGACGAGCTCCCTCGTGCTCTACGCGGTGCCGGTCGCCGCGCTGGCGCTGGACGCGGCGCTCATGGGCGTCCTGCCGAGCCCCCTGGCGGCCGTGGGCGGCCTGATCGTCCTGGCCGGCGTCGGCGTCGCCGCCATCCGCCGGCCGTCCGGGCGCAGCCGAGTGGTGGCCGGTTCGGCCCCGCGCGAGAAGGCCGGCGCGGGGGGCGCGGCCGACGCGCCGAAGGCCCCCGCCACCCGCTGAACCGGCGTCGCCGGACACTACATTCGGTGTCCGGCGATGTCCGGCGACGCGAAGGCGCGCCGCCCGCGCGAAGGAGGCGGCCATGTTCCGGGACACCGAGGCGTTCAGCGGCTTCTCCGTGGACGACATCCCCGCGGCCCGGGCCTTCTACGAGCGAACCCTGGGGCTGGCCGTCGCCGAGGAGCACGGCATGCTCCATCTGCGCCTCGGCGGTGGCGCCACGGTCCTCGTCTACCCCAAGGCCGACCACACGCCCGCCTCGTTCACCATCCTCAACTTCCCCGTCGACGACATCGAGGCGGCCGTCGCCGAGCTGTCCCGGCGCGGCGTCGAGTTCGAGCGCTATCCCGGTCTGGAAGCGGACGAGAAGGGCATCTTCCGCGGCGGCGGACCCCTCATCGCCTGGTTCACGGACCCCGCCGGGAACGTCCTGTCGGTCCTCCAGGAGACCTGACCCCCTCGCCGTCCCCGGCCCCCGATGACCGTGGGGTGGGCGGCCGCGGACCCGTGCGGACCGTGATTGTCAGACCCCGGTGCGACACTCTCCGTCATGAGATGGGCGGTGGCCGAGACGGCGGACGGGAGCGCGCGCCTCTGCCCGGTCGACGGGGAGGGGCGGGCCGCCGGGCCCGTCGAGACGGAGAAGAGCCTGGCCGAAGCGATCCGGTCGCGGCCCGGGGTGGACCGCTGGGTGTGGCGGTCCACGGCGGAGGCCTACGGGCGGCTGCTCGCGGCAGGCGTCCGGGTCGACCGCTGCTACGACGTCGAGGCCGCCGAGTCGCTGCTGATCGGGCACGAGGAGGGCCAGTCCGGCCAGCCCCGGTCGCTGCCCGCCGCCTGGGCGCGGCTGCGCGGGCTGCCCGTGCCGGCCGACCCGCCCGCGCGGGCGGCGGAGACCCAGCCGTCCCTGTTCGCCCCCGGCCCGGTGCCCCTGCCGCCGGGCACGGACGAGCTGACGGCCCTGCTGGAGGTGTACGCGGAGCAACTGGCCCGGACGGAGCGGACCGCGCACCCCGGGCGGATGCGCCTGCTGACCGCCGCCGAGTCCGCGGGCACCCTGGTGGCCGCCGAGATGGGCCGGGCGGGGGTGCCCTGGCGGGCCGACGCCCACCGGGAGCTGCTGCTGGAGCTGCTGGGCGAGCGCTATCCGGGCGGCCAGGAGACCCGGCGGCTGGCCGAGCTGGCCGACGAGGCGTCCCGCGCCTTCGGGGACGGTGTGCGCGTACGGCCCGACCTGCCGGCCGACATCGTGCGGGCCTTCGCCCGCGAGGGCATCGCCCTGTCCTCCACCCGGGCCTGGGAGCTGAAGGAGATCGACCACCCCGCCGTCCCGGCCCTGCTGGAGTACAAGAAGCTCTACCGGCTGCACACGGCCCACGGCTGGGCCTGGCTCCAGTCCTGGGTGCGCGACGGCCGCTTCCGGCCGGAGTATCTGCCCGCCGGCACGGTCACGGGCCGGTGGACCACCAACGGGGGCGGGGCGCTCCAGATCCCCAAGGTGGTGCGGCGGGCCGTCGTCGCCGACCCGGGCTGGTGCCTGGTCGTCGCCGACGCCGACCAGATCGAACCCCGGGTGCTGGCCGCCGTCTCCCGCGACCCCGGGCTGATGGACGTCGCGGGCAGCGGCCGCGACCTCTACGCCGATCTGGCCGAGCGGCTCTTCGCGGGCGACCGGGAGCGGGCCAAGCTCGCCATGCTGGGCGCCATCTACGGGCAGACCTCCGGCGACGGCCTCAAGCACCTGGCCGACCTGCGCCGCCGCTTCCCGGCAGCCGTGGCCTTCGTGGACGACGCGGCCCGCGCGGGGGAGGAGGGCCGCCTGGTGCGCACCTGGCTCGGCCGCACCTGCCCGCCCTCCACCACCGCCGGCGTCCCCGACGAGGCGGGCCTCCCCCAGGAGGACGAGCCCACCGCCCCCGGCGGCACGGCCGGCGCCCGCGCCCGGGGCCGGTTCACCCGCAACTTCGTCGTCCAGGGCAGCGCCGCCGACTGGGCGGTGATGGTCCTCGCCCTGCTGCGCCAGTCCATCGCGGACATGGGCGCGGAACTGGTCTTCTTCCAGCATGACGAGGTGATAGTGCACTGCCCCGAGGAGGAGGCGCCCGCCGTCGTGGAGGCCATCCGCGCCGCGGGCGACCGCGCCGGGCGCGTCGCCTTCGGCGACACACCCGTGCGCTTCCCGCTCACCACGGCAGTGGTGCGGTGCTACGCGGACGCCAAGGACTGACCTCAGGTCTCTCCGGCGGATCGCGACCGGAGCCGGAGCCGGATCGAGACAACGGTGACGGTGCCGTGGAAAACGTAGGCGCGTTTGTCGAGCCTCGTCGCCACGGCCCGGAAGTTCCTCAGTGCGTTGATCGTCCGCTCAGCCTCGTTCCCGCGTTGGTAGGCCGTCTTGTCGAAGCCGGCGGGCCTGCCGCCGTGGCTGCCGTGTCTCTTGCGGTGGGCCCGCTGGTCTTTCGGCTCGGGGATGGTGTGCTTGATCTGGTGCCTGCGCAGGTAGCGGCGGCCTCTTGCGTGCTCGACGCGGGCGCGGAGACCTGTTTGTTCTCAGCAGGTCCCAGCGGCGGCTGACCGTGGAATGGCTGACACCGAAGACCGGACCCGCGACCTCCTGTGTGAGGTTCTTACGCATCAGGCGGACCACCGGCATCGCCGATTGGTACAGCCCGATCGCCGCGGGCCGTCCGCTCGGCCTCGCTGCCTCGCCGAGCAGCTGCGCACACCGCCCGTACAGGATCTGATGCTGCCCGTCTGACCTTGTGTCATTCCCGAGTCGGCGCACGGACCCGACGTCCACCAGCCATTCGAACCCGCCGCCCGGCGGGAGTGGCCACACGCACGACGGTCTCTCCTCGATCCCGAAACCCTCGCGGCCGGCTTCGTCGTCGACTGGTCCGGCCTCCGCCGGACCGGAGCCCACCGCCGGGCCGACCGGTCCGGGGGCCCGGCGGTGACACAAGACCGCGCCGCCGCTGAGTGACGGCGCTTCGCACAGGGCGGCCGCGCCGGGCGCGTCGTCTTCGGCGACGCGCCCGTGCGGTTCCCGCTCACCACCGCCGTGGTGCCGTCAGGCCGTGATCGGCTTCGCCTCGCGGCGCAGCCGGTTCTTGTCGGGCTTGCCGGCCTCGGTCAGGGGCAGGGTCTCGGTGAAGGAGATGCGCGCAGGCTCGTACATGGCGCCGCGGCTCTCGCGGACCAGGGTGCGCAGTTCCTCCTCTTCGGCGTCGGCGCCCGGGCGGCGGACGACGACGGCGTGCACCTGCTCCATGTTGTCGGCGTCGCGGACGCCGAATACCGCGCTCTGGGCGACGTCCGGGTGGGAGTTGAGGAGGTCCTCCAGCTCGGTGGTGTAGACGTGGCCGCCCACCACGATGATCATGTCCTTGAGGCGGTCCACGACCGTCAGGAAGCCCTCGTCGTCCAGTCGGCCCACGTCGCCGGTGTGCAGCCAGCCGTCGCGCAGGACCTCCGCGGTCAGCTCGGGCTGCTTCCAGTAGCCGCGCATGATGTGCGGGGAGCGGACGCAGATCTCGCCGAGCTCGCCGTTCGGCAGCACCCGTCCCGACTCGTCGCGGATCTCGACGTCGACGCCGGGCAGGACCTGGCCCGCCGAGCGCAGCAACTCCGGCCGCGCCAGGTCGTGCTGGTCGGGCATCAGCATGCTGATGCCGCCGACCTCGCTCTGGCCGTAGAACTGGACGAGCACGGGGCCGAAGCGTCGCATCGCGTCGGCGAGCCGCGCGGGGGAGGCCTGGCAGCCGCCGTAGACCAGGGCGCGCAGGCTGGAGGTGTCGGTGGTGTCCGCGTCCGGGTGGTCCATCAGCCGGTAGAGCAGCGGCGGCAGGAGGAAGAGGTCGGTGATCCGCTCGCGCTCGACGGCGGCGAGCACCCGGGCGGGGTCGAAGTCCTCCTGGAGGGCCACGAAGCCGCCCGTGCTCAGGGTGATGTCGGTGAACAGGCCGCCTATGTGCGCGACCGTGGTGCAGACCAGTTGCCGGCGCGGGTAGTCCTGGGGCGAGGTCCGGTAGCCGGCTATCTGCTCGAAGGTGGTGCAGATCCCCTTGGGGTGGCCGGTGGTCCCGCCGGTGTGGCGGATGGAGCAGATGTCTTCCGGCCGCGCCTCGCCGGCCAGGGGCTCGGCGGACTCGGCGGCGGCGAGCTCCAGGAGGTCCGTGCCGAGGGGCGCGGGCCCGAGTGTGAGGACGTCCGCCACCGGCGCCTGCGCGATCAACTCGGCGGCCCGCTCGGCCCAGCGGGGGTCGACGATCAGGGCGCGGGTCTCGACGTCCTGGACGATGGCGGCCTGCGACTCCGCCGACAGCTTGTTGTAGAGGTGGTTGACGGCGCAGCCGAGGAGGTTGGCCGCGTACCGGGCGGCGATGACCTCGGGGAGGTTGCCGCTGAGCAGGGTGACGGTCTGGCCGCGGCCTATGCCGCGCTGCCGCAGGGCGCGCGCCATGCGATGGACGAGGGAGCGGAGTTCGCCGGCCGTGATGGACCGGCCCTCGTGGTGTAAGGCCTGTCGGTCCGGGGCGGTGTTCAGCGCATCGAGGATGTCCTCCACGTAGCTGCGGAAGGCGATGGGGGTGGCGGTCATCGGGGTTTCCTCCTGGCGGCGGCAGGCGATCCGGGCCGCCGCTCCATATGGTTTCCTAGGGCAATCATATGAACGATCCGCCCCGTCGATCAATTCCAACCGGAGGTCCGGTTTCCTCGGCCCCGTCGTGGTCCTGTCCGAGGTCCTGCCTCCACCCTCCACCCCATGACACACCCGTGCCCGGCGCCGCCCGGGACGGCGGCGCCGGGCACGGGCACGGGCTCACTGCCCCATGATCCTCGCGAAGGTCGCCGGATCGGCGTCGAAGCCGCGCACGCCGCCCCGGAAGGTCCAGGCCCCCGAGGCGTCACGGACGAACTCCGCGACCGTCGCCGCCGTCGCCCCGCCGACCCCGGAGAAGTCCTCGTCCGCCAGCTGCTCACGGTCCGCCCGGACCCGCACGCCCGGCCCGGCGACGCCCGCGAACGTCAGCCGCCCGTCGCCCTGCTGTATGGCGACGCCCACGACGACCCGGACGTAGCCGGGGCTCAGCCGGTCGAGCTCCAGCGTCATGACCTCGTCGTCGCCGAAGCCCTTGCCGTCGGGGCTGTCCCGGTTGAGCGTGATCGTGCCGTCGGGCGAGCGGCTGTCGAAGTGCACGAGGTAGGCGGGGTCGCCGTGCGGGGCGCCGGCGCCGTACGTCGCCGCGATCAGGTCCAGATCGTGGGGAGCCGCGCCCGGAGGACTCGGATCCCATCTGAGGGCCACCACGACCCGCTCCAGCCCCTTGTTGAGACCAGGCATAGGACTCTTGTTCAGGCCGCTCACAGGACCTCCCCATTTTCCTCGGCGCGCCGACCCTCCATGGTGCCACGACGGACCCGCGCGCCGACGGCCGAAGGCCCACCGCCCGGGCGGGGTTGACGGGAAACCGGCCCGGGACGGTAACCCCGGGGGAAGGGGGACGGACGGGGTGTGAACACCGGAAATCCCCCGGCCGTATTCGACGCTGACCGAATACCGGTGACCGCGCGCCCGCCGCACCCCACCATCCGGAGAGGATCCCCCACCACCGCGGCACCCCGCGGAGCCGGTCGCATCGCGGGGATCGCCGTCCGGGAGGAGAGCGCGTTGCAGATCCGCTTCATCGGTGTCCTGAGGCCGGTGGTGGTCCTCACCGTCCTGGCCCTGGCCGCCCTGTGCACGACACCCGCCGTCGGCGCGGCGCCCTCCGCGCGCCAGGCGGCCATCGGCCTGCCGGCCGGAGTCAGCGCGGGCATCGCGGTGTTCGACCGGCAGACCGGCACGTTCACCGAGCAGCGGGGCGCCCGGGCCCGGTTCCGGTCCGCCTCGGTGGTCAAACTGCTGATCGCCCTCGACTACCTCTGGGACCGCGGCCCCTCGTACCCCATACCCGACGCCGACCGGGCACGGCTGGACGTCATGCTGCGCAGCAGCGACGACGGCGCGGCCAGCGCGTTCTGGGACCGGAACGGGGGCGGCGCGATCGTCGAGCGGATGGTGACGCGGCTGAAACTGGCCGACACCGCGCCGCCACCGGCCGACCGGCCCGGATACTGGGGCTACACCGCGCTCTCGGCGGCGGACACCGTCCGCGTCTACCGGTACCTCCTCGACGAGGCGCCCGCACCCGTCCGCGACTACATCATGGGCAACCTGCGCGCCTCCACCCGCTGCGGCACGGACGGCTACGACCAGAGCTTCGGCATCGCGGCCGTCTTCGACCGGCCCTGGGCCGTCAAACAGGGCTGGTCCGGCTTCGACTCCAACGGCTGCACGACCGATACGCCCGCGACCGGGAAACAGGCACCGGCGGCACGCACCGCCCCCGCCGACGGCGTGGACCTGCGCCGCCCCGCCCTCCACACCACCGGCACCGTGGGTGCCGCCGACCGCACCATCGTCGCCGTGTTCACCCTCCACGCCGAAGGCACCCCCTACGGCAAGGCGTACTCCGACCTCGGCAAGGTGGTGCGCCGGCTGAACGTACCCGGCGGCACCCCCACCCCCGGCGGCTGGTTCGGCACCTGGGGCTCCGGGGTGCGGGTGAGGGCCCAGGCCACCACCGACTCCGCCGTGCTCACCACGCTGCCCGCGGGCGTCGAGGTCCTGGCCGGCTGCCAGAAGCGGGGACAGACGGTCACCGTCCCCCCGTACACCAACGACTGGTGGGCCTATCTGCCCAAGTACGGCGGCTACATCACCAACATCTACGTCTCCTCGCCCGGCGACAAGCTACCCGGCGTGCCCGACTGCTGACCGCGCGACGCCGCCGGCCCCGCCCGGCCCGGGACGCCACCCGGACCGGGACGCCGCCCGGCCCGGGACGCCACCCGGACCGGGCCCGGCGGCCACTCGGCTAGCCTGAAAGCACAATGAACCGTTTCACGACGTCACGGGGTGAGTACGAACTCACCCGCTTCCCCGAGGACCCCCGCGACACCCTGCGCGCCTGGGACTCCGCCGACGAGTATCTGCTGGAGCACCTCGCGGAGGCCGGCACGGACCTCTCGGGCACCGTGGTCGTGGTGGGCGACCGGTGGGGAGCCCTGGTCACCGCCCTCGCCGGGCACCGGCCCACCCAGATCTCCGACTCCCACCTCGGCCAGGAGGCGACCCGGGCCAACCTCGCGCGGGGCGGCGTCCCCGCCGGCGACATACGGCTGCTGTCCACCCGCGACACCCCGCCCGGCCGGATCGACGTCCTGCTCGTCCGCGTGCCCAAGAGCCTCGCGCTCCTGGAGGACCAGCTCCACCGCCTCGCGCCCGCCCTCCACGAGAACACCGTCGTCATCGGCGCCGGCCGGGTCACCGAGATCCACACCTCGACGCTCCGGCTGTTCGAGACGATCCTCGGCCCCACCCGCACCTCCCTGGCCGTGAAGAAGTCCCGGCTGATCTTCTGCACGCCGGACCCGGGCATCGCCCGCCCCGCCAACCCCTGGCCGCACCGCTACGCCCTGCCCGACGACATCGGCCCGGCCTCGGGGGCGACCGTCACCAACCACGCGGGCATCTTCTGCCCCGACCGCCTCGACATCGGCACCCGCTTCCTCCTCGCCCACCTGCCGGACCGCCGGGGCCCCGAGCGCGTCGTCGACCTGGGCTGCGGCAACGGCGTGGTCGGCACCGCCGCGGCGCTGGCCAACCCCGAGGCGGAGCTGCTGTTCACCGACGAGTCCCACCAGGCCGTGGCCTCCGCCGAGGCCACCTTCCGGGAGAACACCGGACCGGACGCCGTCGCCACCTTCCGCGTCGGCGACGGCCTGGAGGGCGTACCGGCCGGGTCGGTGGACCTCGTCCTGAACAACCCGCCCTTCCACAGCCACCAGGCCACCACCGACACCACGGCCCGGCGGATGTTCGCCGGGGCCCGCGCCGCGCTGCGCCCCGGCGGGGAGCTGTGGGTCATCGGCAACCGGCACCTGGGCTACCACGTCCGGCTGCGGCGCCTCTTCGGCAACTGCGAGGTCGTCGCGAGCGACCCGAAGTTCGTGATCCTGCGGGCCGTCAAGCGCTGACCCTCGCCCGTACACGGACGTCCCGTCCCCGCGTGCCGGGGACGGGACGTCGCGCGCCGGCGTCAGGTGTTCTGCGCCGTGTCGTAGAGGTTCTTGGCCTCGTCGCCGAAGTAGGGGCCGAACATCGTGTTCGGCAGGAACGTGTAGCCGAAGCTGTTGACCGAGGACTGGAGCCCGGCGCCGGTGGACTCGTCGAAGGACGTGAACCACGGGCCGCCGCTGGACCCGCCGGTCATATTGCAGCCCAGGCCGTGGTCCTGGGTGAGCAGGAAGTCCTTGGAGGACGTCCCGCTGCAATGGATGAGCTTGCTGCCGTCGTACGGGGACGCCGCCGGGAACCCGAAGGCGTACATGTCCTTGTTGTAGCCGCCGTTGAACTCAAGGCCCTGGCCGCCGACGACGTCCGTGAGCCGCTTGCCGTCCACGGGGCCGACGACGGCGGCTCCGATGTCGTTGTTCATGTCCTCGCCGGCGGTCCACTGGGGGGTGGAGAGCGTCTTGGCCGCCGCCCAGGTGCCGTAGGGCGACTGCCCGTCGTGGTAGCCGGGGACGAAGACCCAGTTGGTGTGCCAGCTCCCCTGGTACTTCACACAGTGCCCGGCGGTGAGGACGACGCTGCCGTTCTTGCTGGTCACGGCGTCGCCCGAGCAGGAGGCGGTGCGGTTCTGGAAGGTGAAGAACACCCGGCCGATCGTGTGGACGACGGCGCCGCCCCCGGTCCAGGGCCCGCCGGCCTGCGGGAAGGACTTCACCCGGACGGACGGGCCCGTCGGCGTCGCCGGGGCGGTGGGCGCGACGGTGGACACCGTGCCGCGTGATTCCGCGGCGGGGCGGGCCGCCGGGGCCGCGAGGCCGTCCGGGGCGCCGCCGGGCAGGTCGAGCGGGGTGGCCGAGCGCATCCGCTCGGGGGTCCAGAAGGCGACGGCGCCGCGCTGGGCCGCGGCCGTGTGCGTCGTGTGCGTGGTCGCCGGGGCCCGCCCGGCCCCGGCCGGCTCGGCGCCGGACGCGGTGGCCGGAGCGCCCAGGGCGACCAGGGTGCCGACGGCCAGCAGGACGCCGGAGGTGCTGCGGTGGGGACGTCTCACGCGTACTCCTTCTGCCGAGGCCGGGCGCGTTACGGGCGCGGGGCCGTGTGGGGGACCGGACCGGCTGCCGGGGTCCGGGCAGACGAGTGGTGCGGATTCGACGGTGCGTCAGGAAGCGTGCCACGCACGGCGTGGGATTGACAGGGGCGTGTCAATGGCGTGCGGTCGGCCCGTCCGTTTTCCGCCGTGTGATCCCTCCACGGGCCGGCGACCGCAGTGCTCCACCGGCGGTCGCGGCCCATCGCTTACGGTTCCGGTATGAAGATCTCGGAGTCGCACCCTGACGTTCCGGCCGCTCCCGCCGACGGCCGTAGGACCCTGGTCCTCGGCGCGGGCATGGCCGGGCTGTACGCCGCCCGGGAACTGCGCCGCGCCGGCCACTCCGTGACGGTCCTGGAGGCCCGGGAGCGCGTCGGCGGGCGGCTGTGGACCGAGGAGTGGGAGGGCCTCCGCGTCGACCTGGGCGCCTCCTGGATCCACGGCGTCGAGGGCAACCCCGTCGCGGAGCTCGCCGAGGAGGCCGGCGCCGCCACGGTCGTCTACGACGTCGGCACCCTCGACTACGGCAGCCAGGACGGTACCGTCTCGTACGCCCCCGGCGGCCGGCGCGTCGCCCGCGCCGAGGCGGAGACGCTGGAGAAGGACCTCAAGGCCGTCGGTGCCGCGCTGGAGGACCTCGCCGCGCGGGCGGAGCCGGGGCTGTCCCTCGCGGAGGGGCTGCGTGCCGTGCTGGGCGTCGCGGGCCTGGAGCCGGAACGGGCCAGGCGGGTCGTCGAGGCGTGCGGCCGCATGGCGGAGGACGACTGGGGCGCGGGCATCGGGGAGCTGGCCCTCGTGGCCGTGATCTGGGGCAAGGACTACGAGGGCGTCGAGGCCGTCTTCCCCGGCGGCTACGGACAGCTGACGGACCATCTGGCCGGGGGACTGGACGTACGGCTGGGCCACCGCGTCACCCGCGTCGAACACGGTGGCGACCGGGTCGAGGTCCACACCGAAGGCCATGGCGTCCTCACCGCCGACCGGGTCGTGGTCACCCTGCCGCTGGGCGTGCTGAAGGCCGGCGCCGTCACTTTCGCGCCGGAGCTGCCCGAGGCCAAGGCGCGCGTCATCGAGCGCATGGGCATGGGCCTCTACGACAAGCTCTACCTGCGCTTCGCGGAGGCGTTCTGGGACGACAGCGACGTGATCCGCCTGGAGGACACCCCGCACGGTGCCTTCGCCAACTGGTTCGACCTCCGGCGCGTCACCGGCGCCCCGGTGCTGGCCGTCCTCCACGGCGGGCCCGTGGCCCGCCGCCTCGAAGGGCTGGACGACGCCACCGTGGTGGGCGATGCCCTGGCCGCCCTGCGCGGCGTCTACGGCGACGGGGTGCCCGACCCCCTGGCGTACCGGCTCACCCGCTGGGCGGCCGACCCCTTCGCCCGGGGCTCGTACTCCTTCCCGGCCGCCGCCTTCGAGCCCGGCGACCACGACGTCCTGGCCGAACCCGTCGGGGACCGCCTGTACTTCGCGGGCGAGGCGACGAGCGCCGACCACAGCAGCACGGTCCACGGCGCGCTGCTCTCCGGCCGCCGCGCGGCCCGGAGCGTCCTGGCGGGCTGAACGGGCTGGGGGACCCCGGGGGTCGTCGCGGGCCCGGCGGTCAGCTGGCTCTGTCCTCCCGGGTGACGGTCCTGTCGCTCCACGCGAGCTGGATCGACTCCAGGAGCCGGGCGTTGCACCGGGTGGGGTCGTCGCTGAAGCCGGTCAGCCCGGCGGCCCAGTTCTGGATCTGGGCCAGATCGGTCGTCACCGGCCTGGTGGTGGGGTGCTGTTCGGCGAGGCCCGCCGCGATCTCTTCGATGTCCGTCCATCGCATGGGCCAGAGTGTGGCGGAGGGTGCCCGCCAGGTCCAGGGAGCCCTCCCGCCGGGCGGGCGGAAACGTCTGCCCATCGTCCGGTCATCGTGGTTGTCCTGCGGCGATGACCGGACGATGACCGCACGGTGGGCACGGGTTGGGTGACTCCGCGTTACGGTCGGCACGGGGTTGACGCGCGGTCAAGTGCGTCGGCGGGCACCCGTCCCGAAAGAGAGCATGAGCACCATCGTCCTGGCACGGCCCACCGGAGAACGAGGCCGCTTCGCCTTCTCCGCCAGTGGGCCGGACGCCTGCTTACCGATAGGTGCGGATCAGCCGGGCCAGGTGCCGGCCGGCCGTCAGCAGCGGCTCCTCGCTCCGCAGCACCTGCGCCGTCATCTCGGCGCCCTCCAGGGTGCTGATCGCCGCGCAGGCCAGATCGCGGGCGGTGTCCTCGTCGAGACCGCCGCCGCGCAGCTTCTCCGCGACCAGGTCGGTCCAGTGGCCGATGGCCTCGGCGCAGGCCTGCTGGATGGCGGGGGCGCGCCCGACGGTCTCGAGGGCGGTGGCCGCCACGGGGCAGCCGTCCATCCAGTCGGACTCCCGCAGGGAGTCGGCGAGCAGCCGGGTGCAGGCGCTCATCGCCTCGGCCGGGTCGTCGTCGGCGGCCAGTCCGGCGCGCAGGATGTCGGCGAACTCGTGCTCGCCGTGCTGGATCGCGGCCACGGCGAGCTCCTGCTTGCCGCCGGGGAAGAAGTGGTAGACGGAGCCGAGGGTGGCTTCGGCGTCGCGGGCGATCTGTTTGATGCCCGTCCCTTCGTAGCCCTGGCGCTGAAGCAGCCGGGCTGCCGCCCGGACGATCCGGTCCCGGGTGCCTACGGCGGCGTCCGTTCCCTCGGTGGCGTCGTGTCGCGGCTTGGTGGTCTGCATTCCATGAGTTTAACGGATAGAGCGTTCGCTCTAGTGCTGTGCTATGTTGATTCTGGGTAGAGCGTTCGTTCTAGAAAGAGCGGACCGTCGCCCCTCCGTCCTGCTGTACCCCCGTCAGGACGGCGGAGCGGACACCCGGCGGTATCAATCGCGGTAACGACCAAGGAGAACCAGTGAGCAAGCAGGCAGTGACCGTCATCGGGCTGGGCCCGATGGGCCAGGCGATGGTGACCGCGTTCCTGGAGAACGGCCACCCTGTGACCGTGTGGAACCGGACCGCTAGCAAGGCCGACGAGCTCGTCGCCAAGGGCGCCGTCCTGGCCCCCTCGGTCGAGGACGCCCTCAAGGCCAACGAGCTCGTGGTGCTGAGCCTCACGGACTACGACGCCATGTACGCCATCCTCGAGCCGGCCACGGCCGCCCTCGACGGCCGGGTGCTGATCAACCTCAGCTCCGACACCCCCGACAAGGCCCGCGCGGCCTTCGAGTGGGCCGCCGGCCACGGCGCCAAGCACGTCACCGGTGGTGTCCAGGTGCCCCCGCCCCTGATCGGCAAGGAGGGCTCCTCCACCTACTACAGCGGCCCGCGCGACGTCTTCGACGCCTACCAGGAGACCCTCGCGGTCATCACCGCCACCGACTACCGCGGTGAGGACCCGGGCCTCGCGGCCATGTACTACCAGGCCCAGATGATCATCTTCTGGACCAGCATGCTCAGCTACTACCAGGCGCTGGCGCTGGGCAAGGCCAACGGGGTCTCCGCCAAGGAGCTGCTCCCCTACGCCTCCAACATGATGACGATGATGCCGCACTTCCTGGAGCTCTACGCCCAGCACGTCGACAACGCCGAGTACCCGGGCGACGTGGACCGGCTGGCGATGGGCGCGGCCAGCGTCGACCACATCCTCCACACCAGTGAGGACGCGGGCGTCGACACCGTCCTGCTCAAGGCCGTCCAGGACATCTTCCAGCGCGGCATGGGCAAGGGCTTCGAGGCCAACAGCTTCTCCAGCCTCATCGAGGTCCTGAAGAAGCCCTCCGCCTGATCCGGGTGAAACCGCGGAACGCCCCCCGCCGAAGCCTTCGGCGGGGGGCGTTCCGCGTCAGCGGTGAGGAAGGTCAGCCCGCGAGGGCCGCCGCCTGCTGCGCGGCGCGCAGACCCGACTCGATCGCGCCCTCGATGAACGCGCCGTGCCAGCCCTTGGCGATGTCCGCGCCGGCGAACACGATCCGGCCGTGCGGCTGCTCGATCTGCGGGAACAACTGGAGGAGCTGGTTGGGACGGCGCATGCCCCAGCCGCCCATCGCGTACTTGTCGGCGTGCCAGGCCGTGGCCCGGTAGTCGGCCACCTCGGCCCCGGGCAGGAACGCCTGGACCGCCGTCTGCACCTTCGCCTTGTCGTTGGTGTCCAGCGACGGACCGCCGAAGGCGACGAAGAGGCGGCCCTCGGGAAGCTGCTGCTGCGGCACCAGCATCAGGATCGGCGAGCCCTCGGGGGCCTGGCCGTAGACCGCGTCGACCTTGCCCTTGACCAGCACCCAGATCTTGGTCGCGTGCGGCACGCCCATGCCCTGGGTGGTCGCCTGGGTGTGCGCCTTGGGCAGCCCGGGGTTGAAGGTGATGGACTTCCAGACGTTGGCCGGGGTCGCGACCACCGCCACCGGAGCGGAGTACGCGCCGCCGCCCTGGACCTGGACGGTGACCCTGCCGTTCGCCTCGGTGATGGAGCTGACCGGGGAGTTGAGGCGCACCATGGCCTTGGAGTCGGCGAGCATCGCCTTCAGCAGCGCGCTCATGCCGCCGACGGGCTTGATGCCCATCGTGGACTCGAAGCCCTCGTAGGTGCCGCCCGCGAGCTGGTACCACTGGGCCATGCTGGTCAGCGCGGCCCAGGAGCTCGAGCCGCCGGCGTAGACGGCGGAGCCGCCGTTGAGCCACTTCAGGTCGACGGGGGAGAGCGACAGCTGCCGCAGCCGGTCCTCGAGCGAGAGCGGGTCGACGGCCGCCAGCAGGTCCTTGCGGAACAGCGGGTCGCCGGGGTGCTCGAAGTAGGACTCGGAGCCCTTGAACAGCTCCTTGAACAGCCCGCTCAGCTTGCTGGAGACCGTGGGGAGGTCCACGCCGACCAGGCCGTCGGCGCCCGGCATCATGGCGCGGTCACCGGGGGTCTCGTAGAAGGTCTTGATCCCGTAGCGCGCCACCTCCTTCTGGGCGAGCTCCTGCTGCGGGCCGAGCCAGCCGCCGCCGAAGTCGACGGTCTGGCCGGCGAAGCTGCCGGTCCATATCCGGCCGCCGATCCGGTCGCGGGCCTCCAGGACCATGGTCTTGAGGCCCTTGGCCCCCAGCTCGCGGGCCACGGTGCCGCCGGCGTAGCCCGCGCCGATGACGATCGCGTCGAGCCGGGTCTCCTCGGTGGCTCGCGCGGTGCCGGCCAGGACCGGGCTGAGGGAGGCGGCCAGCGAGGTGGCGCCGACGGCTTTCAGCAGCGTCCGGCGGCCCAGCCGACGATCGGTGATCTTCACTGAGCCTGCGTCATGAGCGTTCATGGCAATCCTTCGATGCGGTGCGGTGTCGAATGGCCGTGCCGACGGCGCACGCCGACGGCACGACGGAAGAGAGCACGACGGAAGAGAGCAAGACGGAAGAGAGCAAGGGGGGTACAGGCAAGGACCGGCGGAAATGCCCGCCGGTCCTTGCCCGTTCACGCCACGGGTCGCGCGGCGGTGGATCAGAGGTAGTCGGTGCCCGGCTCGAGGCCGAGGAGGACGCGGCCGTGCGCCTCCAGGGAGCCGACGGGCGTCAGCAGGCCGTGCAGCGACAGCGCGGCGATGTCACGGAAGCTCCGCTGGAACGGCGCGCTCCGCAGGATGGCCGAGGCCGAGCTGATGTTGAACAGCGTCTCGACGGCCTCCTTGGTCGCCTGGACGACATAGCCGACCTGGCCACGGACGGCGGCCTTCTCCTCCGTGGTCATCTTCTCGCCGGCGTCGGCGGGACGCTGCATGTCCTCCAGCCAGACGCTCTGGAGCGCCTCGCACGCCGCGATCTTGTTGGCGGCGTGACCCACCTGCACCTGGGTGTAGGGGTGCTCGGCCTGGTCGGTCCAGTTGCTGTAGGCGATGGCCTTGCCCGGGGTGCGCTCCAGGAACAGCTCCAGGGCGCCCTTCGCCAGACCGAGGTACACCGGGGCGCAGGTGGCCAGGATGTAGCTGGTGAGGTTGTAGTTGCGGCCCTTGAGGTCGGCGTTCCAACGGTCACGGGTCGAGGCGTCGTACACGTCGACACCGACGATCCGGTGCGCCGGGACGAAGACGTCCTTGGCCGTGGAGGTGGCACTGCCGGTGCCGGAGGCGCCGAAGACGTCCCAGTCGTCGGCTATCTCGATCTCCGAGGTCGGCACGATCGCGAAGAGCTCCTCGTGCTCACCGTTCTCGTGCTCCACCAGAGCCGCGTGGACGTTCCACTGGGCGCCGGGGACACCGGTGTTGAAGCGCCAGGTGCCGTTCAGGATGTAGCCGCCGTCCACGGGCTTGAGGGTGCCGCCCGGGGTGAAGCCGCCGGAGATGCGCACCGAACCCTCGGCGAAGATCTCCTCCTGGGCCTTGTCGGGGTAGAGGCTGGCGATCCAGGCGGTGGAGATCCACACCATGGAGACCCAGCCGGTCGAGCCGCAGCCGCGGGAGATCTCGGAAATGATCTCGGCCTGCTCGGCCACCGGGAGGTCCAGGCCGCCGAATTTCTTGGGCACGGCGATACGGAACACGTCCGCCTTTTCCAGCAATTCGATGTTGTCGGCCAACAGCCAGCGCTGGTCCTCGGTCTTGCGGCCGTTTTCCCGGAGCGTCGGAACAATGTCCCGGACCGCTGCCAGCACCTCGGCGGCACCGATTTCTGACGCGCTCATCCTGCCTCCTGGCATTGATAATTGATACATGGTCCGCCCTGACGGGCGTACCGGTCAGTCCAGCGGCGACTGTACCTGCGCCGCGCATCGAAGTCGGGCGCGGACGGTAACGCGGCGGTCATCGCAGGAAGGGCCGATGAATGCGCGATTACCGGCCGGTGAGTCCCCGGTGGGGAATTCCGGCCGGTCCGGTCGAGGCGTATACCCGCTAGTCGTCGCGATCAATGAGCCGAATGGCGTTCAGTGCGGCCGCAAGGGCCCGTTCGTCCCCTTCATCCGCCGCGGCCGCCACATCCAGCGCCGTGTCCGCGAATTTGATGACATGTTCGTCGCCGTGCTCGACGGCGCGTTCGAAGACCTCCTCCGGGACGAGCGAGGAGGCGTCCGGCGCGGGCCGGGGGGCGTCCGCCGCGTAGATGGAGGTGATCGCCGCCGTCACCGCCCAGGCCGTGGTGAGCGACGGCGCCCACAGCTCCTCGGGCAGCGCCGGCAGTGTGCGCAGCACCGCGTTCGGCGCGGTCGCGGCGTGCACCAGCATCACGCCGTTGCCGTGCCCGAATTCGCCGTAGTGGAGGGTGGCGGCCCGGACCAGCGCGGTCAGCTGCTCCCGGATCTCCTCCGGGGTGCCGGGCACGCGCACCGACTCGACGGTCTCCCGCCAGCCGGGCGTGCCGGGCAGCTGGGCGTACCCGCGCAGCGGCAGGCCGCCGCGCTCGGCGACGCGCGGCAGGTCCGGCAGGGCCCGCGCGGGTGTCGAGTGCCCGGCGGGAGCGACCTCGGCCGGCAGGGGGGTGTGCCGGGCCGCCCAGTAGCCCAGGGCGTGGGCGAGCTCCGCCAGGACCGCCTCGTCCTCGCCCCCTTCGCCGAGTGCCCGCACGGCGTGGCCGACGCGGATGACCGGGTGCGCTGCGGCGCCGGCGATGCCGGGCAGCAGCCGGGGCCACCATTCGGCCAGGACCTCGCGCCAGGGGCGCTCGGCGATATGACGGGTGAAATAATCGCTCCAGTCGGCCGCCCGGCCGGTGTCGCCGAGCGCCTCGCGCCATTCCGCGTCGGTGATGGGGGCCAGCCGCCGGGGTACCTCCTCCAGCCGGGTCGTATATCCGTCGAGCCAGCGGTGGACGGCGTTCTCCCGGCCGTGCCGGACCAGTGCCTCGACGGCCATGGGGCCGTGATTGGCGAGAAAACCCCGGAATTCGGGTCCGGAACGGTGCAGTCGCCGCAGGGCCTCGTTCAACGTGCCGTTCGTCGATTCCATGGGCCGAGGCTAGATCGCCGCCGCGGCCGGGGTAACGGTCCTGAGCCCTACACCGGAAGTCCTACGGCGGCCCCGCGCGGGCCCGCCCCCTCACACCTGTGGGTGTATTCCTCGGCCCGGCGAATGCCCCTTTCCGGGGCGGGAATAGCCAGTATGTCCGGGACTGTTCCGTCGGGCGACCCGGCCGGCCTCCGGCATGAGATGAGGACGTGAACGAGCATGACCGTTTCCTTCCCGGAGCCGTCCCCGGCCGAGGGGGCCGCTCCCGCCCCCCGCCCCGGCGGCGCGGTGCACGACTGGTCCGTGGACCCGCTGCCCGCCCTCGAATTCGACCCCCTGCTCCACCGGTTGCTGCGGGAGGAGCCCATCGCCCGCGTCCGGATGCGCTTCGGCGAGGGGGACGCCTGGCTGGTGACCCGGTACGAGGACGTCAAGACCGTCGCCTCCGACCCCACGCTCAGCCGCGCCCTGACCGTCGACAGGCCGGTCACCAGCATGACCCCGCACGTGGTGGCCCCCGCCGGTGGCATCGGCCGCACCGACGCGCCCGACCACACCCGGCTGCGCCGCCTGGTCGCCCAGACCTTCGGGCGCAAGCGGGTGGCCGCCCTGCGCTCCCGGGCCCAGGAACTCGCGGACCGGATGACCGAACGCATGGCCCGGCTGGGCCCGCCCGCCGATCTGACGGAGTGCCTGACCGGGCCGCTGCCCGCCCAGCTGATCGGCGATCTGCTCGGCGTGCCCACCCGCGACATCGACCTCCTCCAGACCTGGCGCGGCGTCATCCTCTCCAGCGACCACACCCAGACGGAGAGCGAGGCGGTCAAACGCGAGATCGCCGGCTACTTCCGCGCCCTGGCCGACCGCCGCCTCACCGACCCCGGCGACGACCTCTTCAGCGCCCTGGTCGCCGCCCACGCGCAGGAGGAGCTCAGCCGCGCCGAGCTGGTCTCGCTCGCCGTCATGCTCGTCCTCAACGGCATGGACGCGGTGCGCAACCAGGTCTCCAACATGGTCTACGCGCTGCTCACCCACCCCGGACAACTGGAGCGGCTGCGCGCCGAACCGGAGCTGCTGCCCGGGGCCGTGGAGGAGCTGCTGCGCTACATCCCCCACCGCAACGGCGTCGGCCTGCCCCGGATCGCCACCGCCGACCTGACCGTCGCGGACACCACCATCCGCGACGGCGATGTCGTCTACGTCTCCTACCTGGCCGCCAACCGGGACTCCTCGGTCTTCACCGGACCCGACCGGCTCGACCTCGGCCGCGACGAGGCCCCCAACCTGTCCTTCGGCCACGGCGCGCACTACTGCGTGGGCGCGCTGCTGACGCGGATGGAGGCCGAAGTCATGCTCTCCACCCTGCTGGAGCGCTTCCCCCGGCTGCGCCTGGCCGTCGAGCCGAAGGACATGCGCTGGCGGCGGGGTTCCATCAACAGGGGTCCCGAGACCCTGCCCGTGGCCTGGTGAGCGCGGGCGGTCGTGGCCCGGCGAGTGCGCCGCCCTCAGCCGCCGTCCGCCGGGTCCGGCGCCAGCCGCTTGAGCTGATCGGCCGTGACGCCCTCGGGGACCGGCACCGGAGCCGGCGTGCGCAGCGGCGGCTGCCAGCCCGTCTCCCGGTCCCAGGTGCGTACGATCCGGGCGGGCGCCCCCGCGACCACCGCGTGGTCGGGCACCTCACCCCGGACGACGGCGCCCGCCGCGGCGACCACGTTCCGGCCGAGCCGTGCGCCGGGCAGGACCACCACCCCGGTGCCCAGCCAGCTGCCGGAGCCGATCTCCACGGCCTCGCTGCGCGGCCACTGCTTGCCGACGGGCACATCGGGGTCGTCGTAGCTGTGGTTGGTCGTCGTGATGTACACGCCCGGACCGAAGAAGCAGTCGTCCCCGATGGTCAGCGGCGCGTCGGCGATCACATGGCTGCCGCGCCCCAGCACCACGCCGTCGCCCAGCCGCACGATCGTCTCCCGCCCCAGGTCGAGCCCGGGCAGCATCCCGGCGGTGAGCGTCACGTCCTGGGCGATGACGCAGTGCTCGCCGATCTCTATCCACGGCTCCCCGAAGATGGTGCCCTGCGGAAAGGCGAGCCGGGAGTGACCGCCGAGCCGGCGGAAGCGGTACGGGCCCGGGCGCTCGGCGGTCACGGCCCCGGCCTCCCGCACCCAGCGGGCGCCGCGGTGGACGGCCGCGGAGGCGGCCCGGCGCCGCCAGCGCGCCAGGGTCGGGAACAGGTTCTGCTTCGGCACCCGCTCACCGTACTCAGCGCGCCACCGGCCGAATCCCGCCCCGGCCTGTGATCTTCGCCCCACCCCGTCCGTCCGGTGGCCGCCGACGGGATCGCACGACCGGGTGAAGCGGGACGAGCAGGCCGTCGGCGCCCGCACCGTGCGGTAAGGGTGGCCGCGACGGGAAGCCTCGTGCCCATCGGCCACCTCCAAGGAGACCTCCTCATGCCACGTCCTCCGTCCTCCTCGCTCCGCGTCGCCCTCCTGCGCGGCGCGCTGGCCGCCGCGCTCGCCACCACGGCCCTGCTCGCCCCGGCGGACCGGGCGACGGCCGGCGGGGGCGGCACCTACCTGAAGTTCACCAAGCACACCCCGGACGACTCCCGGCTGACCTACGTCCGGCACGGCCGGCCCGTCGTCACCTACCGCGCCGGCTCGGGCAGGGTGCCCGACGAGTGCCTGCGCGGCCGGGGCTGGCTGCCCGACGGCACCTACACCCTGGGCCGCCACCACACCGCGTACGACGGCAACCTCATCAAGGGCTACGCCGTCGAGCTCGGCACCAAGCAATGCCACGACGGCACCGACCGCACCGAGCTGTTCATCCACAGCCAGATGACCCGCTCCGGTGGTCAGGGCCGGGGCGGCTACCAGCGCTGGGACGGTCCCGGCGACTACACCTCCCACGGCTGCGTGAAACTGCGCCCCACCGATATCAAGGAGCTCTACCGGATCCTCGACCGCCACGGCTGGCCCGCGACCCTGCGGGTGACCGGCGGCTGAGCCCAACGCGCCCCCGCCCCCGGCCGGTTCGCCCCCGGCGCCGCACCGGAGCCGCCCTGGCGCGGAACGTACCTGTCACCGGGTATATGCCTGGCCGCCCGCCGCACCCGGCTCCTACGATTGACGTAACCGGGGGAGAGGCTGGGGGCCATGGCGGGCACTGCGGCACGGCTGGGACGGGGCGTGGAGAACGCCGTCGCCTGGACCATCAGGAACCTCGACGGCGTCATCGCCCTGGGCGCGGCCCTCGCCATCGGCACCCTCGACGTCCTCGACATGCCGGTCAAGGACAACATCACCTCCGGGGTGATCCTGCTGGTCCTGGCCGCGCTGGTCCTCGGGACGCTCACCGAGCGGCGGCGGCGTACGGCCGACATCCGCGCGGCCATGAGCGGCACCCGGCACGCGCTGGAGGACCTCACCATGGTGCGCTCGCTGTCCGCCGCCGAGCTGGAGGCGGCCCTGGACCGGGCCCGGCTGAGCACCGACCGCTGGGTCTTCAAGGGCGGCACCGGCACCTATCTGCGCGCCGTGACCCTCCCCGTCTGCGTCCGCGAGGCCCAGCGGCAGCGCCGCTCCCTCACGATGAAGATCGACATCGTCAGCCCGGCCGACGAGCAGGCCTGCGCGGCGTACGCGCGCTTCCGTCAGACCTTCGCCCACCGGCTGCACTCGGTGCCCGCGGAGGCATGGACCGCCGACCGGACCCGCAAGGAGTCCCTCGCCACCGTGCTCGCCGCCTGCTGGTACCGGCAGCGCCTCGACACCCTGGAGATCGACGTCCATCTCTCCTCCGTCGTCCCCACGCTCCGCTTCGACCTCTCCAGCTCCTGCCTGATCATCACTCAGGACGACCCCCAGCGCGTCAACCTGCTGGTGGAGCGCGACCGTCCGCTCTACGACTACTACGTCACCGAGCTCCACCAGAGCCGGGAACAGGCCCACACCCTGGACCTCACCCGCACCGTCCCGCTCGGCGACGAGCCCACGGTCGACGAGGTCGTCCGGCTCTTCGAGGGACTCGGCCTGCCGCTCCCGGCCTCCTGCACCGACCGTGACATCGGCGACATCATCGACAAGGCCCTGCACGCGGAGAACCCGTACCGGAGGTGAGCTTCCAGTGCGCAGCCCCGTGGACTACCGCCGCATCGAACAGGCCATGGCGAGGGGGACGAGAGACGGGTCGGCGGCCGGCGAGCTGTTCGCGGCGGCCGCGACGGTCCTGGAGGAGATCGCCTCCGGACGGCGGGCCCTGCGCGCCGTCCGCCATCCGCTGGGGTTCCTCTGCCTCCCGGTGCGGCGCGAGGGCGACCGGGGGGTGTGCGTCCATGTCTTCGACGACGCGGTGGCGGAGCCGCCGCCCACCCGGCCGACCACCTCGCCCGTGCACGCGCACAGCTGGGACCTGGCCAGCTGTGTGCTGTACGGGCAGGTCGGCAATCTGCGGGTCCGGGTGCGCGACGACCCCGAACGGCCCACGCACCGGCTCTTCGAGGTGCACAGCACCGCGCCCGGCACCCACCCGGCCGGCGGGATGGACGACGCCCCCGCGGTGGACGAGATCCGGCCGACTCCACGCCTGGTGAGCGCTGCGCCCGGCCCCGAGGAGACCGGCGTCGCCGGCGGGATCTACCGGCTCCCCGCGGGGGAGTTCCACACCACCGTCGTCCCCCCGGGCACCGCCGCGGCCACCCTGCTGCTCGGCCGCTCCCTGCCCGGGCGCCGCGACCTCGTCCTCGGGCCGGTGCATGGCCCCGCGCACCGGGTGGTACGACAGACATGCGACGCCGCGCAGACCGCCCGGACGGCCCGCACTGTCCTGAGGAGGATCGATGGACACCACTGCTGATGACGACGGCCGCGCCGGGTCCCCGGGCCCGGACGGGCCGGCGGGTTCCCTGGCGGCGGAGCGCCGGGTGGCCGTCGGCGCCGCCCAGGAGGCGGGCGCGCTGCTGCGCTCGCGCTTCCACGACGACTACGACGTGCGGGCCAAGGACGACCGGGGCGACGTGGTCACCGAACTCGACCTGCTGGCCGAGCGCCTGGTGGTCCGGCGGCTCCGGGAGAGCTTCCCCGGCGACCGGATCCTCTCCGAGGAGGCGGGCCCCGTCCCCGCCGCGCCCGGCGCGCGGACCGGCCGCACCTGGCTGGTGGACCCCCTCGACGGCAGCAACAACGTCGTCATCGGCCTGCCCGCCTACGCCGTCGGCATCGCCCTGTGCGTCGGCGAGGCGGCGGTGCTCGGCGTCGTGCACGACCCGGTGACCGACCGCACGTGGACGGCCTCGGCGGGCCTCGGCGCGTACGGGCCGCGCGGCCGGCTGACCGGGCCCGCGGGCCGCCCGTCCGCCGCCGGGCCCCTGCTGGCCTGGACCCAGGGCCACGCGGTCGCCCGCCGGGACCCGGTGGCGCGCGCCCTCAAGGACGCCCTGGAGGCGCGCTCCCGGCGGGTGCTCCAGCTGTGGGCGCCCCTGCTGGCCTGGGCGATGCTGGCCCGCGGCGACATCGACGGCTTCGTCGGCTACCGCGCCGAGGCCATCGACCTGCCCGCCGGGGCGCTGCTGGCCGCCGAGGCGGGCCTGGCCATCCGGGCCCTGGACGGCGGCGCCTTCCACGGCGGCGTCGGCGGCCCCGACACCGACCGCAGCTTCGTCGCCGGACGGCCGGAGGTCCTCCCCCACCTCCTGGAACTGGTCGCGGAGGGCCGTTCCACGACGGCGCCCACGCCGTAGGGGCACGAGGCGGTCACCTCGTTACGGTGAGCGCGCAGACGGACGCCAGCAGGGCGCCGACGGCCAGCACCGCGCCCGTCCCCATGAACCGGCCCGGGGACACCCGCACGCCCTGCGCGTGGCAGCGTTCGAACCACAGCAGCGTCGCCAGGGAGGCCCAAGGGGTGATCACCGGGCCGACGTTGGTGCCGATCAGCAGGGCCAGCAACTGGTCGTGATTGCCCACGGGCACGGCCGACTCGCCCGCCAGATAGACCGGCAGGTTGTTGAGCGCGTTGGCCAGCCCCCCGCCCACCCCCGCCGCCCGCAGCATCCCCGGCAGGCCGCCGTCCGTGCCCACCGCCCGCGCCAGCAGCTCGTGCAGCCCGTTGACATTGACCGTCTCCACCACCAGGAACAACCCCGGCACCAGGATCAACAGCCGCCACGGCACCAACGACAGCCGCAGCGCCGCGCGTCGCCGTACCGCGAAGGCCGCCACGGCGAGCGCGGCCGCCACCGCCGACGCCGTCCACAGCGGCACCGCGTCGATCAGGATCGCCAGCAGGAAGCCCGCGCAGGCCACCGCGCACACCCGGAACAGCACCCGGTCGGCGGGCCGGTGGACCTCCGGTGGAACGTACCGCTGCGCACCCCGGCGGTCACGGCGCCAGTAGAACAGCCACAGACACCCCATCGTCACCGCGACCGACGCCAGTTGGGGCGCCCACATCCGCTCCGCCAGCCCCATGGGGGAGAGCGCCACCCGGTCCGCCGCCAGCAGATTCGTCAGGTTCGACACCGGCAGCAGCAGGCTCGCCGTATTGGCCAGCCACACCGTCGTCATCGCCAGTGGCACCGCCGCGATCCCCACCCGGCCCGCCAGCGCCAGCATCACCGGAGTCAGCAGCACGGCCGTCGTATCGAGATTGAGCGTGATCGTGGTGACCGACGCGAACACCACGCATAACACGAACAGCCTGGCGTAACTGCCCCGCCCGACCCGTGCCACCCCCGAGGCCACCACGTCGAACACCTCGGCCCGGCTGGTGAGTTCGGCCAGCACGATCACCGTGCCCAGGAACGCCAGCAACGGCGCGATCCGCCGCATCGCGTCCCCGGCGGACCCCGCCGGAAGCAGCCCCGTCGCCAGGAACAGCAGACCACAGGCCAGGATTCCGCCCGCCAGCCAGTCCAGGGGATGCAGGCACGAGGACAGCCGTCGTAAGACACGCACGCCCCGAGGATGGCACAGCGTTCATGGCGAACACAGTGACCCCGGGGAAGTCCGTTCCTAGGATGGAGTCATGGTGGCACGCCAGGAAAGCGACGGACGACAAAGGCCGTTGGACTTCTTCATCAGCTACTCCCCGGCGGACGAGCGCTGGGCGGCCTGGATCGCCTGGACCCTGGAGGAGGCCGGTTACCGCACCGTCCTCCAGGCCTGGGACTTCGTACCGGGCACCAACTTCGTCGACTTCATGGACCGCGGCGTCAGTGAGTCCGTCGCCGTCATCGCCGTCCTCTCCCGCAACTACGAACGCTCCCGCTACGGGCGCATGGAGTGGCAGGCCGCGCTGCGCGCCGACCCCGACGCCCCCGAGCGCAGACTGATCACCGTGCGCGTGGAGGACATCCCCGTCGAGGGACTCCTCGCCACCATCACCTACGTCGACCTCGTCGGCGTCCACGACACCGCCGCCGCCCGTGAACTCCTCCTCACCCGCGTCGGCCACGCCCTCGACGGCCGTGCCCGCCCCGATCGCCACCCCGGCTTCCCCGGCCACCCCCAGAGCCCCGCGCCCGCCCCCGTCCCGAGCGTGCCGCCCGCCGGGCCCGGCCCCGGCAGCCCCGGCTGGGCCGGCCGCCGCCGCCCCGCGACCGCCCCCGGCTACCCCCAGGGCGCCACCGGTCAGCGTGCCCGGGACACCGTCTCCGTGCTCCACCTCGCCGGCCCCGCCTTCGGACGCGGCGCCGACCCCGCCGAGCTCCAGGCCGCCGTCTGGGGCGACCTCGTGGAACTCACCGACGCCGGGGCCCCCGCCCCCGACCTCCTCGTCGTCACCGGCGACCTCACCGCCTCCGGCAGCCCCCGCGAGTGCGACCAGGCCCTGAACTTCCTCACCGGCCTGCGCGCACGCCTCGGCCTCGCGGCCGACCGGCTCGCGATCGTCCCCGGCGGACAGGACGTCAGCCAGGCCGCCTGCCGCGCCTACTTCGCCACCTGCGAGGCCGACGAGATGCGCCCCCGGCCGCCCTACTGGCCCAAGTGGCGCCACTACGCCCGCCTCTTCCGCGAGCTCTACCAGGGACTCGACGCCGTCTTCGACGGCGACCAGCCCTGGACCCTCTTCCCCGTCCCGGCCCTGCGCACCGTCGTCGCCGGCCTCAACTCCTCCATGGCCCACAGCCACCGCCCCGAGGACCAGTACGGACTGCTCGGCCCCGAACAGGCCGCCTGGTTCGCCCAGGCCCTGCGCTCCTACGAACGCGAGGGCTGGCTGCGCCTCGGCGCCCTGCGCCACGCCCCGGAGACCCGCGGCGCCCTCGCGCCCGCCTCCGGCACCGCCCCCGACCCCGCACCCACGGCCCCCGCGCCCGGCCGCGCCCTGGGCTACGACCCCGGCCGCGCCGGCGGCCCGGTGGCAGGCCGGCGCCCCGCCGCCGCGACCCTGCGCGACACCGACGTCCTCACCCGGCTCACCGCCCCCCGGCTGCACCTGCTGCTCCACGGCCCGGCCACCACCGCCCGCCCCACCGGCACGGCCGCGGCCACCGCCGCCGTCCTGCCCCTGACCGGCCGCGACCTACCCGTCCTCGGCGCCGCCGCCCCCGGCCGCTACCGCCTCCTGGAGATCACCCGCGACGGGCTCACCCGCTGGCCCGAGAACCCCGGCGAGGCACCCCGCCGCTACACCCTCGGCTGGCGCGGCGCCCACCATGTCTTCGGACCCGAACAGCCCGTCACACCCACCCCCGAGGACCCCGCCGCCACCACCCCCGGCACACCGGCCGGCGCGACCGACGAGGCCCGCGCCGTCGAAGGCCCTCAGGAGGCCCTGCTCTCCCGCGTCGCCGAGGTCTGCCGCATCCGCCACCAGAACGTTCAGCTCCGCCGCCTCCCCGGCGACCCGCCCGGCCTGCTCGTCACCTGGACCGAGTCCGGCTTCGTCCGCCAGCAGCGCGTCGGCGTCCTCGTCGGTACCCCGCGCGCCGAGGACGTCGACAGCTTCATCGACCACGTCCACGCCTCCGGCACCGACCCCGACGCCGAACTCGTCCACGACGGCCCGCCGCCCCCACGGGAGCTCCGCGAACACGCCCGCCGCCGCGGCGTCCTCGTCCGCAGCTTCACCGAGTTCCAGGGCCTGCTGGACCTGCGCGGCTACGTCGCCGCCCAGACCGAGCGGCTGAGCGCCGACCCCCAGTACCAGCCCTCCCTCTACCTCCCCCAGCGCTACCGCGAACTGGAACGCCCCGGCGGCACGGAACGCGACGGGCTCGTCGACGACGTGCTGCGCCTCCTCGACGCCGACCACGGCCGCTTCCTGCTGCTCCTCGGCGACTTCGGGCACGGCAAGACCTTCGCCCTGCGCGAGATCGCCCGTCGGCTACCCGCCGAACTGCCTCACCTGGTCCCGGTGCTCATCCAGCTCAGCGGGCTCGACCGGGCCCACACCCTGGACGGGCTCGTCGCCGCCCACCTCGCCGGCCAGGGCGTCGACACCATCGACCTGCGCGCCTTCCGCTACATGCTCGGACAGGGCCGGATCGTCCTGCTCTTCGACGGCTTCGACGAACTCGTCAACCAGGTCACCTACGACCGGGCCGCCGACCACCTCCAGGTGCTCCTCGACGCCGCCGTGGACAGCGCCAAGATCGTCGTCAGCAGCCGCACCCAGCACTTCCGCTCCCAGGCCCAGGTGCTCACCGCGCTCGGCGAGCGCGTCGGGCTGCTCCCGCAGCGCCGGGTGCTCGCCGTCCAGGAGTTCACCCCCCAGCAGATCCGCTCCTACCTGGTGAACCGCTACGGCGACGAACAGGCCGCCGACCGCCGGCTCCGGCTGCTGGAGGGCATCCCCGACCTGCTCGCCCTGTGCCGCAACCCCCGGCTGCTCAGCTTCGTCGCCGACCTCGACCACGACCGGCTGCGCGCCGTCGCCGGCGCCGGCCGGGCGCTCAGCCCCGCCGGGCTCTACGAGGAGGTCTTCACCTCCTGGCTGCGCTTCGAGGCCCGGCGCGGCCAGGGCGGGCCCGGCGGCGCTCCCGGCCTGGACCTGACGCAGCTGTGGCAGGCCGTCACCACCCTCGCCCTGCGGCTGTGGGAGAGCGGCGAGAGCGCCCTGCGCCTGGACGAGCTCAACGACGTGGCCGAGACCCTCAGCGAACTCGCCGACTCCCGGCTGTCGGTGCCCCAGGCCGCCCACTCGGTGGGATCCGGCAGTCTGCTCGTCCGCACCGACGACGGACTCTTCCGGTTCATCCACGGGTCCGTGGCCGAGTGGCTGGTGGCCCGCGAGGCCGCGGTCCGGCTCGGGCGGGGCGAGACGGGCGAGGCCGACCTCCTGGCCCGCCGCCCGCTGAGCCGGCTGGCCGTGGAGTTCCTCTGCGACCTCGCCGACCACCGCACCTGCCAGCAGTGGGCCGAGCGGGCCCTCGGCGGCGAGGACGGCGCGGCGGAGGGCGCGGCCGGCGAGACGGCCAGGGCCAACGCCATGAAGATCCTCAGCAGGCTGCGGATCCCCGCCCACACCGATCTGCGCGGCGCCGTCCTCGCCGGGGAGGACCTGTCCTACCGCGACTTCTCCGGCGTCGACCTCACCCGCGCCGACCTCACCGACGCCGGGCTGACCGGCGCCGACTTCTCCGGCGCGATCCTGCGCGACACCCGCCTCGCCGGCGCCCGCCTCGACGACGCCGACCTCCGCGGCGCCGATCTGCGCGGCGCCGATCTGCGCCGGGCCCGGCTCATCGGCACCGATCTGCGCGGCGTCCGGGTCGGCGGCGGCAGCTGGCACCGCGCGGCCCTGATCAACACGGTCGCCGAACCGGCCGTCCTGGACACCCCCGAACTCCGTGCGGCCGCCGTCGCCCCCGGCCTGACCGCCGAGGCGGGGTTCCGGCCCGCGGCGGTCGGCGTGCCCTACGGCTTCGACATGCGCACCAGCCGGCTGCCCGAACCCGTCTCCTTCAGCCCCGGCGGCGAACTCCTCGCCCTCGGCGGCGAGGACGGCGGCGTCCTGGTCTGCGACGCCGCCACGGGCACCGCCCTGCGCACCCTCCACGGCCACACGGGCCGCGTCTACGCCGTCAAGTTCCGCGGCGGGGTGCTCGCCACGGGCGGCTCGGACGGCGCCGTACGGCTGTGGGACCCTGTCTCCGGCCGGAGCCTCCACCGGCTCACGGTCCACTCCGACGGCGTCTGGCCCGTCTCCCTGGACCTCGGCGGGGAGCGGCTGGCCACCGGTGACGCCGACGGCACCGTCACCCTCTGGGACGTCGCCACCGGAACCGTCACGCACCGCCTCCCCGGCCACAAGGCGCCCGTCTACACCGCCGTGTTCAGCCCCGACGGCACCGCCTTGGCCACCGGCGACGCCGCCGCGTGCGTACGGCTGTGGGACACCCGCTCCGGCCGGCTCCTCGGCGAGCTCGACGGCCACCGGGGCGCCGTCTACCGCGCCCGCTTCAGCCCCGACGGAACCCTGCTCGCCACCGGCGACATGGGCGAGGGCGACGGGGGCACGGTCCGCATCTGGGACGTCGCCACCCTGCGCCGGCGGCACACCTGCACCGGCCATCCGGGCCGCGTCTACACCCTGGACTTCCACCCCTCCGGCACCTTGCTGGCCAGCGGCGACACCGAGGGCCACGTCATGCTGTGGGACCCGCGCACGGGCGAGGCCGCAGGTGCCCCGCTGCGCGGCGGCGGGGCCGTGTACCAGGTGGTCTTCGACCCCGAGGGCGGCATGCTGGCGGCCGGCGGCAGCGACGGCTCCGTCCGGCTCTGGCGGATCACCCAGGCCACCCCGCCCGCGGCCGGCTGGACGGCCGCGCCCCTGCGCCGGCAGCCCGCCGACCACCAGGGATCGGTGTGGGCCTGCCGCTTCCGGCCCCACGGCGGCCCGGCGGTCCCGGAGTCGGGACCGCTGCTGGTGTCGGCCGGCAACGACGGCTCGGTACGGCTGTGGGACACCACCACCGGCCGTGGCCGCAACGTCCTGCGCGGCCACGGCCGCAAGGTCGTCGGCCTGGCCTTCAGTGCCTCGGGCGGCCAGCTCGCGGCCTGCGGCAACGACGGCGTCGTCCGGATCTGGGAGCCCGCCACCGGACGCCGGGTGCGCGAGCTCACGGGCGACAACGACCGGCTGGTCTCCGCCGTGTTCAGCCCGCGCGGACCGCTGCTCGCCACCTCCAGCAGCGACGGCGACGTCTATGTGTGGAACGCCGACACCGGCGAGTACCAGCGCGAGATCGACGCCGAGACCGACCACGTCTGGGCCGAGACCTTCAGCGCCGACGGCGAGTTCCTCGCCACCGCCAATGACGACGACACCGTCCGGCTGTGGTACCGCAGCACCGGCGCGCATGTGACCACCCTCGGCCAGCACCGGGGCCGGGTGCGCTCGCTGTCCTTCACCGCGGACGGCACGGGGCTGGCCACCGGCTGCGACGACTCGTTCGTCCGCCTGTGGGACCTCACCGAGAGCCGTCTCGTCGCCGAACTCGCCGGCCACACCGACCGGGTGTACGCGGTCGTCCACGGTCCGGGCGACGCCTGGCTGGCCAGCGCCTCCTGGGACGGGCAGGCCATCGTCTGGCAGGACGGCGCCGTCCGGCACCGGCTGCGGGGCCACACGGGACGGCTGTGGACGGCTGCCGCCCACCCGGGCCGCTCCCTCCTGGCCACCGCCGGCGACGACCGGACCATCCGGCTGTGGGAACCCCTGACGGGCACCGAGACGGGCCGGCTGACCGGGCACACGGGCCGGATCCTCACCCTCGCCTTCAGCCCCGACGGCTCCCTGCTGGCCAGCGGAGCCGAGGACGGCACGGTACGGCTGTGGTCGCTGCCGGAGGACGGCGCCCCGGCCGCGCGGGCCACGCTCATCGCCGTCCCGGGCGGCTGGGCCGCGCTGAACCCCTCGGGGGGCTACAAGTTCGACGGCGACATCGCGGGCGAGTTCTGGCACGTCGTGGGCATGTGCCGGTTCGAGCCCGGCGAGCTCGACGACCACCTGCCCGGGGTGCGGCGGCTGGCCATGGACGCCGAGCTCTGACGAAAGGGACGGGAGGTCAACGGGCGGTCCGGATCCGCAGGAAACGGGGGCGGTAGACGCTCGCCCGGTCGATCACGTCCTGGGGGGCGAGGCTGTTGACGTTGTAGGAGACGACCAGTTCGTCCGTGCCGTGCTCCAGCTCCGGGTGCTCGTGCGGGTTGTACGCCAGGACGTTCGGGTTCCGGTAGCTGCCGCCCGGCCCCGCCTCCGGCGCCGTGTACACCGTGCGCGGCGCCGTGAACGGTCCGCCGGGGGAGCGCGCCCAGGCCAGCCGCAGCTCCGCGCTGAACGGCACGTCCGCCCGCTGGGTGACCAGGGCGTACCAGGCCCCGTGCCGGACCACGCTGAGCTCGTCCGAGACCCGCAGCGCCGCCCCGCCGGGGCCGGTGAGCCGGGCGGCCCGGGACTCCTCGCGGGACCAGGAGCCGTCGGCGGCCCGGTACCGCCAGGGTCCGCGCAGGCCCCGGCCGTCCACCCGGGCCAGATGGAGGTGACTCCCGCCCGAGGGGGCCGCCTCGGTGCCGTAGACATAGGTACGGTCCCCCTCCCGGGCCAGCCACGCGCCCCAGGAGATCCCGGCCGACGACGGCAGCGGTGTGACCGACTCCGGCCGCGAGAGCCGCCCCTCGCCGAACCTCGCCACCACGGAGCCGCGCCAGGCCAGGTCCAGCGGCCCCGTGCCGGTCCGCGCGTAACGGGCGTAGACGACCGCGACGCCCCGGCCGTCGGGGATCCCGGCCCGCGCCCAGTACCACTCGCCCGCGGCCGGCGGCGACACCAGGGAGCCGGGCCGCCCGGACCGGTCCCGGCCGGTCACCGTGCGCGGGGCGCCGGAGGAGGGCCACAGGACGAAGCTGTTGTGGACGAACGGCGTCGTACCGCCCGCCCCGGCGACGGGGGAGCGGGAGCCGTCGGGCCGCACCGTGCCGAGGAACGTGTCCGAGAAGACCCACAGTTCACCGGCGGGCGTCGGCACCGAGTACGTACCGTCCCCACCGGTCCAGTGGCCCGGATCGCGCACCCGGTCGGCGTACGCCCCGAACGCCTCGTCGAGCGCCGTCAGCGGCCGCGCCGAGACGACCCCGGGCGGCCCCCCGGCACCCGGCGCCGCCCCCGGTGGCAGAAAGGCGCAGACCGCGGCGGCGGCCACGAGCAGCAGCCGGGGTACGGCCCGCCGGCGGGGGCGCACCGGCACCGGCGCCCGGTTCGGCATCCATGGAATCCGCATGGCGCACAGTCAACCGGCGGGACACCACCCCTGTCGCGGGAATACCGCCGGGGGCGACGCCCGGTCACGCGCCGGACCCCGGCGCCCCTTCCCGTCCCGGCGATCGGCCGAGCGGGTGATAAATGGCAGCACGGTCAGAGTGCACAGTGACGGCCGCGCACCCGGGGCGCGACGATGCCGTGGGCCGGGACCGTACGTGTGGTCCCGGATCCCCCCGTCCGTTCGTGGAGGTGTCCGTGTACGCAACCGACTTGGCCGTCAAGGCGCTGGAACCGACCCCCGAGGAGGAGCGCCTGGCCGAGGACTACGTCACCATCCTCGGCTCGCTCTCCGCCATGGAGCAGGCAGTGCGGGACGGCGCCTGGCACCGTCTGCGCGACGAGGCGGACGAGCTGATGAGCGCCGCCGAGGAGATGTGGGCCGGTCTCCCCGGTGCGGACGACGACGAGGCCGTCCCCGTCCAGGCCGTCCATGTGCCGTCCCAGGCCGACGGCGCGAAGATCCGCCAGCTGATCGCCGTGTACGCCCAGCACTGCGCGCTCGGCCGCGCCCTCTACCCCACGAGCCTCATCCAGGACGCCCAGCTGCGCCGGGCGGTGGAGGAGGAGCACGCGGAGGCGGAGCACCCGGCCGTGGAGTGAGGACGGCCCCGCCGGCGGGCGGCGGGGCGTTCCGGCCACAGGGCGGGCGCCCCCTCACGGCGTGCCCCGGCGGGCGTCCGGCAGGGCCACGGCGATGTTGTCGGCCCGGTAGATCCGCAGGCCGTCGCGCCACACACTGCCGTCGGCGCGCAGCAGCACCGTGCCGCCGGCCGCGCGGACCTCGCGGATGTGGACCTCGCCGCGCACCCGCCGGTGCCCGCGCAGGACCTGACCCTGGTAGGCCCAGCGCAGCTCCTCACCCGGCACGGTATCGGGGCCCGGCCCCGGCCGGTCGGCGAGCCCGGTGTACAGCGCGAAGGCCCGCACGGCCTGGAAGAGCATCTGCACCCCGACCGACCCGGGCAGCACCGGGTCGTGGGGGAAGTGCCGGCCGAAGAACCAGTCGCCGGGGTCCACCGCCTTGGCGCACAGCACATAGCCGGCGCCGTGCTCCCCGCCCCCGGGGACCAGCACCACGTCCTCCAGCAGCGCCAGCCGGCCCCGCCCGAGCCGGGCGTCGCGCCGTACGTCCAGCCGCCGCGTCCCCGCCGGGGCGACGGGCCGCCGCTCCAGCCACGGGGGCGTCTCCCGGCCGCCGTCCAGGCCCTTTTGCAGGGCGAGGACCTCGGACGTGAGATAGCCGTGCGTCGCCTCGCCCTCGAAGAAGACCTCGCCGCCGGTGCTCAGCGAGAAGCGGTACCGGTCGATCACCGCCCCCGGCAGGACGGTCGCGGACAGCAGCACGGCCTCCTGGACGACCGTCGACGAGCGCGGGTCGCACGCGCGGGTCAGCCGTGCCCGGCCCTCGAGGTTGCGGCAGACGAACGCCTGGTCGGGGTACATCCACAGGAGGCCGGAGAGCCCTCCGAGCAGTCCGAGGGGCTGAAGGGCCATCTCCATCAGGGCGAAGGCCGGTACGCCACCGCCGTGTTCCCGGCGGTACCAGGGGTCCGCCGGGACGTCGTGCTCGGTGATCAGCCGGGCGCCCGCCCGGTCCGGCCCGTCGCCCTCGTGCAAGGCGACGCCCCGGTCGACCGCTCGCAGCCCCGCGCGCGGCAGACGGGGCCGGACCGGTGTGGTGATTCCCTCGCCGCGCGCGTCCAGCACCGACGGATGGCCCTCGACGCCCTGGGCGATGTGCAGCTCGTGGAAGCGGGCCCGGGCACCGGAGGACGTCTTCCGGCAGCTGGGCCGGTCCGGGTGCGGCATCAGGCCGGCGCCGGGCCGCTCCCGTACCGTCGCGCCGAGGCCGTGCAGCCGTGCCACGACCCGCCCGCCGGAGGCGATCTCGCAGTCGGCGACCGCGTACGGGTGCGGCAGCGAACCGAGTTCGGTCACCTCCACGGTCAGCCGCCACGGCTCGCCGCCCGTTTCCGGCCCGGTCGGGCCGCCCCGCCACTCGACACGCACGGGACGGCCGGGCAGCGGGAGCACCCGGGCCCCGGGCAGACACAGGTGCAGCCCCTGGTGGAAGGCGTACACGCGCAGCGCCTCCAGGGCCGCCGCGACCGGGTACGGCCACTCCGGGCCGCCGTCCCCGATGGTCGTCGGCCGCGCCGTGGCGGTCAGCAGGCCCTGGCCGTACCGGCCCGCGCGCGGGCCGACCGTGATCTCCTCCAGCAGCGGGGCCGGCCAGGGCGCGGGCAGCTCGTCCGGCTCCAGGCCGCGCTGGTCGTGGGCGGGACCGAACACGCCCGCGACGTCCCCGGCGGCGAGCGCGTCGAGCTCCGCGCGGGTCAGCCGGTGGACGTCCGTCACCGCGTGCGGGTGGAACTCCTCCGGGAACCGTGGGACGTGACGCCGTGGCGGCTCCTCGTCCGTCGCGCGGAGCGTAAGGATGCCGCGCGCGCCGTCGAGGACCTCGCAACTCCCGTCCGGTGCCGAGTGGGCGCGGAGCGGGGTGGGCGCGTACGGCACGGGATCGTGCCAGGTCGCGGTGAACGTGTCGGGGCACGGGCGGGGTGCCGTGGCGTCGGCCAGCGCACGGGCCCCGGCGCGGAGCGCCAGCGCGGGGCCGCCCCATCGTTCCCACGAGTCGGGCGCGCTGTCCGGGTGAGGGGGCGGAGCGGGCGCCCCGGGAGCTCCGGGAGCCGCCGGGGCGAGGACGGTCCCGGCGGCGACGAGGCCGGTCTGCCAGGCGCTGATGGCCCGGTGAGCGACGAGCGCCGCCGCGTGGGCCTGCTGCACTGAGTGTGCGAGCATCCTGGCCACGTCCGTGGGGGCGGCCGTGCCGTCCGGTGCCGGTGCCGCCGGGGGCGGCACCGGGCCCCCGCGGGGGGGGGGCCCGGCCGGGGCGGCTCCCCGGCCGGGGAGCCGCCGGTCGCCGTGCCGTGGGCGTCGTCGGTCGCGGGTGCGGCCGGCGGGTCGGTGTCCGGGGCCGTGGGGGCCGGGAACGGCCGATGGGGTGGCTCCAGGGGGACGCCGTCGAAGCCGAGTCCGTCCATCGTCGTCCTCACCGTCGGTCTGTCAGTCCGTCAGCCCGCCGCCGCCCCGGCACCCGGGGCGGACCGGAGCGCGGTGAGCCGGGCCTTGAGCTCCCTTCCGGTGAAGGGGACCAGCGTCAGCCCCGTCCAGCGCTGGAGCACCCGGCCGTCCGGGTCGCACGCGGTGACGTCGCACCGCAGGTCGACGACCGACACGGACCCGAGCTCGGCCACGACGACGAACGGTCCCCCGTCGGGCAGCGGGGCGAACAGCTCCACGCGCTCGACGCTGACGGGCGCCGGGGCGTGCCCGAAGCGTGCCAGCCCCAGCAGCGCCCCCGTCTGGACCAGCAGATCGGCGAGGCAGGGGCTGTACAGCAGCCCCCCGAACGCGCCGTGGGCGAGGCCCGGGTCCCGTAGCGCCGCCCCCACGACCAGCCGGTCCGGGCCCTCCTCCAGCACGGCCTTGAGCCCCCGCAGGGACGGCCCGTGGAAGAGGCCGCCCGTCGCGTAGACGGGGTGCGTCTCGTCCCGGAACGGGTACGGCGGCAGGTCCTCCCGGCGGGGTGGCTCGGGCGCTCGCCCGGACCCCCGGTAGCGGCCCTCGTAGAGCACCTGGGTCTCCCGGCCGTCGTCCACCGCCCGCATCGTGACCACGGCGGCGCCCGGCTCCGCCGGGTCCGGCGTCAGCCGGGCCAGGGCGTGCCCCGGCTGGGAGCCGTCGAGGTACAGGCCCCGCCGGACGCGGAAGTCCCGGCACTCCGTCACCGGCCCGGCCTCTCCCCGGCACCGCTCCAGGACGTGGAGGCCCCAGCCGACGGCGGCGGTCAGCGGCAGTAGCGGAGCCCCCGACCAGCGGTGGTCGCGCAGCGCCGGCTCCGCCTCCAGGCCGGCCAGGTCGCGCCGGGCGGCCAGGCCCGCGCCGGGCGGCTCGGTGATGATCGTGAACGGCGCGCGCAGCGGCCCGATGACGACGGCACCGTCGACGTGGTCCGGGCCCATCAGGCCGACGAAGCGCTCGCAGCCGGTGCTCCGTGTCAGCACGGGGAAGCCCTGCTGGAGGAAGAACTCGCGCAGGTGCGCGGCCATGCCGCCCTCCCACGGGCCCCAGACGACGGGGGTCACCCGGCAGTGGGGGCGCGCCGCCGCGAAGGCCAGGCCGTAGCGGGTGAGCGCCTCGTTGGCCAGGGCGTAGTCCGTCTGCCGCACATTGCCCCAGTAGCCCGACACGGAGGCGAAGAGGACCAGCCGCCGCAGCCGGTCCGGGTCGAGGCAGGAGAGCACGTTGTGCAGTCCGGCGAGTTTGGTGTCGACCACGCGGGCGATGGAACCGGCCGCCAGCTCCCCGAGCGTCGAGTCCCCGAGCACCCCGGCCCCGTGCACCACCCCCGTGACGCGGCCGGCGTACGGGGCCAGAGCCGTGGCCAGCGCGGCGGCGTCGCGGACGTCCGCCGCGACGTAGTGGGCCTCGGCGCCCCGGGAGCGCAACTCCTCGACCAGGGAACGGATCCGGCGGTGCCGCAGCGGCTCGTCGACCTGGCCGGCGGCGTCTCCGGTGCTGCGCTCCTGCTCGGACCGGGCGTCGCGCGGCGCGTCCGGATCGTTCGGGCCGGCGGCCCGGCCGGGCTCGTCGGCGAGCCCGGTGCGGCCCAGCAGGACGAAGCCGCAGGGCCGTTCGGCGGCCAGGGCGGCCACGCACCACGCGGTGATGCCGGAGGCCCCGCCGGTGACCAGCATCAGGTCGTCGGCGGAGAGGTCCGCCGGATCCGGTCGCGCGGGCACCACCGGCTCCGGGGCGTCGGCCAGCACGGGGGTGCGGCGCAGCGTGCCGTCCCAGCCGACCTCGCGGACGTCGGTGGCGCAGTCGGAGACCTCCGCAAGGAAGGCCGCGCCGATCGCGTCGGCGGACAGCTCCGGGGCGACGTCCAGCGCGCGGCAGAAGAGCGAGGAGGCCTCCAGCGCCACGGACTTGACGAGGCCGCCCAGGCCCCCGGCCAGCGCCGCCACCGGGTCGCCGCCCGCGCCCGTGTACCCGAGGCGGCCGTCCAGCCCGGTGAGCGCGACGAAGGCGGCCCGGGTGCCGCGTACGGCGGATTCCCTCAGGGGAGGGCACAGGTGCTTGGCGACGAGGACGGCGTGCCGCAGCCGGGCGATCACCTCGCCGGCCTCCGCGCCGGCGGGGCGGCTCATCGCGATCGCGCACAGGTCGACGCGTTCCGCCGCCGTCAGCAGCGCGCCCACACCACGTACGAGCGCCTCCTCGGACAGGTCCGTCAGGACCCGCACGTCCGCCGCCGGCGCATCGGCCCCGGCCCCGGACGTGGTCCCGGCCCCGGGCAGCAGCAGCCGGAGGACGCGCCAGCCGGCGGGGCGGAGCGCCCCGGCCGCCGCCGCGCAGAGCGCGCCGCCGTCGTCCAGGAGGACGGCGCACGGCCGGTCCGGGTAGGCGTCCGTCCGTACGTCCACGGCGGGCAGCGGGCGGAGGACGGGGAAGGCGCGCCCGAGCGGGACGTCCTCGGTGTGGCGGAGCGCGCGGTCCGGAGCGGCGAGGACGCGTTCCAGCATCTCGGTGAGCTCGGCCACGGTCCGGGCCTCGCTGAACCGGAAGAGTTCCTCCCTGGTGATCATCGGGTAGCGGCGCCAGACCTCCGCCGCGATCTCCACCTGCTTGAGCGAGTCGATGCCCAGGTCCTCCTGGATGGAGAGGTGCGGCTCGATCATGTCGACGTCGTAGCCGGTCCGCTCGGCGACCACCTGGTGGAAGACCCGCTCCACTTCCTCCCGGTCGACGGCCGGCGGTCGGCCGGTCGACGGGCGGTCGGGCTCGCCGCTCCGGTGGGCGGCGACGAGTTCGGCGAGGGCGGAGCGGTCCGGTGCCGGTGCGTCCGGGGCGGTGACGGGCGGTGTGACGGGCGCGGTGGCCTGGGGGAGGGCCGGGGTGTCGGAGGTGAGCAGCCGGGTGACGACCTCGCTCGCGCGCGTATGCGCCTGCCCCACCGCCATGTTGTGATCCGCGATGGCTTGAACGGCCGTGGCCAGGGCGGCGTCGACCCCGCCGTTCGCCGCGCCCGCGCGCAGCAGCCTGCTCAGCTCCTCCGACGTGGCCAGTTGGCCGTCCAGGAACCGGGTGTGGGCGGCCAGGTGCTCGGCGGCGGCACGTGTCAGGGCAGCCGCGTCCACCGAGGGGACCGCCGCGCCGGAGGCGCTCCCGGGTGTGGCCCGCCAGGAGGCCGTTCGTTCCCCCGCCTGCCGGTCCGCCGCCCGCTGCGATGCCACGGCGGCGAAGTTCGGGCCTTCCAGCCGCCGGGCGACCTTCGAGGGCGCCGGCCGTCCGGGCGCGGGAGGGGCGTCGTAGCGGTTGGGCCCGACGAGCGGGAGGCCGAGCACGGCGAGCCGGAGCGCCGCCTCCTTGAGGGCGGCCGCGCCGTCGGCGTCCGGCCCGGTGTCACAGGCGACCGTCTCCACCCGCCGCCCGGCGAGTGTGCGTTCCACGAGCGCGGTCAGTACGTGCCGGGGGCCGAACTCGACGAACACCCCGACACCGTCCTCGTGCATCTCCCGTACCCGGGCGGCGAAGTCCACGGGGTTCCGCAGCTGCTCGGCCAGCGTCCGGCGGTCGGCGTCCGGGCCGTGCCCGTACGCGGCGCCCGCCGTGTTCGCGTACACCCGCAGGCGCGGCGCGGCGAAGTCCGTGGCGGCGCACACGGCGGCGAAGGCGTCGTGTGCCCGCGCGACGAACGGGGTGTGGAAGGCGGCGGCGACCGGCAGCCGCCGTACGGGCACCGAGAGCTCGGCGCAGTGCGTCACGAAACGTTCCAGCAGGGGTGTGGGGCCGCCGAGGACCTGTTCGTCCGGGGCGTTGCGGCAGGACACCGCCAGCCCCGGGTGCGTGGCGAGGAGCTCCCGCATCCTCTCCTCCGGGGCGCGCACCGCCACCAGCGCTCCCGGGTCCGTCCCCCCGGTCGCCTCCTCCATCGCCAGCCCCCGGGCCCGCGCCAGGGCCGGGAGGGCGGCGTCGTCCAGGACACCGGCCGCCCACAGCGCCGTCAGCTCGCCGAAGCTGTGGCCGAGGGCCGCGTGCGGGGCGAGGCCCAGCTCCGTCAGGAACCGGTACTGGCCCATCGCCAGCGCGCCGACGGCGGGCTGGGCGTAGGCGGTGCGGCGCAGGCGCTCCTCGGCCCGCCGGGGGTCACTGGCCGGGCACGGCGGCGGGAACACCGTGCGCGCGAGGGTGTCCGAGGGCGGGAAGAGCGCGCCCGCCGCGTCGAAGGCCGCGCGCACCGGGGGCACGGCGAGCAACGCGCCCAGTCCCATCCCCACGTACTGGCTGCCTTGCCCGGCGAACAGCGCGCCCACGCGGGTTCCTTCGGGGAGCGCCGTCCGCCGGTAGTGGACGCCACGCTTGTGCCGCCACGCGTCGCGCCCGGGGCTGTTCCGCAGTTGTTCGACGGCGGTGGCCAGGAGCGCGGCCCGGTGCGCGGCGTCCGCGGCGACGAACCCGAGGCGGGCGTGCCCGGGCGGGACAGGCCCCTCATCGGGGTCCTCGCCGCGCTCCAGCCGGGCGAGGAGCTCGGCGGGGCCGGGCGCGTGCCACAGCAGGGCCCTTGGGACGCGGTGCCCGGCCGGGGGCTCCGCGCCGGACGCGGGCCGGTGCTCCTCCAGTACGGCGTGGTAGTTGACCCCGCCGAACCCGAAGGCGGACACCCCCGCCCGGCGGACCGGGCGCCCCGGGTCGTGGATCCAGGGGCGCGCGGCGGTGTTGAGGTACAGGACGCTGTCGGCGCGGGCCGCTTCCGGGCCGGGCCGTTCCACGTGGAGGGTGGGCGGCAGCACCTTGTGGTGCAGGGCCAGGGCCGCCTTGATGAGCCCGGCGGCCCCGGCCGCCGCCTTGGTGTGTCCGATCTGCGACTTGACGCTGCCGACGGCGACGAACCGGTCGCCCTCGGGCGGATCATCCGCCGGGCCGAGGGCCATGAGCCGGTTGAGCGCGGCCAGTTCCACCTCGTCCCCGGCCGGGGTGCCCGTGCCGTGGGCCTCGATCAGCCCCACCGAGCGGGGCGGGCAGTCCGCGTCGCGGTAGGCGCGGTGCAGCGCGGTGAGCTGCCCGTCGCCGCAGGGCGCGTAGATGCTGGTGCCCCGGCCGTCGCTGGAGCCGCCCAGCCCCCGCAGGACGGCGTAGATCCGCTGGCCGTCCCGTTCGGCGTCGGCGAGGCGCCGCAGCGCCAGCATGCCGACGCCCTCGCCGATCAGGGTGCCGTCCGCCCCGGCGTCGAAGGGACGCACCCGGCCGCTCGGGGAGAGCGCGGGTGTTTTGCTGAAGCATATGAACGAGACGATGGAGTTGTCGGCGTCGCAGCCCCCGGTGATCATCAGGTCGGCCCGGTGGGAGACCAGCTCGTCGACGGCGGCCCGCAGCGCCGCCAGCGAGCTGGCGCAGGCCGCGTCCACGGTGTGATTGGCCGCCCCCAGGTCGAAGCGGTTGGCGATCCGGCCGGCCACGACGTTCCCCAGCACCCCCGGGAAGGAGTCCTCGGTCCACTCGGGAAGGCGTTCCAGATACGTCCTGACGATCCGCCGGGCCTCCTCCTCCGGCGCCCCCCGCGCCGCGACGGCCCGGGCGAGGGCGGGGCCCAGCAGCCGCGCGGCCAGCGGTATCAGGGTGGAGTTGGTGCCGCACACGCCGAGCACCACCCCGGTGCGGGCGGGCTCGTACCACGCGGCGCCCGGGCAGCCGGCGTCGCTCAGCACGTCCTCGGCCACCATCAGGCCGAGCAACTGGACCAGGCCGGTGGAGTCCACGGCCCGCGGTGTCATCCCGAACGCGCGCGGGTCGAACAGCGGGGGCGTCAGGAAAGCGCCGCGGCGGGCGTAGGTACGGTCCGGGGCGAAGGGGTCCGGGTCGTAGTGGTCGTCGAGGCTCCACCAGGCGGGCGGCACCTCGGCCGTACAGTCCCGGCCCGAGACGACGTTGTCCCAGAACTCCCGGACATCATTTGCCTCTGGGAACATTCCGGCGATGCCCACGATCGCGACGGGGGCGGCGGCGAGCGGACGCATGAGTCGAGTGTTCAGCGACCGGCGGCCCGCCCCAATAGGGCGGTCGGTAACATTCACGACTTCCGCGCATAAACATATAAAGGGGCATGTTGCGGAAGTGTTGTTGGCGCGCTCCGGCCCCTCTCGCCGTGCCCCATCAACACATCCCGGCCAACTTCGCACACCTGTCCCCATGCGTCATCGGGCCACGCACCAGCAACGTACGTCACATCGCCGGGCTAAACCTTGGCTGATCCTCATCCGGGGGTGCTGTCAGGCCGGGGTCGTGTGTCTACTGTCCTCGGCCATGCGCTCACAGAGATTCAGACGCCTCGGTCTGTCCGCCACTCTCGCCCTCGCCGCCGGCCTGACCTGCATGGCCCAGCCGGCCTCCGCGGCCCCCGCCGCGCCCATGACGGTCACCGTCGACAAGGCGACCGCCAAGCCCGGGGACACGGTCACCGTGACCCTCACCTTCACCAACGACCAGACCACGAACGCCCAGTTCGTGTACCAGTCGATCCAGCCCACCTGGAACACCACGCAGGACCCCGCCCTGAAGTACGCGTTCAAGACCTGCGCGGGCGACACCGTGCAGTGCGACGTGGCCAACCAGAGCGGCACCCTGCGCTACAACGTGCCGATCCTCCCGGGAGCCACCCGCACCGCCAAGCTGACCTACCAGATCGCCGCCGACTCGGCCTGCGGCCCCAGCCGGAAGATCGAGTTCTACTCGTACCTCTACTTCGAGTACCAGGGCGGCCAGGCGAAGAAGGACGGCGTCTACCAGACGAGCACCGACGTCGCCTGCGCCACGCCCGCCCCGGCGGCAGCGCACAAGTAGGCCGGTGGCACCCGGCCTCCGGGCCGGGGGCGACAAGCGGTGGGAGCGGCTCCGGCGGCGGCCGGGCCGCTCCCGGCAAAACCCTTCTGAGCTGGGGCGATTGTCAGTGCCCGGCAGTAGAATCGGGGGTGTGGAGAAAGGGTCCACGACCCCTAGAGGAGGACGCCCATGGCCGCTGTCGCAACACCGCATCCGCATCCGAATCTGCCGAGCCTTCCCACCCTGCCCAAGAAGCGCCTGCCCGCCGGGCAGCCGCGCGACTGGTACGAGACGTACAACCGCCAGCTGAAGGCGATGCGCCTGGCCATCGCCCTGCTGCACTCCGGCGTCTACACCCCCGACCGGGCGACGGACGGCAGGATACGGACGGCGGCGGCCCAGATCGGGGTGCGCGAGCCCTCCGCGACCACCTGCCGGCTGGTGCGCGCCCTCGTCGCCCGCGGCACCCCGTCCTGAACCCGGAGCCCCGCCCGATTCCGGCCGGTGGTCCCGGGAGTTCCCGGGACCACCGGCCGGCCCGGTCCTGAACACCGGGGCGGAACAGCCGGATTCCCTCTACCGTTGACCCGAGACGGCACGTTTCGCAGGTGAATCGCAGGAGGGCATGTGACCAGCGCGGTCGAGCACAGCACTGTCGAGGTCAACGGCGTCAGGCTGCACATCGCAGAACAGGGGCGGGGGCCGCTGGTCCTGCTGCTGCACGGCTTCCCGGAGAGCTGGTACTCCTGGCGCCACCAGTTCGGGCCGCTGGCCGAGGCCGGCTATCGCGTGGTCGCTCCCGACCAGCGCGGCTACGGCCGCAGCGAACAGCCCGAGGCCATCGACGCCTACAGCATCTTCCATCTCACCGGTGACGTCATCGGCCTGATCCACGCGCTCGGCGAGGAGAGCGCGGTGGTCGTCGGGCACGACTGGGGCGCCCCCGTCGCCTGGCACACCGCCCTGTTCCGCCCCGACGTCGTACGCGGCGTCGTGGGCCTGAGCGTGCCGCCGGTCCCGCGCGGCCCCGTACCGCCGCTGACCGCCCTCGGCTCGGTGCTCGGCGACGGCTTCTACCAGATCTACTTCCAGGAGCCCGGCCGCGCCGACGCCGAACTCGCGGCGGACCCCACGGCGGTCTTCCGCCGGCTGCTCGTCGGCGCCTCCGGCGACAGCCCCGTCACCGACCCGCCCCGCCCCTGGGTCGTCCCCAAGGGCGAGACCCTGCTGGACTCGATGCCCGAGCCCGACGGGCTCCCCGGCTGGCTCACCGAGGACGACATCGCCACCTTCGCCCGGGAGTACGCCAACCACGGCGACCACGCCTTCACCGGCGGCCTCAACTGGTACCGCAACATCGACCGCAACTGGGAGCTCACCGCCCCCTTCCAGAACCGGGCCGTCGACGTGCCCGCGCTGTACCTGACGGGCGACCGCGACGTGGTGCGGTCCTTCCCCGGCATGGACCAGGTCCTCGCGAACCTGGCGCACCTGGCGCCGAAGCTCCACCGCGGCGTGACCCTGCCGGGCTGCGGCCACTGGACGCAGCAGGAGCGCCCCGACGAGGTCAACGCCGCGCTCCTGGACTTCCTCGGTACGCTGCCCGCCGCGAAGTGACCGCCGCCGGCACCGCCCTGCCCGGGGCGGTGCCGGCCGGACGATACCGGTCAGCCGCCGTGACCACCGTGGCCGTCATGACCACCGCCGTCATGACCACCGCCGTCGTGGCCGCCTCCGTCATGACCGCCGTCGTGGCCCCCGCCCATGCCATGGTGGAAGGCCATCACCTCGCGCGGCATGACGACATACGGCCGCATCATCCCCATGTCCTCGTGCTCCAGCAGATGGCAGTGGTACATGAACCGGCCCTTCGCGCCCTCGAACCGGCCGATGACCTTCACCAGCTGACCCGGCGGCACCTGGATCACGTCCTTCCAGCCCGCGTCGCTGTCCGACACCGGCGCCGCCCCGCCATACTCCAGCGGGGTGCGCGTACCGCCCAGCGCCTGGTCGAAGCCGCTCCCCGCGCCCGTCGGATACAGCTCCCGGCCCAGCACCTGGAAGTCGATCAGATGGATGTGCATCGGGTGCATCGGGCCGCCCAGGTTGACGAAGCTCCACTGCTCCCACGCGCCGTGCTCGACCATGAAGCCCAGCGCGTCGTCGAAGGCCGTGGCGCCCCGGCGGTAGGTGCGCACCGTGCCGTCCGGGCCCTTGAGCTGGATCACCCCCTCGCCCGGCACGGTCACCGAGCCGGGCTCCACCGGATGCATCTCCCACAGCCCCGGGTGGCCGTTGCCGGCCGTGCCGGGCGGGGTGAGGACGAGCAGCCGGTGGCCGTGCTCCGGCACGGTCTCATGAGTGAGACGCCGGAACGAGGCGGAGACGACCTCCGGCAGCGCGAACGGGTCCCGTACCTCCTCCTCGTCCACCCGGAACTGCATGATCTGCGGGTGGCGCACCCCCGCGGCCGCGTTGACCAGCCGGACCCGGCGGCCGCGCAGCGCGCCGAAGTCGATCAGTACGTCGAGGCGCTCGGCGGGCGCCACGGGCAGCGGCTCGTCCAGCGCCACGGGCCGCGGCAGCAGCCCGCCGTCCGTGCCGATCTGCCACATCGCCCCGCGCACCGGCTCGCCGGTCTCGTCGTCGACCAGCCGGAGCAGATACGTCCGGGCGTTGGCGGCGTTGAGGACCCGGAACCGGTACCACCGGGCCGCCACGTCCAGATGCGGCCAGATGACGCCGTTGACCAGCGTGTACGGGCCGGTGAACGCCCGGGTGAGGTTCCCGCCCCCGGCGTCGTGGCCCACGACGACGGTCTTGTGCAGCAGCCCGCCCGTCAGCCGGCCCTCGTCGTCCTGGTCGAGGTTGCGGTCCTGGACGATCAGCGGGATCTCGTACGCGCCGCGCGGCAGCCGCAGGGCGTCCTCCTCGTCGTCCCGCACCAGATACATCCCGGCCAGGCCCGCGAAGACGTTCCAGCGGGTGATGTCCATCGCGTGGTCGTGGTACCACCAGGCCACGGCCCGGTGGTCGTTGGGGTATTCGGAGAGCTGGCTGTCGCCGGGCGAGACGGCGTTCTCCGGCCAGCCGTCGTTGCCGCCCCCGGTGTTCGCGCCGTGCAGATGCGTGACCGTCCACGCGGGCAGCGCGGCCACCTCGGCCAGTGGCAACGCTCCGCCGCGTCCCGGCTCGTCCGCCGGGTCGGGCCCGCCCGGTACGGGGACGGCCTCGACGGCCACCACCGGGTGCGCGCCCGTCAGCCGGTTGCTCCAGGTGACGCGGAGCCGGCGGCCCCGCCGCACCTCGACGGTCGGCCCCGGGAAGTGGCCCCCGTACGTCCACACCCGGGTGGGCGGCAGCTGCGAGTGGAGTCGCACCCAGGTGACGGTCTGGTCGATCTCGATGCCGCTGCGCGCCTCGGCCCGGCCGGGCCGCAGCACCGGCGGGACACGCAACGCGTCCAGGAAGGGCGTGATTTCCGCTGCGGCTTCCTGCTTTCCGGCAGCGCCGATCACTGTCTCGGTCATGCGGTACCCCCGTACACGCTTCCCCCGTGCCGCCGGCCGGATCCCGGCGGCAGCTGTCACCACTCAAGACGCATTGGCGCACAACAGGGTTGCATATAAACGGGAGTTCGAGTCAGAGCCAGCCGAGCCGGGAGCGGGCGGGCGGCCGGGCGCCGCGCAGCACTTTGCCCTCCGTGCTCAGGTACCCGCGCGCGTAGTCGAAGCGGGGGGTGCCGGAGAAGGTGAGGTAGAGCCATTTGAAGTTCTCGGCGAAGACGTACGCGGGACAGTGGTCGCCCTTGGCCATGGGCCGGCGGGTGACGTCGGAGACGATCGTGTAGCCGCCGGGGACGCGGTGGTGGGCCTTGAGGTTCTGGAAGTAGCGCCACGCCGTGGTGCGGTAGAAGGGGTCCCCGGTCTGCCAGTACAGCTCGAAGGCGCAGTTGGCGTACTCGGGGCGCAGCTCGTTGCGGGGGTCGGTGGCCTTGAGTCCCGGATAGTCGATCTCCTCGGGGATGACGGCGTACTTGTCGAGGACGGCGGTCCAGGAGCGGTAGTAGTCCGCCGCCAGGGCGTTGTCGCCGCCCACCGGGAGGACCGCGACGGCCAGCGAGGACTGGCGCCGCCCCAGCGGGGCGCCGGTGCGGAAGTCCACCTGCCGGAACCACAGCAGCTCGCCCGACCGCTCCGCCTGGTGCTTTTTGATCGCTGCCGTGAGCGTCCGGAACCACTCCCGGCAGTCCTCGTCCCGGAACATCGTCCAGGCGCCCCACAGATACTCGTAGAAGGAGTCCACCGGGGGATTGACGGCGATCGCCGCCCGGTCCGCCCACTCGCCCGTCTCCACGTTCATGGTGGTGGCGAGCAGATCGAGCGAGGACCGCCGCCGCACCACCGCGCCCAGTGCTCCCTTGGCGGCCCGCAGATAACGCGGGTCACCGGTGAGTTCGGACAGCAGACCGAATTCGAGGATGTGGGTGCCGATCTCGGCCAGCGGCGTCGTACGGCCCGAGACCGCGCCCGTACGGAGGTTGACGAAGCGGTAGGGCATGCCGGTGGGGGAGCGGGTGAAGGCGGGCAGCAGCCGGTCCGCCAGATCGGCGCACAGCTCCAGCAGCGCCCTCCGACCGGTGACCAGATACCCCGCGAGCAGCCCGCCGACCAGCCGGATGGTCGTCTCGAAGACCTGGAAGGGGGCGTCGATGTCGAGGTCCAGCCGGTCGTCGATCCAGTCGAGGCACAGTTCTACCTCGTCGTCGAGCCCCATCAGGAAGTGGGTGTCGAGCGCCTCGACGATCGACAGCCCGACCGGGTGCCCGGCGGCGAAGAACTCCCGGTGCCCGCCCGAGACCGGCAGCACCTCGTCGTGCCCCCACGCGAACCGCTTGTAGCCGTCCCAGGCGTGGAGGAACTCGGCCCGGATCTCCCGCGCCTTCCCCGCGTCGGCCCCGGCCTCCCGCCCCCGCGCCGCCGCCCCCGGCCCTCCCCCCACGGCGACCCCGCCGACGGCCGCCAGCGCGTACAGCAGCCTGCGGCGGGTCGTGCTCACGGCGAGCGATGTGCTGATCATGACACGCGGCCCTCCTGACGCCCCGGTTCCGGTCCGGCGCCGTGATCGCAGTATGCGGCCGCCGGGCCGCTCCGGGCGGCAGGCGGGCGTGACGCGCCGCCGAGGGGCGGGTTCACGCCCCTCCGACGGGCGTCGGCGCCGGGTGACCGGACCGGCCCGCCGTGTCGGGGCCGGAGCGGCCGCGGGCGCGGTGGCGGGTGGCGGGCCACCAGTTGGCACGGCCGGCCAGCGACATGATCGCGGGGACGAGCAGGGCGCGGACGAGCGTGCAGTCGAGGAGCACGGCGACGGCCAGCCCGAAGCCGATCAGCTGGAGCATGACGAGGCCGCAGGCGGCGAGGGAGCCCATGACGACGGCGAAGACCAGCGCGGCCGAGGTGAACAGCCGCGCGGTGCGCTGGAGCCCGACGGCGACCGCGAGATCGGTGGGGCTGCCCCGGCGGTGCTCCTCGAGGATGCGGGAGAGGAGGAAGACCTCGTAGTCCATGGAGAGGCCGAAAGCGGTGCAGAACATCACCACGGGGATGACCACATCGGTGGTCCGGGGACCGTCGAGCGGCCCCAGCAGCCCGTCGAGCCGGCCCTGCTGGAAGACGGCGACGATGATCCCGAACGTCGCCGCCAGGCTCAGCGCGTTGAGCAGCACGGCCTTGACGGGCACGAGCAGGCTGCGCGTGTAGGCGAACAGCAGCACCAGTGTGGCGGCCACGGTGATCAGGACGGCCGCGGGCAGCCGGTCGCCGAGCGCGTCCTCGGTGTCGGTCAGCCGGGCGCCCGGCCCGCCCACCAGGGCCGCCGTGGGCGCGGGCTCCCGGCGCAGCCGCTCCGTGAGCAGCCGGCCGTCGGGGGAGAGGACGGAGGCGGCGCCGGGCGTCACGCTCAGCCAGGTGCCTGCGGGGCCCGTGAACCCCGTCGCCCAGGGGCCGGGCTCCGCCGTGCGGCGGCCGTGGGCGTAGACGCCCGTGGCCGTCCGCACCTGCCGTACGCCGGGGAGGCGGGAGAGCCGTGCGGCGTAGGTGTCCACGGCGGCGGTGGCGGCGTCGGGCGCCCCGGACGAGCCGCCGGTGCCCGCCCGGCCCGCCGGTTCGTCCGAGGCGGCGTCCTCGGGGGCTGCCGGGCCCTCCGGGGCCGTCGTGCCTTCCGCTCCGGCCGCCACGGCCGGGGCGGCGGCCGGCGGGGGCGTCACGAGGACGCCCGGGAGGACGACGCTCGCCGCGTTGCCGCTCTCACCGTCGAAGTCCGCGCGCAGCCGCTGCGAGGCCCGGGCGACCGGCGAGGACGCCGGGAGAATCCGGTCGTCGTACATGCCGAACCGCACGTCCGCACCGGGCGCCGCCAGCAGCCCGAGCAGCAGCAGAGTGCCGAGGGCGACCACCGCGGGCCGCCGGGTCACCCACATGGCCAGCCGGTACCAGCGGCCCTCGGCGAAGGCCCGGCGGCCGCCCCGGCGCCAGCGGGCGAAGACGTCGTAGCGGTTGACCCGGGGGCCGAGCAGCACCAGCAGCGCGGGCAGTACCAGCAGCGCCCCGGCCGCCGAGCACACCGCGACGGCCGCGCCGCCCAGGGCCAGCGAGCGCGTCAGCGGCAGGGGGAAGACCAGCAGGGCGCCCAGCGCCGCCGCCACGGTGGTCGCCGAGAAGGCGACGGCCCGGCCCGCGGTCGCGAGGACCCGCTCGGCGGCCCGTACGGGCGTCGCCCCCGCCGCGAGCTCCTCGCGGTAGCGGCTGACCATCAGCAGGCAGTAGTCGACGGCCAGCCCGAAGCCGAGCGCGGTGGCGATGTTCAGGACGAAGACCGAGACCGTCATCACCTCGCTCAGCAGTCGCAGCAGCGCGGTGGTGGTGACGACGGCGAAGGCCCCGACGACGACCGGCAGGAGCGCCGCCACCAGGCTCCCGAAGATCCACAGCATGATCAGCAGCACCAGCGGGGCGATGATCATCTCGGCGACCGTGGCGCCCTCGGTGCTCAGCCTCTCCATCTCGGCGAACAGCGCAGCCTCACCGGCGACCGTGATCTCCAGCGGCCCCGCCCGCCCGGACTCGCGGGCCGTGACGGCCTTGGCGGCCGACCGCACGGCCCGCTCGTCCCCGTGGAACCGCACCCCGACGACGGCGGCGCGCCCGTCCCGGCTGCGCAGCTCGGGCCGGGCCCGCGGCCAGTAGCCGCGCACCCAGGCGGTGTGGGGGTCGGCGGTGAGCCGCTCGGTCAGCGCCCGGCCCGCCCGGGCGGCCGCGGGATCGTCGACCGGCCCCGGTGCCGTGACGACCAGGACGAGATGGGGCTGCCCGGCCCCAAAGCGCTCCGCCAGAAAGGCGTCGGCCCGGGTGGACTGCGCCCGGGCCGGTGTCCAGCCGCCCGGGGCGAGGCGCTCCCCGACCCCGTGGCCCCCCACCGCCGCGACCAGGGCGACCAGCCCCAGCAGGAGGAGCGTGCCCAGGGCACGGCGCGGGGTGCCGTAGGCACATCGCACGAGGAACGACTTACGGGGCCGGTGGAGGAGCATCACGGGGGCGTCCTTCGCGGGTCGGCAAGCGCGCGTTCGTAGCCTCATAACATAGCGTCAAAATCGGGAAATATGCTGTCTTTGGGTGCGGCGTGGGGCGTGCTGTGCCCGCTAATAGGAGGAGTCGGTGCGTCTTCCGGGGGCCACTGGGACGAATGAGTGAGTGGTCGGAACCTCTCCGAAATGCCGGAGTTACTCAGGTCGCCTCCCGCTCGGGAGGAACACTCGACCGAAAGGCAGGGACGTGCTCCACAAGGTATTCGCGACGGTCGCCCTCACGGCTTCGGCGGTCGGGATCGCCGCCGCCCCGGCCGCGGCGCTCGATCGTGACGGTATGACCACCGTGAACGGCAACGGGTCCGAAACCGAGCACGGGGCCACGGTGACCGGCGGTCACGAGAGCCCGCAGATGACCGCCGTCCAGGGCAGCCTCGACAAGCTGTGCATCGGCGTGGGCAAGGTCAACCTGCAGTCGCTCGTGGGGCTGCTGCTCGACGTGGGCGTCCAGGACGTCCCGGTCCTCACCTCGCAGCAACAGCAGCAGTGCACGGACAACTCCACCATTCAGGACGGCGACGACCCGCTCTCGCACCTCGTGGAACAGATCCCGGTGGTCAGCGGCAACGGCTCCGGGAACGAAGAGGAGCACTGAGCGCAGGGATATGTGACCCTGGTCACCAGGGTGTGGAAGGACACAGGGGCCCCGGCAGTGCCGGGGCCCCTTTCGGCGCCCCGGGGCGGGTGCGGGAGCGCCGTAAGGAGCCTGTAAAGGGCGGCCCCGCCCGGGAATTGCCCGGGAATCGCGGAGATAGGTGGAATAGGCAGCGATATCCACACGCCGTTCACGGCTCGTAGCGGAAAGTTAAAGGGCCGTGCGCCGGGCTCCGCCTAGTCCGGGCTTTCGAAAATGTCAACTTTCCGTTAACCCTTGACGGAATCCTTGCGCGCCTCTCACCATTCAGCGCATGACCTCGTGAAACACCACCGAGGACCGGCGTCGCCAGCCGGTTCCCGGAAAGAACACCGGGCCATCGCCGGGAAGCCCCGGCGATGCAGGGGAGAGGGCCGTGCGCGGCCTTTCCCCGGGCATGGAGGTCACCCCCACATCAGCGTGCGGCCCGGTCCTGCCTCCCCCACGGAACGAAGGCGAAGAAATACATGAGTGACCGCACCCTCACTGCGGCCGACACCCCGGCTCCCGCCGCGACGTCCTCGCACGTCGACGCGGGCGACGCGGGCTACAGCAAGGACCTCAAGTCCCGCCACGTCAACATGATCGCGATCGGTGGAGCGATCGGCACCGGCCTCTTCCTCGGCGCCGGTGGCCGTCTCCACAACGCGGGCCCGTCCCTTTTCATCGCCTACGCGGTGTGCGGCCTCTTCGCCTTCTTCGTCGTCCGGGCGCTGGGCGAGCTCGTTCTCTACCGGCCGTCCTCCGGCGCGTTCGTCAGCTACGCCCGTGAGTTCATGGGGGAGAAGGGCGCCTTCACGGCTGGCTGGCTCTACTTCCTGAACTGGGCCACGACCGGTATCGCCGATATCACCGCCGTCGCGACCTATACCCATTACTGGAAAATGTTCAGCGACATCCCGCAGTGGGTGCTCGCGCTGATCGCCCTCGCGGTCGTCCTCACGGTGAACCTGATCTCCGTGAAGTACTTCGGTGAGATGGAGTTCTGGTTCGCGATCATCAAGGTCGCCGCGATCACGATCTTCATGGTCGTCGGTATCTTCCTGCTGGCCAGCAGCCACAAGGTCGGCGACAGCACCCCGGGCCTTTCCAACATCGTCGACCACGGCGGGATCTTCCCGACCGGTGTGATGCCGATGCTGCTCGTCATCCAGGGTGTCGTCTTCGCCTACGCCTCCGTCGAGCTGTGCGGTGTCGCCGCGGGTGAGACCAAGAACCCCGAGAAGATCATGCCGAAGGCGATCAACTCGATCATGTGGCGTGTCGGCCTCTTCTACGTCGGCTCGGTCATCCTGCTCGCGTTCCTGCTGCCGTACACCGCCTACCACGCCGGCGAGAGCCCGTTCGTCACCGTCCTGTCGAAGGTCGGCATTCCGGGCGCGGCGGGTGTGATGAACCTCGTGGTCCTCACCGCGGCGCTCTCCAGCCTGAACTCCGGCCTGTACTCCACCGGCCGCATCCTGCGCTCGATGGCGATGTCCGGCTCCGCGCCGAAGTTCACGGGCCTGATGAACAAGGGTCAGGTGCCCTACGGCGGCATCCTGCTCACCGCGTTCTTCTGTGTCCTGGGTGTCGGCCTGAACTTCGTCGTCCCGGCGGACGCCTTCGAGATCGTGCTGAACTTCGCCGCCATCGGCATCATCGGCACCTGGGGCATGATCATGGTCTGCTCCCTGCTCTTCTGGCGCCGGTCCAAGGACGGCCGGGTCACCCGCCCCGGCTACAAGCTCCCCTGGGCCCCGTACACCCAGATCATCACGCTGGTCTTCCTGGCCGTCGTGCTGGGCCTGATGGCGGCCGAGCCGGGCGCCGGGCGCGACACGGTGTTCTGCCTGCCGCTCATCGTGGCGGCCCTGGTCGGCGGCTGGTACCTGGTCCGCGGCCGGGTGGCCCGCGCCCAGCAGGAGGCCGCGGCCGAGAAGGCCGTCGCCACCGGCGACGACGCCTGATCCGCCACCGCCGCCTCTGACGGCTCAAGGGGCCGGACACCCATCGGGTGTCCGGCCCCTCGCCGTTTTCCGGCCCCGCACGCCTGTTCCCTCCGTGTACCACCCGCCGTCACACTGGCGACACCACCGCTTCCCCGGCGCTGGATGCTCTTGGACCACTCCGCTGCTACCAGTCCTCACACCCAAGAGGTCCCTCACCCATGGCTGAACTCAATCGACGGCGCTTCCTCCAGATCGCCGGCGCCACCGCGGGCTTCGCGGCCCTGTCGAGCAGCATCGACCGGGCCGCCGCCATCCCCGCCCGCCGCCGCTCCGGCACCATCCAGGACATCGAGCACATCGTCGTCCTGATGCAGGAGAACCGGTCCTTCGATCACTACTTCGGCTCCCTCAAGGGCGTCCGCGGCTTCGGCGACCCCCGCCCGATGACCCTGGAGAACGGGAAGACGGTCTTCCACCAGCCCGACGGCGCCAAGGACGTCCTGCCCTACCACCCGGACGCCGAGGACCTGGGCATGCAGTTCATCGCGGGCCTCAACCACGACTGGGGCGGCGGGCACAAGGCCTGGAACAACGGCAAGTACGACCGGTGGATCCCCGCGAAGTCCGCGGGCACGATGGCGTACCTGACGCGCGAGGACATCCCCTTCCACTACGCGCTCGCCGACGCCTTCACCGTCTGCGACGCCTACCACTGCTCCTTCATCGGGGCCACCGACCCCAATCGCTACTACATGTGGACGGGCCACACCGGAAACGACGGCAAGGGCGCCGGCCCGGTCCTCGGCAACGAGGAGGCCGGCTACGGCTGGACGACCTACCCCGAGCGGCTGGAGAAGGCCGGGATCTCCTGGAAGATCTACCAGGACCGGGGCGACGGCCTGGACAAGGCCGGATCGTGGGGCTGGATCAACGACGCCTACCGCGGCAACTACGGCGACAACTCCCTCCTCTACTTCGACGCCTACCGCAACGCCAAGCCCGGTGACCCGCTCCACGAGAAGGCCCGCACCGGCACGGACGTCAAGAACGGCGACGGCTACTTCGACATCCTCCGCGCCGACGTGAAGGCGGGCCGGCTCCCGCAGATCTCCTGGATCGCCGCCCCCGAGGCCTTCTCCGAGCACCCCAACTGGCCCGTCAACTACGGCGCCTGGTACATCTCCCAGGTCCTCGACGCCCTCACCTCCAACCCCGAGGTGTGGAGCAGGACTGCCCTGTTCATCACCTACGACGAGAACGACGGCTACTTCGACCACGTCGCCCCGCCCTTCCCGCCCGCCACCGCCGCGCAGGGCCTCTCCACCGTCGACACCGCCCTCGACGTCTTCGAGGGCAACGGCCACTACGCCGCCGGCCCCTACGGCCTCGGCCAGCGCGTCCCGATGATCGTCGTCTCCCCGTGGAGCACCGGCGGCTTCGTCTGCTCCGAGACCTTCGACCACACCTCGATCATCCGGTTCATGGAGTGCCGCTTCGGGGTGGCCGAGCCCAATGTCTCGCCCTGGCGCCGCGCCATCTGCGGCGACCTGACCTCGGCGTTCGACTTCCGGCTGAAGGACACGGAGCCCGCCGACCTGCCGGACACCGACGGCTACGCCCCCAAGGACCGCGAGCGCCACCCCGACTACGTGCCGAAGCCGCCCGCCAGCCCCGCCATGCCCCGGCAGGAACGGGGCACCAAGCGCACCCGGCCGCTGCCCTACGCGCCCCTGACGGACGGCGCCGCGACCCCCTCGACCGGGCGCTTCACCCTCACCTTCAGCGGGGGCGAGCACGCCGGGGCCGCCTTCACGGTCACCTCCGGGAATCGTACGGACGGCCCGTGGACGTACACCGCCGAGGCCGGCAAGAAGATCTCCGACACCTGGAACACGGTGTACTCCAAGGGCGCCTACGACCTGTCGGCGCACGGCCCCAACGGCTTCCTGCGTGTCTTCAAGGGCCCCGGCACCACCGCGGCCCCCGAGGTCACCGCCCGCCACGAAGGCCGCCACGGCCGCCTGGAGCTGACCCTGACCAACCCGGGCGGAAAGGACCGGCGGCTGACCGTCACCGACGCCTACGGCGGCAGGCCCGAGACGATCACGGTGCGGGCGGGCCGGACCGTGACGCACACCGTGGACCTGCGCCACGGCAAGCGCTGGTACGACCTGACGGTGGCCTCCGAGGCGGACCCCGGCTTCCTGCGCCGGTTCGCCGGACACGTCGAGAACGGCGAGCCCGGCGTCAGCGACCCGGCACTTCTCACGGACTGAGCCGCGCCACCGGACGGAACCGGGCCGCCCTCGCGGGGGCGGCCCCGTTCCGTCTCCCGTGCTTGCTACGGCGCCACCCACGTGCCGGTCACGGCCACCGTGGTGACCCCGGGCCCGAACGCGACGACCAGCCCCTGGGCCCCGGCGCCCGGCGGGTCGTCGAAGGTCTGCTCCAGCACGTCGAGGACGACGACGCTCGCGGTGTTGCCACGCCGGGCGAGGGAGTTCTCGCTGAGCTCGAACATGGCCGGCGGGATGCCCAGCCCCTTGCTGACCTCGTACATGATGCGCGGCCCGCCGGTGTGGCCGATCAGGAAGTCGGGCTGCGGCGCGAGCACGGGCGTCTCGTCCTCCAGCCAGCGTCTGAGGCCGGGCATCGCCTCCGCGACCACCCGCGATATCCGCGGGTTGGTGTCGAAGTGGAAGCCGAGCTCGTCGACCTCGTAGGAGATGTGGCCCAGAGTGTCCGGCGCCAGGTCCTCGTAGGAGGCGTCGAGCCGCAGCCCGGGCCGGTCCTCCCGGACGACGCAGGCCGCCGCCGCGTCGCCGAAGAGCGCGGTCGAGACGAAGGAGGCGATCCTGTCGTCCCCCGCCTGGTACGACAGCGAGCACAGCTCGACCGCGACGACCAGGGTGACGGACCCCGGGCGGACGGCCGCCAGCTCCCGGGCCCGCGCCAGCGCGTACGCGCCGCCCGCGCAGCCGACCTGGGTGAAGGCCAGCCTGCGGACGTCCCGGCGCAGCCCCAGCCGGCCCGCGACGTGCGCGTCGAGCCCCGGCAGCAGATACCCGGTGCACGAGACGAGCACGAGGTGGTCGACCTCGTCCGGCGCGGTGCCGGCCTCGGCGAGCGCGCCCAGGGCGGCCCGTACGCCCAGGTCCGTGCCGGCCTCCGCGTAGCGGCGCATGCGCTCGCCGAACGTCCGGGAGCGTATGACGTCGGCGAAAGGGTCGACGAGGTGCCGGGTACGCACCGAGGTGTTGCGCATCAGCCGCAGGGCCGTGCCGATCCTCGGATGGCCGGAGTGCAGTGCGCCCATATGGGAGACGGCCTCGTCGAGGGTCACGGTGTGTTCGGGAAGGCAGAGTACGGGGCGGCAGACGGTGGACACGGAACTCCCTGGAAAAAGGGCGGGAAGGGGAACACGGATGACCTTGGAAAGCCAACCACGCGTGCGACGGCACGTCAGGGGACCCCGTGTTACAAGTTCCTTACGCCCATCCCTCGCGCCTTGTGCGATAACACCAATGCATTGCCGGAATTTTACATTCCGTAAATGTGGCTGGCTGAAACGCTTCGTCGATGGCTCCTGGAATCCCGGTCGCGCGTCGCGCCGGCTGCCCTCGTCGTCGCAGCTCAGGGCCATGATCCAGAACCGGGGGAGAGGGTTGTGGGGGAAATGTGGCTTCGGGAAATACCCTCGTTCCCTGTCCGAAACCTCTCGTTGACATGATTTGACCCGCCCGGATAGCGTGATCGCACCTTTCCCGCCACCGGATTCCCGATCCCCCCACATCTTCTCCGCACTTCTCCTCCCCTTTTCCACGCCGCCATTCCTTGTGCCCGGCGTGTTCCGGAAAAGCGCCTGCGCCCGTGTTCGCACTTGCCTGGAGGAAACACCGTGGCCCTCGTAGCGGAAATAAAACGGACCCACCGGCTGAGCGCGCCGGACCGGGAGAAGTTATGGACGCTCTCCGAAATAGCCGCCCGCTTCCCCGACGCCGGCGCCAACGCCATGTCCTTCCTCCGGCTGGACCTGCCGCAGGCCCTGCGCGAGACCCTCCTCGACTTCGCCGAGGGCACCTCCCCCCATGGTCACGTCCTGCTGCGCGGCATCGAGGTCGGAAACGTCCCGCCCACCCCCGCCGGCCATGGCACCGCCGCCCTCGACGGCCACCCGACCGACGGGACCCTCACCCTCGTCGCAGACCTCCTCGGCTCGCTCGTCGGATACCAGGACGAGAAGTCCGGCGCCCTCATCCACGACGTCCACCCCGTGCCCGGCGAGGAGACCCGCATCGAGAACAGCGGCTCCGTGGCCTTCGACTTCCACACCGAGAACGTCCACCACCCGCTGCGCCCGGACTTCCTGGGCCTGCTCTGCCTGCGCCGCGACCACGACGGCGTCGCCGCCACCCGGGTCGCCTCCGTCCGCGAGGCGATCGCCCACCTGACGCCCGAGGACGTCGAGGCGCTGCGACTGCCCGTCTACCACAGCGCCTATCCGTCGTCCTTCACCCGCGACGCCGCCTCCGGGCCGTCACCCGTCGCCGGCCCCCACCCCGTGATCTTCGGCGACCCGGGCCGGGCCTTCCTGCGCTTCAACTCCCACCACACCCACGCCGCCGACGCCCGGGGCGCCCACGCCCTGGAGGCCCTCGCGCGGGCGCTGGAGACCGTGTGCCAGGACATCGTCCTCGAACCCGGTGACCTCGTCATCGTCGACAATCACGTCGCCGCGCACGGCCGTTCGGCGTTCGCGCCGCGCTACGACGGCGCGGACCGCTGGCTGCGCCGCTTCTACTCGCTGCGCTCCACCCCGCTGTGGGCCCGGCGCATGATGCGACGGCCGCGTGTGATCCCCAGGATGGCCGAGATCCGGGGCGTGGTGTGATCAAGGTGCCCGCCGGGCCGGCGGCGGGCACCCGGCATCGTTCCGGCACGTGAAATCGAGGACGACATGGACTGGTACGACGTGGCCGGGCTGCTCCTGGCCGCGGGCGCCGCGGGCTGGGTGGACGCCGTCGTCGGCGGCGGGGGAGTGCTGCTCATCCCCGTACTGCTGCTGACGTTCCCGCAGTTCCCGCCCGCCACCGCGCTGGGCACCAACAAGATAGCCGCGATCATGGGCACGTCCACCGCGGCCGTCATGTACGCCCGCCGCACCGAGCTGGACCGCTCCGTCGTACTGCCGGCGGCCGGACTGGCCGTCCCGTCGGCGGCGCTCGGCGCGCTGTCCGCCGCCAGCTTCCCCACCGACTGGTTCCGCCCCGTCATCATGGTGCTGCTGGTGTCCGTCGCCCTCTTCGTCGCCTTCCGCCCGAACTTCGGCGTACAGAGCCTGGAGTCGGCCACGAGCACCCGCCGCCGCATGGGCGTCATCGCCGTCGCGGGCTGCGGCATCGGCTTCTACGACGGCCTCTTCGGGCCCGGCGTGGGCACCTTCCTCATCATTCTCTTCACCTCCCTGCTGGCCAAGCAGTTCCTCGAGAGCGCCGCCATGGCCAAAGTCGTCAACGCCGGTTCCAACCTCGGCGCCCTGGCCGTCTTCGCGGTCCAGGGAAACGTCCTGTGGACCCTGGGACTCGGCATGGCGGTCGGCAATATAACCGGCGCCCTGCTGGGCTCCCGCATGGCGCTCAAGAAGGGCTCGAGATTCGTCCGCACCGTCCTCGTCCTCGTGGTGACGGGCATGGCGGTGAAGATGGCCTTCGACCAATTCGGCTGACCAGAGAAAGTCCCTTCTCCCCGGAGGACATTCAGTGGCTGCACACACGGAACTCGCCGGACTGCTCACCTTGCCGGACTTCGAACGCGCCGCGGAGGCCACGCTCTCCGCCGACATCCGGGCCTATGTGGCCGGAGGCGCCGGCACCCAGGAGACCGTCCGCGCCAACACCGCCGCCTTCGACCGGGTGTGGCTGCGCCCCCGCGCCCTCGCGACCGCCGGCACCACACCCGACACCCGCACCGGCGTCCTCGGCCAACAGCTCTCCCTGCCCGTGCTGCTCGCCCCCACCAGCCCCCAGCGGCTGCTCCACGAACACGCCGAGATCGCCACGGCGCTGGCCGCCGAGGACGCCGGCACGATCTCCGTCGTCAGCACCGACAGCCACTACGCCTACCCCGAGATCGCCGAATCCGCGCCCGGCGGAAGCTGGTTCCAGCTCTACGCCTACCGCTCCGCCGACGACGTCGCCGCCACCGTCGCCCTGGCGGAGAAGGCCGGGGCATCGGCCCTCGTCGTCACCGTGGACGCGAGCCACGCGGCCCGCCGCGTCTCCACGCTGCGCTCCGGCTTCCGCACCCCGCCCTTCGTCGACTTCGGCACCCTGCGGGCCCTGGGCATCCTCGAAGGCGACATCCCCGCCAACGCCCGCATCGACCGGCTCCCCCTGACCTGGGACGACCTGCGCCGGATCCGCGAGCAGACCACGCTGCCGCTGCTGGTGAAGGGCATCCTCGGCCCCGAGGACGCCCGCCGCTGCTTCGACCTCGGCGCCCAGGGCGTCATCGTCTCCAACCACGGCGGCCGCCAGCTCGACGGCGAGATCCCCAGCCTGGTCGCGCTGGACCAGGTCGCCTCCGCCGTGGGCGACCGGGGCGTCGTCCTCGTCGACGGCGGCATCCGCTCCGGCGTCCACGTCGTCAAGGCCCTCGCCCTGGGCGCCGACGCCGTGTGCCTGGGCCGCCCCTACCTGTGGGGCCTCGCCCTCGCCGGGCGCGGCGGCGTCCGCGCGGTGCTGGAGCTGCTGCGCCACGAGATCGAGGACACCCTGCTCCAGCTCGGCGTCGAGAGCGTCGCGGACATCGGCCCCGACCTCGTCGTACCGGCCGGTCACCACTGAGCGCTCCGCGGGAAGCGGAGTGCGTCATCTGCGGGCCGGTGGTGGCTGGTCGCGCAGTTCCTCGCGCCCCTTCGGGGCGCGTACCCCAACAGCCGTCCCCCCCCGACAACGGAGGCACCCGTGTTCCCCTTCTCCCGTGGCATCCCCCCGCGCGAGGCCATCCCCGCCCGGGAACTCGCCGCCCAGGCCGCGGCCGTCCTCGCCGACCAGCGGGACGACGTCTTCCAGTACGCGCCCATCGGCAACCACACCGGCGACCTCGCCCTGCGCGAGGAGCTCGCGAAGTTCCACGCCGCCGACCCCGAGCGGATCTTCGTCACCAACGGCTCCCTCCAGGCCCTCGACCTGCTCGCCGCCCACCTCCTGCGCGACACAGGGCCGGACGTCTACGTCGAGGCTCCTACCTACGACCGCGCCGTGCAGATATTCGAGCGCCACGGCGCCCGGGTGACGGGCATCCCCCTCCGCCACGACGGCCTCGACCTCGGCGTCCTGCGCGAGCGCCTCGCCGAACGGACGCCCGCCTTCGTCTACGTCATCCCCGACTTCCAGAACCCCAGCGGTGTCACCACCAGTGAGGACAAGCGCCGCGAACTGGTGGGCCTCGCCGAGGAGCACGGCTTCGTCGTCGTCGAGGACATCCCCTACCGGGAACTGCGTTTCGAGGGGACCGCCCCCGCCTCGCTGGCCGAGCTCTCGCCCGGCGGGCGCGTACTGACAGTGGGCTCCCTGAGCAAGATCCTCAGCCCCGGGCTGCGCGTCGGCCATGTCATCGCCGAGCCCGCCACGGTGACCGCGCTCGCCGCCCTCGCCGAGGGCACCTACCTCTCGCCCGCGCCCCTGCTCCAGGCCGTCGCCGCCCGGAGCCTGGCCGCCGGGCTGGCGACGAGCAACATCGAGCGGACCCGCCGCTTCCTGAAGCCCCGTCATGACGCGGCCGTGGCCGCCGTCCGCCGGCACCTCGGGGACGACGCGCTGATCGCCGTGCCCGAGGGCGGCTACTACGTCAGCGTGCACCTGCCCGTCCCCACGGACGAGACGACCTTCCTGGCGGCCGCGAAGACGGACGGCGTGCTCCTGACCCGGGGCTCGGCGTTCTACCCGGGGTCCGCCGCCCCGCCCGCCGGCACGGTCTTCCTGCGCCTGCCCTTCCAGGCCCTGACGCCCGACGAGTTCGCCGCCGGCGTCGAGAAGCTGGCCGCCGTCACCGCGCGCCTCGGCTGACACCACCCGCGCTCCCCGCCCGGGCCGCCGCCGGGGAGCACGGACCGGCCGTCACCGGCGCCCGGTGTCCAGGACGTGCGGCAGCCCGCGCCGCCAGCGCTCCCGGTCCTCGTGCTTGAGCACGGCGAACTCCGGTGCCTCGTACCCCCGGAACGTCCGCACCTCGGGAGCCTCCGAGGCTCCGGCGGCGGCCAGCACCCCGGCGGCCGCCCGCCGGCCCGCCTCGTTGGCCGTCTCCATCGAGGTGAAGTCGACATTGGCGTACGCCCGGACGTAGTCCGCGGCGAGGAACAGATTCCCGACGGCGGTCACGGCGTCCGGGCGCAGCTCCCAGGAGCCGGTGCTGTTGAGGAGGTACGGGTCGTCCTGGCGCAGTCCGTCCGGGCCCTCGGTGACGGCCTCGTCCAGGTACCACGAGTGCAGCAGGGAGTCGTCCAGGACGGACCGGCCGGCCCGGCCGAGGTGGGCGCGCATCTGCGCCCACACCTCCCGGGCGACCTCCTCGCGGGTGCAGTGCCGGGCGGGCCTGCCGTAGAGGATGCCCGGCGTCTCCCAGTCGGAGACGTCCACGGACAGCGACTCCCGCACCCGGCCGTCGCCCCACGTCCGCGCGTACGGCGCGCGCCAGAGCTTCGACTGGCTGATCGACACGAGCTTCCACGGGGAGTCGACGTGCACGATGTGCCCGGCGATGACCGGCGCCGGCTCCCGGAGGAAGTACTGGATGCCGTCGCACCAGGTGTGCCGCAGCCCGTCCATGGCCGTCAGCCGGGGGTCGGCCGCGCGCAGAGCGGCGTCCCACAGCCGTACGGCCCGGTCGGCGGGGACCGCCGCGACGAACCAGTCGGCGTCGATGCGTTCCCTCGTGCCCCGGTGGTCGCGGGCGGTCGCGGAGACGACGCGTCCGGCGCGGCACTCCAGATGCTCCACCGTCCGGCCGAAGGCGAACCGGACGCCGAGGGAGCGCAGGTGGGCGACCCAGGGGTCGATCCACTCCTCGCTGGTGGGCCCGGCGAAGACCCGGTCGGCCGGCCCGTCGCTGCCGAGCCCGAGCAGGTCGTAGAAGATGGCCTCCAGGCCCTGGCCGCAGGTGCGGGCGCTGGCGGTCGGGGGCCGTAGGGCCTGGAGCAGCTGGACCCCGCCGCCGAGCAGCCGTTGATAGTCCTCGGACATGCGGTCCGCCTGGATGTAGTCCCACCAGGCCAGGTGTTCCCACTGGCCGAACCGGCGCTCGTCGCAGCTGGTGAACAGCATCACGGCCAGCCGGGCGAAGTGGGCCGCCTCCCACGGCGGCAGCCGCAGGCCCTCCGTGAGCAGCCCGCCGAGCGTGGCGACCAGCAGCGGCGCGCCGGACAGGGAGAGCGAGCCGGGTCTGACGGGGAGGGGGATGTCCGGGCGGTTCCCGGTGCGGGCGAGCTCGATCCAGGTCACCGGTGTGAGCCGGCCGAAGACGGTGCCGCCGCCGGGCAGCGGGATCCGCCGGAGGGTGTCGGGGAGGTTGTGGTAGAAGCCGAAGACCCCGCGGTGGCCGTGCTCGCCGGGCAGGTCGCGGCGGCCTCCGGTGCCGCTGTGCGGGACGTACAGGGAACGGGCCTTGCCGCCGGCGACGGCGCGGCGCTCGACCACGGTCACCTCGAAGCCGCGCTCGGCGAGCTCGTGCGCGGTGGTCAGCCCGCCGACTCCCGCGCCCAGCACGGCCACCCGGCGGCCCCCGCGTCGCGCGCTCCCGCCGCCGCGCGGGGCGGCGAACGCTCCGGCGGGCCCGGCGAGACCGGCGGCGCCGACCCCGGCCGCGCCCGCCGCCCCGTACCGCAGGACGTCACGGCGGGGCAACCGCCCGCCGTCCGGCCCGGCTCCGGTGGCCTCCTTGTGTTCAGTGGTCATGTCCCCGTCCCCCTCGGTGAGCCCCGGGCGTACTCCGCACACCGTTCACGACCGGACGGTACGCGTCCGGTCAGTGCTCGGGGGAGCGATTCGGGGCGGGATCCGTCGATCGGGTCGTGGACGCCGGGCGGAGGTTTCGGCGCGGGGATCAGGGGCGCTCGGGGGCCGTGACGTCCCGTGAGGTGACGTACGAACAGGGCGTCCGGCCGCCTACTGGCTGTATCGCGCAAATGTTTCGTTTCTCCGTGCAACCGTACAAGCGTGCAGATCATCTGTAGAGGTGTCTGTCACTGCGAGAAAGTGCGAGAAAGGTTGATTCACGTGCACGTCGGAACGGGCCGTCGCTCCACCCTGTGGGCCTCCGCCCTCATGGGCTCCCTCGTCCTCACCGCCTGCTCGGGCGGCTCCGGTTCCGGGGCCGACGCCGGGGCGGAGGCCAAGGTGACCATCACCCCCGGGACCGGGACGGCCGTCAAGCTCGGCTCGCCGATCTCGGTGAAGGCCGACGGCGGGCGCCTCACCGAGGTGGAGGTGAAGGACGCCAAGGGCAACAAGGTCGAGGGCAGTCTCTCCGGTGACGGCGCCTCCTGGACCTCGGCCGGCAAGGTCGGCCCCGGCGCCACCTACACCGTGCACACCAAGGCCAAGGGCGGGAAGAGCGGCAAGGGCAAGGAGTCCGCCGCCTCCGCGACCTTCTCCACCGAGCAGGCCGAAAAGGTCAACAAGCTCACCAACACCCCCGGCAACGGCACGACCGTCGGCACGGGCATGCCGGTCTCCATCCTCTTCGACCACCCCGTCGATGCGGACAAGCGGGCCGAGATAGAGAAGTCCCTGACCGTCACCACCCAGCCGAAGGTGGAGGGCGCCTGGGGCTGGGTCAAGGACTGGTCGGGCCAGGACCGCATCGACTGGCGGCCCAAGGACTACTGGCCCACCGGCACCAAGGTCTCCGTGAAGGGCAACCTCTCGGGCGTCGACTCCGGCGAAGGCGGCTGGTTCGCCCGGAACTACGACTTCGGCTTCACCATAGGCGCCGACCACAAGGCCGTCATCGACGTCGCCGCCCACAAGCTGACGATGTACGAGAACGGCAAGGAGGTCGGCCACATCATGGGCTCCGCCGGCTCCCCGACGGACCCCACCCGGGGCGGCATCCACACCGTGCGCAGCAAGAACGCCGCGGAGACCATGGACTCCGCCACCATCGGCTACGGCAATCAGTGGATGCTCGACTCCAAGTGGGTCACCCACCTGACCGCCTCCGGCACCTTCCTCCACTCCGCGCCCTGGAACAACTCCATCGGCGTGGAGAACAACAGCCACGGCTGCTTCGGCATGACCACGAGCGACGCCAAGAAGATCTACGACTTCCTGCTGATCGGCTCCACCGTCGAGGTCAAGAACACCGACAGCACCAAGATCACGGACGTCGGCAACGGCCTCGAGGTCTGGCAGGAGAACTGGGACCAGTGGAAGAAGCGCAGCGCCCTCAAGTGACGCGGCGTCCTCTCCTGACGCCTCGTACGACGCCTCGTACGGTCTGACGCGCCGGGCCCGGCGGACCCGCCGCCGGGTACGGTGCGGAGCAGCCGCACCGTGGAGGAGAAGTGAAGGCCATGCCCGCACCCGACGACGCCCCCGTGATCCGGAGCGACGAGCCCGGCTCGTTCGCGTGGGAGGTGTGGGCCAAGCGTCACCCCGCGCTCGTCCAGCGGCTGCGCGATGCCTCTCCTTATGGGCCGGACCAGCACCGGGCCCTCGACGCCCTGCTCGCCGGGCTCGCCGGCGGAGTGATCGAGCCGCTGCCCGCCGGCGCCCACGACCTCGACCGGTGGCGGGACTGGGACCGGGGCCACCTCGGCACCTCGTGGTTCGCCGCGCCGTTCCTGTGGGCCGAGAGCTACTTCTACCGCAGGCTCCTCGACGCCGTCGGCTACTTCGCGCCCGGTCCCTGGCAGGGCGTGGACCCCTTCGCCCCGTTCAAGCACGCGGAGCTCGCGGGCCCGGCGGTCGACGACGCACTGGCCGTCCTCGACGAGCTGGAGGAGGCGGACCCCGCCGCGCGCGACGCGGCCCTGCTGCGGGCCGCGCTCTGGGGCAACCGCGCCGATCTGGGCTTCCGCATCACCGCCGGCGACATGGCCACCGCCGGTACGGACCCGGCCCTCGTCGCGGACGACAGCGCCCTGCTGTGGTCCCTGCTGCCCGAGGGCCGCCCGGCCGAGGTCCACCTCGTCGCGGACAACGCCGGCCCGGAGCTCATCCCCGACCTGGTCCTCCTCGACCACCTCCTGCGCGGCGGCCGGGCCCGCCGTGCCGTGCTGCACGTCAAGCCGTACCCGTACTACGTCTCCGACGCCACCACGGCCGACGTCGCCGACGCCCTGCGCCGGCTCCGCCGGGCGCCGGGGAGGAGCGCCGCGCAGGCGGGCGGGCGGCTGTGGCGGGCGATGGCCACCGGGGAACTCGAGGTGCGCGCCCACGCGTTCTTCTGCGCCCCGCTGCCGTACGAGGAGATGCCCGGGGACCTGCGGGCCGAGCTCGCGGCGGCGACGGTGACCGTCATGAAGGGCGATCTGAACTACCGCAGGCTCGTCGGCGACCGGCACTGGCCGGCCACGACGCCCTTCACCGGGCGGACCGCCCACTTCCCGGGGCCGGTCGCCGCGCTGCGCACCCTCAAGTCCGATGTGATCACGGGCCTGGACGAGGCGACGGTGACCGTGCTGGAGAGCGGCGGGGCGCCCTGGCGGACCAGCGGCACCCACGCCCTCGTCCAGGTCGACGCCCGGGGCCGGGCCGACGCCCGGGATCGCTGACCACGACCGCCGGGGGCTGCTTCAGTCGGCGGCCAGCAGTGGGCGCAGCCTGCCGCTCCGGGCGCGTTCCACCCAGGGCGCCGCCCGGCCGGAGGCCGCCGCCAGGGGCAGTGCGACCAGTACGCCCACCAGCGCTCCGGCGGCGACGTCGTGCGGATAGTGGGCGCCGACCCAGATCCGGGAGAAGCCCATCGCCACGGCCGCCAGGAAGGCGAGCGCCCCCAGCTTCCGGTCCAGCAGCAGCAGCGCCGTGGCGGCGGAGAAGGCGATGACCGTGTGATTGCTGGGGAAGGCCCAGTCGGACGGCGCCGGGCAGGACTCCAGCGTGAAGCTGTGCGGGATCGACCGGCAGGGCCGCACCTCGCGCACCACCGACTTGAGGATCATGTCCACGCCGTAGACGAGGACGACCACGAGGGGCACGGCCAGGGCGCGGGCCATCGTCGCGGCGTCCGCGCGCCGCGCCCGCCACCACACCACCAGCATCAGCAGCGCGAACAGGGCGAGCCCGTAGGAGGACCACGCGGACATGACGTCATTGAGCAGGTGGCCGGAGTGCCGCGCCAGCTGGGTGACGTCCGTGTACCAGCCGCCGTCGATCGTCGAGCCGTCGAAGGCGAGCGAGGTGCCCGACGGCGCGGACGCGACCGGGACGGGGGTGGCCGGAAGGGCGGAGGGTGGTGCGAGCATGGGGCGCGGGGCCTCCCATAATCGAGGGCGGGCGGGCGTGCCCACGGGCACGCCATCGTCTACATTCCGATAGACGGTCTACATGACGGTAGACGATCGCGACGAGAGGACGGTTCCGGTGACCGAGGACATACGCCGACAGGCCGGTGAGCTGGAAGCCGCCGTACTGGTCGTCCTCTGGGCGGCCGACCGCCCGCTCACACCGCCGGAGGTCCAGGCCGCGCTCACCGAGCCCCTCGCGCGCACCACGGTCGCCACCACCCTGGCCCGGCTCCACGCCAAGGGCACCCTCGACCGCGTCCGGGCCGGGCGCGCGTACGCCTACAGCCCGGCTGTCGAGGACCGGGCCGCCCTCGCCGCCCAGCGCATGCACACCGAGCTGGACAAGGGCGACGACCGGCAGGGCGTGCTCGCCCGCTTCGTCTCCCGGCTCTCCTCCGCCGACGAGGTCGTGCTGAGGGAGCTGCTGGAGCAGGCCGCCGAGCCGGGGAACCTGCCGTGACCTGGGCCGTCTGGGCGCCGCTGATCATCCCCTTCCTCGCCGTGCCGGCCGCACGCCGGCTGGCCGCCGTCCTGCCGCCGCGCCCGGCCGCGCTGCTCCTCGTCGCCACCGCCGTCACCCTCGCCTGCCTGTCCGGGGCGGCTCTGGCGCTGCTGGCGGGCGCGGCGGTGCTGCGGCTGCCCGTGGTGGCGTCGCTGGGCCATCTGTCCGTGCCGCTGCTGGAGCGCCTCGCGCCCGCGGCCGTGCCCGTCGGCGTCGTGGCGGCCCTGGCCGCCGGGGCGGTGGCCGCCGGTGTCGTCCGGGTGCTGCACGGCCACCGTGTCGCGCGGGCCCGTGTCGCCCGGGAGCTCGCCGGGCACTCCCGCGCGGGCGACCTCACCGTGCTGCCCGTCGAGGGGGCCGACGCCTACGCCCTGCCCGGCCGGCCGGGCGGTGTGGTCGTCACCGCAGGCATGCTGCGCGGCCTCGACGCGGACGAACGCGCCGTGCTGCTGGCCCACGAGCGGGCCCATCTGACGGGCCGGCACCACCTTCTGCTGCTGCTCGCGCGGCTCGCCGCCTGCGCGCACCCCGCGCTGCGCGGCCTGCGCGAACCGCTGGCCTTCCAGGTGGAGCGGTGGGCCGACGAGGCCGCCGCCGCCTCGGTCGGCGACCGCAGGCTGGCGGCCCGGGCCGTGGCCCGCGCGGCGCTGGCCGCCTCGGCCGCGCCCACCGGCCGGGCCCGCCCGGCCGGCGCGCTGGCGGCGGCCGCGGGGCCGGTGCCCCGCCGGGTGGCGGCGCTGCTGTCCGCGCCGCCGGCCACGCGGGTCTCCTTCGCCCGGGCGCGGAGCGTGGCGGCCGCGCTGCTGGTGTGCCTGCTGCTCTCCGGGGCGGCTGCTGCCGAGGCGACCACCGATCTCCACGAGGACATCGAGTCTGCCCAGGCCGGGAGCGCGGCGCCCGCCGGTTCGTAGCCGGGGAAGGGGCCCGGTCAAGGGGCCCGGTCAAGGGGCCCTGTCCGCGAAAGGGGTGCGCCCCCTGTCCGTCCGGCGTGCACCGGACGGACAGGGGGCGCGGTTTGCGTGGCGCGGTCCGTGTCAGACGCGCTTCCACTTCTGGTGGTTGCCGCCGTTGCAGTACCAGAGGCCGACCGGGGAGTCGTTCTCGGTCGCCTCGTGCGACACGTCCACGCAGAGGTTGGAGGGGACGCCGGTGATGCTGCCGTCGGCGTTGAGGTTCCACTTCTGGTTGGCGCCGCCGTTGCAGGACCAGATGATCAGCGGGGTGCCGCCGGCCGTGCCGCCGCCGGCCGCGTCGAGGCACATGTCACCGAAGACGCGCAGCTCCTTGTCGGCGGTGTAGGTCCACTTCTGGTTGTTGCCGCCCCAGCAGTTCCACAGCTGCGGCGTGGTGGTGCCCTTGTCGCTGGGCATGTCCAGGCAGCGGCCCGAGCCGACGCCCACCAGGCTGGTGGTGTTCTTGACGGTGGTGCGGATCCAGTCGCCCAGGTCGTCGGTGCGGGTGGCGACCGCGCCGGTGCGGGTCTCGCCCGGAGCGGCGCCCAGGCAGCCGCCCTGCCAGGAGCCGACGTTGACGCCGACCAGCTCGGCCTTGCCGTCCTTCTCGCGCAGCAGCGGGGCGCCCATGTCGCCCTTGCACAGTGAGTCGTCGAGGCTCTTGCCGGTGATGTTCACGGTGGTGGCGGCGAGGCCGTCCACGGTGGCCGTCGCGGTGTGCGCCTTGTTCGGCACCCACTCGGTCTTCGTCCGGCCGAATCCGACGGCCTTGAGGACCTCGCCCTTGGCGGGCGCGGCGGCGGCCAGGGCCACGGGGGCGACACCGGCGACCGGCTGGGCCAGCCGGGCCAGGACCAGGTCACGGCCGGCCTGGGGCGCCAGCTCCACGACCTCGGTGACGAGACCGGCGTCGGTGCCGAGGTCGGCGCGGCCGACGGTGGCCGTCGTCTTTGCGGACGGCTTGCCGTGCGCCAGGGAGGTGGCCTGCTGGGCGGTGTCGGTGAAGCAGCTCGCCGCCGTCACGACCCACTGCGCGTCGACCAGCGCGGCCGAACAGGACCGCTTGCCCTCGCCGATGTCGAGCTTGGCGGTGTAGGCGTAGGCCCCGTCCTTGGCCTCGGGGCCCGTGACCGCGCCCGCGGGCGCCGCGGCGAACAGCCCCGCGGCCACCGTGGCGGTGACGAGACCGGCCGACCACACCGAGCGTGAAACCCTGCCAGACATATGTCTTCCTTAACGCTTTGCGATAACGCTGAATTAAAACGCCGTATAAAAACGTGTAAAGATGCGAAGGAAGGAATCCGTGAAGGCAAGCGAAAGTGCTTGCGTGTGAAATAACCGTCCGGCATGAAGCCGGTCCCCCCGATTTTCCCCCGGTCGCGCGGCTCATTTGTATCACCCCGGAAGTCCCGGATGTCATGGAAGATCCCGTGAGGCTGCTCACAAGAAGTCCGGAACGGGAATGCGCGGGTGCACGCCTGACGAAGGGTCAAAATATCGACTCCTAATGGAATTTAAAATTCCGCCGGGCCGTCCGGCTGTCGTCGGGCCGGCGGCGGCCGTTCCCTGGTCCGTCCCGCCGCGAACTGGTGTGTGAAGTGGCCCTGGTGGGGTAGGAGTTGGCCATGGGGAGATCACTCAAGGGTTCCTTACGTGCCGTCGCCGCCCTGGCCCTCGCCTGCGCCGGAGTCCTGGCGGTCGCGCCGCCGGCCCCCGCGGCGCCGCCCGGCCCACGGGCCACCGCCGCGAGCGGCTGCGCCATGGACAACGGAGCGCGGGGCGTGGCCGGGGGCGCGGCGGGCGACCCGGTCTCCGTGACCCGGTCCGACGGCCGCGTCGACCAGTTCCAGGCGTTCTACGACAGCACGGCCACCCAGGGCCTGCCCTTCGTCTGGCACCGCGCGCAGAGCGGGCCCGGCGGCGCCTACGGAGCCTGGGAGCGCGTCAGCGCCGGCACCGTCGGCCCCAAGGCCTCCTTCCTCACCGCCACCGAGAACGCCGCGGGCGGCCTGGAGCTGTTCTGGCTCGACCACGGCGGCTTCTGCCACTCCGTCCAGGGCCCGGACGGCGGCGCCTGGTCCACCCCCGAGGGCTTCGGCCTGACCCCGTTCCCCTACCACGGCTTCCTCGTGCTCTTCACCCGCTCCGACGGCACGCTCGTCGCCATGGCCTCCTCCCGCTCCACGCAGAGCAGCATGGAGTCGCGCACCCAGTCGCCCGACGACGGGGTCTGGCAGCCGCCGGCCCCCATGGGCAAGGTCCCCGAGACCGACGTCGGCCTGAGCCAGCCGAGCACCGTCACCGAACTGCCCGACAAGCGGCTCAAGGTGACCGCCCGCGAGTGGAACCGCGACCGCTACTGGACGATCACCGAGAACGCGCCCGGCGGCGGTGCCCCCGACTGGCCCGGCCAGTGGCGGCTGTGCGCCACCTCCCGCTGCGACTGACCCGCGCGCCCCGTACCCGTCCGTATCCGTCCGTATCCGCAGCTCAGAGCGGAGCCCACCGTTCTGCCTGATCTCCTCAGCCGCACTTGAGTACGCGTACTCACGCCGTCACCCGGGAGGGACCGGAAGCTTGACGGCATGTGCGAGAACAGCAAGACCGTGTGCCGGACCCGGGGCGGGGCCGGCATCACCGCCACCGGGTCGTACCTGCCCGAACGGACCCTGACCTCCGAGCGATTGCAGGAGGAGGTGGCCCGCGCCGCCGGGCTCCCGCTGCCCCGGGGGCTCTTCCGGCGGACCACCGGCATCGTCACCCGCCGCGTCGCGGCCGACGGCGAGTACGCCTCGACGCTCGCCCTCGGCGCGGCCCGCCGCGCCCTGCGCTCCGCCGGCCTCCACCCGCTCGACATCGACCTGCTGATATACGCCTCCGCGACGCGCGATGTCGCCGAACCGGCCACCGCGCACATCGTCCAGGCCGCCCTGGGCTCCACCGCGCACTCCCTCGACGTCAGCAACGCCTGCAACAGCTTCCTCAACGGCATCGACACGGCCCGCGCCATGATTCTGGCCGGCCGTGCCCGGCGCGCCCTGGTGGTCACCGGGGAGACCCCCAGCCGCGCGATACGCCGCGCCCCCGCCGGCCCCGAGCAGTTCCGCGACGGCTTCGCCGGCTACACCTTCGGGGACGCCGGCGCCGCCGTCGTGATCGAACCGGTCGACCGGGGCGGCATCCTCGACGTCGGCACCGAGACCCACTCCGAACACTGGTCCGTCGGCGGCATCTTCGGCGGCGGCTCCCGCCACCCGCGCTCCGAGGAGCACACCTACTTCCACGGCGACGGCCGCGAACTGCGCGAGGTGTTCGAGAAGAGCGGCACCGCCGTCCTCGACCGCGTACGCCACCGCACCGGCCTGGACTGGGACGACTACCGGCACGTCCTCGTCCACCAGGTGACCCTGCCCTACCTGGAACGCTTCGTCGAGCTCAGCGGCGTCCCCCGGGACAAGCTCGTCCTCACCGTGCCCGAACTCGGCAACATCGCCAGCGCCACCCTCGGCGTCCAGCTCGACCGGATCCACGGCGCACTCGCCCCCGGCGACCGCGTCCTGTTCGTCGGCCTCGGCGGCGGCATCAGCGTCATGACCATGGTCTGGGAGAAGTCGGAGGCGGTCGCGTGACCACCGAACTGTGGGTCGTCGTCCCCGCCCACCAGGAAGAGGCCCGCATCGACGACACCCTGCGCGCCCTCGCCGCCCAGCACGACCGCGACTTCACGCTCGTCGTCGTCGACAACGCCTCCACCGACGGCACCGGCCGGATCGCCCGGGACTTCGCCGCCCGCGCCCCCTTCCCCGTCCACGTCCTGGACGAGCCCGAGAAGGGCGTGGGCTGCGCCGTCGACACCGCCTTCCGCCACGCCATCGACCACGGCGCCGCCTACCTCGCCCGCACCGACGCCGACTGCCTGCCCCGGCCCGCCTGGACCGCCGCGGCGCACGCCGCCCTCACCCGGCGCCCCGGCCCCGGGCTCGTCTGCGGCCGCATCGACGCCCGTCGCGACGAACACGGCCCCCTCGGCCGCGCCGCCTTCCGCGCCGCCGTCGCGCTCGCCGCCGCCTTCGGCCGGCTGCGCCCCGCCCACGCCCGCCGGCACGGCTACCTCGCCCCCTACCGGATGCACGCCGGCAACAACATGGCCATCACCGCCGCGCTCTATCTGACCGTCGGCGGCATGCCCCGGCGCCCCTCGCCCACCGACCGGGCCTTCCTCAACCGCGTCCGCCGCCACACCACGGCCATCACCCACGCCAAGGACATGGTCGTGGAGAACTCCACCCGGCGCCTGCGCGCCTACGGCCTCGCCGGCACCGCCCGCTGGTACCTCGACAAGGGCTGCGGCCCGCTCGGGGAGGACCCGCGCTGATGCTCGACCGCCTCGACCACGCCCTGCGCCGCCACCCCCACCACCCCGCCGTCCTCACCACCACCCGAACCGGGACGATCCGCGTCCGCGCCACCCGGGGCGACCTCGCCGACCTCGCCGACGCCTACGCGGCCGCCCTCCACGCCCGGGGCCTCGCAGCCGGCGACACCATCGGCGTCGCCGTACGCCCCGGCCCCCGCGCCCTCGCCGTCCTCCTCGCCGCCGACCGGCTGGGCCTGCGGGCCGCCGTCCTCGACCCCGGCGCGGGCCCCGACGTGCTGCGCGCCCGCCTCGCCCTGGCCCGGCCCGGCCTCGTCCTCGCCGACGCCACCGCCCAGGCCGTCGCCGGCTGGGCCCGGCCCCTGGCCCGCCGCGTCCGCCTCGCCCTCCCCGACCTGGGCGAGCTCGGCCCCGTCGCCACCCTCGGCCCCCGGCTCCCCGGCTGCGCCGTGCCCCTGGACCTCACGGCGCCGCGCACCGCCCTGCCCGCGCGGCCGGACGACGACGGCGACGCGGCCGTCGTCTTCACCTCCGGGACGACCGCGCGACCGCGCGCCGTGGTGCACACCCGCTCCTCCCTCGCGGCGGGCATGCGCGCCGTCACCGGACTCGTCGCGCCCCGCCCCGGCCGGCCCGTGCTCGGCGGTACCTTCTTCGTCCTCGTCCCGTCCCTGGCCCAGGGCGCCCCGGTAGCGCTCCCCGCCCGCCGGCCGCGCGTCCTCGCCCGCCAACTGGCCCGGCTCCGCCCCCAGGCCACGTACCTGACACCCCCGCAACTCCGGGCGGCGCTCGGCGTCGGCGCCGCCTTCACGGGCGGCGTCTGGACGGGCTCGGCGCCCGCGAGCGCCGAACTGCTCACGCGCGTCAAACGCGCCGGGGCGGCCGAGGCGTGGGGCGTCTACGCCCTGACGGAACTCTTCCCGGCCGCCGCCGTGGAACAGGCCGAGAAGGCCGCGTTCACGGGCGACGGCGACATCGTGGGCACCCCGTTGCCCGGCGTCGAAGCCCGCCGCGACACCGGCGGCGAACTGCTCCTGTCCGGGGCCGCCGCCCGCCACCGCTACCTCGGCGAGGACCCCGACCCCTGGGTCCGCACCGGTGACCGGGCGCGCATGGACGCGGGCCGGATCGTGCTGGAGGGCAGGAGCAAGGACATGGTGCTGCGCGGCGCCGAGAACATCTACCCCGGTCTGTACGAACCGGCCCTGCACGTCCCCGGCGTCGAACTCGCCCTGCTCGTCGGCGTCCCCGCGCCCGACGGCGACGAACGGCTCGCCGCCCTCGTCCAGCCCCGGCCGGGTACGGACCCCAGCACGCTGCGCACCGCGCTCGCGGCGCCCCTCGCCCGGATGGGCACGGCCCACCCCGACGCGGTCCTGTTCACGGACATCCCTCTCGCGGGCCGCTCCCGCAAGCCGGACCGCGCGGCCGCCGCACGGAAGGCGGCGGCGTTGCTCGCGGGGCGGGGAGCGGGTGGGGTGCGGTGACGGCGCCGCCTCGGGGGAGCGGTGGGGGCCGCGCCCCGGCCGGAACGGGCGGTGCGGGCGCCGCACGCAGGCGGGACCGGTGGGTCTACCGGGCGGGGCATCCCGTCCTCTTCGCCCTGCTCGCCGTGGCGCGCCACAAGCCGGTCCTCCGCATCGGCCGGACCGTGCTCGTCCACGACGTCGACGCCCTGCGGCACGCGCTGACCCGTCTGCCGCTGGACCGGACGGCCGCCGGGACGACCGGGCGGGCCGCGCGGTCCGCCCTGGAGCCGGGCGATGGGGCCCTCACCGGCGGTGTCCTGTTCGACCAGCAGGGCGCGGCCCACCGCGCCGCGCGGCGAGGGCTCGCCGACGGGTTGTCCGCCGCGGGCGTGGCCCGCCTACGGCCGCTGTGGCAGGACACGCTGGCGCGTGGCCTCGCCCCGCTGGCCGAGGGGCGGGACGTCGACCTCGTGGCCCTGGCCCGGGAGGCGGCCGGGGTCACGGCGTGCGCCCTGTTGGGAGTGGACGCCGACCCGCTGCGGCTCGCCGACGCCGCCGCCGGTGCCGCCGCGGCGGCCGTACGGGAACACCTCCCCTCCCTGCCCCGGCCCTGGGCCCGTTCCGGGAACGGCGCCGTGGACGCCGCGCGGCGGCTGCGCGACATGCTCCACGAACCCGGCCGCGACCCTGCCGAGGACGCCGCCGCCCGGGCGATGCTCGCCGTCGCCTCCGTCACCACCGTCGTCGCCGCATTGCCCCGTGCCGCTGCCTGGTGCGCGGACGCCGGCTGGTGGGACCGGGCGGCCGACGACACGTTGCGCCCCGCCCTGGCCCGGGAGCTGCTGCGCGTCACCGCGCCGTCGCCGCTGCTGCCCCGCGTCGCGGCCGGACCGGGCACCCTGGGCGGCCGCCCCGTACGGGCGGGCGACCGGCTGCTGCTGGTCGCCCGTCACGCCGTCCGCGCGCACACCGACGACCCCGACTGCCACCACCCGGCCGAACCCGCCCTGTCCCGGCTCGTCTTCGGCGCCGGACCGCACGCCTGCCCCGGGGCCCGGCTCGCCACCGTCCAGCTGGAGGACTTCCTGTACGCCCTCGCCCCCTACCGCCCCGTCGTCGTCCGTGCTCGCGCCGACCGCCGGGCCGCGCTGCCCGGCTGGCGCTCGCTGGTCGTCCGGCCGGACGCGAACCCCGCACCGGAGCCGGTATGAGCCCGGCACCGCCGTCGCTCCGTATCGCCGTCACCGGGGCGAGCGGCTTCTGCGGATCCCACATCGCCCTCGCCGCGGCCCGGTTCGCGGACGTGGTGTGCGTGGGGCGCCGCCCCGGCCCCGTCGGCCGGCACGTCCCCTGGGACGCCGCGCGCGAGGCGCCCGGCCTCGCGGGCGCCGACGTGATCGTCCACTGCGCGGCCGCCGTCGGCGACCCCGCCCCCGGCTCCCGCGCCGAGGCCCTGATGCGCGCCGTCAACGTCGACGGCACCGCCCGCCTGATGGACGCCGCCGCCGGGCGCCCCGTCGTCTGGATCAGCAGCGCCAGCGTCTACGACCCCCGAGCCGACCGCTCCCTGGTCCGCGAGGACCACCCGGTCTCCGGCCAGCTCAACGCCTACGGCCGGACCAAGGCGGCCGGCGAGCGCCTCGCCCTGGACGCCGGCGCGGTCGTCCTGCGGCCCCGGGCCGTCTACGGCCCGGGCGACCCCCACCTGTTGCCCCGGCTGTGCTCCCGCGTCCGCGCCGGCACGCTCCTGCTGCCCGGCCCGGACGTACCGCTGAGCCTGACGGCGGTGGAGAACCTCGCCGACGCCGCGCTCGCCGCCCCCGGCTGGCCGCCGGGCGCCTACAACATCGCCGACGCCGTCGCCCACGGCCGCGACGCGGCCCTGCGCCGGGTGCTGCGGGCCCATGGCGTCCGGGCCCGGATCCGTCATCTGCCGCTGGGCCTGGCCCGGTCCGCCGCCCGTGCCGCCGAGGCGGCGGCGCGGCTGCGCCCGGACGCCGAGGCCGCGCTCTCGCGCTACGCCGTGGACCAGCTCGCCCACCCGGTCGTCCTGGACACCGGCAAGGCACGCGCCCAGGGCTGGTTGCCCCGCCGGACCCTCGACGACCACCTGGCGGACGTGGCCGGGACGGCCGGGAGGACGGGCGACCACGACCGCGACCGCCCGTGACCGCGTCCCGGGCGGCGATCCGGCCGACTTGCCGCCGCCGTCACCCGGGGTGCGCCGCATGAACCCTGGTGGACACCTGGCGTGTTTGCCCGCCCCGGCCGGTCCTCGCCCTGGCCACGCGCGCGTCAGCTGCGGTAGGCAGCAGGGGGCAACCGCCCGCACGCGCACACCCGTCCCTCGGTTGGAGGACCCATGCGCACATCCCACAGAGCCGCGCTCGCCGCGGCCGTGGCCTTCGCCGGACTGTCCGCCGCCATCGTGCCGACGAACAGCGCCGCCGACACGCGGTCCGCCTTCGCGGACCAGGCCGTCCGCGCCGGCCTGACGGCCGCCCAGACGGCCGGGCTCCAGCAGCGCGTCGCCGCGTACCTCGACGCGACGGGCGGCCGCCGGATCGCGCTCAACAAGATCGCCGCGAAGGGCGGCACCATCCTCGTCACGGTGCCCGGCGAGACGTACGCGCGGGAGCTGAACGGCGCGCTGGACCGCTCCGCCCCCGCGAGCGCCCTGGCGGCCTTCTCGGTGGACTGCCCGTATCTGTACTTCTGCGGCTGGAAGGGCGCCAACCGCTCCGGAGACCAGTGGAACATCTCCAAGTGCGGAGTCCAGCAGGAGATCCCGGACGGCTGGAACAGCGGTGGTTCCTGGCAGAACAACCAGTCCAGCGGCACCCGGGCCCGGATGTACGGCAAGAGCCGCAATCCGATCTACACCACTCCGCCGGCCCCCTACGGCCCGGTCAACGGGGACTGGGCACCGGTCTGGTACGTCCAGGCCTGCTAGCGCCGCGCCGACGGTGGCGGGGGTCAGTCCGCCGCCCGGCCCGCTCCGGGCACCCGGCGTCGCGCGGCGGCCAGGGCCGCGTCGATGTCACGGGTGCCCGTCGACACGCACAGGGTGTAGACGACGTCCTCCAGCCGCCGCCGGTTCGTGGGGTCCTCGGCACCCGATGCCAGTGCGCGCTCGAGCGTTGTGTACCGCCGGACGAGCTCGTCGAGCACGGCAGGGTGGGCGAGCAGCATGGAATCTCCTCCGGGTGGGCCTGGACGACAGTTCGTCGTGCGTCTGCCCGGACGTCCCGGTCCCATGCCACCCGAGCCGGGTACCGCTCCCGCCGCCGGGAGGAGCGTCAGTGCGCGATGAGGGAGGGCTCCAGGACGAAGACGGGGATCTCCCGAGAGGTCTTCTCCTGGTAGCCGGCGTAGTCCGGCCACACCTCGACCGCCCGCGCCCACCACAGGGCCCGCTCCTCGCCGGTGACCTCACGGGCCGTCATGTCCTGGTGCAGCGTGCCGTCCCGCAGCTCCACCCGGGGGTCGGCGACAAGGTTGTGGTACCAGACCGGGTGTTTGGGGGCGCCGCCCTTCGAGGCGACGGCGGCGTACACGCCCTCGTGCTCCACCCGCATCAGCGGCGTCTTGCGGAGCTTGCCGCTCTTCGAGCCCAGGGTCGTCAGGAGAATGACCGGGATACCCCGCAGGGTCGTTCCCTTGGCACCCCCGGAGCTCTCGATCAGTTCGACCTGGTCCCGCACCCACTCGGCCGGGCTCGGCTCGTACTCGCCCTTCAGTGGCATGTCATCGTCCCTTTCTCCGTCCGGGAACCCCCGCGCGGATCCGTACCGCGCGTGCCGTCCCATCAAATACCGAAAAGCATGCGGCTATTCCCGTTCCGGAGGAAGATGTCCGGACGTCGCCCCCGGCCCGGCGGGGGCGACGTCACCCGGGTGGGTCAGCCGCGCAGCGGTCCCTCACAGCTGTAGTCCGCCGTGCCCGCGGCGCGGCCCGGCCACACGTCGACCGTGCCGAAGGAGCAGTTCATGTCGGCGAGGTTGGTGGATCCCGCCTTGGCGCGGTCGAGGACGAAGTAGTCGACCGTCCCGGACATGTCCTTGAAGACCGCGTCGGAGTCGCCCGGGCTGCTCAGGTTGGCGGTGATCCGGCCGGTGCAGACGAACCGCGGCCGGTCGGGGGAGCCCGCGGCCCGGCAGTCGGGCGTCTGGCCCGTCGCGGCGGCGAAGGACGAGCGGACGGCCGCGGCCGAGGCGTCGCGCAGCCGGTTCACGGGGGTGAACGTGGTGGACGGCACGTACAGGTCCTTGACCTTGCCGATCTGCCGGTCGAGGAAGGCGTCGTAGCCGCGCTGCACGGACCCGTCGCGGCTCATGCGGTCGCGCCAGGCGTCGTAGCCCGCCACGTCGTTCGCCCGCAGGCGGTCGTACATCTCGCGCAGCAGCGACGGCCGCTCGCTCCACAGGTACTCGAAGAACGTGCCCGCGTAGTTGTAGAAGCGGAAGCCGTCGCGGTCGTATTCGGCGTGCAGCAGCTGGTCGACGGACATGCGCGGCTTGCCGCCCGCGGTGTCGTTGACGATGCCCTGCACCAGCGACTTGCGGACCTTGATGCCGCCGTCGCGGGTCGAGCCGGCGAAGAACTCGGCGGTGCCCTCGTCCATGGCGGTGGTGCGGTCGTTCCGGTACCAGGGGCCCTCGCCGAAGCTGCCGGGCACGGCCCAGCGGCCGTTGAGGTAGTGGGTGTACTCGTGACGGAAGAGCTCTTCGAGGGTGAGTGTGGAGTCCTGCGGCACGCGGCGCTCGTAGGTGTAGAAGGTGGCGCCGTTCTCGATGTAGATGCCGCCGTTGTTCGTGCTCATGCCCGTCAGGAGCGGGTGGTAGATCTCGTAGTCCGAGCGGGAGGCGTACAGCACGATGTTCAGCGTGGAGTTGGTGTCGCCGGCCAGCGGCCGCTCGGTGCCCAGCACGCGGTGGAACTGCGCCTTGACCTGCTTGCTCGCGTAGTAGAGCCGGTCGACGGCGGCCCGGTCGAGCGCGGTGCGGACCTTGATGCCGCCGTTGTCGTAGGTGTAGGCGGACGGGAAGAGGCGGCGCTCGATGTCCTCCTTGCAGACCCCGTACTGCTTGCACAGGCCCAGGGTGTTGAGCCAGCCGACCGTCTTGCCCCACGGCTCGCTGCCCTGGCCGAAGTTGCGGACGACGGTGTCCAGCAGCCCGCCCAGGGAGGAGGTGATCTCGCTCTTCACCGCGTCGACCTGGCTGAGCCGGCCGTATTCGTTGAGCGCGTCGCGCACGACCCAGGCGTTGTCCGTGCCCTTCAGGTGGGTGTATCCGGCGAAGGCCTTGAGGGCGGACCGGTAGGCGGGGTCGGCGGCGACGGCCGCGTCGAAGGCCGGGTCGTCGTTGTACACGCCCAGGTAGCCCACGGACAGCGCGCCGAGTGCGGCGCCGCCCCAGCCCGGGTCCTTGGCGGTGTCGGGGTGGGAGCCGTCCATCATGGCCAGCACCCGCTTCATCAGCGGCAGCTGGTACTGGCGCAACTGCGGTGTGCCGGCGGCGTAGAGGGCCTCGCGCAGGGTCTCGCCGTTGACGCGCGTGGCGTCGAAGGTGTGGGAGCCGCTTCCGAAGTAGTGGACCGCGCGGCGGACGGCCTCCACGGTCGTCGCGTCCGAGAGGTCGATCTCGTCGTGCGAGAAGTCGTGGTAGGCCGCCGCGTGGAGGTAGGTGAACATCTCCAGCAGGTGGGAGGTGTTCTTCCCGTCGTGCCAGTAGCCGTAGCGCTCCGCGCGCTGGGCGACGGCGCGGACGTTCTCCCTGGAGAAGACCCGGGGCATCCGTGAGTCCCACGTCCACAGGACCTCGCGCAGACAGCCGTCGGCGGTGACGGCCGGGTCCATGAGGAAGTCGGCGAACTGCTCGGGGTTCAGCCGGGAGATGCCGTCGACGGTGCAGGGCACGCTTGTGCCGCCGACGGTGACGCGCGGGGCGACGGACTTCGCCGAGCCCTTGGCGGAGGCCTTGCCGTCCTTGCCCTTCTGCGGCCCGGGCACGTGCCCGTCGGTGAGGCCGCCCGGCGCGGCGGGCGGCTGACCGGTGGGCTTCGGTGCCTTGGCGAGGCGGGTGACCTCGTCGAAGGGGTTGGGGGTGAGGGCGTCGGAGCGTACGGCCGCGGTGGGGGCGGCGGCCGGTTTCGCGGGGGTGGGGGAGTCCGCGTGGCCGGTCTGGACGGCCGTGGCGCAGAGGGTCACTGCTATGGCGGTGGTGAGCAGGGATCTGCGCACGGTTGTGGAGTGGAACACCGATGAACTCCTGTGGGAGGTGTGGGAGGTGTGGGAGGTGGAGCGGCGGCGTGCGACGACAGGCAGCGCGCACGCCGGAAGACGACGACGCACCGGACATCAACCGCCCTGTGACAGGCGGTACGTGGGGGACCGGTGAGACGCCATGTGATGTGTAACGTAGTAATGTGAAATGGCACTGACAAGCCCTCAGAACCATCCGATTTCCGGAAGGGGTGAGACGGGGGGTCGGATTCCAGGAGTTCGGGCGACGTCTCGGATCACCGTGCCAACTGCGCTGACCTGGGATGACGTTCACGCCACCGGGCATATACGGGACTGCTCGCGCAGGCCGCCAGATAGTCCGCGCCGACCCTGCGCACGATCTCCCCGCCGCGGCCGGCCAGCGGACCGTCGCGACGCCAGCCCAGCACATGGCGGTACCACAGCGGAGCGCCGGCCAGCGGGCGCACCACCACGCCCGGCACCTCCAGGAAGGTGGCCTGGCACAGACTGACGGCGAGCCCCGACCGCACGATCTCGATCAGCTGCCGGCCCTCCGCCTCATAGGGCGTGCGCGGCCGACGGCCCGTCAGGGCCAGTGCGGTCGACCAGTATTCACGGGTCCGGTCGCTGTCGGGACGGGGCACCGCCCATTCCTCCTCGACGAGCCGGCCCAGGCTCACCTCCTCCCGGGCGGCCAGCGGATGAGCGGCGGGCAGCAGCGCGAAAACGGGCTCGCTGACCAGCGGGTGCAACTCGACGCCGCCCGGCGGCGACAGCTCCTGCCCCGGGCTGTCGCCGAGGACGGCCGCCTCCAGGCGCTCGGCCGCCAGGTCGTCGAGCAGCGGCGCGGGGGCGTACTGACAGCGTGCCGTCACCTCGGCCCCGGGCAGCAGCGCGCGTATCGTGAGGATCAGATGGCCCAGCAGCGGCGCGCCCACCGACCCGACGCGCACCCGGTCCGGAGCCGCCCGGTGGCGCGCGGCCCGGGCGGTGTCGGCCAGCAGACCGTCGACGCCCGGCAGGACGGCACGGGCCCGGGCCAGGACCAGCTCCCCGAACGGGGTGGCCGCGACACCCGAGCGCCCGCGGTCGAAGAGTGCCCCGCCCAGCATCGCCTCGATCCGCCGGAGCTGGGCGCTCAGCGCGGGCTGGGTCGTGCCCAGCGACGCCGCGGCACGCGTGAGGCTGCCCGCCTCCTCGATCGCGCACACCACCCGCAGGTGCCGTAACTCGAGATCCATGCCGCGGATGTTATGAACGGGCGTGAGCTTCCCGACAGGCCCGGGTCGTCAGCACCCTTATGCGAAACATCACACGTGAGTACGAGGGGAGTTCACGACCCATGAGGAGATTCCCTTCCTCCGGACCGGCACGGTCCGCACTGTTGCCGACGGCGTCGGCAGCCGCCCTGCTCCTCCTGTGCACCCCGCCCGCCTCGGCGGGCACGGCGGCACACGACAGACCCTCGGCGTGCGCCTTGCCCGGCACCACGGGCTGGACCGACGAAGGGCACGACACCGACTACTCCGTCTTCAAACGCCCCTCCGGGCCCGTCCGGGTCGCCATGATCTTCGTCGACTTCCCCGACGCGCCCGCCACCGAGTCCCCGGCCGACGTCGCAGCCGGGATCACGCCCGGCGCGGACTGGATGCGGAAGGCCTCCTACGGCAAGGCGTGGCCCGCCCTCACCCAGTACCGCCGCTGGGTGCGCATGCCCCACGCGGCCGCGGACTACGGCTGGGCCCGAGGGCTCAGCCACGAAGCCCACGAGGCATACGTCAAGGACGCCGTGACCGCGGCCGACCCGCACGTGGACTTCTCGCGGTACGACACGGTCTACGTCGTGCCGACCCGGAACGCCTCCGCCATCTCCTTCTCGCCCACCTACATTTACGAGCCCGGCACGCCCGGCGTCGTGGCCGACGGGCACCGGATCAAGTGGGCGGTGACCTTCGGCCAGGACATCTGGCACTGGGGCCCCAGGATCGTGGGCCACGAGACGGCCCACACCTTCGGCCTGCCCGACCTCTATGCCTTCGACACGGGCGGTGACGCCCACCGCTTCGCCGGCGGGTGGGACGTGATGGGCCTGATCGGCGGGGCCGCGCCGCAGTACTTCGCCTGGCAGTCGTGGAAGCTCGGCTGGACCCGGGACGGCCAGGTCGTCTGCCGGGCGTCCAGGGGCGGCGACACCGTCCGCCTGACCGCCGTCGAGTACGTGGGCGGCACCAAGATGGCCGTCGTCCGCACCGGCCCCACGACCGCGTACGTCGTCGAGTCACGGCGGGCGACCGGGACGGACGCCCGCGCCTGCGCGACCGGCGCGCTGGTGTACAAGGTCGACTCCTCCGTGGAGACCGGCAAGGGCCCCATCCGCGTGATGGACGCCCGGCCCGGCGCCACCCCGCCGAGCGGCTGCCGGCCGCTGGACGATGCCCCCTACCGGGCGGGTCAGTCCTTCACGGACCCCGCCGCGGGCGTGCGCATCGACGTGCTCACCTCCGGCTCCCGCGGTGACACGGTGCGCGTCACCAGGACGTGAGCGGCACGCGCCGGACACGGCTGTGCCCTGGATCCACGGAGGGATCCAGGGCACAGCCGCGTGCGGACCGGCCGTTGTTCAGAGCGCCTCGGCTCCCACCGCCGGGAAGTGACAGGCCACCTCCCGTGCCTCGCCCGGCACCACGGTCCTCGGCAGCGGGGCCTCGCTCCGGCAGACGTCCCGCGCCCTGGGGCAGCGGGGGTGGAAGGCGCAGCCGGGCGGGGGAGCCGCGGGGCTCGGCGGGTCACCCAGGAGCACGATCCGCTCGCGGGCCCGTTCCGCGGCCGGGTCGGGCAGGGGGACCGCCGAGAGCAGGGCTTGCGTATAGGGGTGTGCGGGGGCCGCGTACACCCTTTCCCTGTCGCCGACTTCCACGATCCGCCCCAGGTACATGACGGCGACCCGGTCGCACACCCGCTTGACCACGGACAGGTCGTGGGCGATGAAGAGGCAGGCGATGCCGAGTTCCCGCCGCAGCTGCTCCATGAGATTGACGATCTGGGCCTGTACGGAGACGTCGAGGGCCGAGACCGGCTCGTCGGCGACGATCAGCCGGGGGCCGGTGGCGAGGGCCCGGGCGATGCCGATGCGCTGGGCCTGGCCGCCGGAGAACTCGTGCGGGTAGCGGTCGATGTGCTCGGGGATGAGCCCCACCAGCTCCATCAGCTCCACGGCCCGCTTCCGGGCGTCCGCCGCCGGACTGCCCTGCACCAGCAGCGGGTCGGCGATGATCCGGGCGACCGTCTGCCGCGGGTTGAGGGAGGAGTGCGGGTCCTGGAAGACCATCTGCAGCTCTTTGCGGAGCGGCTTCAGCTCGCGCTGCCGCAGGCGGCTGATGTCCCGGCCGTCGTAGGCGATCGACCCGGAGGCCGGCTCCAGGAGCCGTACGATCGCGCGGCCGGTGGTGGACTTGCCGCAGCCGGACTCCCCGACCAGGCCCAGGGTCTCACCGGCCGCCACGTCGAAGGAGACGCCGTCGACGGCCCGTACGGGCGCCGTGCGGCGCCGCCTGCCGGGGAAGGTCACCGTCAGGTCGCGGACGGAGAGCAGGGGACGGGCGGGCGCGGTCATCGGGTACCTCCGCGGGCGTCGGCGCCGGAGCGCAGGGGGAGATGGCAGGCGACGAGCCGCCCGTGGGAGAGCGCCGGCTCGGGCCTGGTCTCCTCGCACCGGCGCCGCTCGGCGTCCGTCGCGGCCGCCGCGACGGGGCAGCGCGGTGCGAAGGGGCATCCCGGGGGCGGGGCGAGCAGTGAGGGCGGGTTGCCGGGGATCGCCCGCAGAGGTGCGTCGCCGGTGTCGTCGAGGCGGGGGAGGGAGTCGAGCAGGCCCTGGGTGTACGGGTGGGCGGGGGCGGCGAACAGGGCGTCCACCGACGCGTGTTCGGCTGTCCGGCCCCCGTACATCACCAGCACGTCCTGGGCGATGCGGGCGACGACGCCGAGGTCGTGGGTGATGAGGACGACGGCGAGCCCGCGCTCCTGCTGGAGCCGGGCGATCAGCTCCAGGATCTGGGCCTGGACGGTGACATCGAGGGCGGTGGTCGGCTCGTCGGCGATGAGCAGGTCGGGCTCGCAGGCCAGCGCCATCGCGATCATCGCGCGCTGGCGCATCCCGCCGGAGAACTGGTGCGGATACTCGCCCGCCCGGCGCGCGGGCTCCGGGATGCCGACCTCGCCGAGCATCTCGACGGCCCGTCTGCTGGCCGCGGCACGGCGGGAGCCGAAGTGGACGCGGTGGTGTTCGGCTATCTGCTCGCCGACGGTGTAGTAGGGGTGGAGGCTGGAGAGCGGGTCCTGGAAGACCATCGCCATGCGCCGCCCGCGCAGCCGGTTCAGCTCGCGTTCGGGCAGGCCGACCAGCTCGCGGCCGTCGAGGACGACGGATCCGGTGACCTCGGCTGCGGAGTGCAGGCCCAGCACCGCCAGGGACGTGACGGACTTGCCGGAGCCGGATTCGCCGACGATGCCGAGGGTCCGGCCGCGGTGCACCGAGAAGCCGAGGGAGTCGACGGCCCGCACCGGTCCGTGCCTGGTGGGGAAGGTGACGGTCAGGTCCGTGACGGACAACAAGGGCCGTTCGGCGGTCATCAGTACCTCACTCGCGGGTCGACGACGGCGTAGAGCAGGTCGACGGCCAGATTGGCGACGACGATGAAGGCGGCGGCCAGCAGCGTGACGCCGAGGACGACCGGCTGGTCGCCGGTGGACAGCGCGCCGTAGAAGAGCCGGCCGATCCCCGGCAGCCCGAAGATGGACTCGGTGATGACCGCGCCCGCGAGCAGCCCGCCCAGGTCCATGCCGAAGAGGGTGAGGATCGGGGTCATGCCCGCCCGCAGCCCGTGCTTGACGACGACGGTGCGGCGCGGGAGGCCCTTGGCGCGGGCGGTGCGGATGTACGGCTCCGCCATCGCCTCGATCATCGAACCGCGGCTCTGGCGGGCGTACATGGCGACGTACAGGACGGCAAGCGCCAGCCACGGCAGCAGCAGGTTCGACGCCCAGTGGACGGGGTCGTCGCCCAAGGACACGTACTGCGGGTACGGGAGGAGGCCGGCCGTGCGGATGAGCCCGTAGATCAGCATCATCGAGGTGAAGTAGACCGGCAGCGAGGCGGCGGCGACGGCCCCGGCCATCAGGGCGCGGTCGGTGAAGGTGTCCTTGCGCAGGGCCGCGGTGACCCCGGCGGTCAGGCCGAGGAGCAGCCAGAGCACGGCGGCGCCCAGCGCCAGCGAGGCGGAGACCGGCAGCCGGTCCATCAGCAGGTCCCAGACCGCCTCGGAGTTCTCGTACGAGTAGCCGAGGCAGGGGAAGCCGCAGTGGAGGGTGTACTGGCCGGTGCCCAGGGTGCGGCCGGTGAAGATGCCGGTGACGAAGTCCGCGAACTGCCGCCACAGCGGCTGGTCGAGGCCCATGTGGGCGCGGATGGCGGTGAGCCGCTCGGCGCTGCACGACTTGCCGCAGGCCGCGGCCGCGGGGTCGGAGGGCAGGACGTAGAAGATGGTGAAGGTGACGGCGGCGACGGCGACGAGCACGCCGGCGACGCCGAGGAGCCGGCGGCCGAGGTAGAGGATCATGCGCGGGCGCTCCTGGGGTCGAGGACGTCGCGCAGCGCGTCGCCGAGCAGGGTGAAGGCGAGCACGGTCAGGAACAGGCAGGTGCTCGGGATGACGAAGTACATGGGGTCGGTGTCGTAGAAGGCGACGCTCTCGGCGATCATCTGGCCCCAGGAGGGCGTGGGCGGGCGGACCCCGACGCCCAGGTAGCTCAGCGCCGCCTCGGTGGCGATCATGCCGGGGACGATCAGGGTGGTGTAGGCGATGACGGGTCCCGAGACGCCGGGGAGGACGGCGTGGGTGAGGATCCGCCAGGGCCCGGCGCCGCTGACGCGCGCCGCGTCGACGTACTCGCGGCGCTTGAGCGAGAGGGTCTGGCCGCGCACGACCCGGGCGACGCCGGGCCAGCCGAACAGCCCGATGACCGCGGTCATCAGCACGACGCGGTTGACGTCCTTCGCCACCGACAGCATGGCGATCATGAAGATGAGGGAGGGGAAGGACATGGTGAGATCCATCAGCCGGGAGAGCACGGCGTCGGTGCGGCCGCCGAAGTAGCCCGCCGCGATGCCGACCGCCGTCCCGGCGACGACGACGATCGCGGTGGCGGTGAGGGCGATGAGCAGCGAGACCTGGGCGCCGTGGACGACGCGGGCGAAGAGGTCGCGGCCGGTGACGGGCTCGACGCCGAGCCAGTGGTCGGCGGAGATCCCGCCGAGCGGGCCGATGGGCTGGCCGCCCAGGTAGGGGTCGACGGCGGTCTTGTCGAACTCCTCGGGCGAGAAGCCGCACAGCGCGCTCAGCAGCGGGGCGCCCGCCGCCATGAGCAGGAAGAGCGCGACGACGCCGAGGGAGATCTGTACGGAGGCGCGGCGGCGCAGCTCCGCGCGGGCGAGCTGCCAGGGGCCGCTGCCCGCGGGCAGGGCGGCCGGGGCGGGGGTCGTGGTGGTGGTCATCGTGGGGCGCCCTCTCAGCTCCGGCTCTTGGCGGGGTCCTTGAGGCCGACCGACGCGTAGTCGAGCTGGCCGCCGAAGGAGGTCTGCCCGTAGGCGCCCGCGATGTTGCCGCCGACGACCAGCGGCCACCGGCGGATCAGCACCGGCACGGCCGGGGCCTTGGCGAGGATGTCGCCGTCCAGCCGTTGCCAGGCGGTGGCCGCCTGCCCGGTGTCCGTCATGGCGGCTATCTCGTCCATCCGCTTCATGGTCGCGTCGTCACGGAAGAGCGAGTGATTGCCGGAGTTGCCCTTCTCCTTGATGTAGCGGCCATCGAAGACGAAGGGCAGGAAGGTGGAGCCGGACGGGTAGTCGGGGCACCAGCCCGTGTACACCATGTCGGTGCGGTTCTCGGTGTCGCCGATGGTGGCGTAGAACGCGGAGGGGTCGACCGTCTCGATGGTGACCTTGATGCCGGCCCGGGCCAGGGACTGCTGGATCGCCTCGGCCCGGCCCTTGTCGCCGGACGAGACGGTGATCCTGGTGGTGAAGCCGTCCGGCTTGCCGGCCTCCTTCAGCAGCTGCCGTGCCTTCGCCGGGTCGCCCGCGGCGGGTATCCCCGGCGTGTCCGGCTGCTTGCCGCCGAAGAGCGCGGCGGGCATGTACGCGGTCGACAGGTCGCTGAAGGCGGGGCCGCCGGACGCGGTCCGGACCGCGTCGCGGTCGAGGGCGTACTGCACCGCCTGACGTACCTTCACATGGTCGAAGGGCGGTCGGCCGGTGTGCATCTGGACCATGTCGGTGCAGCTGGTGGACTCGGCCACGAGCCGCTTGCGCACCGCCGCGTCGGGCAGCACCTTGACCGCGCTCTCCGGCCGCAGCGCGTACCAGGGCACGGCGGAGGCGTCCGCGCCCCGGTCGGCGATCATCCGGTCGTCGATCTGGTTCGCCTTGAGGCCCATCACCACGACCAGCCGGTCCGGATAGGCCTTGCGCACCTCGTCCGTCCTCGCGTCCCAGTGCTCGTTGCGGACCAGGACCAGTTTCTTGCCCCGCGCATACGAATCGATCTTGTAGGGCCCGGAGGAGAACGGACGGCTGTCGTACTGCGGGCCCTTGTCCCGGGCCTGCGGCACGGGGGCGAAGGCCGGCATCACGGTGGCGTCTGGGAACTCGGCGAAGGGCTTGCGCAGTTCGAAGACGATGGTGTGGTCGTCGGGCGTTCTGACCGAGTCGAGGTGCCTGCCCCGGGCGGGGCCCTGGTAGCCCTCGGCGCCGGCGAGATAGCGGGCGGCGTAGTCGGAGCCGCCGGGCAGGTCGGGGGAGAAGGACCGCTCGACGTTGTACTTGACGTCCTGTGCGGTGACCGGCGACCCGTCCTCGTACATCACCCCCCGCTTGAGGTGGAACGTCCAGGTGCGGGCGCCGTCGGAGGGGGTGCCGAGGTCGGTGGCGAGGTCGGGCACGAGGCGGCCGCCCTGCCCTCCGGGGGCCGCCTGATAGGTCACCAGGGTGCGGTAGAGCAGCCGCGTCCCGAAGTCCATGTCGCTCATGACCCAGTTGCGGGCGGGATCGAGGTGGGTGAAGTCCTGGTTGGAGAGGACGGTGAGGGTGCCGCCCCGTTGCGGCGTGCCGCCGATCACGGTGCCTTCGCCGGCGACGGCGGGATGCCCGGTGCCGTCCCCGCCTCCTCCTCTCGCGTGCCTTCCGCCGGAACAGCCGGAGGCGCCGAGTGCGAGGGCGGCCGCCAGGGAGGCGGCGAGAGCGGTACGGGTGCGCTTGTTCATCAGTGGTCACTCCGTGAACAGTCGAACAGCCGAACTGCTGGCTGAAATGTGACCCGTAACATAGTAATGTGAAATTGCACTGACAAGGTGTCAGCCGCTCCGTTACCCACCTGTGCCCGAGGAGGAGTCCCATGAACGAACCGGCGCCCACCGCGCTGCGGACGGTAAGTCACGACCTGCCCGTATCAGTGGAGTTCGAGCGCTTCATGGCCGGCGACTGGGCGGCCACCCCGCTGCCCGCCGGCATCCGGCTGCCCGTCGCGGACCTCGCCGCAGCCCGCCGGGCACGCCTGTCCGCCCGCTTCCCCGGCGAGCGGCTGATCGTCCCCGCGGGGGAGCTGAAGGTCCGCTCCAACGACTGCGACCACCGCTTCCGGCCGCACAGCGCGTACGTCTGGCTCACCGGCCTGACGGGCGAGGAACAGGCGGGCCACGTACTGGTCATGGAGCCCGACGGGCCGCACGGCCACGAAGCTGTCCTCCATGTGCGGCCCCGTTCGCCGCGCACCGGCGAGGAGTTCTACCGGGACCGCCGCTACGGCGAGTTCTGGGTCGGCCGGCGCCCCGACCTCGCCGAGGCCGAGCGCATGACCGGCATCCGCTGCGCCTCCCTCGGCGCCCCCGACCGGCTGCCGCCGGGCCGCGACGCGGCCACCGACCCCGAACTCGCCGCCGTCCTCAGCGAGCTGCGCCTGGTCAAGGACGCCTGGGAGGTCGAGCAGCTCCAACTGGCCGTGGACCACACCACCGCCGGATTCGAGGACGTCGTCCGGGCACTGCCGCGCGCCCTGGCCCACCCGCGCGGCGAGCGCTGGATCGAGGGCGTCTTCGGCCTGCGCGCCCGGGCCGAGGGCAACGGCACCGGCTACGAGACCATCGCCGCCTCCGGCGCCCACGCCTGCGTCCTGCACTGGATACGCAACGACGGCCCCCTGAATCCCCGTGAACTGCTCCTGCTGGACGCCGGCGTGGAGACGGACACCCTCTACACCGCCGACATCACCCGCACCCTGCCGCTCTCCGGCCGCTTCTCGCCCGTCCAGCGCCAGGTGTACGAGCTGGTCCTCGCCGCCCAGGACGCGGGCATCGCCGCCCTCAAACCGGGCGCGAGCTTCCGCGACTTCCACCGGGCCGCCATGCGGGTCATCGCGGAAGGCCTCGCCGAGTGGGGCGTACTGGCCGGCGCCGAGGGCGACTTCCACCGCCGCTACACCCTCTGCAGCAGCGGCCACATGCTCGGCCTGGACGTCCACGACTGCGCCCAGGCCCGGGCCGACGCCTATCTCGACGGCGTCCTGGAGGAGGGGCAGGTGCTCACCGTCGAACCCGGGCTCTACCTCCAGCCCGACGACGAGACGCTGCCGCCCGGACTGCGCGGCATCGGGGTGCGGGTCGAGGACGATCTGGTGATCACGGCCGAGGGGGCGCGGCTGATGTCGGGGGCGCTGCCGCGCACGCCGGACGGAATCGAGGAGTGGATGGGGGAGTTGACCCAGGGCTGATCCCGGGAAGGCATGGGTGAGGCCTTGGCGGAAATGCCCGGGCAAGGCCTTGGCACCGGCAGTGCAATGTGAAATATTACTGCCGTGTTCATGAGCGACTCCCCGGACGTCATCGTCGTCGGAGCGGGCGTGGTCGGCGCGGCCTGTGCCTTCTACGCCGCCCGCCACGGCCTCTCCGTCACCGTGCTCGACCGTGGTCCCGTCGCGGGCGGGACCACGGGGGCGGGCGAGGGCAATCTGCTGGTCTCCGACAAGGAGCCCGGCCCCGAACTCGAACTCGCCCTGTTATCCGCCAAGTTGTGGCACGACCTGTCGCAACAGCTTCCGGAACGTGTCGAGTACGAGCCCAAGGGCGGCCTGGTCGTCGCCTCCGCCGACGCCGGCATGAAGGCGCTGCGGGACTTCGCCGCGGCGCAGACGACGGCGGGCGTCACCGCCCACGAGATACCCGCGGACCGCCTGGCCGACCTGGAGCCGCACCTGGCCCCGGGCCTCGCCGGCGGTTTCCACTACCCCCAGGACGCCCAGGTCCAGCCCGCCCTCGCCGCCGCCCACCTGCTGCGCGCCTCGGGCGCCCGGGTGCGTACCGGCGAGGAGGTCACCGCGATCCTCACCGGCCCGGACGGCGGGGTGTGCGGCGTCCGCACCCCGGCCGGCACCGTGCGCGCCCCGCTCGTCGTGAACGCGGCCGGTGCGTGGGGCGGCGAACTCGCCCGCCTCGCCGGCACCCACCTGCCCGTCCTGCCCCGCCGCGGTTTCGTGCTCGTCACCGAACCGCTGCCGCGTCTGGTGCGGCACAAGGTGTACGCGGCGGACTACGTCGCCGACGTCGCCAGCGACTCGGCGGCCCTCCAGACCTCGGCAGTCGTCGAGGGCACCCCGGCGGGCCCGGTCCTCATCGGCGCCAGCCGCGAACGGGTCGGCTTCGACCGCACCCTGTCCGTCGAGGCGCTCCGTTTCCTCGCCGCCCGGGCCACCGCCCTGTTCCCGGTCCTGGCCGGGGTGCGGGCGATGCGGACGTACGCGGGATTCCGCCCGTACCTGCCCGACCACCTGCCCGCCATCGGGGCCGACCCGCACGTACCCGGGCTGCTGCACGCCTGCGGCCACGAAGGCGCCGGCATCGGCCTCGCCCCGGCCACCGGCCTGATCATCGCCCGGCTCCTCACGGGCGCCGAACCCCCGCTCGACGCCGGGCCGTTCGAGCCCGGTCGTTTCGCTCCCGCCGCGTGACGCTCGTCGCTCGGCCCTCGTCGCCCGCCGTCTGTTGCCCGCCGTCCGTCGCCCCCTGCCTGTTGTCCGTCGTCCGTCGCCCGCCACCCGTCCATCCAGGGTTCCGTCCCCGTGCTCGTCCCCCCGAGAGGAGGCCCGCAGTGGCCCGTACCCCCGCCGACCTCGTCGGGGCGGACCCCGGCCCGCCGTTCGCCATCACCTTCGACGGTCGCGCCGTCCCCGCCCTGTCCGGCCAGACCATCGCCGCCGCGCTCTGGGCGGCGGGCATCCTCGCCTGGCGCACCACCCGCGACGGCGGGCGCCCGCGCGGCGCGTTCTGCGGCATCGGGCAGTGCTACGACTGCCTCGCCACCGTCAACGACCGCCCCAACCGCCGCGCCTGCCTCGTGCCCGCCCGCCCCGGCGACCGCGTCACCACCCAGGAGGGACACGGCCGTGCCGATCTCGCCGTCTGAGCCGGCCTCGCCCGCCTCGCCGTCCGGGCGGTCCGCGTCGTCCAAGGCGTACGACCTCGCCGTCATCGGCGCCGGGCCCGCCGGCCTCGCCGGAGCCGTCGCCGCCGACGAAGCGGGACTGTCCGTCGCCCTGCTGGACTCCGCCGCGCACACCGGCGGCCAGTACTTCCGCCACCCCGACCCCGCCCTCGGCGCGACCCGGCCGCAGGCCCTGCACCACGACTGGCCCGCCTTCGCCCGGCTCCGCGGCCGCCTCGCCGCCGGCGGCGTCACCCACCTCGCCGGACACCACGTGTGGACCGTCACCCGCGAGGCCGAAAACCGCTGGACCGTGCACGCCCTCACCGGCGCCGACGGCGAGGCCGACGAACCGGTGACCGTACGGGCCCGCGCCGTCCTGCTCGCCACCGGCGCCTACGAACGGCAACTCCCCTTCCCCGGCTGGACCCTGCCCGGCGTCGTGGGCGCGGGTGGAGCCCAGGCCATGCTGAAGTCCGGGCTCGTCCTGCCCGGCGGACGCGTCGTCGTCGCCGGCAGCGGGCCGCTGCTGCTCGCCGTCGCCTCCTCGCTCGCCGCCGCCGGGGCGGACGTCCCCGCCGTCGTCGAGGCCTCCGGCTACGCCGGCTACGCCCGCCACCCCCGCGCCCTCGCCACCAACCCCCACAAGCTCCTCGAAGCGGCCACCCATGGCACGGCGCTGCTCCGCCACCGCGTCCCCGTGCACACCCGCAGCGCCGTCACCCAGGTGCACGGCACCGACCGTGTGGAGGCCGTCACCATCGCCCGCGTCGACCGCCACTGGCGGCCGCTGCCCGGCACCGGCCGCCGCGTCGCCTGCGACGCGCTGGCCGTCGGCCACGGGCTCGTCCCCCGGATCGAACTGGCCACCACCCTCGGCTGTGCCACCCGCCGCACCCCCGACGGCACCGCCGCGCTCGTCCTGGACGGCTTTCAGCGCACCTCCGTCCCCGGCCTGTGGGCCGCGGGCGAACCGGGCGGCGCAGGCGGCTGGGAACTGGCCCGCACCGAGGGCGAGCTGGCCGGTCTCGCCGTCGCCGCCCGCCTCGGCGGCCGCCCGTTCCTCACCGGCGGCACCCGGCCGCGGCGGCTGCGCCGCGACAGGGCCCGGCTGCGCGCCTTCGCCGAGGCCATGGCCGCCGCCCACGCCCCCGGCCGGGGCTGGACGCGGTGGCTCACCGACGACACCGACGTCTGCCGCTGCGAGGAGGTCACCGCCGGCCGCGTCCGCGAGGCGGTGTGCGACCTCGGCGCCCACGATGCCCGCACCGTCAAGCTCCTCACCCGCGCCGGCATGGGCTGGTGCCAGGGGCGGATGTGCGGGGCGGCCGTCGCCTGCCTGGCGGCGGACGGCACGGCGGACGGTGGCACGGCGGAGGGGACCGTGCCGCCGTCCGCCGAGCGCAGGCCACTGGCCGTACCCGTACCACTCGGGGCCCTCGGCTCCCTGCCTGCCGACGGCCCCATCGACATACCCGCCGATCAGCCGGACACAGAAAGGCCCACCGCACCATGACCGTCAACTCCTGGACCCCCACCCACCCCTGGCGCGGCATCATGGTCGCCACCGCGCTGCCGCTGCGCGAGGACCTGTCCGTCGACCACGACGCCTACGCCGAGCACGTGCGCTGGCTCCTCGACAACGGCTGCGACGGCGTCGTGCCCAACGGCTCCCTCGGCGAGTACCAGACCCTCACCCCCGACGAGCGCGCCCGTGTCGTCCGCACCGCCGTCGAGGCGGCCGGCGACGGCGCCCGTGTGATGCCCGGCGTCGCCGCCTACGGCGGCGCCGAGGCCCGCCGCTGGGCCGACCAGGCCGCCGAGGCGGGTTGCGGGTCCGTCCTGCTGCTGCCCCCGAACGCCTACCGGGCCGACGAGGACGCCGTACGCGCCCACTACGCCGAGGTCGCCCGGGCCGGCATACCCGTCGTCGCCTACAACAACCCCATCGACACCAAGGTCGACCTCACCCCCGCCCTGCTCGCCCGGCTGCACGCCGAGGGCCGCGTCGTGGCCGTCAAGGAGTTCTCCGGCGACGTCCGGCGCGCCTACGAGCTCGCCGAGCTCGCCCCCGGGCTCGACCTGCTCATCGGCGCCGACGACGTCCTCCTCGAACTCGCCGTCGCCGGGGCCGTCGGCTGGGTCGCCGGCTACCCCAACGCCCTCCCCGCCGCCTGCGCCGAGCTCTACCGCGCCGCCGTCGCCGGGGACCTGACCACGGCCCTGCCGCTGTACCGGGCCCTGCACCCGCTGCTGCGCTGGGACTCCAGGACCGAGTTCGTCCAGGCGATCAAGCTGTCCATGGACATCGCCGGACGCCACGGCGGCCCCACCCGCCACCCCCGCCTGCCGCTGACCGGCGCGGCCGAGGCGGCGGTGCGCGCCGCCACCGAGAAGGCCCTCGCCGACGGACACCGCTGACCCCTGAGACCCCCACCGCAGAAAGGACGCCCGTGCGCACCCGTCACGTCTTCCACGCCGTCGACTCGCACACCGAGGGCATGCCCACCCGCGTCATCACCGGCGGCGTCGGGGTGATCCCCGGTGCCACCATGGCCGAACGCCGGCTCCACTTCATCGAGTACCTGGACCACCTCCGGACGCTCCTGATGACCGAGCCGCGCGGCCACGCCTCCATGAGCGGCGCGATCCTCCAGCCCCCCACCCACCCCGACGCCGACTACGGCGTCCTGTTCATCGAGGTGTCCGGCGTGCTGCCCATGTGCGGGCACGGCACCATCGGCGTCGCCACCGTCCTCGTCGAGACCGGCATGGTGCCCGTCACCGAGCCCGTCACCACCGTGCGCCTCGACGCCCCGGCCGGCCTCGTCACCGTCGACGTGCGGGTCGAGGACGGCGCCGCGCGGTCCGCCACGATCACCAACGTGCCCGCCTTCTGCCTGGGCCTCGACCGCAAGGTGGACGTGCCCGGATACGGCACGGTGACGTACGACCTCGCCTTCGGCGGCAACTTCTACGCCTTCGTCGAACTGGACGCGCTGGGCCTGCCCTTCGACCGGTCCCGCAAGGACGACCTGCTCGCCGCCGGACTCGCCGTCATGGCCGCCGTCAACGCCTCGCCGGACCGGCCCGTCCACCCCGAGGACCCCGGCATCAGCGGCCTCAAACACGTCTACCTCGCCGCGCCCGGCGCAGGCGCCCACCACTCGCGGCACGCGATGGCCATCCACCCGGGGTGGTTCGACCGTTCCCCCTGCGGCACCGGAACCTCCGCCCGGATGGCGCAGCTGCACGCCCGGGGGCTGCTGCCGCTCGGCCGCGACTTCGTCAACGAGTCCTTCATCGGCACCCGCTTCACCGGCCGTCTGGTGGGGGAGACCGAAGTCGGCGGGGTGCCCGCGGTCGTCCCCACCATCACCGGCCGGGCCTGGATCACCGGCACGGCCCAGTACTTCCTCGACCCGGACGACCCCTTCCCCGGAGGCTTCCTGCTGTGACTGCCGCCCCCGCCCCGCTGACCTTCGTCTCCCGCAACCCGGCCGACCCCTCCGACGTCGTCGCCGAGTTCCCGGCGTCCGGAGCGCCCGGCGTCATGGCGGCCGTCGAACGGGCGCGCGCCGCCCAGCCGGAATGGCTGCTCGGCGGCGCGGCCGCCCGTGCGTCGGCGCTTACCGCCGTCGCCGTCGCCGTCGAGGCCGCCGCCGGGGAACTGACCGCGCTCGCCGTACGGGAGGTGGGCAAGCCGGTCGCCGAGGCACGGGCCGAGGTCGCCCGTACCGTCGCGATCTGGCGGTACTACGCCCAGGCCCCCTACGAGCCCACGGGAGCGGTCCACGAGACGGCCGCCGGCCCCGGGCTGCTGCTCACCCGCCGCCGCCCGCACGGCGTCGCCGGTCTGGTCACCCCCTGGAACTTCCCCCTCGCCATTCCGTCCTGGAAGGCCGCCCCGGCGCTGGCCACGGGCAACGCCGTCGTCCTCAAGCCCGCCCCCGAGGCCACGGCGTGCGCCCGGCGTCTGGCCGGCATCGTCCAGGAGGCACTGCCGGAGGGGGTGTTCACCCTCGTCCCCGGCGGTGCCGAGGAGGGCGAGGCCCTCGTCGCCACCGCCGACGCCGTCTCCTTCACCGGCTCCACGGCCGTCGGCACCGCGGTCGTCCGCGCGGCCACCGCCCGCGGTGTCCCCGTCCAGGCCGAGATGGGCGGCCTCAACGCGGCCCTCGTCCTGCCCGACGCCGACATCGGACGGGCCGCCGGCCACATCGCCGCCGCGATCGCCGGGTACGCGGGCCAGAAGTGCACCGCCACCAGCAGGGTGATCGCCGTCGGTGCCGCCCGGGAGCCGCTGCGCGAGGCCCTGGCCGAGGCGCTGCGCGCGCTGCCGGTGGGCGATCCGGCGGACCCGGCCACGGTGTGCGGGCCGCTCGTCTCCGGGCCGTCGCGCGACCGTTTCGAGCGGGCCCGGGAGGGCCTCCACGCGGTCGCCGAGGGGAGCGCTCCCGAGGGCCCGGGCTGGTACGTGGCCCCCACCCTCGCCGAGAAGGTGCCGGAGGGTCACCGGCTGCTGAGCGAGGAGGTCTTCGGCCCGATCGCCGTCCTCCTGCCGGCGGACGACGTGGCGGAGGCGGTAAGGATCGCCAACTCCGTCCCCCACGGGCTGGTCACCTCGGTCCATACCGGGGACCTCGCCGTGACGCTCGACGCCCTGGACCGCCTGGACACGGGCATGATCCGCGTCAACACCCCCTCCACCGGAGTCGACTTCCACCTGCCCTTCGGCGGCGCGAAGGCATCCGGTCACGGCCCACGCGAACAGGGCCGCGCGGCCCTGGAGTTCTACACGTCGAGCCGGACGTACACCCTGACGCCCTGACACCCCGGTCCGGATTCCGTAACGCAATGTGACATTGTACGCTGGATGGTCCGGACCGCAGGGTGAAAAGGAGTCGGGACACCATGGGACACCTGAAGCAGCGCAACCTCATCACCGCCACCGAGCGGCTGCGCGACCAGGTGGCCCACGCCCTGCGGGCCGCGCTGATCTCCGGCGAACTCCGCCCCGGCCAGGTCTACTCGGCGCCGGGGCTCGCGGAGGACTTCGGCGTCTCGGCCACGCCCGTGCGGGAGGCCATGCTCGACCTGGCCCGGGAGGGCCTCGTCGAGCCGGTCCGCAACAAGGGCTTCCGGGTGACCGAGGTCAACGAGCGGGACCTGGACCAGTACACCGAGATCCGCACGCTGATCGAGGTCCCCACGGTCGGCCGGATCACGCGCACCGCCGCCCGCGAGGACCTTGAGGCGCTCCGCCCGGTCGCCGAGGAGATCGTGCGCGCCGCGCGCGACCACGACCTCATCGGCTATCTGGAGGCCGACCGGCAGTTCCACCTCGCGCTGCTGACCCTGTCCGGCAACGAACGCCTCGTCGAGACCGTCGGCGACCTCCGCAAGCGCTCGCGCCTGTACGGCCTGGACGCCCTGGACGAGCGCGGCGAGCTGATCCACTCGGCCGAGGAGCACCTGGAGCTCCTCGACGTGATGCTGGCCGGGGACGCCGAGGGCGCGGAGGCGTGCATGACGCGCCACCTCGGGCACGTCCGTTCCCTGTGGGCGAAGGACGGCGGCGAGGAGGCCTGATCCGGGCCAGTGCCGTTAGTGCCGGATCAGCTGGGTGGCCTGATCGTCCACCCCGGCCGCCGGTCCGGGGTCGGGCCTGCGCGCGGAATCGCTGATCCTGAGCAGCAGCGCGATGAGTATCCACGTGGCCACCTGCGAGGAACCACCGGAGGCGAGGAAGGGCAGCGCCTTGCCGGTCAGCGGAATGAGGCCCATGACGCCGCCGGAGACCACGAACACCTGAAGGGCCAGCGCCCCCGACAGCCCCGTGGCCAGCAGCTTCCCGAACGGGTCACGGGCATCGAGCGCGGTCCGCAGACCCCGCTCGATCAGCAGCGCGAACAGCAGGAACAGGGCCATCGTGCCGACGAGCCCGAGCTCCTCGCCGACCGTGGTGAGGATGAAGTCGCTGCGCCCGGCGAACTTGATCAGGTCGGAGTGCCCCCGCCCCAGGCCGGTGCCCAGGACGCCGCCGCTGCCGAAGCTGAACAGGGCCTGCGCGGCCTGGTCCGAGACGATCCCGGGCGGCCGGGGCACCTTGTAGTAGTCCATCGGGTGGAGCCAGGCGGCGACACGGCCGTGCACATGCGGCTCGAAGGACGCCACCACGACCGCTCCGACGACGAACATCAGCAGCCCCGTCAGCACCCAGCTGGTGCGTTCGGTGGCCACATAGAGCATGATCACGAAGAGCCCGAAGAAGATGAGCGACGTGCCGAGGTCCCGCTCGAAGATCAGGACCAGCAGGCTCAGCACCCACACCCCGGCGATCGGCCCGAACTGCCGCCCGCGCGGCAACTGGAACCCCATCACTCGCCGGCCTGCCAGCGCCAGCGCGTCCTTGTGCACGGTCAGGTACCCCGCGAAGAACACCGCGATGGCGATCTTGACGAACTCGCCCGGCTGGAACGACAGCGCGCCCAGCTTGATCCACCGCTTGGCGCCGTAGGCGTCCGCACCGAAGAACGCCGGGGCCATCAGCAGCACCAGCGCCGCGAACACCATGATGTAGGTGTACCGCTGGAGCAGCCGGTGGTCCTTCAGCAGCGCCACGACGCCCAGACAGACGGCGAGACCGACGCCGCTCCACAGCAGCTGGTTCCGCTCGAACGGCTCGGAGTGCCAGCGCAGGGCGTACGAGATGTCCAGCCGGTGGATCAGCACCAGCCCCAGCCCGCTCAGCCCGATCGCGATCGGCAGGATCAGCGGGTCCGCGTACGGCGCGAACACCCGCACCACGGCGTGCGCGACCGCGGCCGCCGCCGACAGGCCCAGGGCGTACCACGGCAGCGCCTCCGGCACGTGGCCGCCGGTGGCCAGTCCCACGGAGGCGTACCCGAGCACGGTGAGCAGCACCGCGAAACCCAGCATCATCAGCTCGGCCCCGCGCCCCCGCCCCGCCCCCGCCCGGGGTGCCGCCGGTGCCGCCCTTCCTCCCACGCCCATGTATCCCTCGTTTTCCCGCGTGGCGTACGCGATGAAGTCGACGAAGCCCGTGCCTCGTGGCCCTGTGCGTGGCGGTGCGACCGCACACAACAGAAGGAGGCACGGGCCCGCTGACAGGTTGCCCGGTTTCCGCTCCCCGAACGGGCGGATCTCGGCGATCTACCGGGAAAACCGCAGGCGAGAGTACCCCTTACCGGTGGATTGTGGCTGAATACGGTGCCATGACGACCATCACCTGTGTCCAAGGCGACATCACCGGGCAGCACGTCGACGCCATCGTCAACGCCGCGAACTCCTCCCTCCTGGGAGGCGGCGGCGTCGACGGCGCCATCCACCGAGCGGGCGGCCCCGACATCCTCGCCGCCTGCCGGGCCCTGCGCGCCGCCCACTACGGCAAGGGCCTCCCCACGGGCCACGCGGTGGCCACCCCGGCGGGCCGGCTGCCCGCGCGATGGGTCATCCACACGGTGGGGCCGGTGTGGCGGAATGATCCAGCCGACTCGGCTCTGCTGGCCTCCTGCTACAGCGAATCACTGCGGGTCGCGGATGAGCTGGGCGCGAAGTCGGTCGCCTTCCCGGCCATCTCGACCGGCATCTATCGCTGGCCCATGGAAGACGCGGCCCGCATTGCGGTCGAGACGGTACGCGAGGCGGAGACGTCCGTGGAGGAGGTCCGCTTCGTCCTCTTCGACGAAAGGGCGTACGAAGCCTTCGTGTCGCAGGCGAGCTGATGCACTTCTATCCGGAGCGTTTACTTGATGCCCGAGCCCCCCATATGGCTGCCTGGACGCCGATGCCCGCCAAGGGCGAGGGCGTCCGGGCAGTCTTGCATTCGGCCGTGGCGTGCCGTCGGACAGCGTGGCGTGCGTGAGCGAGAGGCAGAATGTGCAGCTCCTTTGGCAACGGACTGCGGCCCCGAGGACGGGCCGGTTCTGGCCGTCGGGCCCGGACTCGGCACCACCTGGCACAGGTCGTAAAGACCGTCCACGGGCGTTCAGCCGGTCCAGGAGGGGCGCTCAAGGCCACGTCAGGGTCTCAAGTCTCGAAGAGTCCGCGCAGTCGGTGAAAGCCGTGTGAGAGCTCGTGACACGCAGAAGCCCCGCTGCGCTCCGGCGGGGCTTCTTTGCGCAACGGGACCAGGCCCGTCGGGAATGGATCTCAGCCTGTGTCGCGTCACCGACGCAGGCGGAGCGATCAGTACCACGGCGCCGGGTCGAGATATCACTTTGTGTTAATATCAAATGTTTGGCTGGCTGTGACGGCTGGCGACTCCGCCCGTGCGGTTCCCTTTGTTCGTCGGCCCTGCTCGTTCCTGCCGGGCCTTCCTCGGTACGTTTCCCCATGCGGAAGGCTCTTCATGAACCACCCGGACGGCCTCGGCACCTCGCCCGGCGACCTCGCCCGGCCAGTGACCCTTACCCCGACGGTGTCCCCGGCCGCTTTCGCCGGCATGGGACTGCCGGCCGAGGTTCTGCGAACGCTCACCGACCTCGGCGTGCGCGAGCCCTTCCCGATCCAGGCAGCCACGCTGCCCAACGCCCTCGCGGGATGCGACGTCCTGGGGCGCGGGCGCACGGGATCGGGCAAGACGCTGGCCTTCGGCCTGCCGCTGCTCGCACGGACGGCCGGGCGGCGCGCGGAGCCGAAGCAGCCCCTCGCCCTGATCTTGGTGCCCACCCGGGAGCTGGCCCAACAGGTAACCGAGGCGCTCGCGCCGTATGCCGACGCGCTCCGGCTGAGGATGGCCACGGTCGTCGGCGGCATGTCGATCGGCCGGCAGACCGCTGCGCTGCGCGACGGGGCCGAGGTCGTTGTCGCCACGCCTGGCCGCCTGCACGACCTCATCGAGCGCAGGGCCTGCCGCCTGGGACGGGTACGGATCACCGTCCTCGACGAGGCCGATCAGATGTGCGACATGGGCTTCCTGCCGCAAGTCACCGAGGTGCTCGACCAGGTGCACCATGACGGCCAGCGGATGCTGTTCTCGGCCACCCTGGACCGCGACGTCGACCAGCTGGTCCGCCGCTACCTCCACGACCCGGTCGTCCACTCGGTCGACCCGTCCGCGGGCGCGGTCACGACGATGGACCACCATGTGCTGGTCGTCCACGGCCCCGACCGGTACGCCGTCACCACGGAGATCGCCGCCCGCGACGGCCGCGTACTGCTGTTCCTGGACACCAAGCACGCCGTCGACCAGCTCACCCGGCATCTGCGGGCCAGCGGAGTGCACGCCGCGGCCCTGCACAGTGGCAAGTCCCAGCCTCAGCGCACACGGACCCTTGCACAGTTCAAGAACGGCCAGGTCACCGTCCTGGTGGCGACCAATGTCGCGGCCCGTGGTCTGCATGTCGACGACCTCGATCTCGTGGTGAACGTCGACCCGCCCACCGACCCCAAGGACTATCTGCACCGCGCGGGCCGCACTGCCCGGGCCGGTCGGTCCGGCAGCGTCGTCACGCTGGTGCTGTCGGCCCAACGCCGCGAGATGAGCCGGCTGATGGCCGAGGCCGGCATCGAGCCGACGATCACCAAGGTGCGTTCGGGCGAGGCGGAGCTGAGCCGGATCACCGGGGCCAAGGCCCCCTCCGGCATCCCGCTCGATGGCGGGCCTGCCGTGTCCCGGCCCAAGAACACCAACGCCCCCTTCCGCGGCCTGGGCACCAGCAAGAGCGCCTCCCGCGGCACCGGCGGCAAGTCCCGCAAGGCAGGCGAGGCCCGCAAGCTCGCCGAGGCCCGCAAGGCGGCCCGGGTGCGGCGCGGCGACTGAGAGCCACTGCCTTGACAGCCGCAACTTCCTGATCACATGCTCGGGAGCCTCCGGCCCTGTCCAAAGCTCTCCTGCGAGTACACCTACGAGATGAACGCCCTCATGGTGTGCCCGGCCACGAGTGGGTACCCGCCGAGCTTCTGGAAGGAAAGCCCTCGGGTTCGGATGCAGCCGCGGAACCAGAAGTACTTCCTTGTCTGCAAGGCCCGAACGTCGAGCGCGCCGCCATCTTCCGGAGGCCGCCGCGCCACGCGAGTGCTGGGCCAGGCTCGTCAAATGGACGCTTGACGGCCGTCGTAGCTCATATCGGCCGACACGCAAGCGAACGGCCCCAGGTCACCCCGCCCAGATCGTGGCCCGGCTGATGGTGCCGATGCACGTGGCCAGCGGGAGGCTGTTCGTCGACCCCTCAGGCCTGACCGGGCAGTCACTGGACCTGCAGCTCGTTGAGGGCACCCACGGTGCCGTCTACCTGCTACCCGCCCTCCTTGCTCGCTCCGGCCACGTACACCTTCCGGCCGCCGGAGGCTGCCGGATCGGTGACAGAAACTCTGGCGCCTGTCCGGTGCACCAGTACGCCGAGGCGATCCAGCGACCCAGCGATGCGGCGCCGAAGTCGCCGTCTGCCCCGATGGCTCCCTGACCGTGCGCGCCGACCAAGTCCGCGTCTGGCTACCTGGTCCACGTCTTCTTCATCGAGCGAGCAATGACATGTGCAGGCCATAGGTATAAGGTTTCGGCCACTGTCACCTAGGGTGTTGTTCTGGCCAACGATTGACCCGGTGGTTGATCGCTGCAATGCCCGGGGTGCAGTGCCCTACCCCCCTCACAACTCTGCCCGCGTGCACCGGACCCGGTCGTGCCGGACCGGGGTCGTGCGCGCCGCAGAAAGGCATGCCCATGTCCCGAATACGGGTCACGAAACCCGCCACCCTGACCGCGCTGGCAGGCGTAGGCGCCTGTCTGGCAATCGTCGTCGCGCCGTCCGCGTTCGCGGGCACGTCCGCCCCGGTCGGCGGCACCTGCACGATCCGCCCCGCGGCGAAGGACTCCGAGGCGCCGCTCAGCTGTCTCGGCGTCACCGCTTCTCTTGACCGTCTGCCTGCTGTCGGCGAGCAGGCCACCCTCACCGTGGACGTCCAGGCGCAGGCCGACGTCAAGCATGCCGGCCTGTCCGTCCAACTGCCGCCCACGATCCGGATGACCGGCGGGGAATCCGGCCTCGCCGAGCCCACGACGGACACCTTCGGCCAGCGCACCAGCCGGACGCTCGCACTCACCCCCGGCACCCGGACCGTCAAGCTCAAGGTCAAGGCCGTCGCGGCCGGACCCGCCCAGATCCAGGCGGACATCAGCGACATCGACCGTCCCGACCCGCGCCGCGCCGGGCACGACTCGGTGGAACTCACCGTCGGCACATCCAAGGGATCCTCCGGCAAGGGCGTCTCGGTGACCAAGGCGGACGCGGCCCCGGTCCACAGCCCCGGGCCCGGCGCCCGCAAGGCACGCCCGGTCGCCCCCAAGGGCCTTGCCCCTGCTCCTGTCCCTGCCCGCGCCTCGGCTGCCTCGGCCCCGGCCTCCCCGCGCGCCACCGCCGGGGCCGCGTCCAACGCCCAGGTCTGCGTCAGCGGCACCTTCCGCAACCGCTTCCAGTCCGCCGAGGGCGGCAGTTGGAACGGCAAGGCCAACCGGGACGAGCCGGTCAGCAACGTCAACGTCACCCTGTGGGGCAAGCCGACCGCCAACAGCGGTACGCAGAAGCTCGCCTCGGCGATGACCGGCAACGGCGACGGCAAGTTCAACCTCTGCTACACCCCGAGCGCCTCCGTCACCGCCCAGGCGTGGGTGGAGTTCCAGACGCAGGCCGGCCGGATGTGGTCGGTGGTCGACGGCAGCGGCCGTCTCTACGCCACCGCCACGTACTCGCTGAACAACATCTCGGGCAGCATCAGCCTGGGCAACGTGTACGCCAATGACGGACAGAGCCGTGCCTGGCACGCCCTCGACACCCTCAACAAGCTGTGGTGGAACCGTGGTTCCACGACCACCTGCTGGGCAAGCAGACAGCAGGACGGCCACTGCACCCCGATCACCGTCCAGTGGTACCCCGGCTCCACCGACGGCACGTACTGGACCACCAACGACGACAAGATCCACCTTGCGGACAACGACCCCGACGCCGAGCACACCACTGTCCACGAAGCGGGCCACGCGCTCATGGGCAAGCTCTACAACGGCTGGTGGCCGAACGTGAGCAACTGCTCCCCCCACTACGTCAACCGAACCTCCTCCACCAGCTGCGGCTGGACCGAGGGGTTCGCCAACGCGGTGGCGTTCCACACCTTCAACGACACCGCGTACTACTGGGGCAACGGCAGCTCCATGAACCTCGCCAATGACCGCTCCACGAACGGCATCGACCCGGGTGACGCCTGCGAGGCCCGCGTAGCCACCGCGCTGGTCGACCTGTGGTCCCAGGTCGACGGTGGCTGGATGAAGAGCAACACCATGATGTCCCGGACCTGGCAGTCCAGCTTCCGCGAGTACTTCGTCGACGACCGGCCCGATTACGGCCTGGACAGCGGTCCGACGGCCAGGAACATCCTCTACGACCACACCATCCAGTACTGATACCGAGGGCCTGTCCGGTGGGTTCGGTCACTCGCCCCGTCCGAGGCCCCTGGTGCCGGGATGAGATGAGTGATTCCCCCCGAGCAGGGCACCGTCTCAGTTCACACCCGCACCACGATCTTGCCCGTGTGGGCGTTGGACTCCATCAGACGGTGGGCCTCGGTGATCCGCTCCAGGCCGTCGAAGGTCTCAGCGATCACGGGCTCCAGCGCGCCGCTCGTCAGGCCCGAGCCGATGAAGGCGGCGGCGCGTCGGCGGAAGTCCTCCTGGCGGGTGAGGGCACCGTTGGCGTACGCGTGGACGGTGAGCGGCCAGTTCAGCGACAGCTGGACGGGGCGCTGGTCCAGCGTGCCGTAGATCACCGTCGTGCCGCCGGGTGCGAGCGCGTCCCCGAGGGCCGCGAAGCGGGGGCCGCCCACCGCGTCGAAGGCCAGCCGGGCGCCCTGGCCGCCCGTGATCCGCTTGACCTCCTTCACCAGGTCTTCGGAGTCCGTGGTGATCACGTGCTCCGCGCCGAGTTCCAGCAGCCGCTGCCGCTTGGCCTCGCCACGCGTGGTGGCGATCGGGAACGCTCCCATCCTCAGCGCCGTCTGGATCGCGGCCGTACCGACACCGCTGGACGCGCCCGTGATCACTACATGGTCACCCGGTGCCAGCCCGCCCGTCTCCACCAAGCCGCCGTACGCCGTCGAGTACGTCAGCCACATCGCCGCCGAGGTCACCGCGTCAACGCCGTCGGGTGCGCGCACCACCGATTCCTCCGGCAGGACGACCCGTTCGCCGTACACCCCGTGGACGCCGAAGTCGAAGTTGGCCGCGGCCATCACCGCGTCGCCGGGGGCGAACGCGGTCACGCCCTCGCCGACCGCCTCCACCACCCCGGCCGCCTCGTAGCCGAGCCGGGACCCGGGCAGCGTCGGCTGGTAGTAGTACGTGCCCGCACGGAACAGGGCCTCGGCCCGGTTGAGGCCGATGGCCTCGACGCGGAATCCGACCTCGCCGGGGCCGGGCTCCGCCAAGGGCACATCCTCGACCTCCAGGACCTCGGGACCACCGAGCTCATGGAAGAGGACCGCCTTGGTGACTGTCTTGCCGGTGACTGCCGTATGCGCAGGGAGAGTTGTCATGAGGGGAACTGTATCGAGCATGTGCGAGACGATCTATATCTGAAAATCTTCCATTCCTGTCTCATCGTCTTTCAGTTGCTGCGGTACGGTGCGGTCATGGACGTACTGAGCGACGTGATCGCCGCCATCCGCACCGGACGCCCCCACTCGTCGCGCACGGTCAAGCGCGCGCCCTGGGGAGTCCGTTTCCCCGCCTCGGACGGTGCCGGTTTCCACGTGATGCTCCAGGGCTCGGCCTGGCTGCTGCCGCCCGGGGGAGCGGACCCCGTGCGCCTCGGTGCCGGTGACGTCGTCTTCCTGGCCCACGGATACGGTCACGGTCTTGCCGACCGGCCCGAGACGCCGCTGGAGGACGCTCGGCTGGAGCCCGACGGCTCCTGGCCCGTACTCCGCCACCACGGACCCGTCCACGGCGACGACACCCTCATGCTCTGCGGCGCCTACCAGCTGAACAAGGCACGGGCCCATCCCCTCCTCACCGACCTCCCGCCCTTCATCCACCTCCCGGCCCGCGTCGGCGCCCACGACCGGCTGCGCTCCGCCATCGATCTGCTCGGAGCCGAACTGGCCGACCCCCAGCCCGGATCCGACGCCATTGTTCCCGCACTCCTCGACACCCTGTTGCTCTATCTGCTGCGCACTTGGTGGCTGACCGAGCGCCCGGAGGGGCCGACAGGATGGGCGGGCGCCCTGAGCGATCCAGCCGTCACCGCCGCACTGCAAGCCATCCACGGCGACCCGGCACGGCCCTGGACGGTGGAGGAACTCGGTGCCAGGGCCGGACTGTCCCGTGCCGCGTTCGCCCGCCGCTTCACCGCGCTGGTCGGCCAGCCGCCGCTCGCCTATCTGACCTGGTGGCGTATGACGACGGCGGGCCGGCTGCTGCGCAAGACGGACACCCCGCTGCGTACGGTCGCCGAACAGTCCGGATACACCTCGGAGTTCGCCTTCGCCAAGGCCTTCAAACGGGAGTACGGGGTGGCGCCCGGCCAGTACCGCAAGCAGGGCGCCATGAGCACGGCGTGGTCCACCTGAAACCCGGCCCGTGAGACACGCCCGTATTGGCCTTGACCTGAGTCGTTGATGCGCCGGCAGTAGCTGGCGAGGCTGTCGAGGACCGCACGCTCGATGAGCTGGACCCACTCCGGTAGGCGCCTCCTTGCCGCTGACGCGACCTAGTTGAAGCGCGGCTGCGGGCCGTGATCACCACGTTGTCGGAGGCGATGACCGTTGGCCTGCCCCGCGGTGTCACCGGGGCGCTTGCCCGCTTCGTCGCGCAGCCCGTATCGCTTCGCAGACCTGACAGCTGACCGTGGCGCGACTCGTCGCCCGGTGTCGAACGCTGCCCGCAGCCGGGCCGTTTTCCGGAAGTTTCGGCCCTCGCGGCACGACGCGGCCTGCCTCCCCGCGGGGCCCGGCTATAGGGGCGTCTGAGACGACGAACCCCCGCTGGTTTGTTCCGGCGCGGTGGCCCGTGTGTGGCTGGTCACGACGGCGTGCAGTGTCCGGCGTGGGAACCGATTTACTCCGGCTGTCCGCCTTCGACGAACAGCGGGGTCCCTGATCATCTCCTCGCCCGTTGGGCGGGGCACACCGATGTCAGGACCACGAAACGCTGGTACGTGAAGCCGGACGTGGAAGATCTTCGTGCGGCGGCGAATGCCTGGAGTGGTCTGACTGGTCTCCCGACCCCTGTGGTGAGAGAAATGTGAGACGTGGGAACCTGGGACGGGTGAGTGAGACGACGACGAAGACCCTGCAGCACCGCTTTGACGGGCCAGAAGACGCTCCAGTCCTGATTCTGGGCCCCTCTCTCGGGACAACATGGCACAAGACCGCCGCCGTCGTCATCACCACGAAGTCCGCCGGGCACAGGGTCTTCGGCCTCGCCACCGCAGGCGTCCGTCTCGCTTGACCTCTTGCGCGTCAGTCCGGCAGCCAGTGCAGCTCGTGCGCCAGGGTTTTGGCGACGGCACGGATGCGGCGGTGCAGTGGTGACTGCTCGCGTGGGAGGACCAGGTGGATCGTCAGGCTGGGCGCGCCTCGCAGTGGTCGCCAGGTGAGACCGGCCGGTTGTGTCGTGGCCGCGGCTTCTCCGGCCGGGGCGAGGGTGACCCCTTCGCGCAGGTCGCGCTGAGACATGTCGAAAGAGACTGCGGGCGTGTGGAATCGGGGGTGTGGTCGGGTGTCTCGGAACAGTGCGGACAGCTGATCGTGGATCACGGGGTTGGCCGCACGGTCCGGGAGTCGCAGCGGATACGCGGCCGCGTCGGCGATCTCGATCTCCGGGTGTTCGGCCAGCGGATGGTGCTGAGCCAGCTGGACCCCGATGCGCGCACGCCGCAGCAGGAACCGGCGCACGCCACGGCCCGGCTGTTCACCGCGGGTGATCCCTGCATCGATGCGGCCGTCGGCGACCGCGGGGGAGATCTCCGGTGTCGCCATCGGGACCGCGCCGACCTCGAGTCCGCTGTTGCCGCGAATCAGCCTGTCCACCAGGGCCGGTGCCGTCTCGGCCCCGGTGGACAGGCTGTATCCGATGCGCAGCGTGCCCAGTTCACCGGCCGCCGCGCTCCGGGCGGTGTCCCATGCCCGGTCCAGCGCCGCCAGCGCGGGCGGCGCGGACTCGGCCAAAGCCGCACCGGCCGTGGTCAATACGACGCTACGCGTGTTGCGGACCAGCAGGGCCGTACCGAGTTCCGCCTCCAATCGGCGCATCCGGGCGCTGAGTGCGGGCTGTGCGATACCGATCCGTGCGGCCGCGCGGGTGAAGTTCAACTCCTGTGCCAGCACCAGGAAGTACCGCAGGCTCACCGTATCCGGCGCCACGTGCCCTCCCTGCCGATTGATAACGATCCGTTCTGAGTCTATCCCGTACCGGTCTTTCCCTCGACCGCACATCAAGCCCTAACCTGCGCATGCCGGGATCGGTCGATCTGAGTGTCAATTCGAAGTCGGACGTGTCCGGCCGAGCACAGGAGGTTTCCATGGCCAAGGGCTACTGGGTCAGTGTCTACCCCGTCATTTCCGACCCTGAGAGGCTGACTGCCTACGAGAAGCTGGCCGGTCCGGCTGTCCGGGCTGGGGGCGGGCGCCTCCTGTCCCGTGGCGGTCGAGTCGTCGCCCACGAGGCCGGAATCACGCAACGCGTCGTTCTGATCGAGTTCGACAGCTTTGAACAGGCCGTCGCGGCATACGAGAGCGAGGCATACCGGAAGGCGCTGGTGGCCCTCCCCGACGGCTTCGAGCGCGACTTCCGCATCATCGAAGGCATCGACTGACCGGCGGGCCCAGCCATCGCTGAGCATCCGTCACCTGATATGCACACGGTGCTGAACGACGACTCACGAGACGAGTTCGATGCCATGCCCCGCGTCCCAGTTCGTCGTCGAGGTCCTCGACGGCCTGATCCCTGTCGGGCGGGCCGCGAAGCGGAGTTCGGGGCAGCCGACACATCATTGCCCGACAACCGACTTGCCTAATGAACGCCGGGGATCACCCAGTGCCCGGTCCTGGCGTGGTGGACGAGCAGCACGTGCCCGTCATCGCGCTGGATGAACACGCCGGCGCCCACGAGAAAGCGGTCGTCAGAGGGCATCGGGCCTCAATTCCACGTACGCCGCCGTGCCGGTTTGCTGGGAGTGGTGGACGGCCGCGAGCCGTTCCCAGCTCCGGGTGTCCATGACCTTCGCCCACTCGTCGAGCGACTTCACCGCGACCTCGTCGTGCTCGTCGGGGTCGAGCTGGATGCGGTCGATGTCGTTGGTCGTGAGATGGCCGCCGTCGAAGACGAAGTCGAGCTTGGCCACGGGCCATGTCCCTGTCGGCTTCCAGAACACCGCGAGGACCTTTGGGCGGCCGGTGAAGGTGATCCCGGTCTCCTCCCTGCACTCTCTGACCGCGGTCTCGAACGGCGACTCGTTCTCTTCGTCGGTGTTGCCGCCCGGCCACTGCCACAACTGACTGTGCTCGGGCACGCTCGACCGCAGTTGCAGCACCCTTCCCTCGTCGTCGGTGAAGAACAGGCAGCTGGAGCTCGCATGCATCGGCAGCCTCTTCACGTACTGCTCTGGCGGAATCCACGGATTCGCCAAGGAGGTCCCTCCCTAGTTGAGAACGGAGTGCAGCAGGCCAGCGGCATCAGTCACGGTGTCGACGGTGTGCTGGGGACGGGGGACGGGGGCCGGAGCGCGGGAGCGGTCGGCCGTGGGAGACCCACACGGTCGTGAACCCGGTGATATGGCCGCCCGCAACGTCGTGTTCGAGGCTGTCTCCGAGCATGACCACATGTGTCCCCGGCTCGGAGTCAAGTCGGGTGATGGCGTGGCGAAAGATCTGGGCATCTGGCTTGCGGATCTTCACGGCGTCGGAGATGACGATGGTGTCCACCAGGTCGTACAGCTCGGCTCGGCGGATCTTGTTCGTCTGGTTGTCCACCATGCCGTTGGTGACCACCCCCAGTTGCCAGCCCGCCTCCCGCAGGCCGGCGAGCATCGCGCGCACCTGCGGGTCCGGCTCCACCAGCTGTGGCATGCGCAGCCGGTACTGTGCGTGCAGTTCCGCCACCGGCGGCCGCATACCGAATGTGGTCTTCGGCAGGCGCCCTCGCTCTCTTCCGGCGTGGAATTCGTCCGCGTCCCCAGGTCCAGCTCTGCCCCATGGGAGTCGGCGAGGGTGATGTCGATGGCCGCCCCGGCGGGATGCGGGGCGACCTCGGGCGGCGAGACGTAACGGCTGGCCGCCGAGTGGACCTGCTCGGCCGTCCATTGCGGGTTCTCCGCCCGCAGCCGCTCGGCGTACTCAGCGAAGTACTGCTCCTGGAGCTGGGGCGGCCGGTAGCCCTCGACCAGCAACAGCCGCAGCCCGTCAGGCAGCGCGGCCTGCGCGGACAGAAGCCGCGCGAGGACGTCCTTGCGCACGTGCGCGAAGTGCCCGGCCGGGTCCTGCCGGCTCACGTCGACCAGCAGTCCGCTGCCGCGCGCGTCGACAAGGCGCTCGCCGCACTCGCGCACGGCTATCGCCGCGACCTTCGGGTCGGACATCAGAACGATCCCACTCATGCGACGTCTCCCGTGTAGAAGCCGTTCAGCCCACTGGCCTGGGCGATGAGCCCGGGGAGGCTGGCCTGGACTGAGGGTGGCATGAACCGCAGGCCGGCGAGTTTGTCCAGCGGCACCCACTCGGCGCCGGTCTGTACGTCGTCCTGCACTGTGGCGCCGAGCATGTCCGGTACCTCGACGAGGTGGCACCAGAACAGGCCTCGACGCGGTGCACGTGCGGTGTGCTCGGGCTGCCCGGGTGGTTCCACGGGATGCGCTCGCGCAGCTGGATCAGGGGCCCAGCGGTGACGCGGACCCCGGTCTCCTCGAGGACCTCGCGTTCGATGCAGGTGGCCAGCGTCTCGCCGGGCTGTTGCCCGCCCCCGGGCAGCCAGTAGGTTCCGGGCTGCGGCCAGTCCCCCTGACCCAGTAATACGTGACCGTCACGGACAACGAGGCCAGTCGTCGAGTTCCTGATATATCGGTCGCTCATGCAGGATCCGCCACTTGAGGCGCACCAGAGCCTGGGGAAATGCCGAGGTCCGGGCTTGATTCACACTGATCGCGTCGGCTGAGCATGAGCAATCCGGGTCCGATGGACTACGTGGGGGGGCGCTCTCCGTAGTGGTGCGGCTCTGCTTATCCCTGCATTACTGCCGCAAGATGGATGCCGAGGTCTTGGCGCACATCGTCGCCAGTGAGTCGTCAGTGGTTGACGAGGAGGCCGTCCACCAGGGCTCGGAGCCCGTCCTGGTAGGTGTCCTCGGCGGTCAGCGGCCCCCAGCGGTCCGCGGCCTGTGCCAAGCGGGGTAGCTCGCTCGGGTCGAGATCGGCGAAGACTTGCTCCCGGTAGGTCGCACGGCCATCGTCTGCGCGCCGTCGGGCCGCTGTCGTCCTGACCACGATCTCTCCGGCGGTGTAGTACCAGATGGCACGGTAGCCGTGCACGGCCCGGTCGGGGGAGAGGCCGCATTCGACCAGGCCGTCAACGATCTGCTCGACAAACCACAGCGCGGATGCGGACATCAAGTCGTCGGCGGTCAGCACCTCCACGATCCAGGGACAGGCGGCGAGCGCCTCGTGGATCGCGGTGCTGGCGGCGACGATCCGCTCGCGAGGGTGGGCGGGCAGTTCGGATCGGCGCAGTGTCCGCCCGGCGTGGTCGTCCAGCAGCAGGACGAGTAGTTCTTCCTTGTCGCGGACGTGGTGGTAGAGGGCCATGGGCGTACTGCCGACCTCCGTGGCCAGCCGCCGCATGGTCAGCCGGTCCACGCCTCCCTCGGTCACGATCCGACGGGCTGTCTCGATGATCTCCTCGCGAGAGATACGGGGAGGCCGGCCCTGGGTCTTGCGCGGTGCGGACGGTTGCGGCATGCCCCCATCATCCCCCAGGTGTCGACAGCAGCGATCTCTGCCGCTACTTTTCTTACATGTACAAAAACTCCCGAGGGAGACCCGGAGCGGTGCTGGCGGCAGCCGCCGTCGCCCAGTTCGTCGTCTCCCTGGACATGTCTGTGGTCAACGTCGCATTGCCCGCGATCCGCACCGCGCTGGGATTCGCGCCGCTCGACCTGTCGTGGGTCGTGCACGTGTACGCGCTCACGTTCGGCGGGTTCCTGCTGCTGGGGGGCCGCGCTTGCGACCTGTACGGCCGGCGCCGGATGTTCGTGCTGGGGCTGACCGTCTTCGGGCTGTGCTCGCTGGCGGGCGGGCTGGCCCAGACGCCCTGGCAACTGATCGCCGCACGCGCCGGGCAGGGCCTGGGCGCCGCCGCAGCCGCACCGGCCGCGCTGGCCATGCTCACCACCACCTTCACCGAGGGCCCCCAGCGCGTCCGCGCGCTCGGGGTATGGAGCGCGGCGAACGCCGCGGGCGGCGCGCTGGGCGTGCTGACAGGTGGGCTGCTGACCGAGTACGTGGGCTGGCGCTGGGTGATGCTGATCAACCTGCCCATCGTCGTGGCGGCTCTCGCGCTCATCCCCGTAGGGGTGCCCGCCGGAGCAGCACCCGACCGGCGCGAGAAGCTGGACACGCTGGGCGCCCTCCTGGCAACCGGCGGAGTCGGGCTGCTGGTGCTCGGTGTCGTCCGCACCGACACCCTGGGCTGGGACTCCCCGGTCACGTGGGCGACCCTCGCCGCCGCGGCCGTGCTGCTGGGCATGTTCGTCTTCGCCGAGTCAAAGGTCGCCGCACCGCTGCTGCGCCTCGGCCTGCTGCGCAGCCGCTGGGTCGCCGGCGCGAACGTGCTGGTGTTCCTGGCCGCGGCCGGGCAGTTCACGGCGTTCTACTTCGTGTCCCTGTACATGCAGCAGGTCCTGGGCATGGGCGCCGCAGCGACCGGCACCGCATTTCTGCCCTTCTCCCTGGGCCTGGTCGCGGGAACCATCGTCGCAACCCGCATCACCGCGGCACGCACCCCCCGTGTGTCCCTGGTGCCCGGCGCCCTGCTGGCCGCCGCGGGCCTGGCCTGGTTCGCCCTCATCAGCCCCGACGGCAGCTTCCTCACCGACGTGCTCGGCCCGTCCCTCGTCACCAGCGTCGGCGCCGGACTGGTCCTGGCCCCGGTCGCCGCCGCCGCGACCACCGGCGTCGCTCCGCGTGAAGCCGGCATGGCCTCCGGCCTCATGAACAGCTCCCGCCAACTCGGCGGCTCCATCGGCCTGGCGGCCCTGGCCACCATCGCCGCGCACCACACCGGCACAGCCACCGACCCCGCCGCGCTCAACGACGGCTACGCCCTGGGCCTGGCCATCGCCGCCGCCATTTTCGTGCTCGCGGCGGTCGTGGCTATCGGCGTGCTGCCGCGTCGCCGAGCCGTCACACCTCTCCCGTGCCCCACCGCCCCCGCAGAGAACCAGTTGGAAGGAACACCATCATGACGACCACCACCGTCGACCTGTTCGCCTCGGCGCTGCACTTCCACCCCGACGGCGACGTCCGATCCATCGAACGGCAGATGACGAGCAGCGGCTCCGGCGCCTGGCAGATCGCCACGTTCCACGTGGAGACCGACGCCGACGTTCACGCCGATCACTGGGAGATGCACCCGGAGGCCGACGAGGCCGTGTGCTGCCTGACAGGAGGTGCCCGCCTCTACTTCCGTCCCGACAGGCCCGGCGACGCCGAGGACATGGTGCAGTTGCGGGAGGGCACCGCCGCGATCGTCCCCCGCGGTCGCTGGCACCGCCTGGAACTGGACGCCCCCAGCGACCTGATGTCGATCACCCTTCGCAACGGCACCCGCCTCGAAAAGCGAACCGACACCCACTGAGCGGAACATGGCCCGGCAGACACGCTGCCGGGCCACCACGCGCCCCGGCCCGAGCCCCTTGCGGAGGTGCTGGGATGCCGTGACGACCCAGCCGTACAGGGCATGCCCGCCCTACTGGAAACGGCTCCCGATCCGGCCGGCGAGGCGATCACGCGATCCATCGCGGACCGACCGCGGCGAGAGGGTCATCGCGCTCCTCGACGTACCGAGGGACCGCGCTCTCCGCCGATCGGCAGATCGGCCACCGACGCGGCAGCCGCTCGAAATATGCCCTGAATCAGTACACGGGACGGATTCGGTCGGGGAATGCCAACAAGACCCTGACCCGAGTTCTAGTGGATGTCTCCCTTCCCCGCGTCGCTGCCCTCGGTGAGGATCGTGTGACATCCGGAAGCGCTCCGTCCGCTTCATCGGCTCCGCACTCCAGTGAGGATTCATGTTGGCCCCATGCGACTCTTATGCAGCTCTCGTCGGATGGGGATCCGGTAAAGGGCTGGCCCCTTGAGGTTCCGGATCGGCCGTCCGAGCAGCACATCCGTGCGTCCGCCCCGGGAGGACCAGGCGCCGCCGGTCCAGGCAGTACGCACCGGAGAGCCCGAGACCGCCGAAGCGCCTTTGTCGGATCACGAGATAGGCCTCATAAGGACTTCCTTGGCGGTGGTCGAGCCCCTTGCTGGAGAGATAACGGTCTACTTCTACGCAATCCTGTTCGCCCGCTACCCCGAAGTCCGTCCTATGTTCCCGCAAGGGATGGACGCCCAGCGTGATCGCCTCCTGCGCTCGCTGTTGCGTATTGTGGATCTGGTCGACGAGCCCGAAAGCCTCGTCCGGTTCTGCGGACACCTCGGCCGTGACCACCGCAAGTTCGGCACCCTCTCCGCGCACTTCCCGGCGGTGGGTGAATGCCTTCTCGACACTCTGGCCCGCTACGCCGGCCCCGCATGGACTCCGGACATCGCGGCCGCCTGGACGAAGGCGTACGGCACAGTCGCCCAAGTGATGATCAGTGCGGCCGAACAGGACGAGGCGGTACGGCCCGCCGTGTGGCCGGCCACGGTGGTGCGCCGTGTCTCGCGCGGCCACGGCATCGCCGAGATCACCGTGCTCCCGCACATGGCCTACGAGTACGCCGCGGGCCAGTACGTGAGCGTCGAGACCCCTTGGTGGCCGAAGCGGTGGCGCTACTACTCCGTCGCCAATGCGCCCCGCGAGGACGGCACACTCACCTTGCACGTGCGCGCAGTGGTCGGCGGCTCGGTCAGCGGTGCGCTTGTGCACCGAGCGGCGGTGGGCGACGTGGTACAGCTGGGGCCCCCGATGGGTGACATGGTTCTGGACGCGGCTGAGCACGACGAACTGCTCTTCGTGGCCGGCGGCACCGGTCTCGCCCCGGTCCGCGCACTCGTCGAAGAGGTCGCCCGCCGAGGAGGGCGCCATCAAGTGGAACTGTTCCTCGGGGCCCGGACCGTGGCCGAGCTGTACGGGTTCGACGACATGCTCCGGATGGCCCAACGGCATCACTGGCTGACCATCAGGGGCGCGGTCTCCCATGAGCACATCCCCGGGATCCGGGGATCCCTGCCGGACGTGCTGGCCGATTACGGACCGTGGTACCAGCACGACGCCTTTCTCAGCGGCCCGGCTCGGATGGTCGACTTGGCCAGGGAAACGCTCACCCACAACGGCACTCCGGCCCGCTGTATCCATCACGACCCGTTCGAGACTCCCGTTCTCTCCACTCCCTGAGCCGCACTCTTCGTCCGCCCTACCAGGAGAAACCCTCGTGACCATGCCTCCGCCGCCCTTCGGGTCAGCGGGTGAACACCGGCTGCAGCAACAACTGGGCACCGCCGACCGTGCCGCCCGGTTCTACGACCAACAGGTGCGCCCTCATCTCACATCCGAGATGCGGGACTTCATCAGCCGCCAGTCGATGGTCTTCCTGGCAAGCGCCGATTCCCGTGGGGAGTGCGATGCCAGCTTTCGAGCCGGGCCGCCGGGGTTCGTCCACGTGATCGACGACCGAAGGCTCGCCTATCCCGAATTCCGTGGGAACGGTGTCATGGCCAGTGCCGGCAACGTGATCGAGAATCCTCATCTCGGTATGCTCTTCGTGGACTTCACCCATCACCACGTAGGGCTTCACGTCAACGGCGTGGCACATCTCTACCGCGACCGGGACCTGCGCGGCATTCATCCCGGCTTGCCCACCGACGTCGCGCCTGGGCGCAGTCCGGAAATGTGGGTGCATCTCACTGTCGAAGAGGCCTACATCCACTGTTCCAAGCACATTCCCCACTTGGTTCCGGCCCCCCGTCCCGCCCGGCGCGACATGGTCCGCCCCAGGGACTCGGACTATTTCACCGAGTCCCGTACGCCACATTGGCCGAGCCCGCAGTGACCCCCACGGCCGCGTCGCGGAACAGCGAGCCGCCGGTTGCCGTCACCGACTGGCGGGGTGTTCATACCTGGCACATTCGGCAGGTGGGTCGCCCGCCGGCCATGGGACGCGACAAGTGGGCCGCCATCGCGCCCGAGGACATTGCCGATGGCGGTCGAATCCGTCTGGCGGACACCGACCTCGGGCGGCGTCAGGAATGCCGCGTGCTGGTTGACCCCCCGGCGCCGTGGTCCGTGTTTCCTGCGCATGGCCGGGGCTCGGCTGTCACGGCGTGGTGGTGGCGAGGTGGCGTTCGAGCGGGGTGCGGTAGGCGGGGGTGACGCGGGTGCCGGCCAGGAAGACCGTCAGGCGGGCGGCCTCGGTCTCGATGGCGGTACGGGCTTTCTCACCGGGGTCGGTCAGGAGGGTGTGGTTGATGTGGCCGTCGGGGCGCTGGGCCCAGGCGCCGACGATGCGGCCGTCGGCCCAGATGGTGGGGCCGATGTTGCCGTTGCGGTCGAAGAGGGCTTTGGTGTGTTCGGGGTCGAGGTACCAGTCGCGGTGGCGCCAGCCCATGGGGGTGGAGTCCAGGCCCGGCAGCAGGGCCACCCACGGCTCGGCGGTGGCCGGTATCCGGTTGTCCTCGGGGAGGAGGTAGCCGGTGCCTTCGTCGAGTTCGACGGCTTCGGCGTCGGTGGCGGTGATCGCCTTGCGGGTGTCGGTCAGTGACCAGCCGGTCCACCATTTGAGGTCGGCGGCGGTGGCGGGTCCGTAGGCGGCCAGGTAGTGGCGGGCCAGGGCGGTCATGGACTCGGCCGCGGGCAGGTGGGGCAGGGGCCGGGCGAGGGTCCAGCGGAACTGGGCCGACGTCCACGAGCCTGCCGGGCGGGTACGACGGATGCGGCCCTCCTCGGCCAGCACGCCGACGACGTGGGCGCACACGCGCTGCCGCGACTCATACGGTTTGCCGGGGTAGGTGACGATCTGCTCACGCAACGCCGGTACGGCGTTGGCGAGTTCGGCCGAGGTGAGCGCGCAGTGCTCGGCGAGCGCGGCCAGGGCCCGCTGTTCGGCCGCGGCGTAGCGGGTCTCGTCCCAGCCGACCGCCTCGCGCAGTCTGTGGACCACGTCACCGCGGTTGCGGTGGGCGTTGCGCGATGTCCCGGCGCGCAGGGTCGGGGCGAGGCGGGCGGGGGTGACGAACATGGTGCGCCGCATGCACCGCAGGCGCGCCAGGGACGGTACCGGCTCGTCGTACAGGGCCGCTTCGACCGCTGTGACGGTGGGTGCCGCCATGCGGGCGGCGGCTGCCAGGAAGACGGTGGCGGGGTCGGTGGCGTGCAGGCCGACCAGCGCTTCGGCCACCTGCTCGGGCGTCTTGGTGCGGGTGGAGGGAGTGAGGAGGTGCCGCCGGGCGAGGCGGGTGCGGCGTTCGGCGGGGGTGATGCGGCGCAGGGCGGCCATGAGGGGGCTCCGGGGGAGGGGCGACGGTGGGGCGGGCGCTGTTGCCGGTCGGCGCGGCGTGCCGCGGGCCCGGCGTCAGCGGACGATCTTGAAGTTGAAGTGTTCGTGGCCCAGGGCGCGGGTGAGGGCGAGGTAGAGGGGCTGGAGCATCTCGGTGCCACGGGCGGTGGTCAGGCCGCCAAGATCGATGACGTCCTGCCACCCGTAGGTGGTCAGCAGGTCGCGCACCTGGGCCTTGGCGTCGGTGTCGTCGCCGCTGAGGAAGACGGTGTGATCGCCGTCGGCGAGGGCGGTGGGGTCGGTCATCAGGTGGGCGGCGAGGGTGTTGACGGCCTTGACCACCTTGGTGTCGGGGAAGGCGCGCTGGATCTGCTCGGCGAGGCTGTCGGTGACGGCCGGGTTCAGGATCGGGGCCGGGGTGCCCCAGGGGGAGGGCATGGGGACGGCGACGGGGGTGGTGAAGTCGTTGGGCGTGGCCGTGTCGATCAGCACTTTGCCCGCCAGGTTCTGCGCGCCGGCCGTGGTGAGGCAGTCCACCGAGGCGTGACCGGCGGTGGCGTTGATCAGCAGCTCGGCCTTCGCCACCGCGGCGGCGTAACCGGCCAGGGACACCTCGGGGTGGCGCCTGGACCATGCGGCGAACGGGGCGGTGCCCATCGAGTCCGGCTCGGTACGGGCCATCGCGGCCGCGAGGTCGCGGGTACCCATGGTCACCTGGTGGCCGAGGGCGGACAGGGCGGCGGCGTGCGCCCGGCCCACGGCGCCGGTACCCAGAACAGCGATCTTCATAGGGGAGTCTCCTTGTGCGAGAGGTATGTGCGCGGATGGTCCGTGCCTCGGCCCGGACCCGTGCCGGCGGAGGCGGCAGGGGACGGCCGGGCTGCGTGGGCGGTGGCGGGACGGCCCGGAGGCGACGGACCGGGCGCGCGGCGGTGCGGCCGGGCCTTCGCCCGGGCCCGCTGCCGAAGCAGGGCCCGCTCACACCGAACCACATTCAGTACATTAGTACTGTAACTCGAAGCAGGGTGACATGCGACCCTCGCCGCCCAAGCGCCGAACCTGCTGGGAAGCCACGGCGATGCAGGCGGCACAGCATCCGTCCCAGTTGGCGTATGGATGTCGGAGGCGGTACGTACGTACTGCAAAGGAGGCTTATGATCGCCGAGAAACCGGTACGGCGGCGTGATCCGCGGCGCAGGATCGAGGAGATCGCCGCGGCCACGGAGAAGGTGATCGCCGAGCACGGCATCGAAGGAGTCACCCATCGCCTGGTCGCCGAAACGGCCGGGGTGCCGCTCGGGGCGACCACATATCACTTCGCGACCAAGGGCGACCTGATCACCGCCGCCCTGCGGCGCGCTGTGGACCGTTTCGCCGTCCACCTCGACGACTGGACCGCCCGCCACGCCGACCTGGATGCCGAGAGGCTGCCCGACGCACTCGCCGATGTGTTCGTGAGCTGCTTCGACTCCCGGCACGGCCGGCAGACGGTGGAGTTCGAGCTCTACCTCGCCGCTCTGCGCCGCCCTGAGCTGCGGCCCCTCGCGGAGCAGTACACCGAGCTGAGCGTCCAGGCCCTCTCGCACCACACCGACCCGCTCACCGCCACGGCGACGGCGGCCGCCATGAGCGGGCTCACCCTCCGGGGACTGGCGGGCACCGGCGCCCCACGCCGCGAGGACGTCACCCGCGTCCTGCGCCGCGTCCTCACCCCCGTCCCAGCCGGCGCCGGCACGGCAGGGTATGCGCCGACGCCGCCCGGCTCTCCACCGACCCGGCCGCACCCGAGAAGGACTGATCATGCGTACAGGACAGCGCTCGTGACCCCCGAGGACGTGGCGGAGTACGCGCTCGCCCTGCCGGAGGCGACGGAGCACGAGCCCAGCCGGACCATGCGGCTCTACAAGACCGGCGGGAAGATCTTCGCCGTCCTCACCCCCGCCACCGCCGCACGCCCCGACGAAGTGGCCCTGAAGTGCGACCCCGCTCTCGCCCTCCACCTGCGCGAGCAGTACCCGGCGGTCCGCCCGGGCCGCTACGGGTCACGCCACCTGTGGAACACCGTGATCCTCGACGGCACCGTGCCGGACGAGGAAATCGCCGACATGATCGAGCACTCCTGGCACCGCACGGTCGACCAGCTGCCCGAGGCCGACCGCGACCGGCTGCGCGAACTCCGGCCCGGCCGGTCGTGAAACCCGGTCGCCAGGGGTGGTCGAGGCGTGGTTCAGTCGCCAGGTGCGGGAGGTGCGCCAGGTGCGGGAGGTGCGGGAGGTGCGGGAGGTGCGGGAAACGCGGGGTTCGGGGTGAGGACGCGGCGCAGGATGTCCTCGACCTCGGTGCGGGTGGGCGGCTCGCCGGCGGCCAGGCCGCGCAGCGTCAGCCCGTTCATCGCCGCCACGGCCGCCCGCGCGGTCAGCGGATCGACATACGGCAGCAAGGCGGCGACCGTGGCCTGGGTGTACTGGTCGGCGACGGGGCGCAGCGCGGGGCGGCGCAGGGCGGCCAGGTAGAGCTCCAGCTCGACGACCTCGTAGGCCCGGTTCGGGCCGAAGGCGCCCATCATCGCGTCGGTCAGCAGCACGACCAGCTGGTTGACGCTCAGCCCTGGGCGCTGGGCCACCCACTCCCGCAGCATGGCCGCATAGCGCTCGTACGCCAGCATCAGGGCGGCCTGGATGAGGTCGTCCTTGGCCGCGAAGTGGTACGTGGTCGCCCCTAGGGGCACCCCCGCCTCGTCGGCGACCGCCCGGTGGGTCAGGCCCTCGATGCCGCGCTCGGCGATGACCCGCAGGGTCGCCTCCGTGATCTCCGCGATGCGGCGCTCAGGATCACGGCGCCGCCGTGGGGCAGGAGGCTGAGCAGGCATGGGAGAGACTCCGTGTTTGGGCGCGGGGCAGTGCGATACGTACGTACTGTAGCTGCCCGAACAAAGGTCGTCCAAAGGTCGTCAGGCCCGGCGCGGTGCGGCGTCAGGGTGGCGCGCCGCTAGAAGCGGGGCGAGCGCCGCTGCGGGAGTATCGGCTCCGCGAAAATCGTCGGCATGTCCGTATTGCGCACCCCATGGATGCGAGTTACAGTACTTGTGTACTAATTACAGAGCGGAGGATGGCGCCCAGTCGGGATCGGCCGTCTCGCGCCCTCCGCCTTTCGAGTTCCCGCGGCAGTGACCGCGCGCCTCCGTACCTCGATTCCCTTTCTTCTGGGGTGTTCTCCATGACTGTTTCTTCTTCCCCGTCCGCTGCCGTGGGCTCGGTGGCGTCCTACGCGTTCTGGGGCCCCGACGGCAGGGCGCTCGCCGATTTCTACGCCGCCGCCCTGGGCTGGCGCGTCGCCGAGGAGTTCCCCGGCGAGGACGGCACCCCCACGGCCTTCCTCGTCACCGATGGATCGACGCGGTTCGTCTTCTACACCGCCAAGGACTTCACGGCCCCCGACTGGCCGGGGGAGGAGCTCCCCTTCCACCTCGACCTGGCCTTCGACGACGTACCGGCCGCCGAGGAGCGCCTGCTCGGCCTGGGCGCGACCAAGCCCGCCCATCAACCGGGCGGCGAGTACTGGACGGTCCTGCTGGACCCGTCCGGCCAGCCCTTCTGCATAAGCGGCGGCTGGTCCGCCGAATCCTGAACCACCCACTCCCGTAGGCCACTTCCCCCCACCATCACGTCCCTCCCGCCAGAGGGCACGCAACAAACAGGAGAATCACCATGGGTTACGCCCCCTGCTTCAGCGTCAAGGACACCGCGGCCAGCATCGCCTTCTACAAGAAGCTCGGCTTCGACGTGGACTCCAGCACCGCCAAGCCCGGCGACGACATCCACATGATGTTCTACCAGGGCGAGTTCTGCGCGATGCTCTACAGCAACGACGACCTCAAGAACTGGCTGCCCGTCCTCGCGGACGCCCCCATCGGCTTCGCCGGCATGCACTACCTGGGCGTGGACGACCTCAAGGCCGTCTACGACCACATCGCCCAGCACGCCGAGATCGTCAAGCCGCTCACCGAGGACCACACCGGGGTGCGTCTCTTCTACTTCCGCGACATCGACGGCTACGTCATCGGCGTCAACGAGAAGTCCACCGTCAACGTCGGCTGACGCCCAGCCGTCGGGCACAAGACGCGCGCACGAGTGCCGACACGGAATGTAGGACCGCCCGAGACCTATATCCGTGTCAGCCTTCCCACCACCCACTCCCCAGAGAAGGACAGAGCACATGAGCGACACCACGCACCGCACCGACGCCCACGCCGTCGTCGAGGCCTGGGCGAGCGCCTACAACGACCAGGACTTCGACCGCTTCGGCGCCCTCTACGCCGACGGCGTTTCGTACACCTGCGGAGCCTTCGGGCTCGCCTTCACCGGTCGCGACGCCTTCGTCGCGCACGTGAAGGAGTACGCGGGCGCCGTCCCCGACCGCAAGATGACTGTGCGCCGCGTCATCACCGACGGGGACGTCATTGCCGTCGAGTTCGCCTTCGCGGGCACCAGCTCCGGAGCCCACCCGGCCCTGCCCCCGAAGGGCGAACCGGTCCGCACCGCCTTCTGCACCGTCCTCGAACTGCACGACGGCAAGATCGCCTGCCAGAGCGACTACGTCGGAGGCCAGTGACCCGCGGGCCGGCACCACACGATCGAGATCGGGTCAGGAGAGCGAGACCATGGCTTACGACGAGGTACTGGCGGATCGGGTCAGGGAGCGGCTGGAGCCGGAGGGGGTGGTCGCGAAGAAGATGTTCGGCGGGATCACCTTCCTTCTAGAGGGCAATGCGCTGGCCAATGTGTACGAGGAGGGCCTGATGGTGCGCGTCGGGCCCGACGGGATGGACGACGCCCTCGCCCACCCCGGTGCCAAGCCGTTGGTGTTCCGGGGCAAGGAGCAGAAGGGCTGGGTGGTGCCGGCGGAGGAGATCCTCGACGACGACGTCCTGGACGACTGGCTGAAGTGGGCCATGGAGGTCACCGCGGAACTGCCGCCCAAGTAGTTCCCGCTCGCCCTGTGCGCCTCCGGCGCCGAGGACCACCGTTCACCGGTCCTCGGCACCGTTGCCGTCCTGGCCGGTGAGGGCGTGGGCGGCGCGGGGCGGGCGCCGGCCGAGCCGTTCGAGGTAAGGGGCGAGGCCGGGTGTGCCGTGGATGGTGTCCTCGGGGCCGAGGCCGATGTCCAGGAGATGTTCGGCGATGTGGCGGGGGTTGTCCGCGGCCAGGTCGAGGGTGCTGGTGTGGTCGTCGAGGGCTGCACGCGGCCGGGCTGCCCACGGGACGGACAGGACGCCGGCCTGGAGCTCGCCCGTCGGCCGCCGTTCATCCTTGGCGTTCGCCATGGGAACGTCCTTCACCCCACCGTCGTCTACACACCAGTAGACCGTCTATATGCTTGTAGTCGGTCGGGGTGCCGTGCAGGCCGCCCGCTCCCTCATGATGAAAGGGTCCGCGACGATGTCCGCACCCCTGTTCGCCACGGCGTCTCCGCTCGCCGTCAATGTCCTGGACGCCCACTCGCTTCTCGGAGCATTCGGAGTGCTCGGGGTCGGCGTGGTGCTGTTCGCCGAGACGGGCCTGCTGGTCGGGTTCTTCCTGCCCGGTGACTCCCTGCTCTTCACCGCCGGCCTGCTGTGCACCGGCTCGTCGGCCACCGGTGTGCACTTGTCGCCGGCGCCCCTGCTGATCATGGCCGTCGCCGGGACACTGGCGGGCTCGCAGTGCGGCTACCTGATCGGCAGGAAGGCCGGTGGCACCCTGCTCGCCCGCAGCCGCTCGGCCCGCCTCCAGGAGGGAGCGCGGCGGGCGGAAGAACTGCTGGGCCGGTACGGCATCGCCAAGGCGATCGTGCTGGCCCGGTTCGTGCCCGTCGTGCGCACCGTCCTGAACCCCATGGCCGGGGCCCTCGGGGTCCCGGCGCGCTCGTTCACGCTCTGGCAAGTCATCGGCGGACTGCTGTGGACGGTGGGCCTGACCCTGGGCGGCTACGCGCTGGGCTCGTCCATCCCCAACGTCGATCAGTACCTCCTTCCGATCGTCGCGCTGATCGTCGCCGTCTCGCTCCTGCCGCTCCTGGCCGAGATCCTGCGTTCCCGCCGCGCCACGGCCGGGCGGTGAAGCGGCACGGGCGCGTGACCGGGCGCCGCACGGCGGCCGTGACGGGCCTCGCGGCCCTGGCCGGCTTCGCGCTGCTGGCCGCGATCGTCACCGCACGGAGCGGTGCCCCTCTGCCCCTGGACAGCACCCTGCTCTCGTGGGCCGTAGGCCACCGCCCGGCAAGGACGGTGACCGCGATACGGACGCTGACCGATACGGGGACAGGCGCGGTCCCCTATGTCCTGGCCGCCGTGGCGGGTGTCATCGCGGGGCGCACGAAGCGCCGGAAAGTGTACGCGGCTGCCGCGAGCCTGCTGTGCCTGGGCGCGGGACAGCTCCTGCGACGGGCGGTGTTGTACCTGATCGGCCGGGCACGCCCGCCGGCCGAGGAGTGGGCGACGCACGCGTCGGGATGGTCGTTTCCCTCCGGCCACGCCACCACGGCGGCTCTCGCGGCCGCACTGCTGATCACGGCCGTCCTCCTGCGCTCGCCCCCTGGTCGCTTCCTCGTCGTGACGGTCATCGGCTGCTGGGGTATCGCCGTCGGGCTGACGCGCGTCTACCTCGGGGTCCACTGGTTCAGCGACGTCATCGGCGGCTGGCTCTTCGCCCTCGCCTGGTACGCGGCGTGCGCCGTGGCGGCCGCCCGGTGGCTCCCTCCGGTCACCACCCCTGCGCACAAGGACGGCCCGGACCCGGGACACCATGCGGCGTCCCACACGAGTACGTGAAGGAGACAGGTGCGACACACCATCCTGGTCGTGGAGGACGATCACGGCCTGCGGGACGTGCTGGTGCGCGGCCTGCGCGACGAGGGATTCGCGACCCTGACCGCTCAGGACGGTGCCGCCGCCCTGCGCCTGGCCCAGGATGCCGTCGACGCGGTGGTCCTGGATGTCGGGCTGCCTGACGCCGACGGGCGGGATGTGTGTCAGGCGATGCGGGCGAACGGGTTCCAGGCGCCCGTCCTCTTCCTGACGGCCCACCACCGGCTCACCGACCGTCTCGGTGGCTTCTCCGCCGGAGGCGACGACTACCTGCCGAAGCCGTTCCACCTCGCGGAACTGGCGGCCCGGCTGCGGGCGGCACTCAAGAGGGCGGGGCGGGCGGCACCGGCCCGCGCGGGAGACCTGACCCTGGACCCGGCCCGCTTCGCGGCCGGTGTGGCCGGCTGCGAAGTCGCTCTCACACCGACCGAGTTCCGCCTGCTGGCCGCGCTCATGGCAGTCCAGGGGACCATCGTGGGCAGGCGTGAACTGGTCCGGGCGGGCTGGCCGGAAGGGGCCCATGTCAGCGACAACACCCTCGACCAGTACCTGAGCCGCCTGCGGCGCAAACTACGCCGACTGGGCAGCGACCTGACGATCCACACCTCCAGGGGAATCGGGCACCGGCTGGCATGACGGCATTCCCGCGGGCCCTGTGGCCCCGTACCATGCGCGGCCGCCTGTCACTGGTGGCCCTGGCGACGGCGACCCTGGTGATGGTGGTCCTCACCGTGCTCTTCAACGTCGTCGCCCGCACCCACCTGCAGCGGCAGGCCGACGACGAACTGCGCACCCGTGCCGAGGCCGTGGCCACCACCGTGGACACCGACCACGACCCCGTACGCGTGCGCGAGACGGCCGATGACGCACTGCTCGACACCAACGTATGGATCTACGCCGGCCCCCACCTGCTCGAACACCCCGCCTCCGCCCCGGCCGACAGCACTCTCACCGAAGCTGCCGACCGGCTTTCCGCGCACAGCGACCGGCGGTGCGCCACCGTCGAACGCAACGGCTCCCTCCGCCTGTGCTCCCGGCCCGTCGGAGACCTCGACACCCACACCGCGCCCCGCGCCGTCGTGGTCATCGCCCTGGATCTCTCCCCCTATAGGGCGTCGGCCAACACGATGCTCCTCGCCTCCCTCGCCCTGGGCACCGCCGTCCTCGCCTGCACCTACGTCCTGACCCGTCTCGCCGTCGGGCGGGCGCTGCACCCGGTGCGGACCATGACCGACCAAGCTGCCCGGTGGAGCGCCATCGCCTCCGACGAACGCTTCGGCACCACCCGACGCCCCGACGAGCTGGCGCGGCTGGGGGCCTCCCTGGACGGCCTGCTGGACCGCATCCGCGCGGTACTGCGGCACGAACAGCAACTGACCGGGGAGCTGTCGCACGAGCTGCGCAACCCTCTGGCCCGTATCACCGCCGAACTGGACTGGTGGCAGGCCAGGCCGCGCTCGGCCGAGGAAACCCGGGCCACGCACGCCGGACTCGCCGACGCCGCCCAGTGCATGCGGGCCATCTGCGACACCCTCCTCGACGACGCGCGCGACAGTGCCCGGGCCGTCCCCGGCACCACCGCCGTCCTGCCCACCCTGCGCCACCTCACCGCCGCGGCCACCGCCGACAGCACGGTCACGGTGACGGTCAGCTGCCCGCAGACGCTGACGGCGGGCGTTGCCGCCGCCATGCTGGAACGGATCATCAGCCCGCTCCTCGACAACGCCCTGCGCTACGCCCGCTCGCACGTCCTTCTCCGTGGCGAGCAGCACCCTGACGGCAGCGTGCACGTCGAGATCGCCGACGACGGCCCCGGCGTCCCGGACTCGTTCAGCGATCAGCTCTTCCAGCCGGGCCGCCGTGCCGATCCCGGCGACGGGCACGGCGGAGCGGGCCTCGGGCTGCCGCTCGCGCGACGCCTGGCCCGCTCGGCCGGCGGCGACGTGTGCCACGACGCCCGGCACGAGCCGGGCGCCGCCTTCCTGGTCAGCCTGCCCGCGGCGTGAGCCGTTCCTTCTCCGTCACGTCCCGGCGCGTCACCGTCAAGAACACCACCAGGGCGACGATGACGGTCAGGAACAGCCCGCTGGTGACGACCGTCCCCAGCCCCAGACCACCGTCCGTGGCCGGCTGGGACAGGTAGTCGCCGACCGAGGCGCCGAGCGGGCGGGTCAGGACGTAGGCGATCCAGAAGCTCCACACCGCGTCCATGCCCAGCGCGAAGTGTGCCACCGCGACGGCGGCGATCACCGAGGCGAACAGAACGGCGGAGAGCCAGTAGCCCAGATCCATGCGCTCCGCGACCAGGTCACCGGCCGCGGTGCCGAGAGCGAAAGTGCACAGCACCGCCAGCCAGTAGAAGCCCTCCCGCCGCACGCTGTCGACGTGGTGGATGGACAAGGTCCGCTCGCTGCGGTACCAGAGGGCGAACACCCCGACGAGCAGGACGGCGAACGCGCCGGTGCTGACCTGGAGCGGCACCCCCAGGTTGTCGGTCAGGTTGTCGGTGATCAGCGTGCCGACGACGCTGACCAGGGCCACGACGAGCCAGTACAGACCGGGACGGTAGGAACGGGCCCGGAACTGTGCCACCAGAGCCGCCACCAGCAGCGCGCTCATCAGCAGCGACACACCGGTGAGCCCCAGACCGGCCTTGCCGTTGAGCAGGTCGGCGGCGGTCTCGCCGACCGTCGTGCACAACACCTTGATCACCCAGAAGTAGAGCGTGACTTCGGGGACTTTGTTCCACGGCAGACGATGGCCGGCACCCACGCCACCAACATCGCGTGCATCCGCTACCGCGGCCGTTTCGGAGATCTCAGGGGTCATGGCGCCCGACTCTGCCACCGCCGACCTGAACGCATCCTGACCACGTCCACGATGTCCCCCTCGCAGTGACGCCCCGCACCCGAACCTGATCGCCATGCGCCATGTCGCACCCCAACCGCCCACCCCCTCCCCGATGGCCCGCCCGACCGCGTGGCCGCGTCGACGGCTCGGACGGGCCGTCACCACCGCCTACCTCACCGCCGTCGCACTTCCCGCCCCGGTCCATGGCTCCGCCCCACCCAGACCGTCCCGCTGCCGGCCGGACAACTTCCCCACCCGATCACCGAGACGCGAAGGATGCCGGGGAGAGCGCTACGATGCGACGGGTTCCGTCTTCGTCGAGGAGTCTGCGGTGCGGAGGGGGTGAGCGGGACCCCGGACCTCAAGGAGCACCTGGCTGCCGACTGTCGGTGGCAGGGAGTCCGTATAGACGACCAGGCGCTGGGGCAGGTCGGGACAGGGCTCGGGGATGAGCTCGACCCGATGGTCGTGGCCCCGGAACAGGCAGGCACTGACCCGGGCTTGGACGGTGTACCGGCCGGCCTGGGTGGTCAGCCGCAGCTGATGCGGGCGGAGCATGACCATCCCCGTGCCGTCGGCTCTCGTGGTGAGAGGCAGTACACCGAACGCGGTGGCGGCGTGCCCGTCGGCGAGTTCGGCGGGCAGCAGGTTGGCTTCGCCGAGGGCAAGGGCCATGATCTCGTCGGCGGGCTGGTGGTAGAGGGTGTGGGGGGTGCCGGCCTGAGCGATGCGGCCATCGCGTATGACGGCGATGGTGTCGGCGAAGGCGAGCGCCTCGTCCACGTCGTGGGTGACCAGGATCGCGGTGGCGCCGGCCCGGCGCAGGGTGGCGGCGACCTCCGCGCGCAGCTCGGCGCGGAGCGCCGCGTCCAGCGCGGCGAACGGCTCGTCGAGCAGGAGCAGTTGAGGGCGTGGGGCGAGGGCGCGGGCCAGGGCGACGCGTTGCTGCTGGCCGCCGGAGAGCTGGTGCGGGTGGCGGTCGGCGAGGCCGCCGAGGCCGATCAGGTCGAGCATCTCGCGTACGCGCTCGCGGCGCCCCGTGCGGGGCAGGCCGAAGCCGACGTTGGCGGCGATTGTCAGGTGCGGGAAGAGCGCGCCGTCCTGCGGTACGTAGCCGATGCGTCGGTGCTCGGCCGGAACGCGGGTGCGGCCGTCGTCGAGGACGCGGCCGCGCAGGACGACGTGCCCCCGGGTGGCGGGGTGGAAGCCGGCGACGATGCGGAGCAGGGTGCTCTTGCCGCAGCCGGAGGGCCCCAGAACGCAGGCGAGCGCCCCGTCCTCGACGGTGAGATCGAGACCGGTGAGGACCGGGGTGCGACCGTGCGTCGCATGCAGGTCGGTGATGGACAAGCCCGGCTGGCCGGTCATCTCAGTTCTCCGAGCTAGTGGTTGGGCGGGCGCCGAGTGTGCGACGGGTGAGGACGAGGACGGCGGGGACGGACATGGCGACCATCACGGCGGCGTACGGTGCCGCCGCCCCGTAGGAGAGGCCGGTGGTGTAGACCCAGAACTGGGTGGCCAGGGTCTCGGTTCCGGTCGGCCGCAGCAACAGGGTGGCGGTCAGTTCGGTGCTGGCGGTGAGGGCGACCATCGTGAACGCGGCGCCGAGCCCGGGCAGGATCAGCGGCAGGGTGACTCTGGCGAGGACGGCGATTCTACGGACGCCCAGCGAGCGCGCCACGTCCTCCACACCGTGCGGCACGTGGGCGAGCGAGGCCCGCACCGAGGTGAGGGCGAGTGGGAAGAACAGCACCGCATACCCGGTGACCAGCAACGACGGCTGCTGGTAGAGGGGTTGGGCGTAGCGGATCGCGAAGAACACCACCGACAGGGCCACCGCGATGCCGGGCAGCGCCCGCGTCAGGTAGGCGGCGCGTTCCACGGCGCGCGCCAGGCGGGTGGGCCGCCGCCAGGAGTGGAGCGCCACCGGCACCGCCAACGTGGTCGCGACGGCTGCCGCTGCCAGAGCGTAGCCCAGGGTCGTCGCGGTCGCGGAGACGATGGAGGCGGACGGCAGGGTGGTGGAGCGGCCGTGTATCAGCCAGTGGACGAGCGCGAAGACCGGCACCCCGGTCGTCACCCCCACCACGGCCGCCAGCGTCCCCGCGGCCACCGGCTTCCAGTTGCCCAGGGTCACAGGTGCGCAGCGCCGCCCGGCGGTTCCCTCGCGCACCACCCGGCCACGCCGTGCGGCGCGTGCGTCGAGGGTGACCAGGAGCAGGGCGAGGCCGACCAGGGCCAGGCTGAGCAGGCTGGCGGAGGCGACGTCGAAGCTGGTCTGGTACTCGTTGTAGATCGCGGTGGCGAAGGTGGTGTAGCGCAGCATCGCGAACGCCCCGTACTCGCCCAGGAGATAGAGGGAGACGAGGAGCGCGCCGCCGGCGAGCGCGGGTCGGGTGAGCGGCAGTGTGACTCGCCGCAGGGTGGCGAGCCGGCCGTGGCCCAGACTGCGCGCCACCTCCTCGGCGGAGGCGTCGCTGTGCCTCAGTGTGGCGGCCACCGGCAGGAACACCAGGGGGTAGAGGGAGGACGTCATCACCAGTACCGCGCCCCCGTACCCCTGCACCCGCGGGAAGAGCGAGACCCACGAGTAGCCGTGCACGAACTCCGGTATCGCGAGTGGCATCGCCAGCGCTACGGTCCAGGCCCGGCGTCCTGGCAGGTCGGTGCGTTCGACCAGGTAGGCGGCGGCGAAGCCGAGGACGGCCGTGGCGGCGGTGACCACCGTGGTCAGGGCGACGGTGTGCCACAGCAGAGTGCCCACCAGGGGGCGGGCCAGCAGACGCCGGACGGTGTCGCCTCCGGCCTGCGCGGCCTGCAGGCCGACGAACACCAGGGGAGAGGCGACGAGCAGCGCGACCAGGCCCGCCACCAGGGGCAGCGGGCCCGGCGCCGTGCGCGCCGTGCGGAGGGACCTCACAGCAGGCCGACGGACTTGAGCAGGTCCAGCGCTTCCTTGCCGTCTCCGAGGTCACCGGGCCGGGCGACCGACCCGGAATCGGCCAGAGCCCGGCTCACCTTGGCGTTCTTCACTCCGGCGGCGAGCGGGTACTCGTAGCTCTCGGAGGTGGCGATGATCTGCTGTGCGGGCTTGCTGGTCAGGTAGGCGAGGAACGCCTGGGCCGCCGCCTGGTGCTTGCCGTGGGAGAGCACGGCCGCGCCGGAGACGTCGACCAGTGCGCCGGGGTCGCCCTGCTTGAAGTAGCCGAGCGCACTGTGGGTGCCTGCCGCGCCCTGCTCGTCGCGGAGCCGGTACCAGTAGTAGTGGTCGATGACGCCGCCCTCGACCTCGCCCCGGTTCACCGCGTTGACCAGGTCCTCGTTGCTGCCGTAGACCTTGCTGTCGGCCTTCAGCCCCTCGAGCCAGCTCTTGGCGGCATCATGGCCCTCCGCCTTGATCATCCTGGTGACGATCGGCGTGAAGTCGGTCTCGCTCGGGGCGACGCCCAGCTTGCCCTTCCATGCCGGGTCCGTCAGGTCCTTGACCGAGGAGGGCGCCTTTGCGGCCTGGAGCTTGCTCGTGTTGTAGACGAACGCGGCCTCGCGCGCCGAGACACCCACCCAGTCGCCCTTGGCCGAGCTGTCCGCCGACGGTACGGCCGACAAGGCGGCCGAGTCCGCCTTGGCCAGCATCCCCTTGTTCTCGAGGGTGGTGAGCGCGGGCGGGTTCTCCGCGAAGAAGACGTCGGCCGGGGAGGCCGGCCCCTCGGTGAGGATCTGGTTGGCCAGCTCGGCCTCGTCACCGGAGCGGACCTTGGCCGTGATCCCCGTCCGCGCCCGGAAGTCCTTCACCAGTGTGCTGACCGTCTGCTCGTGCTGACCGCTGTAGACCGTGATGGTCTGACCTTTCAGCGAACCACCCGGCACCGGGGACGACTGGTCCGACGACGCGCTCCCCTGATCACTCGATCCACTGCACCCCGCCACGGTCAGCACCGACAGTGACACCGCAACCGCCAGTACGGCGGACCGTCGCGCGGACCGCAGGACGACACCAGACATGGGACCTCCGAAATGAGACAACACACGGGCCGCCGACCCCGCCCCACACGGCACGCACCAGAACCAACAAAGCAAGGAGAACCATACTTAGGTAAGCCTTGCTTGAGAATGCATGCATCACATGAAGGCAAGTCCCTTTTCGGTCATTCATGAGCCCCGGGTGTCTACTTGTGTCCGGATTTGCCGCTGACCGCTTGGCCATCTCATGGCGAATCCATGGTGAACGCGTGACAGGTCCAACACCGCTGGATGCCCCAATGCTTACCTGAGCGTGATGATGGGTGCGCTGCGCCGCAGGGGGTGATGATTCACCCACGGAGGCCGCGGCGCCGGCCTCGGCGTTCGCGATCCTGTGCGTGCCGCGACCGCGCCGTCTCCACCTCGCCCTGCCTCGCCTGGTCCTTCGTGACCGCCATGCGGCTCCTCCGCCGCCATGGGGCAGGGTCGCGCGCTCCGGTGTGGCCGGATCAGGCCGCTGGGATTTAGGTTAGCCTTACCTTATGAATTTTGTGCACCTCGCGGCGGCCTCGCCGTACACAACCCCTCCTCTCTGGCGGATTCTCACCAAATCCGGCTATTTCATCGGGTTGTGCGGGGTAATCGGCTTCACCGTGACGTATGCGGCGGCGGTGCTCCCCGCACTGCGCGCGCCGGAGAACGAGCGCGGCGACGTCGCGGCCCTGCGGCGGCGGGCCGCGCTGTCCCTGGCGTGGGCCGGGGTGGTGCTGCTGGTGGCGGGCTACTTCCAGCTCGCGGCCCGGCTGGCCCGGGCCGGCAAGGGCATGCCGTTCGGGGACGCGCTCGCGCCGGGACGGACCTGGGACTTCCTGTGCGCGCCCGCGGCGCGGGGCGCGTGGGTGGCACAGGGTGCGATCTACCTGGTCCAGAACATCGTGCTCGTGCTGACGTCCGCCGCTCTGATCATGTTGTTCAGCCCGCGTGCACGTCGTCACCTCAACGCCCTAGCCCTGACCGCCCTGCCGCTGTCGCTCACGGTGACGCTCATCGCGGCGATACCGGCCACCGCCCCGGCGAGCGCGGACAAGGTGTTCGACCTCGTCTTCGACCAGGTCCACATCATCAGCGGCACCGTGTGGATCGGTGGACTGGTCCTGCTCGCCGCCCTCGCCGGGGCCCGCCGTCAGCTGAGCGGGAACGCCGGCTTGCTGTGGGCGGACATCTGGCGGCGATTCAGCCTCGTCGCCCTGGTCTGCGTCGGGGCGGTGCTGACGTCCGGCCTGTGGATCTCCTGGAAGCACGTCGGCGGCATCGAGCAGCTGTGGACGACGACCTACGGCCTCTTCCTGCTCGTCAAGACCCTACTGGTGCTCGGCATGGTCGCGGCGGGCGGCGTCAACCAGTTCTGGCTGATGCCGCGCATCGCCCGTGCCCGCCGCGCCGACGCGACGGCCTCCCTCCTGCGCCTGACGCTGCGGCACTTCCCGAGGATCGTCTGGGCCGAGATCGTGCTCGGGGCCGGCGTCCTGGGCGTCGTCCCCTTCCTCACCGGCTCCGCCCGCCAGGCCGGCAGCCCGGCGCCCGGGGCGACCGGCAGCGTCTTCGCCGTCGGCGCCGCGCTCGTCCTCACCCTCGCCGCTTCGCTCTGCGTCACGGCCAAGACCTCCGACGCCCTTTCCCGGCGCCAGATCGCGGCCACGACCTGATCCCGCGAAGGGGCGTGGCGCGGTGCGGCGGTCGGGATGCGTTCAGGTAACCGGTGGCGCTGTCGCGCCGACTCATGGGTGGGGCCACCCATGGCCGAGCAACCTGCCTACCTCGTAGCCGCGTTGGGCAAAGATATCGAGGACGCTCGTGCCCACCGCGGAGGCGGCGACGAAGAGCGGACCACCGAAACCCCCGCGTCAGAGGAGAGCTCCGGTGGTCCGCTTGGAGTGACGTCGGTTACCGGCCCGCGATGGAGTATGCGGGGCCGCCGACCTTGTGCCACACCGTGCCGTTACCGGTCCACCGGAACACCGCGTCGCTGTTGGGCGACAGGCCGTACAGCGCGTCTCCGGCGACGGCGAAGTCCCGGCCTGCGCCACCGACCTTGCTCCAGTTGTTCGGCCCGTTCATCTTGAACAGGTCCCCGTTGCCGGGGCCGGCGGCGAACAGGCCGGCGCCACCGCCGTAGAGGGTTCCGGCAGCGCCGCCGACTTTGTTCCACGCGGTACCGTTACCGGTCCACTGGAAGACGGCGCTCTTGTCGGGGCTGAGTCCGAACAGGCTGTCACCGGTGACGGCGAACTGCGCCCCAGCACCACCGACTTTGCTCCAGTTGTTGGGCCCGTTGAACTTGTAGAGGTCCCCGTTGGTGGGGTTGGTGGCGAACAATCCTGCGCCACCGCCGTAGAGGGTTCCGGCTGCCCCGCCGACCTTGTTCCATGTGGTGCCGTTGCCGGACCATTGGAAGACGGCGTTGCCGTCGGGTGAGAGTCCGAAGAGGCTGTTGCCGGTGACGGCGAAGGCCTTGGCAGGTCCGCCGATCTTGCTCCAGTTGTTGGGCCCGTTCATCTTGAACAGGTCCCCGTTGTCGGGGTTGGTGGCAAATACACCGGCGCCGCCCGCGTACACCCTGCCCGCCGGCCCACCGACCTTGATCCAGCTGCTGCCGTTGCCGGTCCATTGGAAGACGCCGGAACGGTCCGGGGACTGGGCGAACAGGCTACTGCCGGTTGACACGCCACAGTTGCCGCTGGTCTCGTAGTGCTGGTTGTATTCCCATGTGACGGGAACGAGGTGCCCGTCAATGGTGGCCTGCACGACGGAGCCGTTCAGTTTCTGCTCATAGTGCAAGTGCGCCCCGGTGGTCCAGCTGCCGGTGTTGCCGACGATGCCGATCTGTCGGCCCTGCTCCACGTCGTCGCCGACGGCGACGTCGCGCCGGTCCAGGTGCAGGTACCGGGTCTGCCACCCACCGCCGTGGTCGATCACGATGAAGTTTCCGGCTTGACTGTCGAACTGTGAGGTGACGACGCGTCCGCCTGCCGAGGCCAGGGCGGGTGTGCCCTGGGTGGCTCCACCGACGGAGACCATGTCGACCATGTACTGGCTGGCGTGTCCATCGTGCGTGGACGTAGTCCACCGTTGCCCGCAGGGAATGGGAAGCTGGAACGCGGGGGTGGTGGCGACCTCGGTGTTCGCCGCCGGGGCTGTTGCGGTGGTCGCGGCCGCCGCCGGGGCGGCGGGCAGGAGGGCTGTCATCGGTGCGAGCAGCAGTGCTGCCGCCGCCAGGAAGCCGGCCGATGTGATCCTCATGCATCTCCTTGGGACGGGGGTGCGATATGGGAGGGGGAAGTGTGAGGGCGATCGCTATTCGGTGACGATGCTCGCGGCGGGTCCGCCGACCTTGGTCCATTGGAAGGTCGCCGACCCGGACCATTGGAAGATGCCGCTCTTGTCAGGGCTCAACCCGTAAAGCCGGTCACCGGTGACCGCGAAGGCCTTGCCGGGACCACCCACCTTGGACCAGTTGTCCGGTACGCCGCTGAACTTGTAGACGTCGCCGTTGCCGGGGTTGGTGGCGAACAACCCGGCGCCACCGCCGAAGAGGGTTCCGGCCGGTCCGCCGACCTTGGTCCAGGTCGTGCCCGACCCGGTCCATTTGAAGACCGCACCACCGTTGGGCGACAGGCCGTACAGTGCCTCGTTGGTGACCGCAAAGGTCTTTCCGGGTCCGCCGGCCTTGGTCCAGTCGTCCGGGGTGCCGTTGTACTTGAAGATGTCGCCGGTGGTCGGGTCGGTGGCGAACAGGCCGGCGCCGCCCGCGTGCAGCGTGGCGGCAGGTCCGCCGATCTTCGTCCAGGTGGTCCCTGATCCGGTCCACCGGAAGATGGCCTTCTTGTCCGGGCTGAGCCCGTACAGTGTGCCGCCGGCGACGACGAACTGGGCCCCTGGCCCGCCGACCTTGGTCCAGTTGTCCGGGGTGCCGTTGTACTTGAAGATGTCGCCGGTGGTCGGGTCGGTGGCGAACAGGCCACCGTCGCCGCCGATCAGTGTGCCTGCCGGTCCGCCGATCCTCGTCCAGGAGTTTCCGGCCGTCCGCTGGTGGACGGCGCTCCTGTCGGGGCTCAGTGCGTACAGATGATGCGGGGTGTAGGGCCACGCCCGCCAGGTGAGCGGTGCCAGGTCCACTCCGCCTGTGCCCCAGCCCGCGCTGCTGAGCCATTGACTCCCGTCGCGGTCGGTGACGACTTCGGCGGCGTGGGACGGCAGGCGGCCCACCTGGCCGGTGGGCGTGAAGTGCAGCGGATCGGAGCTGGCGTACACCTCGGCCCCGGCATAGTCGGCAGGTGCGGAGCCGCCGACGAACAGGTACCAGAGGCCGTTGCGCTGTGTCACGTACGGGGATTCGGTCCAGCCGTCGCCGGGGGCGGTGAACGCGGTCTTGCGGGGGCTCCAGGTGATCAGGTCCGGACTCGTCCGGTACGCGACGATGTTGCGTCCCCCGGTGGCCGTCTCGGTGGCGGTGTAGTACATGACCCACTGGGATCCGACCCGGGCGACCATCGGGTCGCGTGCTTCGAGTCCGTCACGGAACAGTGGCCCTCCGGGCCGCCGTTCCCAGTGGATCAGGTCGGTGGAGGTGGCCAGGTTGATCTGACTCCTGGACGGGTCGCCGATGGTCTGCCCGCCTGCGTAGAACATGTAGTACGTGGAGCCGGAGCGGATGACGTGCGGTGCCCACAGGTGCGACTCTCCGTAGGAGGGGTCGACCGTCAGGGCCATGGGCTGCTTGGTCCATGGCCCGCGCAGGCTGGGTGCCGTGGCGTGCGCGAACGAGTCCTCGTTCTCCGGGTCGGCCGGTTCGGCGTGGGTGATGCCGAACAGGTGCCAGGTCCCGGTGGCCTCGTCACGGATGAAGGTGTGGTCGTTCATGTACCAGGGCTGTGATTCCCCGGTGCCGGGGTTGTAGACCCGGACGAAGTCTCCGGTGGTCACCGAGCCGGTGGTCACCGAGTCGGTGTTCACGTAGGCGGTGTTCGCGGAGGCGGTGGAGTGGGGTTGGGCAGGTGCCGGGGCGGCGACGGCGGGGAGTATCCCGAGTGAGACCGTGACGAAGGCAGCAGCCAGGGTGATGCGTGAGAACACGTGGCTCCAGAGGGAAGAGCGGACGGGCCCGGCCCAGGCGGCCCGGTCCCGCCCGCTGGTGACGTTGCCGGCTACCGGCCCGCGATGAAGGAGGCGGGACCACCGACCTTGAGCCAGGTCGTGCCGTTGCCGCTCCACTTGAAGACCGCGTCGCTGTTGGGCGACAGGCCGTACAACGCGTCTCCGGCGACGGAGAACTGGTGGCCTGCGCCGCCGATCTTGCTCCAGTTGTTGGGCCCGTTCATTTTGTACAGGTCCCCGTTGGTGGGGTTGGTGGCGAACAATCCTGCGCCACCGCCGTAGAGGGTTCCGGCTGCCCCGCCGACTTTGTTCCATGTGGTGCCGTTGCCGGACCATTGGAAGACGGCGTTGCCGTCGGGTGAGAGTCCGAAGAGGCTGTTGCCGGTGACGGCGAAGGTCTTGGCGGGTCCGCCGACTTTGCTCCAGTTGTTGGGCCCGTTCATTTTGTACAGGTCCCCGTTGGTGGGGTTGGTGGCGAACAATCCTGCGCCACCGCCGTAGAGGGTTCCGGCTG